>DATGGA010000033.1:0-17289 GCA_035308765.1 Burkholderiales bacterium
GACCCAGGCGATCGCGGCGCTGACCGGGTGCATGCCGCGCTGCTTGCAGAAGGCGACGAAGCGCTCGGCCGTCTCGAACATCCAGGTTTCGCCGTAGCGCAGCTCGTACATCTTGTTGGTCTTGAGCCGCCCGCTCGCGGCACCGGAATACTTGCCCGACAACAGGCCCGCCGCGCCGGGGCTATAGGGGATGACGCCGATCTCGTTCGCGGCGGCCATCGGCAGGATCTCGACCTCGGCCTGGCGCTTGACCAGGTTGTACATCGGCTGCAGCACCTGCAGCCGCGCCCAGTTGTGCTTCTTCTGGGTGTCCACGGCGCGCTGCGTCTGCCAGGCGGACCAGTTGCTGACCGCGGGATATAGGACCTTGCCGGCGCGCACCATGTCTTCCAGCGCGCGCATGGATTCCTCGATCGGCGTGAGCTTGTCGAACTGGTGCAGGAACAGCACGTCGACGCGGTCGGTCTGCAGGCGCTTGAGGCTCGCCTCGACCGCGCGGATGACGTGCCGCCGCGAGGTGCCGCGCGCATTCACGTCCTCGCCCATCGGGTTGAAACACTTGGTGGTGATGACCAGGTCGTCGCGGTGGCCGCGGATCAGCGCGCCGAGGATCTCCTCGGAGCGGCCCTTGTTGTACTGGTCGGCGCAGTCGTAGAAGTTGATGCCGGCGTCGCGGCAGGCCTTGTACATGGCCGCGGAGGTGACTTCATCGGCGTCGCCACCGAAAGACATGGTGCCGAAGCACAGTTCCGAGACCTGAACGCCGGTGCGGCCGAGAGGTTTGTGTTTCATGCGGTTCCTAATTCGTGATTGGCGCGACCGAAACGCCGCGCGCGCCGGTTTTCTCGATCGCGCGCGCGACCAGGCCTGACTTCTTGGCGTCGTCCACGACGCTTTGCAGGTAGGCAAGGCCGGCGTCGCGGCCCTTCGGCACGGCGATGCTCTGCTGCACCGCCATGAAGCGTCCCTCGACGAGGCGCGACCCGGGCAGTTCCGCGCCGTGCCGGATGAGCGCCTGCGTCAATCCGGCGAGCGCGTCGGCCTTGCCGCTGGCGAGCAGGGCGAACGCGGTATCGTTGCCTGGCACCGACAGGAGCTGCGCCTGCTTCAGGTTGCGCTGCAGGTACAGCTCGTAGTTGGCGCGCGCCGGCGCCGCGACGCGCAGGCCCGCGCGATCGACTTCGGCAGCATTCCTGAGCGGTGATGCGCCAGGCACCAGATAGGTGGCATCGAGCTCGACATAGGCCGTCGTGAAGCCCATCAGCTTTTCGCGCGCCGGGTCGGACCCGAGGAATGCGATGTCCCAGGCGCCGCTGGGGGCCGCATCGCCCATCGCAGCCACGCTGTCGTAGGCGACGATCTCGACGGGCACGCCGAGCCGGCGTCCGAGGTCGTTCGCCAGGTCCACGGCGACGCCGCGCGACTGGCCCGTGGCCTTGTCTTTCGTCGCAAGGATGAAATTTCCGTAGTTGATGCCCGCGCGGATTTTGCCGCCCGGCGCGAGATCGGCCCTTACGGCAGGCGTGATGTCAGGCATGGTGGCGCAGGATGCCACAAGTAATGCGCAGGCAAGTGTGAGCAGGCGAAACATCGGATGCCTTAGGAAGGTTTCCCGGATAATTGCAGAATGTCCGGCACCGAGGCAATCGATTTTCGTCCCGACGCGCCGGCGTTCCTCGCCGATCCCTTTCCGATCTACCGCCGCCTGCGGGAGGCGGACCCGGTGCACTGGAGTCCGCGCCTCAAGGCCTGGGTGCTGACGCGCTACGACGACGTGCGCCAGGTGCTGCTCGACCGCGAGGTGTCCTCGGACCGGCTGCGGCCGTTCTTCGCCACGCTCCCGGGGGAGGAGGCGGCGCGCATCGGTCAGATCATGCGCTACCTCACGCACTGGATGGTGTTCCGCGACCCGCCGGAGCACACCCGGCTGCGCCGCCTGACGGGCAAGGTGTTCCATCTCCAATCGATGAACGCGATGCGGCCGGCCGCGGAAGAACTGACCGCGTGGCTGCTCGAACGCATCGGCGCGCGGCGCGACGTCGATTTCGTCGCCGACTTCGCGGGGCCGCTGCCGGCGCTGGTGATCATGGCGATGCTGGGTGTGCCGAAGGAGGAACTCGCGAAGGTAAAGCGCATGTCGGACGACATGGCTTTTTTCATCGGCAGCTCGCGCATGTCGCAGGACAAGTACGACATCGCCGAGAAGGCGACCAGGGAAATGGCGGGATTCTTTCTGGAGCTCGTTCAGGAAAGAAAACGGAAAGCAGAGCAGGACCTGCTCTCCCAACTGGTCAATCTCGAGGACAACGGCGACAGGCTTAGCGACGACGAACTCATCGCTACCTGCATCCTGCTGTTGTTCGCGGGCCACGAGACCACGACCAATCACATCGCCAACGGCCTGCTCGCGCTGCTGCGCTTCCCGCAGGAGATGCAGGCGCTGCGCGAGGACGCCGAACTCGCCCCGCGCGCGATCGAGGAGCTGCTGCGCTACGACGGGCCGAGCGGCGCGCAGGTGCGCGTGGTGAAAGTGCGGCAGGAATTGCGCGGAAAGTCCCTGGAGCCCGGCGACCGGGTGTTCCTGATGCTGAACGCGGCCAACCGCGATCCGGAGACCTATGAGCAGCCGGACCGGCTGCAGCTCGCGCGGGGCGGCCCGGCGCATCTTACCTTCGGCTTTGGCATGCACATCTGCCTGGGCTTCCCGCTGGCGCGCATGGAGGGGCAGGTGGCGCTGCCCGCAGTGGTGCGGCACTGGAAGGACATCGAGCTCGCGCAGGCCGGGGACCGCATCGAGTGGCTCAACTCCATGGTATTCCGCGGCATGAAGTCGCTGCCACTGCGCGTGGCTGGCCCGGCGTAAGGGCTATAGGAGGGCGGCTTCGATGGCCGCGGCCGCTGCGAGCAGGAATCTCATCGATTCATCCGGCCCCGGCCACTGCGATATTTTAAGCGCGCAAGCGGTATCATCGATTTCCATGAGCGAGCCGCACATCGACCTCACGCGCACGACCCTGGCCGTGCTGTTTCTTGGCGGCCTCGTCCTGGTTTCCTTCTGGATCCTGAGTCCGTTTCTCGGCGCGTTGATCTGGGCCACCATGATCGTCGTCGCGACCTGGCCGCTGATGCTGCGCGTGCAGCGCTGGCTGCGAGGCAGGCGGTGGCTCGCTGTCACCGTCATGGTGCTCGGCCTGCTGCTGGTGTTCGTCGTGCCGCTCACGCTTGCGATCGCCACCATCGCCGAACATGCCGACGACATCGTCGCTCTGGCGAAGAAGCTGCAGGGCTACCACCTGCCGCCGCCGCCGGATTGGCTGGGCGCGCTGCCGCTGGTCGGCGATTGGGCCGTTACCACGTGGGACACCGTCGCTGCCAAGGGCGTGCACGATCTTGTCGCGCAGGCCGAACCCTACGTGGGCGCAGGCGCGCAATGGTTCCTCTCCAAAGTGAGCAGTTTCGGGCTGGTGTTCATCCAGTTCCTGCTGACCGTGATTCTGTCGGCCATCCTGTACGCGAATGGCGAAGCCTGGGCCGAGTGGCTGGCGGGTTTCGGCAGGCGGCTGGCGAACGAGCGCGGCGCGCAGGCCGTGGAACTGACGGGGCAGGCGATCCGCAGCGTCGCGCTCGGAGTGGTGGTGACGGCGATCGCCCAGTCCGTCCTCGGAGGCATCGCGCTGGCGATCGCCGGCGTGCCGCTCGCTGCCGTGCTGACGGCGATCATGTTCGTGCTGTGCATCGCGCAGCTCGGACCCGTTCTCGTGCTCGCGCCCGCCGTCGGCTGGCTCTACTGGAATGACAGCACCGGCTGGGCCACTTTCCTGCTCGTGTGCACCATCTTCGTCGGTACGATCGACAATTTCCTGCGCCCCTTGCTCATCAAGCGGGGCGCCGACCTGCCGCTGCTGCTGATCTTCGCCGGGGTCATTGGCGGCATGCTGTCCTTCGGCCTGGTGGGCATTTTCGTCGGACCGGTGGTGCTGGCGGTGACCTACACGCTGCTCGATGCGTGGGTGAATGACAAGCGGGCGCCGGCTTGAGGCAGCATTCCGCGATGGCGCACCGGATATCTATGCTCCCGTGACCATCCATCCCACCGCCCTAGTCGCCGCCGGCGCCAGGCTTGGCGATGGCGTCCTCGTGGGCCCCTACGTGGTCATCGAGGACGATGCTGTTGTCGGCGATGGTTGCCGGATCGCCAGCCACGCGGTGATCAAGCGCCGCACGCGGATGGGAGCGCGCAACAGCGTCGCCGAGCACGCCGTGATCGGCGGTGATCCGCAGGACTTCAAGTTCAGGGATTGCGACAGCACGACCGAGATCGGCGACGACAATTCGATCCGGGAAGGCGTCACCATCCACCGCGGTTCCCGGCCCGGGAGCGCCACGCGTGTGGGCTCGCGCTGTTTTCTCATGGCGTACTGCCATGTCGCCCACGACTGTCAGGTCGGCAATGACGTGGTCATCGTCAACAGCTCCAACCTGGCGGGGGAGGTCGTGGTGGGCGATCGCGCCTTCATCTCGGGAGGGGTGGGCGTGCACCAGTTCTGCCGCATCGGCCGCAACGCCATGATCGGCGGCCTTGCCAGGATTTCCCAGGACGCTCTGCCGTTCTGCATTACCGAGGGCAGTCCGGCGCGGGCCCGCGGCCTCAACCGCGTCGGGCTGAAGCGTAGCGGTTTTCCGATTTCGGAAATCACCGCATTGAAGCAGGCCTACCGCCTGCTCGATTCCCCTGGGGTCAGTTTGCGCGAGGCCCTCGAGCGCATGGCTGCGATTGACGGCGCTGCCGTTGCAGAGTTGAAAATTTTCATCGAGGAATCCCGGCGCGGCTTTGCGCATCCGAAAACCGGCGGCGATTGACCGCAGTCAAGGAAATTGCCGGACACAGAACTCGCTGCGCTGCACAACAGTGCCTTGGGGCGACGCTGGGCTGCTTCCGGTAATATGAATGAATAAAGCTGTGCCGCAAGCTGTTAAGCAAGCGGCGATATAGAAAGTAGTTTTTCCGCGACCTGAGGAGGCGTGAATGAGCGAAGCGACGGGGGTATTGGCAGGGGGCATGAACGGGCAAGTCGGTCTGCTCGCCAAGGAGCGGATCGTCGCGGGGCCCGGATTCAATCGCTGGCTGGTGCCGCCGGCGGCGCTGGCGATCCACCTGTGCATCGGCATGGCCTACGGTTTCAGCGTGTTCTGGCTGCCGCTGTCGCGCGCGCTCAACGCCAAATCGGCGATTGCCTGCCCGGCCGACATGTCGTTCATCGCGGGATTGTTCGTGACGACCTGCGATTGGAAAATCAGCGAACTGGGCTGGATGTTCACGCTGTTCTTCGTGTTCCTCGGCGGCGCGGCCGCGATCTGGGGCGGCTGGCTCGAGCACGCCGGCCCGCGCAAAGCCGGCTTTGTCGCCGCTTTGTGCTGGTGCGGAGGTCTGGTTCTCGGTGCCATCGCGGTCTATACCCATCAACTCTGGCTGATGTGGATCGGGCCCGGCATGCTGGGCGGCATCGGCCTCGGTCTCGGCTATATCTCGCCGGTTTCGACGCTGATCAAATGGTTTCCTGACCGCCGCGGCATGGCCACTGGATTCGCCATTGCGGGCTTCGGCGGCGGCGCGATGATTGGTGCGCCGCTCGCGGACAATCTGATGAAGTACTTCGCCACACCTACCTCGGTGGGCGTGTGGGAAACCTACCTGGCGATGGCGGCGATCTATTTCGTCTTCATGACCTGCGGTGCATTCGGCTACCGCATTCCGCCGACCGGCTGGAAGCCGGCAGGCTGGATGCCGCCCGCTAACCAGAACACCATGATCACTGCGCGCCACGTGCACTTGGACGAGGCGCACAAAACGCCGCAGTTCTGGCTGATCTGGTGGGTGCTGTGCCTCAACGTGACTGCTGGCATCGGCATCATCGGCATGGCCTCGCCGATGCTGCAGGAAGTGTTCGCCGGCCAGCTGCTCGGTGTGGACGTCAAGTTCAACGACCTGTCGGCCCTGCAGAAGGGCCAGATCGCCGCGATCGCCGCAGGATTCGCCGGCCTGATCAGCCTGTTCAACATCCTCGGGCGGGTTGTCTGGGCCTCCAGTTCCGACTACTTTGGCCGGAAGATGACCTATTTCATCTTCTTCGCTCTCGGGATCCTGATGTACGCGTCGGCGCCCTGGTCGGGCCACAACCACAACATCGCGCTGTTCGTGGGCGCGTTCTGCATCATCCTGTCCATGTACGGCGGTGGTTTCGCCACGGTGCCGGCGTATCTGGCGGACATGTTTGGCACGCAGATGGTGGGCGCAATCCACGGGCGACTGCTGACGGCGTGGTCTGCCGCCGGGATCTTCGGCCCGGTGATCGTGAACTACATGCGCGAGTATCAACTCGCGCAAGGCGTGCCGCGGGCGCAGGTGTACGACACCACGGCTTACATCCTTTGCGCCCTGCTGGCGGTCGGCTTCGTCTGCAACTGGCTGGTGAAGCCGGTGGCCGACAAGCACTTCATGACCGACGCCGAACTGGAGGCCGAGCGCAAGCTCGCGCACGAGGCGGCCAAGGCCACCGAGGTCAAAGGCGCGCAGGTGGATGACACGCCGACCAGCCCGATGGTCGTTCTTCTGGCCTGGCTGTTTGTGGGCGTGCCGCTGGCTTGGGGTGCGTGGATCACATTCGGAAAAGCCTTGATCCTGTTCAAATAGGCGTGCGCGCTGGCGGGGGCCGGGGTTGACCGTAGTCAAGCATTTTTGCGCAGTGGTGAGCCGATAATGGCTGGGTGAAAAAGGGCGGCAAGCGCGGATTCGGGCTGAAGGGCCGTGGCGTCGAGCCGAAAGCGCTCGAGGAGGTCAGGGCGCTGCTGGAAGAAGGCGGCCGCGCTTACGGCGCGGAGCCGCGCCGGCGCGACCTGCTGATCGAAAACCTGCATCGCATCCAGGACCGCTACGGCCGGCTGTCGGCGCGGCACCTCGCCGCGCTCGCGCGCGAGATGGGCATTTCGCAGGCCGAGGTCTACGAAGTCGCGACTTTTTACCACCACTTCGACGTGGTCAAGGAAGGCGAGTGGCCGCCTGCTGCGCTGACGGTGCGGGTCTGCGATTCGCTCTCGTGCGCGCTGGCCGGTGCAGAGGACCTGTTAAAGAAGCTGCCTAGCGTCCTTGGCGAGGACGTTCGCGTGCTGCACGCGCCTTGCGTCGGGCGCTGCGAGTCGGCGCCGGTGGCGATCGTCGGTCAGTACCCGGTATTGAACGCTTCCGTTTCTTCCGTCGAAAAAGCAGTTGCCGGGAAACAAACCCGCTGTCCCGAAACCCGCTACATCGATTTCGGGAAATACAAGCAGGAGGGCGGCTACCGTCTGATCGCAGATTGTCTCGCTGGCAAGCGTACGCGCGAGGAAATCACCAGGATCATGGAGGATTCGGCGCTACGCGGCCTGGGCGGCGCCGGATTTCCCACCGGCCGCAAGTGGAAACTGGTTGCCGCGGAGCCGGCGCCCCGCGTGATGGCGGTCAACATCGACGAGGGTGAGCCGGGCACGTTCAAGGACCGCTGGTATCTCGAGCGCGATCCGCACCGTTTTCTCGAAGGCATGCTGGTTGCAGCGTGGTGTGCGGGTGTGGGAGAGATATACATTTATCTGCGCGATGAATATGCCGGGTGCAGAAAAATTCTGGAAAATGAAATTCAAAAGCTGAAAGCGAAACCACCTTGCGCTCTTCCGCCTATTCATCTCCGTAGAGGCGCCGGCGCCTACATCTGCGGCGAGGAGTCCGCAATGATCGAGTCGATCGAGGGCAAGCGCGGCATGCCGCGCTTGAGGCCGCCTTACGTCGCGCAGGTGGGCCTGTTCGACTACCCGACGCTCGAGCACAACATGGAAACGGTGTACTGGGTGCGCGAGATCGTGGAGAAGGGCGGCGCGTGGTTCGCCGCCCAGGGGCGCAACGGCAGGAAGGGCCTGCGCTCCTTTTCGGTGTCTGGCCGCGTGAAGAAGCCCGGCATGCACCTTGCGCCCGCCGGGATCACGGTGCGGCAGCTGATCGACGAATTCTGCGGCGGCATGCTCGAGGGACACGCGTTCTACGCTTACCTGCCCGGCGGCGCATCGGGCGGGATACTGCCCGCCAGCATGGGCGATGTCCCGCTTGACTTCGACACGCTGCAGCCGTACGGCTCCTTCATCGGTTCCGCAGCTGTGATCATTCTTTCCGACAAGGACAGGGCCGCCGACGCGGCGAAGAACCTGATGGCGTTCTTCAAGGAGGAATCCTGCGGCCAGTGCACGCCCTGCCGGGTGGGCACGGCCAAGGCGCTGACGCTGATGGATGCCCGGAAATGGAACCAACCGTTGCTTAAGGAACTCTCACAGGCCATGATGGATGCCTCGATCTGCGGCCTGGGACAGGCGGCGCCGAACCCGGCGCTCACGGTGATGAAGTACTTTCCTCAGGAAGTGGGTTAACAGGAAAAGGCACGGAAAAGCGCCATGGACCGCATCAGCACTAAGCAGCTTGCGACGCTGCCGATCGAATTCAAGTTGAACGGCAAGACCGTCGTCGGCCGTCCCGACGAGCTCATCATCGAGACGGCGCGCCAGAACGGCATTTCCATCCCGCACCTGTGCTATTCGCGCACGCTCAGGCCCGACGGCAACTGCCGCGCATGCGTGGTCGAGATCAAGGGCGAGCGCGTGCTCGCGCCTTCCTGCTGCCGCTACCCGGCGCAAGGCATGGAAGTCACCACCGACAGCCCGCGGGCCCTCGCCTCGCAGAAGATGGTGCTGGAGTTGCTGCTGTCCGACATGCCGGAAAAGAAGTACACGCTGAACAACAAGGTCGACGTCTGGGCGAAAAAGCTCGGCGTCGGCCTGCCGCGCTTCGAAGCGCGCAAACAGCCGAAGCCCGACATATCCCATCCCGGCATCGCGGTGAACCTGGACGCCTGCATCCAGTGCACGCGCTGCGTGCGCGCCTGCCGCGAAGAGCAGGTGAACGACGTCATCGGCTACGCCTTCCGCGGCGAGCATTCGAAAATCGCCTTCGATTTCGACGATCCGATGGGCGCTTCCACCTGCGTCGCCTGCGGCGAGTGCGTGCAGGCCTGCCCGACGGGCGCGCTGATGCCGGCGCGCGAAGCGGGCCTGGAGCAGATCGACAAGAAGGTGGATTCCGTCTGCCCGTTCTGCGGCGTCGGCTGCCAGCTCACCTACCACGTGCAGAAGTCCACCAACACCATCAAGTTCGTCACCGGCCGCGACGGCCCGTCGAACCACAACCGCCTATGCGTCAAGGGCCGCTACGGCTTCGATTACGTGAAGCATCCGCAGCGGCTCACCAAACCGCTGATCCGAAAGCCGGGGAAGCCGAAAACCGCGCACTTCACGGTCGATCCGGGCGACTGGTCCGAGGCTTTCCGCGAAGCAAGCTGGGAAGAGGCGCTTGATTTCGCCGCCACAGGCCTGAAGAAACTGCGGGACCAGGATCGCTTCTCGCTCGCCGGCTTCGGTTCCGCCAAGGGGTCCAACGAAGAGGCCTACCTGTTCCAGAAGCTGGTGCGCACCGGCTTCGGCACCAACAACGTCGATCATTGCACGCGCCTCTGCCACGCATCCTCGGTGGCGGCGCTCCTCGAGGGCGTCGGCTCCGGCGCGGTTTCCAACCAGGTCAGCGACGTCATGAACGCCGAGGTGGTGCTGGTGATCGGCGCCAATCCCACCGTCAACCATCCAGTAGCCGCCACCTGGATGAAGAACGCGGCAAAGAACGGCACCAAGCTGATCATCGCCGATCCGCGCCGCACCGAACTGGCGCGCCACGCCGCCTATGTCCTGCAGTTCAACGCCGACACCGACGTGGCGATGCTGAACGCGCTGATCCACACCATCCTCGACGAGGATCTGGTCGACAAGAAGTTCATCGCCGACAGGACGAGCGGCTATGAAGCGCTGAAGGAAAACGCGAAGAATTATTCACCCGAGAAAATGGCCCCCATCTGCGGCATTCCGGCCAAGACGCTGCGGGAGGTCGCGCGCCTGTTCGCCACTTCCAAGGGTTCGATGATCCTCTGGGGCATGGGCATCTCGCAGCACGTGCACGGCACCGACAACGCGCGCTGCCTGATCGCGCTTTGCCTGATGACCGGCCAGATCGGCCGTCCGGGCACCGGCCTGCATCCGCTGCGCGGCCAGAACAACGTCCAGGGAGCCAGCGATTCCGGCCTGATTCCGATGATGTACCCGGACTACCAGCGGGTCGACAATCCCGAGGCCAACAAGCGCTTCGAGGCGCTATGGGGCACGACGCTGGAGAAGAAGCCGGGGCTCACCGTGGTCGAGGTGATCCGTGCTGCCGACGCGGGCCAGGTCAAGGGCATGTACATCATGGGCGAGAACCCGGCGATGTCCGATCCCGACGCCGAGCACGCGCGCGCCGCGATGGCCAAGTTTGAGCATCTGGTGGTGCAGGACATCTTCCTCACCGAGACCTGCTATCTCGCCGATGTCGTGCTGCCTGCCACCGCCTGGCCGGAAAAAGACGGCACCGTGACCAACACCGACCGCATGGTGCAGCTGGGCCGCAAGGCGATCGAGCCGCCCGGAGACGCCAGGCCCGACCTCTGGATCATCAACGAGATCGCGCGCCGCATCGGCCTGGACTGGGACTACACGCACCCGAAGCAGGTGTTCGACGAGATGCGCAAAGGCATGAACTCGATTGCCGGCATCACCTGGGACCGGCTGGAGCGCGATTCCGTCGTCGTCTATCCCTGCGAAAACGAAGGAGATCCTGGTACATCGGTCGTATTCACGGATATCTTCCCCACCGCGACCGGCCGGGCGAAGTTCGTCCCTGCCGACATTATCCCCGCGGATGAGCGGCCCGACGATGAATACCCCGTGGTGCTGATTACCGGCCGGCAGTTGGAGCACTGGCACACCGGTGCCATGACCCGCAGGGCAGGCGTGCTAGATGCGATCGAACCCGAGCCGGTCTGCTCGATCCATCCGCTCGATCTCGCGGCGCTGGGCGCAAGGCCGGGCGACATCGTCACGGTCGAATCGCGTCGCGGGAAAATCTCTTTGTATTCAAGAGAAGATGAAGGGACCCCTCGCGGCACGGTGTTCATCCCGTTCGCTTTCTACGAAGCGGCGGCGAACATGCTGACCAACCCCAAGCTCGATCCTTTCGGCAAGATCCCGGAGTTCAAGTATTGCGCGGTGAAGGTGAGCAAAGGCGGCACGCGTCCCGGGGACCCGGGGTACGGCAAGGGCCGAAGCCTCGCCGAAATCAACGGGTAATACCCGCTGGCTAGGATTCTTTTGCGGAATGGCGATTAAGTCGCATATTCACGCGCTGTGCCGGGATAAAATGTAGAGCTAAATATAAATAAGCGGCATCTCTTAAGGTGCTGCGCACGCAGTATCTAGTTCGTTGGGAAGGCAGCAGTGAGGGGGCAGCAGGAGGTGCAGGCTTCCGTAGCTAGAACAACGCGGTCCAGGCTCGCCTTTGGCGCGAGTCCGCGGGAACGCGTCGGCGCGGTCTGGCGCCGCACGGGTGTCCTCGCATTCTTTCTCGGGCTGGAGGTCCTCTGTGCCCCCACCCTGGCCTTGGCGCAGGCGATCAAGCCCGACGGGCGCACCGCAACCACGGTCACCACCGTCGGCACGGTCACAAAAGTCACCACGGCGACCGTCAGCAATTCCAACGCCTTCAATTCATTCCAGACGTTCAACGTAGGGGCGGGCACCACCACCAATCTGTACGTCCCCAACGGCGCCGCGAACCTGATCAACATCGTTCGCGACCAGCGCACCGACATCTACGGCGTGCTGAACGCGATCAAGGACGGCCGCATCGGCGGCAACGTCTGGTTCGCCAATCCCAACGGCTTCGTGGTCGGCGCGAGCGGCGTGGTCAACGTCGGTTCGCTGACCGTTTCGACCCCGACGCCAGCCTTCGTAGACAGCTTCTTCCTTTCGCCGGGTACGCCCAACGCGGCGGCCGTCACGCAGCTGCTCAACGGCACGGCGCCGCGCAACGCGTCGGGCGTCATCTCCATCGACGGCCGTGTCAACGCGGCCGACGGCGTCGCCCTGAGTGCCGGCTCGATCAGCGTCGGCGGCGCGATCTTCAGCGGCGCGCACTTCGTCGGCTCGGCCCCCGATTTCACCGACGTGGTCAACGCCAACGGCATCACCTCGGGCACCAACGTCGTCATGAAGGAAGGCAGGATCGTCATCATCGCCGACAACGACGTCACGGTGAGCGGCACCATCGCCGCGCCGGGCGGCGTCGGGGTCTCCGGCGGCGGCATTTCGATCACCGCGGGTCACGACGTCAACGTGCAGTCCGGCGCGCTGATCTCGGCGCAGGGCAACGGCGCGAACTCCGCGGGCGGCTCGATTTCCGTCTACGGCGGCAACAACGCCACATTCGCCGGCGGCGCGGCGATCGACGCAAGCGCCGGTACTTCGGGCGACGGCGGATCGATCGAATTTAGCGCGGTCAACGCGGTGACGCTGGCGGGCGGGACGTTCGCCGCAGGCGCGGCCAACGGGCGCGCAGGTTCGGTCGTGGTGGATCCAGTGGCCAACCTGGATATCACTACCAACATGACCCAGAACGACGGCAGTAGTGTCGCCTTGATCGGGGGCACTAGTATCACGATCGAGAACGGTGTCGTGCTGTCAAGCCGACAGATCGGTAGTGCGACCGATTTCCTGAACGCGGCTTCAGTCGGCAACTCCGGCGATATCTCGCTCACGGCGCCTAGCATCGTGCTGAAATCGGGGAGCATGCTGCTGGCGCAGGCCGACAGCGGTTTCACCGGCGGCGCCGTGACGCTGACTGCGACCCAGGCGAGCGGCGGTACTGCGCAAATCAACCTGTCTTCGGCCACGGTCAGGGGCAGGAGCGTCTTGCTGCAGGCATCGTCGGCGCTCACTTCGACACTATCGTCGGTGACCGATGCATTGATCCTGTCCGGCATCAATTCCTCCGACGCCACGGCGAGCATCGTCGTCGATTCGAGCCAGCTCGCGGCTTCCGGCGGTACGCTGACCCTCGACTCGGTCGCCTCGGTCAATGTCTCAGCGACCTCCGCGGGCATCCCGCTCGCGATCCTGCGTGTGAATTCCAACGCATCGGTCGACGTCAAGGGAAGTTCGAGCCTGACGACGACCGCCGGCGACGCGCATCTCACCGCTTCGTCGACTGTGACCGCCAACGCGACGCCCAGCTCGGCCTTCGCCAACATGGCAGGCGACGGAATGGTGGCGGTATCCGCCGTTGTCAGCAATGCGACGGTGCACATCGGGGACCCGGTCGCGACGACTACGGTCAACATCGCAGGGTTGTTGGACCTGTCTGCGACTAACACGGTAACCACCACGCAGATCGCAAACGCTGCCGCGGCCGGCGGCAGCGCCGCGGGCGCCTCGGTCGCGGTCAGCACCATTACGGGGACGACTTCCGCCATGATCGACGGCAATACGACCGTCGGCGCGGGCAGCCTCAACCTCAGCGCGTTGACCGCGAATACGGTCACCGCCACGGCCAAGTCGGCCGCGCAGGGCGCGCAGCAAGATACCTCCGGCACCAGCGAGAGCAGCCAGACGCTGACCAAGTACCAGGACGACACCAGCACCGCGGACAGCGGCTCGGGTGGTGGGGTGAAAGTCGCGGGCGCGGTCGCGGTTAGCGATCTGCAGAACACCACGCAGACCTCGCTCGGTTCGTCCCAGCTTGCGACGGTGAACGGCACGGTGACCCTTACCAGCCGCGCCACCAACAGCGCCGCCGTGAGCGCGGACGGCAGCGCCACTTCGGGCAGCACCGGCGTCGGCGTGGCGGTGGCGGTCAACGTCGCCAAGTCGACCAACCAGGCTTTCGTCGGCCAGAACCTGAACGCGCAAAGCCTCGCGGTCACCGCGGGCATGAATCCGGGCGGCGCGATCAACCAGTTCAGCACCAGCGCGGTTTCCGGCGCGGGCGCGAGCAACGTCGGGGTCGCGGGCTCGATCGCGGTCAACGCGCTCGACCTCTCCAGCGCGGCGTTGATCAACCCTGCCAGCACGGCGTTGACCAACACCGGGGTCACCATCTTGCCGGGCGGTACGGGGGATGTCTCGCTGACTTCTGAGAACCTTACCTCCAGCAGTGCCGCCTCGGCGCCCGCCGCAGGTGGCGCTTCGGGATCCAAGGTGGGCATCGGCGCTTCGGTGGCGATCAACGTGGTGTCGAACCGCTCCACCGCGCAACTGACGGACAACGCGGGATTGACGGGCGCCGGCGATCTGACGCTGCAGGCGACCGGCGCCGACACCGTGACGACGTCGGCCGAGGCCGGTTCCTCGGGCGGCACGGCAATCACGCCGGTGGCGGCAATCAACGTAATCAACAACACCACGACGGCGAGCATCGGCAGCGGTTCGACGCTCGTGCTGACCGGCGACCTGCTGGTGCAGGCCGACCAGACCGCGAGCGCGAGCGCGACCGCCAAGGGCAGCACGCAGGGATCAAGCGCGGCGATCGGGGCGGCGGTGGCGGTGGCGCTGGTCGACGACGAGGTAAGCGCGACGACCGCGCGCTGGATCGATACCTCGGCAGCGACGGCGCCGGGCAAGGGCAACGTCAGCTTCCTCGCGCACGGATCCTCGGCGAGCGCGACCTCGGCCACGGCGAGCGTGTTGGGAGGCAAGAGCGACGACCAGGCGAGTTCCGACGACGGCGACGTCGACAGCAAGGTCGGCAAGCAGCTCGATGCCGGCACCAGCGTCAAGAGCAAGAACGGCGTCGGCGACGCCAGCGAGCAGAGCAAGGACGGCAGCGCGGTTGCGGGCAAGCCCTCGGCCTCCTCGAGCGAAGGCAAGATTTCGGTGGCGGCGGCGGTGGCGGTGAACCTGCAGACCTCCAGCGCCACGGCGACGGTGCCCGATAACGGCAACATCACGGCGAAGGGGTTGCTTAAGCTCTCGAGCTCGAACAACACGGACGGCTCCGCGCTGTCCGATGGCAGCGCAGTGGGCAGCACGACGACGGTGGGTATCGGCGCCGGCGTCTCGGTCAACCTCGTGAAGTCGGTCAACGAAGCGTCCATCGGACAGAACGCGACGGTCACTTCCAAGGGTCTGACGCTCGAAGCACTGATGACGAGCGTGAGCGGCGACACGACCAACACGCTCGACGCGGAAGCGACCTCCGGGGCCGGCGGCAGCAAGGTGGGCCTCGCAGGCTCGCTCGCGCTCAATATTGCCGACACCTCCAGCGATGCGCTCGTGAAGAGCGGCGCGAATGTGGACGCGGGCGGCGGCGACGTCAGCCTGACCGCCGCCGACGCCACCAGCACGACGGGCAAGGCCCTGCCGTCGGGCAGCGGCGCCTCGGGCGGTTCGGTCGGGATCGGTGCGTCGGTGGCCGTGAACGTGGTGGCCAACCGCTCGACGGCGGAGGTCCAGGACACGGCGCAGCTGACCAACCCGGGCAACACGACCCTCCAGGCAAGCGGCCAGTTCGACATGCTCACGCAGGCCGAGGCCGGCTCGGCGGGTGGCGTGTCGATCACGCCCTCGGTGGCGATCTCGCTCGCCAACAACAGCACGACGGCGCAAATCGGCGCGAGCACGACGGCGCTGACGCTGACGGGCGATCTGCAGGTGGAGGCCGATCAAACCTCGACTACGAGCACGATCGCCAAGGGCAGCAGCCAGGGGGCGAAGGCGGCGATCGGCGCCGCGGTGGCGGTGGCGCTGGTCGATGACGAGGTCACGGCAACGACTTCGCGCGCGATAGTCGCCAGCGGTGCGGGCAACGTGAGCTTTCTTGCCCACGGCGCTTCGGCGAGCAGCACTTCGGCGACGGCGAGCGCGGTGGGCGGCAATACTGACGACAGTGCGGGCACCTCGAAGGAAGACGCTTCTGTCGACGATAAGGTGAGCAAGCAGGCCGACTTCGGCAAGACCACGCAAGCCAGCAACAACGTCGGCGATTCCAAGCAGCAGGCCTCGACGGCGGACTCGGATTCCAGCAAACCCTCGGCTTCCTCGAGCGAAGGCAAGATTTCGGTGGCGGCGGCGGTGGCCGTCAACCTGCAGACTTCCAGCGCTACGGCGACGGTGCCGGACAGCGGCAGCATCACCGCGGCCGGACTGCTCAAGCTCTCGTCGTCGAACAACACGGACGGCACGGCGCTGACCGACGGCAGCGCGGTGGGCAGCACCACTACGGTCGGAATCGGCGCCGGCGTTTCGGTGAACCTGGTCAAATCGGCCAACGAGGCTTCGATCGGGACCAACGCGACGGTGAGCGCGCACGGCGTGACGATCGAGGCGTTAATGACCAGCGCGGGCGGCGACACCACCAACACGCTCGACGCGGAGGCGAAGTCGGGCGCGGGCGGCACCAAGGTTGGGCTGGCGGGCTCGCTGGCGCTCAACATCGCCGACACCTCCAGCCAGGCGCTCATCAAGAGTGGGGCCAGTGTCAATGCAAACGGCGGGGACGTCGTCCTGAGCGCCGACGACCGTACCAGCACGACGGGCAAGGCCTTGCCTGCCGACGGCGGCGGGGCGACGGGCGGCAAGGTGGGGATCGGCGCCTCGGTCGCCGTGAACGTGGTGGCCAACCGTTCGACCGCCGAGATCCAGGACGACGCGGCCCTGACCAATCCGGGCAGCGTGACGCTGAAGGCGAATGGCGTGTTCGACATGCTGACGCAGACCGAGGCGGGCTCGGCCGGCGGGGTGTCGATCACGCCATCCGTGGCGATCTCGCTGTCCGATAACAGCACCACGGCGAGCATCGGGACGAGCCTGACGGCGCTGACGCTCGCCGGCGACCTGCTGGTGCAGGCGGACCAGACGTCCACCACCAGCACCATCGCCAAGGGCAGCAGCCAGGGAGCGAAGGCGGCGATCGGCGCGGCGGTGGCGGTGGCATTGGTGGACGATGAGGTGACAGCGACCACGGCGCGCGCGATCGTCGCTACGGGCACCGCGCCGGGCACCACCGGAGCGGTGAGTTTCCTCGCGCACGGGGCCTCGGCGAGCAGCGCCTCGGCGACCGCGAGCGCGGTCGGCGGCAACACGGACGACAGCGCGGGGACGACCGATCCGGCCACCGGCAAGGAGAAAGAGGACGCCTCGGTCGACGACAAAGTGCAGAAGCAGTCCGACTTTGGCAAGACCGAGCAGACCAGCAACAACGTCGGCGATTCCAAGCAGCAGGCTTCGACGGCGGATTCGGCGGACAACAACAAGGCCTCGGCCTCCTCGAGCGAAGGCAAGATATCGGTGGCCGCCGCGGTG
>DATGGA010000034.1:0-86794 GCA_035308765.1 Burkholderiales bacterium
CGGCCAGGAACTCCTCGCCGATGAGGAAGGCCTGGGCCAGGCCGTCCGGGCTCTCCTGCACGGCGTACCGCAGGTCGAGGCCCCAGCGCCTGCCGTCGCCCAGCAGCTGCTCGAAACGCGGGGTGTCCTGCGGCGTGCTGATGATCAGGATCTCGCGGATGCCCGCGAGCAGCAGCACGCTCAGCGGGTAGTAGATCATCGGCTTGTCGTACACGGGCAGCAGTTGCTTGGAGACCGCGAGCGTCGCCGGGTAGAGGCGGGTTCCGGAACCGCCGGCCAGGATGATTCCCTTCACGAGATGACCCCTTTCTCGAGCCGCGCGAGGTCGGCGTCCACCATCATAGCCACCAGCTGCTCCAGGCTCGTCCTGGGCGACCAGCCGAGCCTGGCTTTCGCCTTCGCGGCGCTGCCGAGCACCGTGTCTATTTCGGCGCGGCGGAACAGCGCCGGGTCCACTTCGACATGGCGCTCGTAGTCCAGCCCGGCATGGGCGAAAGCGATGCGGCAGAAGTCGCGCACCGAGGCATTGCGTCCGGTCGCGATCACGTAGTCGTCCGCCGCCTCCTGCTGCAGCATGCGCCACATGGCTTCGACGTAGTCGCCGGCGAAACCCCAGTCGCGCTTCGCGTCGAGGTTGCCGAGCCGCAGCTTGTCCTGGCGCTCGAGCTTGATGCGCGCCACGCCGACGCTGATTTTGCGCGTGACGAACTCCAGGCCCCTGAGGGGTGATTCGTGGTTGAAGAGGATGCCGCTGGAAGCGTGCATGCCGTGGCTCTCGCGGTAGTTCACCGTGAGCCAGTGCGCAAAAGCCTTCGCCACGCCGTAGGGACTGCGCGGGTGGAAGGGCGTGGATTCGTCCTGCACCGGCGCCTGCACGCGGCCGAAGACTTCGCTGGAGGTCGCCTGGTAGAAACGGATCTTCGGGTCCGTGCAGCGGATCGCCTCGAGCACGTTGGTCACCGCCATGCCGGATACCTGCGTCGTGACCGAGGGCAGGTCCCAGGACTTGTCGACGAAACTCTGCGCCGCCAGGTTGTAGAACTCGGTGGGTTCGGCCTGCTCTATCGCGCGCAGCAGCGATGACATGTCGGTGACGTCGCCCATGAGCAGCGCCACGTCCGCATCGACCCCCTGCTCCCTCAGGCGCCACAACGCATCGCTGCCGCGACGGGCCACCAGGCCGCAGACCTTGTAGCCCTTGTCCAGCAGCAGCCGGGCCAGGTAGGCGCCGTCCTGGCCGGTGACGCCCGTGATCAGCGCTCGCCCGCCGCCGGATTTATTTTTTCCCAAGGTACCAGTCCACGGTCTTGCGCATCCCGGATTCGAAATTTTCCCGCGGCCGCCAGCCGAGCTCGCGCTCGATTTTCGCGCTGTCCATCGCGTAGCGGCGGTCGTGGCCGGGCCGGTCCTGCACCAGCGCGATCAGGTCCGTGTAGCGCCCGCTTTTGCGCGGCCGCCCTTCATCGAGCAGCGCGCACAGCATCTTCACCACTTCGATGTTGGTCCTTTCGCTTGCACCGCCGATATTGTAGGTCTCCCCCGCGCGGCCTTTCTCCAGCACGGCGCGGATCGCCTCGCAATGGTCCAGCACGTAGAGCCAGTCGCGCACATTTAGGCCGTCGCCGTAGACCGGCAGCGGTTTTTCCGCCAGCGCGTTCGCGATCATGAGCGGGATCAGCTTCTCCGGAAACTGGCGCGGGCCGTAGTTGTTCGAGCAGTTGGTGGTCAGCACCGGCAGGCCGTAGGTATGGTGGTAGGCGCGCGCGAGGTGGTCGGACGCCGCCTTCGATGCCGCATACGGGCTGTTCGGCATATGCGGACTTGCTTCGGTGAACGCGGGGTCCGCGGGCCCGAGCGAGCCGTAGACCTCATCGGTAGAGACGTGCAGGAAGCGGAAGCGGTCCTTCTCGCCGGCGGGGAGCGCGCTCCACCAGGCGCGCGCCTCTTCCAGCAGGCTGAACGTTCCCACGATGTTGGTCTGGATGAATTCGGCCGGGCCCTCGATCGAGCGGTCGACGTGGCTCTCGGCGGCGAAATGCACGATCGCGCGCGGCCGGTGCCGGCCAAGCAGGCGGCGCACCAGCGCGCGGTCCGCGATATCGCCTTTGACAAATTCATGCCGCGAATCGCCGGCCAGCGATTCCAGATTCTTCAGATTGCCGGCGTAGGTCAGCTTGTCGAGATTGACGATCGCCTCACCCGTGGCGGCAACCGTCGACAACACGAAATTGGCGCCGATGAAGCCTGCGCCGCCGGTGACCAGAAGCATCCGGCGATTATCTCACTGCGAGGGCGCGTACTCCTGGATCCATGCCCTGAGGCGGGCGCGAACGGCTTCGGGGGCCGCGCCGGTGGCAGAGGCGGACTGCAGCCACGCCAGGACCTCCTCGGGCAAACCTTCTGCCAGTGGAGCGCGAGCCTGGGCGATGCGCAGTTTCGGGTGCGGCGTCGACAGCGTGGTCTCGTCATCCATCAGCACCTCCTCGAACAGCTTCTCGCCCGGCCGCAGACCGGTAAACTCGATGCGAACGTCCTGCTCGCTGAAGCCCGAAAGCCGGATCATCTGGCGCGCGAGGTCGGCGATCTTCACCGGCTCACCCATGTCGAGGACGAATATCTCGCCGCCATTGCCCAGCTGCGCCGCCTGCAGCACGAGCTGCACGGCTTCCGGGATCGACATGAAGTAGCGCTCGATGTCCGGGTGCGTCACGGTCACCGGCCCGCCGCGCGCGATCTGCTCGCGAAAGCGCGGGATCACGCTGCCGGTGGAACCCAGCACGTTGCCGAAGCGCACCATGACGAACCGGGTAGCGGCGCGCGGCTGCAGCGCCTGGCAAAGCATTTCCGCGAGCCGCTTGGATGCGCCCATCACGTTGGTCGGGTGCACCGCCTTGTCGGTCGAGATCAGCACATAGGTCTTTGCGCCGCAATTCTGCGCCGCACGCGCGGTAACGATCGTGGAGAGCGCGTTGTTGGCGACGGCCTGCAGCGCATTCTCCGTTTCCATCAATGGCACGTGCTTATAGGCCGCGGCGTGAAAAACCACCTCCGGCGCGTGGCTTCTGAATATTTCCCCCACTCGCGCTTCGTCCTTCGCGTCACCGATCGCAGCGAAGACGGCAATCTCCGGGCGGTTGTCGCGAAACTCCTGCGCGATGGAATAGAGCGCGTACTCGGAATTCTCGAACAGAACCAGGCGCGCGGGCGAAAAGCGCGCGACCTGCCGGCACAGTTCGGAGCCGATTGAGCCCCCGGCACCGGTGACGAGCACCGTTTTCCCTTTGAGGAACCCGCTCATCAGCATATCGTCCAACTGGACCGGATCGCGCCCGAGAAGGTCATCCAGCTCTACTTCGCGCAGCTGCGATACGCTGACCTTGCCCGACATGATGTCGGCGTAGGCCGGCACGGTCATGACGCGCAACCCGGCGGCCTGGCAGAGATCGAGCGCGCGCTTGCGCGCCGAGTGGGCGGCACCGGGCATGGCGATGATCGCCTGCGTCACGCCCATGCGCTGCGCGACCTCGCCCACGCGCTCCAGCGCGCCCAGGATCTTGACGTCGTGGATGGCGCCGCCATGCTTGCGCGCGTCGTCGTCCAGCAGCGCGACCACGCGCCACTGACTGCTGCTTGAGAGGTCGCGCAGCAACACCGATGCGGACGCCCCTGCGCCAAGGACGATCACCGGGTTGGCTTCCGGGTGCCGCACGATGCCGAGCAACCGCCCCTCTTTCCAGGCGCGGTAGAGCAGCCGGCTGCCGCTCATGGCGCCGATCAGCAGCAGCGGCGCGAACAGGAACACCGACCGCGGAACCGGCGGCACGGGTGCGGCGAGCAGGAACAGCGCGGGCGAGCCGAGCGAGGCAACGAACACCGCAATCAGGATTTTCTGCAGATCCGGAAGACTCGCGTACCGCCATAAGCCCCGGTAGAGGCCGAGGCGCCAAAACAGCAGCGCGTTTACCGCCATCACCCACGGAAGCGTTTCCAGCGCGGTCTTCAAGAACTCCGGCGGCACTTGCAGATTGAAACGCAGCCAGTACGCCACCAGCCAGGCCACGCCGGAGGCAACGACATCGTGCGTAAACGCAAGCGAAGCCCGGACGAGATTTTGCGGAGCCCTCACGCGGCTGCGCCCCCCGAATCGCGATGTGCACGGGACCAGCGTGCCCAGCGGACATCGATCCAGACCGCGATCGCGGCCAGGACAAGCACCGCGGCACTCAGCGCACTAGCCTGAATTTCAGAGCCGGCCGCGCGAACCGACAACGCGGCTGCGGCACATCCTGCCATCACCGCGTACTCGATCCATGCCGCGCCGCGATGCCCGAATCCCATGCGTACCAGCCGCTGGTAGTAGTGCTCTTTATGCGCTTCCCAGACTCGCTCGCCGCGCAGCAGACGCTTCAAGAGAGTAAGCGTGGCATCGCACACGAACGGCGCGAATACGAGAATCGGGAACCACAAAGGCCAAGTGCCGTCGCGCCAGCCCAGCACGCCCAGCGCGCCGGCGAGGAAGCCGAGCGGCACCGAGCCGGCGTCGCCCATGAAGAGCCGGGCGGGATGGAAATTCACCAATAAGAATGCAAATGAAGCGGCGGCGATGCTGCCGCTGGTTTCGGCAAGCGGGGCATTGCCGGCCTGGTGAGCAGCCCAGGCATAAGCACCGAACCCGAACACGGCCATTCCACCTGCAAGCCCGTCGGAGCCGTCCATGAAGTTGTACAGATTCGCGTACCAGGCTATGGCAAGCGTAAGTAGCACGAATTGCAACGAGTTGGAGACGCCGAACAGGGTTCCCACGATTGCGCCGGCCGCAACAACGTGCGCGGCGAGCCGTACCAGTGTAGGCAAGGTAAAGAGGTCGTCCGCGAGCGAAATGGCCGCAAGGCCCAACGCGATGCCAAGGGCGATGCCGACAGCGTGCGTCGTGACGGCAGCGCCCGCCGCGACGCCCGCCGCAATTGCAAGGCCGCCGCTGCGCGGCACCGGCCGCTGATGCAGCGAGCGCGCGTTTGGTCGATCGAGCAGCAGACGCCGCGCAGGCTGCGAGAGCAGGGCCCACAGGAAACCAAACGATACCGCGAACGCCGCGAGCGCAGGCAGATAGTGCATGCGCTTATTTTATCTGCGCAGCCGTGAGCCGCATTGACTCCGAGAAGCTATAGGGTGGATTCCAGTCCAGCGCGCTGCGTATCGCACTGCCATCGATCGCGAGGGATCGCGTCAGTTTTTTGGCGGGCGGCGCAAACTCCAGCAGAGCGGGAGGAAAATGAAACAACCGCGCCGGCCGGCCAAGCGCAGTACCGATTGCACGGCACAGATCCGGTGTCGACAACGGCTCGCCATCCGTTACGCAGAAAATCCTTCCCGCCGCACCCTGAGCTTCGAGGCAGCGAACCGCGGCGCTGGCCAGATTGCCGGCATAGATGAAACTGCGCCGGTTCCTGATGCTTGCAAAGGGCAGCGGCCAGCCGCGCGCAACGGCGCGCAGCAACAGCCGGAAATTTGCCTTCACACCCGGCCCATAGATGAGCGGTGGGCGCAGCACGGTGAGCGCGAGACCGGGAACGGCGCGCAAGGCCGCCTCCGCCTCGGCCTTTGCCCGCCCATAGGCGTCCTGCGGCGCAGGTGGACTCGAATCGTCGAAGGCAGGTCCCGGTGTCTCTTCGCCCAGCACCTTCACCGAACTCATTTGCAGCATTTTTACGCCGGCCGCGGCGGCGGCCTTGCCGAGCGCGAGCGCCGCGGCGACATTTACCGCCTGCAGGCGCGACTCATCTACTTGACGGGAATGCGCGAGAGCTGCCAGGTGCACCACCGCGTCTTGTCCAGCGAGCAGGCCCGGCCAGCCCGTGAATCCGGCGAGATCGCCAATCGCCGCGCGGTCCAGCGCCACCACGTGGTGTCCGCGAGCGCGTAATTCGGGTACCAGCGCATGGCCGACAAATCCGGAGGCACCTGTAACGACGACGCGCATGGAATCAGGCAAGCGCCCGAAACGCTTCCAGCACGGGCTCGATCGGCAGGTCGGCAAGGTCGCGGGATTCAGGCCGCACCACTCGATAGGGCACACCCCAGGGCCGCCAGCGTTGTACCGGAGAGTCGCCAAAGAGAGCCACCACTGGCTTACCGAGCGCGGCAGCGAGGTGCATCGCACCGCCGTCAGGGCAGATGACGCGGCCGGCGAGCGACAACGCCGCGATCAGCGTCTTCAGGTCCGGCGTCGGCAGCGGGATCACCGCCCGGCTCGCCGCGCGGCGCAGAATCTCGGCCGCCGCCTCGTCGTCGCCGGGATGGCCCGGGTTGTCTTTCGAGCCCGGCGCCCACAGCAGCAGCACCGGGCCCTGCTTCGACAATTGCGCGGCGAGCGCGGCGTAGCGCTCCAGCGGCCAGCGTTGCGCCGGCCGCCGCGCGCTGATATGCACGATGGTGAACGGCCCGGCGCCGATGCGCTGCCCGAGTTCCCGCACTTCCTTGGGGTCCGGAAAAATCCGCAGCGGCCCCGGCGCTCCGCTCATGCCCAGCGGCCTCCCCAGCGCGAACGTGCGCTCGACCTCGTGCATTCCTGCGGGGAATTTCACTGGCGCAGCGAGCACCTCCCCCGGCCGCAGGCTGCGCGCGATCCTCAGCGATTGCGGCGCGGGCGCCGGCACCAGCACGCAGTCGAGCTTCTGCTGCCGCAGCCGCGACATCTGCCCGAGCCGGCTCCTGACGTGGGCGATCAGACCGCCCGTGCGGTGCTTCAGCTTCTCGTAAATGAATATTTCGTCCAGCGCGGGGTTGCGGGCAAGGACTTCGGCGTTGTACGTAGTCACCAGCGCGCCCAGCCACGCGTGTGGCAACCGTGCGCGCATCGATTCCAGCAACGGCGTCGTGCATACCAGGTCGCCGACGTTGTCGCGGCGAATGATCAGGAAGCGCGGTGTGCGGGCAGCGTCGACAGCCATAGACCCAGGAGGAGCACGGCCAGAAGTCCATGCTCGTGATGAAACGTGGTGTTCACCAAACCGATCCCGGCGGTGACGATCCAGGCGCTTGCTGCGCTTCCCCAGGCGAGCCACGCGAAATCACTTGCGCCGGGACGCGGCCGACGCCACACCAGCGCCGCAAGCCATGCGAGCAATAACGCCGCCAGCCCGACAAAGCCGACCACGCCGCGCTCGGCGAGCGTATTCACGTACAGATTGTGCGCGTGGGGCTGACGTACATATAGCGCCGCATCGAAATCCTTGCCCGCCTCGCTGCGCCATTCACGGACGCGCTCGTGCGAAATCAGCCCGTAATTGTCCTTGCCGACGCCGAACCATGGGTACTTCTCCCACGCCGCCATCCCCATGCGCCAGATTCCATCGCGAAAAGACAAAGAGTTATTCTGGGTGGCGGCATATTCGACTTGCTTTCGCACGACTCCTGCGTCGAAGCCGATCAAAATCGCCGCGGTGACAACGATGGCGACCACGCTTGCGGCAAGAGGCACGCGCCAGCGCGGCCACCACGCCGCGGCAAGAATGAGCAGCAACAGCAATCCGACCACCACCGCGGCGCGGCTTATCGTTGCCGCGAGGGAAGCGAGCATAAGCGCTACGACGGCGAGCGCAACTACATTGCGGCCCGGGCTCCATCCCCGCCCGCGCGCAAAAAGCCAGCTCGCGCATACCCCGAGCATGATCGCGATATAAATCGCCGTGTGGTTCACCTGGCCAACCGAATAGAGCTGCAGCAGGCCGGTCTTGCCAGCGCCGCTCCAGATGCGCCAATACCCCTGCACCAGGCCGACGACAGTTGAAACGACCAGCGCGCCAAGCACCCAGCGCAATTCCCTTTCAGAGTAACCGGCCCGCATGACCAGCCAGAGGAGCAGCGCTTCCGCTGCCACGTCGCCCGTCTTAGACCATGCCGCGCCACTCAGTCCGGGAAAGCATGCGGCCAGGTAGGACGAGCCAATCCAGAAGATGACCAGCGTATCCCACATGCACCATCCGCGCCGGAGCGTTCCCGTTCGGACTCGATTCACGGTCCAGGTCAGGAAATAGAGAAATAACGAAATATATTTCGGCGCCTCGACAAGCGGCAAGGCGATGCAAAATATAAGCAACAAGCCGATCTCGACCGGGAAGCGGACCTTCTTCGGTTCAGCCAGCATGGCGGGCGAAGTCTAGCAGCCGCCGGGCGCGGTTCCGGTAGCCGTGGTCGCGCGCGACGCGCGCCCGCGCGCGCTCGGCGATGCCGCGCGCCTCGTCGAAGCGCGCCAGGAAATGACGGATCCCGGAAACGCAATTCTCCAGGCCGTCATACTCGGCTCGCTCGTCGTCCGCGAAGTCCTGCGGCGCGTGCCGGCGCCTGTCGGACAGCAGGAAGCCGCCGCAGGCCGGCACGCCGTAGCAGCGTTCGGGCAGGCCCCAGCTCGGCTCCGCGCCCGCATCGCAGCCGGCGAAGGTGGACAGGTTGATCCGGCTGCCGCGGATGATTTCGAGTTGCTCGACTTCTGTCATGCCGGCGCTGTCGCGGAAGAGAATTTTCAGGTCCGTTTTTTCCAGCTGTGCGGCGAGGACATGAAGAAACTCCACCCGCCTCGCATGCTCCCGGTAGCGATGCGCATCGAGGTTGCCGAAGAAGGAAACGTCCCAGCGAAATCGGCCTGGATCGCGCATCGCGGCCAGTTCGGCGTCCGTCACCCGGTAAACCGTTTCGCGCGCCGCATTGGGACAATAGAGCGTCCTGGCGGAAAAATTTTCCGCGCCCTGCATCGAATGGGAGGCATAGCCGTCGAACGGCTTCAGCCACGCCATCACGGCGAGACGGGCGGCATGGATGCCCCGGTTGAACGGCGCGTCGCGATTCAATGCGACGAACGGGACGCGCGCGCCCGCCAGGCGTTTTTTCAGGCCCAGCGTGCGCCGCACTTTTCTCGCGCCGTCGACAAAATCCGCCACGCACAGCGCGGCGCCCGCGAGCGCGGCGGCGTCCGGCGTCCACTGGTTCTCGATCACTTCGTGCCCCAGCGCCTCGAAGCCCTCGCGCAGCCCGGCAAAGCCGCCGCGGAAATTCAGCAGCACCTTCGCCATCAGAGCAGCCCGAGCGCCGCCTGCGCCACGGCATCGGCGCCGATCGCGTGCATGCAGCGCGGCGCGGCGCATTCGGCCGGCGTGCGCTGGCAGCGCCGGATCCAGGCGATCTCGCGCTTGAACAGGCGCCGCTGGTCGCGGCAGGGAAAATCCGCGATGGTGAGCGCGCGGTAGGGAGCCTCGCGCCAGAATTCGCCCGGGCCGAACAGCGCGGCCGAACTCGGCCCGAACAGCGCCACCGTAGGCGTGCCGGCGAGCCGCCCGATGTGCATCACGCTGGTGTCCGGGCACACGAGCAGCGCGGCGCCCGCCACCAGGTGCCAGAGCTGCGCGAGATCCAGGCGCTGGCCAAGCGCCGCAAAGCGCGCCGCGGGATCGATGCGCCGCAGCAGCGCGCCGCCCGCCGGTCCCGCGCTCCA
Source organism: Burkholderiales bacterium (assembly GCA_035308765.1). Taxonomy (GTDB): domain Bacteria; phylum Pseudomonadota; class Gammaproteobacteria; order Burkholderiales; family SG8-39; genus RBG-16-66-20. The sequence goes on from DATGGA010000034.1 coordinate 9,488, forward strand.
CACGGGCCGAACGCCCTTTGCGGAAAGTTTTTCCGCCAGGGACAGCCATTTCGCTTCCTCCCAGTGCTTGAGGGGCGTGCTCGCTTCGACGTGCAGCACCGCGTACCGTCCCGCGGGCGCATCGAACGGCGCGCAAGGCGGCGCAGGCCAGTCCCGCGGCCGGTAGGCGGCAGGCGGCGCACCGTCGGCGAGAGCCGCGACCATGTCGCCCCATGCGGCCGGCGTCTCGCTGTAGGGCCTCTGTTCGTCCACCGGCCAGCTCTTGTACTCCGGGCGGTCGCCCGAGAACGCCACGATCCAGCGCGCGCCCGCCGCCGCCGCGAGCCAGCTGTAGCGGTTGTCCCCGGGCACGAACGCCAGATCGAATCCCGGCTCGTCGAACAGCGCATCCAGCGTCGACGCCTCGCGCGGTTCGTAGACGAGCGCGCGCACGCCGTAGGGCCGCCCGGCATAGAGCGGCGCGACGGCGCGGCGCACCGTCATCGCGACGTCTGCGTCGGGGTGGCGCTCGCGCAGCTTAGCGAGCAGCGGCGTCAGCATCAGCACGTCGCCCGCGAGGAGATGATGGGCGATCAGGATGCGGCGCGGCGCGGCGGGCCGCTCGCGCCGCTGCATGCGGAGGAAGCGCCGCGCCAGCGCGCGCGGCAGCACCCTGAGGCGGCCCCCTAATCTACTGGAAGATTCCAGAGACATTCCGGTAGATCGTTTCCATGCGATCCAGCATGCGTTCGTACGAATAGCCCTCGACGCAGTGCTTGCGCGCCGCCTCGCCCAGCTCGCGGCGCATGCCTTCGTCGCCCGCGAAGCGCCCGATCGCTGCCGCCAGCGCGTCGACATCGCGCGCAGGCACCACGAGCGCGGTGCGTTCGTGTTCGGCCAGCTCCGGCATGCCGCCGACGCTTGTGGTCACGCAGGCAAGCTCGACCAGCATCGCCTGCACCAGCGCCTGCGGCACGCCTTCGTTCGCGTACGAGGGCAAGGCGAAGATGTCCAGCGCGCGCAGCCACGGCAGCACGTCCGCCTGCTGGCCCTGCATGCGCACCCTCCGCTGCAGGCCCAGCGCCGCGATTTTCTGCTCGAGCGCCGCGCGCTGCGGCCCGTCGCCGACGATCACCAATTCGATGTGTTCCGGCAGCCGGGTCATCGCGTCGATGAGGAAGGCATGCCCCTTCCAGCTGCGCAGCGTGGCGACGATGCCGACCAGCGTCTTGTCCTGCGGCAGCCCGAAGCGCGCGCGCGACGCCTTGCGTTCGCCGGGACGAAAGCGCCCCGCGTCGATGCCGGTGGGGACCGATTCGATGCGCGAAGCGCGAAAGCCGTTGCGCTCCACCATCTGCCGCTTCAACGCTTCGCCGGTGGTGACGACGTGCGCCGCGGCGCGCATGTAGAGCCAGCGCGACAGCGGCCCGCGCGGCACCGGCGCCGAAATGTGCCGCGTGCGCACGATGCGCGTCGGACGCCCGAGCGCGACCTGCACCAGCGCCGCGAGCCAGGAATCGGTCGAGCTGTGAGTGTTGACGATGTCGCTGATATTGGCGCCGAACCAGTGGTGCAGCGCGCCCAGGCCCACCGGCCGCTTGCGGTCGATCGGCAGCGCGATCGCCGGCACCCCCCAGTTCGCGGCTTCGGCGAAGATGCGCGCCTGCGGCGGGCACAGCAGCTTTACGTCGTGGCCGCGCCGGATCAGGCCTTGCGCTTCCGACAGGATGCGGATTTCCTGCCCGCCCCAGCCGAGCGAGGACTCGGTGTGGACGATGCGCAGCGGCCGCATGGCTAGACGGCGGCCTTCACATCGTTCGCGGCGAACTGGATCCGGTACAGCCTTTCATAGTCGCCGCCGCGCGCCATCAGCTCGGCGTGCGTGCCCGACTGCGTGATCCGCCCGCGGTCGAGCACCACGATGCGGTCGGCGCGCTCGATCGTGGACAGGCGGTGCGCGATCACGATCGTGCTGCGCCCGCGCATCAGGGTTTCCAGCGCATCCTGCACCAAGCGTTCGGATTCGGAATCGAGCGCCGAGGTGGCCTCGTCCAGGATCAGCACCGGCGCGTTCTTCAGCAGCGCGCGCGCGATGGCGAGGCGCTGGCGCTGGCCGCCGGAGAGGCGCATGCCGTTCTCGCCGATCAGCGTCTCCAGGCCCTGCGGCATCTCGCGGATGAACTCGATCGCGTGCGCCGCCTCGGCCGCGGCGGCCACTTCGGCGTCGCTCGCCCCGCCCATGCCGCCGTAGGCGATGTTGGCGCGGATCGTGTCGTTGAACAGCACCACTTCCTGCGACACCAGCGCGAGGTTCGCGCGCAGGCTCTCCAGCCTGAGCTGCTGGATGTCGTGGCCGTCGAGCAGGATGCGCCCCGACAGCGGCGAGTAGAAGCGCGGCAGCAGGTTGACCAGCGTCGTCTTGCCGCCGCCGGAACTGCCCACCAGCGCCACCGTCTCCCCGGGCCGGACCACGAGGCTCACCGAGGAAAGCGCCGGTTCGTTGCGCGTCGGGTAGGTGAAGCCGACGTTCTGGAACTCGATCTCGCCGCGCGCGCGCGCGAGCTCGTGCGTGCCCTTGTCCTCCTCGATCGGCGCGTCGACCATTTCGAACACGCTTTCGGCGGCCGCGAGGCCGCGCTGCAGCGGCGCGCTGATCTCCGTCAGGTGCTTGAGCGGCGCGAGCAGCATCAGCATGGCGGTGAGGAAGGAGGCGAATTCGCCCATCGTCGCGCGCGCGGCCAGCGACTCCTGCATCGCGATGTAGACGATGATCGCCAGCGCGGCCGCCGCGAGCAGGTGCGTGACCGGCGTGGAGAGCGCGGCGGGCACCGTCTGGCGCATGTTGAAGCCGCGCAGGCGCTGGTTGGCGCGCTCGAAGCGGCGCGACTCGTAGTCCTGGCCGCCGAACACCTTGACCACCTTGTGGCATTCGATGGTTTCCTCGAGCACGTGCGCGAGGTCGCCCATCGAATGCTGCGCCTGGCGCGCCATGCTGCGCAGCCGGCGCGACAGGAGGCGCACGAACAGCGCGATCGGCGGCCCGATGGCGACGGCGATCAGCGTCATCTTCCAGCTGATGAACATCATCCAGCCGAGCAGCCCGATGACGCGGACCGAATCCTGCAGGACCACGGTGAGCACCGAGGTCGCGGCGGAAGTCACGCCGCCGACGTCGTAGGCGACCTTGGAGAGTATGGTCCCCGAACTGTGGTCGTCGAAGAATTTCGCCGGCAGGCGCACCAGCCGCGCGAACATGGCCGCGCGCATGTCCAGCACCACGCGGTTGGACACCCAGGCGAGGAAATAGGAAGAGCTGAACGACAGCGCGCCGCGCACGATGAAGATGCCGACGATCGCGAACGCGAACATGGAGGGCGAGAGCGTCGGCTGGCTGCCGGCGACGAAGCCGCGGTCGAGCAGCGGCTTGATCAGCGCGGGAAACAGCGGCTCGGTGGCCGCGGCGCCGATCATGCCGAGCACCGCGAGGGCGAACACCCTGGCGTGCGGGCGCACATAGGACAGCAGGCGCTTGTACAGGCCCCAGTCGCGCGATGCGCTCATGCGAGGGTCGAGTACAGTGCGGTGAGTCTGCGAGCCATGTCGTCGATTCCGTAGCCTTCGGCCGTGGCGCGCGCGGCGGCGCCCGTGGTTTCAATGCGCGCAGCGCGCGCCGCCTCGCGCATCAGCTGCGCCAGCCCGGCGACGTCGCCGGGCTCGCAGATCCAGCCGCCCTGCCCCTGCCGCAGGACTTCGGCCGCGCCGCTGCGCCGGCCGACGATCGCGGGCAATCCCATCGCCAGCGCCTCCAGCGCAGTGCTCGGAAAAGGGTCGTAGCGTGTCGGAAGGATAAAGCAATCTGCCGCCGCGTAAAGCGGCCGCACGTCTTCGCGTCCGCCCAGCAGCCGGACCCGGCCGCCCAGGCCGTGCGAGGAGGCCAGCGCGGCGAAGCGCGCCGCGTGGCGGTCGCGTCCCGCCGCCGCCAGCCGGAACGACGGCTCGCCGCAGGCGGCGAGCGCCGCGATCGCGGCATCCAGCCCCTTGCGCGCGAATCCGGAACCGACGAACAGGAACAGGGCGTCGCCTTCGCCGAGGCCCAGTCCGGCGCGCGCGGCGGGCCGCAGCGCGGCGCGATGCCGCGGGTGGAAGTGCTCCAGGTCGACGCCGTTGTATATCAGGTGCAGTTTCTGCGGAGCGACGCGGAAGCGACGCAGGATTTCGTCGCGCACCATGGCGGAGTTGCAGATCACGCCGCGCAGGCGCGGATGCCCGAACATCTCGCGTTCGGCGGCGCAGACGTAATGATGATGCGGGCTCAGCGCGATGCCGATGCGTTCGAAGACGCCGGCGGCGGCGCGCCGGATGGCGAGCCATTCCGCGTGCACGCCGTCCCCCGCGCGGTAAAGATCGCAGCCCGCGATGCGCTCGTGCGACTGCACCAGGTCGAAGCCGCCCGCCTCCCAGGCCCTCCGCGCCGCGCTCGCGAAGGATGCGTCGCGCCAGGCATTGCCGACGTAGAACGGATCCACGGCGATGAAGTTGCGCGCGCCCCAGCCTTCGGCGCGGCGCGAGATAAGCGTCATTTCCGCGCCCGCGCGTTCCAGCGCCGGCAGCGAACGCGCGATGAAACGCTCGGCCCCGCCATACTGGTTGTAGCGTTGTCGCACCAAAGCGACGCGCACTCGCCTAACGCTCCCCGGCGAGGAGTTCCTGCACCGCCGCGTGTACCCGATCCACCTCCAGCGTCGTCAGGCATTCGCTCACCTTGCTGCCGCCGCAGCCGTCGTTGCCGCAGGGCCGGCAGGGATGCTGGGTCGTGACCACGCGGTGCGCCACCTGCCAGGGCCGCCACTCGTGCTCGCCGCTCGGCCCGAACAGCGCGACCGTGGGCGTGCGCAGCGCCGCCGCGAGATGCATCGGCATCGAATCCACGCCGACGAACAGGCGCGCGCGCGCGGTCAGCGCGCCCAGTTCCTTGATCGAGAGCTTGCCCGCCAGATTCACGGGTTTGGATGTTGTCCTGGAAAGTATTTTTTCGATCAACGACATCTCGGCCGGCTCGGGCGCCGCGGTAATCACCACGCGATGGCTTGACGAAAGGCGGTCGATCAGCTCGGCATTGCGCTCGGCAGGCCAGCACTTGAAACTCCAGCGCGATGCCGGATGAATGTGGATGTAACCGTGCTCCGCCAGCCCTTCGACCGCAAGCAGCGACGCTACGCGTGCCTCTGCCGCCGCGCCCGGGACGAACTTCGTCCGGCGTTCGTCGAGACCGGGCTGGAGGCCGATCCGGCGCAGCGCATCCAGATTGGTTTCGACCTTGTGCCTGCGGCCATTGCGCGCGAGCGGATATAGATGCGTGAAGCTGCGCGCCCAAACCCGGCCCCGCCCGGGAACCACCGGCGCCACGCTGTAACGCGCGCCCAGGCCGCGGGCGAGCCAGGCGCCTCGCGGCTGTTCGGTGAGGTGAACGAGGAGATCGTAGCGGCGCGCGCGCAAGACGCCATAGAGCCGCCTTTCCGACGCGAGCCTGGACAGGACACCTTCGTCCTTCCAGTTCCGCCCGACCGCATGCAGCCGCGCGAGCGCCGGATGCCCTTCGAGCATGGGCGCCGTATCGTCGTAGACCAGCGCATCCACTTCGGCCCGCGGCGCATGCGCCTTCAATACGGCCGGCACGGGCGAGGCCAGCAGCACGTCGCCGTGATGGCGCAGCATGATCACCAGCGCCCGCGCGATCTCGCCGAGCGGAACCGCGTCCTTGAGCATCCGGGAAAGATAGCACTTATGCACAGGCGGCGAGCCTCACATCCCCGGCGCCCGGAAGAGCACCGCAGCATGATCAGGAACCACATGCAGAACCCGGCCTTATTTCTTGACGCTGTAGCAGATTTGCAACATAGTTCCGGCGTGGACGCGGAGTTCAACTCCCTCGAAGCCAAGGTCGCGCAGTTCGTCGGCCTGTGCGAGCGATTGCGCGCGGAGAACCACGATTTGCGGCAGCAACTGGCCACGGCGAAGAACGACGCCAAGCGCCTGAACGAGCGCATCGAGGGCGCCAAGGTGAAGCTCGAAAGCCTGCTCGCGCGCATCCCCGACTGAACCGCCCCGCAGCCGAAGTCGACATGCCCGAAAACGCCAAGACCATCGAAATCAGCATCCTCGGGCGCAACTACAAGATTGCCTGCGAGGACGGCGAGCGCGAGGCGCTGCTGGAAGCCGTCGCCTACCTCGACGGCAAGATGGGCGAAATCAAGAAAGCAGGCAAGGTGAACGGCGCCGATCGCATCGCGGTGATGGCGGCGCTCAACATCGCGCATGAATTTCTCTCCGCCAAGCTGGGCGACGGCTTTGATGTCGGTCTGGCCAAGCGTAGAATTTCGGGGATCGAGGCGAAACTGGACGAAGCGCTCGCCAAGCAGGAGAAATTGTTCTAGAACAGTCTTCGTCCCCTGCTGTGTTCGACCGGGCCCATATTTTCCGAACCGATAGCTTCCCCAGGTCGCGGCTTCCAGTGCCGCTGTTGTGATCGTCCCTCGCCTCCGGGCGCGCCGGACGAACCTGATGTGGCCGGTACGCGACCACCCTGATTGAGCAGGGTTCGGAGGCCGGGCCCACCGGCACGAGCGGGGGACTCCACTACTTTTCTTGTTTGCGTGACCTCACCATGAACGCCTGGCTCATGAAAACCGAGCCCGACGAGTGCTCGATCGACGATGCGCTCGCGGCACCCAAGCGCAGCACGCCCTGGACCGGGGTGCGCAACTACCAGGCGCGCAATTTCATGCGCGACGGGATGCGCATCGGCGACGGCGTGCTGTTCTACCACTCGAGCTGTCCCGAGCCGGGCATCGCAGGCCTGGCCGAGGTGGCTTCCGCCGCCTACCCGGATCCGTCGCAATTCGACCGCAAGAGCCCCTATTACGACCCCAAGTCCCCGCGCACGGCGCCGCGCTGGTTCTGCGTCGACGTGCGCGCGCTCAGGAAAATCCGCCTGGTGCCGCTGCCGGAACTGCACGCGCACGCCGCGCTGAAGAACATGCGGGCGCTGCGTCCCGGCAACCGCCTGTCGATCACGCCGGTCACCGCGGCCGAGTGGAAATTCATCTGCGGCAAGCTGGTTCGGTGAACGACATCCTGCTGCGCGCGCTGGCCCGCGAACCGACCGAATACACGCCGATCTGGCTGATGCGGCAGGCAGGACGCTACCTGCCGGAGTACAACGCGATCCGGACAAAAGCCGGCAGCTTCCTCAAGCTGGCGAAGACGCCCGAACTCGCGACCCAGGTGGCCCTGCAGCCGCTCGAGCGCTTTCCGCTGGATGCGGCGATCCTGTTTTCGGACATTCTCACGGTGCCCGATGCGATGGGCCTCGGCCTGTATTTCGCCGAGGGGGAGGGGCCGCGCTTCGAGCGGCCGCTGCGCGGCGAGGCGGCGATCCTGCGCCTGGCCGCGCCCGACCCGACGGCGGAACTGCGCTACGTCCTCGATGCGGTACGGGAAACCCGGCGGGCGCTCGCCGGCAAGGTGCCGTTGATCGGCTTTTCGGGCAGCCCTTATACGCTCGCCTGCTACATGATCGAAGGCTCGGGCAGCGACGACTGGCGCGCGGTAAAGGAGATGCTCTACGCGCGCCCGGACCTGCTGCACCGGATCCTGGAAGTGAACGCGCGCGCGGTGACGGATTACCTGAACGCGCAGATCGAAGCCGGCGCGCAGGTGGTGATGCTGTTCGATACCTGGGGCGGCAACCTCACCGCGGCGCAATATGAAGAGTTTTCCCTGTCCTACATGCGCAAGGTGATGTCGCAAGTGCGAAAAGCGCCCCGCATCGTCTTCACCAAGGGCGGCGGCGGCTGGCTCGAGAGCATTGCGGCCAGCGGTTGCGATGCCGTGGGCCTCGACTGGACCGTCGATCCGCGCGATGCGCGCCGCAGAGTCGGCGCCAGGGTCGCGCTTCAGGGCAATCTCGATCCCGCAGCGCTCGCGGCGGCGCCCGAGCGCGCGCGCGAACATGCGCGGCGCGTGCTGGACGCCTTCGGAGCAGCACCGGGACACGTTTTCAATCTCGGGCATGGTATTTCGCCGCATGCGCGTATCGACGCGGTCGCAGCCCTTGTAGACGAAGTGCACACTTACGGTAAACGACTCCGGCCGGCGCAAGCCTGACTTATGCACACGGGCACGCCAGAGGGAGAAATCGCCTCGTTCCCGGGCGTCGCGCTCTGAAGAATTTCACAAGCTGCTGATCTCCCAGTGAATAACATGTTCGGTAGCACACATAGCAGGCACCATGCGCCGGTCCTGTGGAAAAGTTTCGGAAATGTGGCAACTTTATTCACAGCTTTATCCACAGGCAAATTGGGGACGGTAAATTTTCCTTGTGGCGCAAATAGAACGGACATGTTCGCGATGCGGAAGATCAACTTTCCCGGATGAGAGTTTTGCGCGTCGCGCTCGAAGTCCCCGTCGCGAAACTTTTCGACTACCTGGCCGATGACGCCGCACCTACCGAACCCGGCGATCGGGTCGTGGTGCCTTTTGGCGCGCGACAGCGGGTCGGCGTCGTGGTCGAGGTCGGCGACGCCAGTTCTGTTGCGGTCTCCAGGCTGAAGCCCATCGTGCGCGTGCTGGACGGCGCGCCGCGGCTGTCCGCCGATTGGCTCGAGCAGATGCGCTTTCTTTCCTCCTACTATCAGCGGCCGCTCGGCGAGACGGTAGTCGGCGCATTGCCGCTGAGACTGCGCTCCCTCAAGCCCTTGCCGAAGCGGAAAAAACCCGACGAAGAAGCCGGGAGCGGCGCGGCGCCGCGCTTCGTCCAGAGCCACGAGGCGAACCCGGCGCAGGCGCTGGCGATCGCGCGCATCGGCGCCGCGCTCGGCTCGTTCCAGCCCTTCCTGCTGCATGGCATCACGGGCAGCGGCAAGACCGAGGTGTACCTGCGACTGATCGCGCAGGTACTCGCGCGCGGCGGCCAGGCGCTGGTGCTCGTGCCTGAGATCGGCCTCACGCCGCAACTGGAGACGCGTTTCCGGCAGGCGTTTCCCCGCGCCAGGATCGCCATGCTGCACAGCGCGCTGGAGGACGTCCCGCGCACGAACGCCTGGCTGGCCGCTGCGCGCGGCGACGCCCGGATCGTGCTCGGCACCCGGCTCGCCGTGCTGACGCCCCTGCCCCGCCTCGGGCTGGTGGTGGTGGACGAGGAACACGACGCCTCCTTCAAACAGCAGGAGGGCCTGCGCTACTCGGGCCGCGACGCGGCGGTACTGCGCGCCAAGCTCGCCGGCTGCCCGGTGGTGCTCGGTACCGCAACGCCGTCGCTGGAGACCTGGTTTAACTGCCGGGCAGGTCGTTACGAACTGCTCACGCTTTCCGAGCGCGCCGTTCCCGGATCCAGGCTGCCCGTGGTTCGCACCGTGGACCTGCGGAACGAGGCTGCCGAACAGGGCCTGGCGAAGCCGGTGGTCGAAGCCATCCGGGCGCGCCTTGCGCGCGGCGAGCAGAGCCTCGTGTTCATCAACCGCCGCGGCTACGCGCCCGTGCTTTCCTGCGAGGCCTGCGGCTGGGCGGCGGGCTGCGCCCGCTGTAGCGCGCGCATGGTGCTGCACGCGCCGCACGTTGCCGCCCGGCGCCTGCGCTGCCACCACTGCGGCGCGGAACAGAAAGTGCCGCGCGCCTGCCCGTCTTGCGGCAACGTCGACCTGCGTCCGCTGGGGCGCGGCACGCAGCGGGTCGAGGAGACGCTGGCCGCGCTGTTTCCGGAGGCGCGCGTCCTACGTGTCGACCGCGACAGCGCCAGAAAACGCACGGCGATGGCGGCTGCGCTCGAAGGCGTCGGACGGGGCGACGGCGACATCCTGGTAGGCACGCAGCTACTCGCCAAGGGCCACGATTTCCCGAACCTGACGCTGGTCTGCGTGCTGAACGCCGACAGCGCGCTCGTTTCGACCGACTATCGCTCCGCCGAGCGCCTGTTCGCCACGCTCGCCCAGGTCGGCGGCCGCTCCGGCCGCCGCGAGCAGCCCGGCGAAGTGCTGGTGCAGACGCGCTATCCCGGGCACCCGATGTTCCAGGCGCTGATGCGCCACGATTACGCCGGGTTCGCCGAATCGCAGCTCGCCGAGCGCGAGGCCGCCGGCTTTCCGCCGTTCGTCCATGAAGCGGCGCTGCGCGCCGAAGCCGGCAAGCTCGAGGCGGCGATGGATTTCCTCAAAACCGCGGCGCGGCTGATGCCGGTGCCCGAGGAAATACAGGTCTACGACCCGGTGCCGCACGTGATCACGCGGCGCGCCGATGTCGAGCGGGCGCAACTGCTGCTGCAGTCGGCCTCGCGCCCCGCGCTGCAGGAATTCCTGCGCGCCTGGTCCGCAGCGCTGCCCGCCTCCACTTCCAGCGGCGTGCGCTGGCATCTCGACGTCGATCCGATCGAGTTTGACTAACGCGCAAGCGCGTTCCTGACCGGTCAGCGGTTTATAATTCGCGCCCTCTTCCGATGGTTTCCGATCCGAAAACGGTACTCGAACAAATCCTGACTGAAGGGGTAAAGAAAGTCGCTCCCGGCATCCTCGACTTTATAGTGAAGCTCGAGAAGCCCAGGCACCCCGAGCACGGAGATTTCTCCTGCACCGTCGCTTTGCAGCTCGCGAAGCAACTGGGCAAGCCTCCGCGCACCATTGCGGAGGAGGTTCGACAGGCAACCGCCCAGGCAATCGCGAGTTCCGCCATGTGGGAGCCGCTTGAGCTTGCGGGCGCCGGATTTCTCAATGCCCGTCTGAAGCAAGGCACGAAATTAGGCGCAATCGCGCAAGTTTTCGCGCGAGGCTCCAAGTATGGACACGCTGCAGCGAAAAAAACCGGGAAGATCATGGTCGAGTTCGTCTCGGCCAATCCCACCGGGCCGCTGCACGTCGGGCACGGCAGGCAGGCGGCGCTGGGCGATGCGCTCGCCGCGCTGCTCGAAGCGCAGGGCCATGCGGTGACGCGCGAGTTCTACTACAACGATGCCGGCGCGCAGATCCAGAACCTCGCGCTGTCGGTGCAGGCGCGCGCGAAGGGGATCGAGCCCGGCGCCGCCGGCTGGCCCGCCGACGGTTATGCCGGGGAGTACATCGCGGACATCGCGAAGGAAATCGCCGCCGCGGACGATCTCGATGCCATCCGCAAGCGCGCGGTGGCCTACCTCAGGAAGGAGCAGGACGCCGACCTGCAGGCCTTCGGCGTGACATTCGACGTCTACTACCTGGAATCGAGCCTGTACACCGACGGCAAGGTGGACGCCACCGTCAAAGGCCTGGTCGCCAGCGGCAAAACCTACGAGAAGGACGGCGCGCTGTGGCTGCGCACCACCGACTACGGCGACGACAAGGATCGCGTGGTGCGCAAGTCGGACGGCGGCTACACCTACTTCGTGCCGGACGTCGCCTATCACGTCACAAAGTGGCAGCGCGGCTTCACCAAGGTGATCGATGTGCAGGGCACCGACCACCACAGCACCGTGACGCGCGTGCGTGCCGGGCTGCAGGCGCTGGGCATGGGCATCCCGAAGGGCTACCCGGACTACGTGCTGCACAGCCTGGTGAAGGTGATGCGCGGCGGCGCCGAGGTGAAGATCTCGAAACGCGCGGGTTCCTACGTCACCGTCAGGGACCTGATCGACTGGGTGGGCCGGGACGCGGTGCGGTTTTTCCTCGTATCGCGCAAGGCCGACACCGAATTCACCTTCGACGTCGATCTCGCGCTCGCGAAGAGTGAGGAAAACCCGGTGTACTACGTGCAGTACGCCCACGCGCGCGTCCGCAGCCTGCTGCAGCAGTGGGGCGGCGATCCGGCGGCGCTGAGCAGCGCGGACCTGGCACCCCTGAAAAACGAGAAAGAGCTCCAGCTCGCGCAGCGCCTGTCCGAATTCCCCGGGATGCTGCGCGCCGCGGCCGAGGAACTGGCGCCGCACGCGGTCGCGTTCTACCTGCGCGCCCTCGCAGGCGAATTCCACAGCTACTATAATGCCGAGCGCATCCTGGTCGAGGATGAGGCCTTGCGCGTCGCGCGGCTCGCTCTATGCTCGGCGGTCCGGCAGACGCTGGCAAATGGCCTCGCGCTCCTCGGCGTCAGCGCGCCGGAGAAAATGTAATGGCCAAAGCCGCAAAATATTCCGCACGCTCCAGTGCGCCCAGCCGCTCCGGCGGCGGACTGATGCTCGGCATATTCATCGGCCTGCTGCTCGGTCTGGGGATCGCGCTGGGCGTGGCCTTCTACCTGAACAAGACGCCGCTGCCCTTCATCGGCAAGTCCAGGCCCGCTGAAACCAAGGATGCGAAAGGCGACGCGGCCAAGCCGCCGGCCGTCGCGGGCATGCCGCAGGGCGGCGCCAGGGAAGGCGACAAAACCGACAAGCCCAGGTTCGACTTCTACAAAATCCTGCCCGGCGGCGAAGAGCCGGTCACGGAGAAGGAACTGAAGGATGCGTCCAAGGGCGGCAGCAAGGGCCAGCCGGAAGCCAGGGGCGTCTATTTCATCCAGGCGGGTTCGTTCCAGAACCCCGCCGATGCCGACAACCAGAAGGCGAAAATCGCCATCCTGGGCTTCGAATCGAACGTCGAGTCGACCACCCTGCCCGACAAGGGAACCTGGTACCGCGTCCGGCTCGGGCCGTATACGACGCTCGAGGACCTGAACCGGGTGCGCCGGACGCTGTCGCAGAACGGAATCGAGGCGAACCTTGTCAAACTGAAAGACGTCGCCGCCAAAGACAACTAAGAAGAATCCCGGAAAGACCCTTCATGAAGCAGTCACGCCGCACCCTGATTGCCGCCATTGCCGCCGGCCTCGCGCCCTGGCCCCTGGCGCTCCGCGCCCAGCAAGGCGGAGCGAACCCGGGCTACACCGTGCTGAGGAGCGATCTGCCCACTGAAATCCCGGGCAAGATCGAGGTCGCAGAGTTTTTCTGGTACGGCTGCATCCACTGCTACAACCTCGAGCCCGCGATCGAGGCCTGGGTGCCGAAACTTCCGGCCGATGCCTACTTCCGCAGGATCCCCGCGGTGTTCAACACACGCTGGGCGCTGGACGGCGGAATCTTCTACACGTTCGAGGCGCTGGGCGTGCTCGACAAGCTGCACCGCCCTTTTTTCGACGCGATCCACAAGGACCACCTGAGGACCGACAATCCGGCCGCGCTCGCGGAGTGGCTGACCAAAAACGGGCTCGATCCGAAGAAATTCGACGACACGATGAAATCATTCGGCGTCCAGAGCAAGCTGCTCCGCGCTTCCCAGCTGACCAAGGCCTCCGCCATCGACGGCACGCCCGCGCTCATGGTGCAGGGCCGCTACACGATAAGCGCCGAGCAGAGCGGCTCGCACGAAGGCATGCTCGCGACTGCGGATGCCCTGATCGGCATCGTGCGCAAGAACCTCGCCGCCAGGAAATAACCCGCGGATCCGCCGCGCGATCGCGCGGCCGGCGCTACCTGGCCGACTTCAGCCGCAGCATGACGTAGCTGCCCGGCGCATCCTCCAGGGGATGCGCGGGGGTTCTCGCTGCAACTTTCTCGCCCCCGTTACGCTCGTCCATCCAGGCCCGCCAGTCTTCCCACCACGACCCCGGGTGCTGCGTCGCGGCCTTAAACCAGTCATCCGCCGATTCGGGCCGGGCTTCATTGGTCCAGTATTGGTACTTCTTCGCCGACGGCGGATTGACGATGCCCGCGATGTGGCCCGAGCCGCCGAGCACGAAGCGCACGTCGCCGCCCAGATACTTCGAGCCCTTGTAGGTGGTCTTCCAGGGCGCGATGTGGTCCTCGGCGGTGGAAATGAAATACGACGGCACCCTGACCGTGGAGAGGTCGATGGGCACGCCTTCGAGCGTGATGCCGCCCGGCACGCCGAGCAGGTTCTTCAGGTACATGTTCCTGAGATAGAAGCTGTGCATGCGCGCCGGCATCCGCGTCGCGTCAGAATTCCAGTAAAGCAGGTCGAACGGGAACGGGTCCTTGCCCATCAAGTAGTTGTTGATGACGAAGGACCACACCAGGTCGTTGGCGCGCAGCAGGTTGAAGGTCGTGGCCATTTCCGAGCCTTCGAGGTAGCCGCGCTCGTTCATTTTCTTCTCGAGGCTGCCGACCTGCGCCTCGTCGATGAACACGCCCAGTTCGCCGGGCGCTGAAAAATCCAGCAGGCTGACGAAGAAAGTGGCGCAGGCGACGCGGTCTTCGCCTTTCGCGGTCAGATACGCCAGCGTCGCGCCGAGCAAGGTGCCGCCCAGGCAGTAGCCGATGAAATTGACCTTGCGCTCGCCGGTCGCCTTCGCCACGGCATCGAGCGCCGCAAGCGGGCCCTGCTTCATGTAATCCTCGAATCCCATCTGCGCCAGGCGCGCGTCCGGGTTCACCCAGGAAAGCACGAATACGCTGTGGCCCTGGTCCAGCGCGTACTTGATGAAGGAGTTCTTCTCGCGCAGATCGAGGATGTAGTACTTGTTGATCCACGGCGGAATGACGACGAGCGGGGTCTTGTAGGCCTGCGGCGTCGTCGGCAGGAACTGGATCAGTTGCATGAGCTCGGTCTGAAAAACGACCTTGCCCGGCGTGGTGGCGACGTTCCGGCCGAGCTGAAAGGCCTTCTCGTCGGTCATGCTGATGCCGCCTTTCTCGATGTCGCCGAGCAGGTTGTCGAGCCCCTTGAGCAGGTTCTGGCCGCCGCTCGCCACCGTCTCCCGCAGCACCTGCGGGTTGGTGAGCGCGAAGTTGGAAGGCGCGAGCGCATCGACATACTGGCGGGTAAAGAACGCGACCTTCCTTTCGGACTCGGCCGGCAGGCCCTCGACCTCCGCCACCGCATGCTGGATGTGGCGCGCGGTGATGAGGTAGGACTGCTTGATGTAGTCGAACAGGAAATTGGAGTTCCAGTCGTCGTCCTTGAAGCGGCCGTCGCCCTTGGCGGGCACTGCCACCGGCGCCGTCGCCACGCCCATCAGTTTCATCCAGCTCGACTGCCAGAGCTGCACGTAGTCGGTCATCAGGCTGGCCGAGGTCGCGATCAGCGCCGCGGGATTGGAGAGCATCTTCGCGTACAGGTCCATGTACGCCTTGGCGAGGCCCAGTTCGTCGCCCGAAGCGGAATGTTTCGCCGCGAAGTCGGCGAATATCCGCGCCGAACGTTCGGCCACTTCCTGCAGCACGTGCGCGGTCTCTTCGGGATTCAGCGGTTTCAGCCTGCCGTCCATGGCTCCCCCTCGCCTAGCCCGGCGCGAAGCGCGCCACGCCGTCGGAGCCCACCGCCCGCGCGAGCTGCCCTTCATAGTGCAGATAGTGCAGGTGCGCGATCGCCTCGCCCATGGCGAAGAAAATCTGGCTGGTGTCGAGCTTGCGCCGGAACAGCACTTCCAGCACCTCGGCGGCGGCGCGCGGCGACGCGGCGCAGTATGCCTTGAGCTCCGCGAGCCGCTCCGCATGGTGCGCTTCCAGCTGAGCGATGCGCGCATGCGCGCCGCGGAACGGCAGGCCGTGGGAGGGCAGGACGAAAACATCCTGCGGCAAGGCAAGGTAGCGCCGGATGGATTCGAGGAACAGGCGCAGCGGATTCGACCGCGGATCGATCGGCCGCACCGCGACATTGGTCGAGATGCGCGGCAGCAGCATGTCGCCCGAGATGAGCACGTTCAGCGCCTCGCAATGCAGTGAAACATGCTCGGGCGCATGGCCGTAGCCGAGCATCACCTTCCAGCCGCGGCCGCCGACCGCGATGGATTCTTCGCCGAATATCCTGCGATGCGAGAACGGAAAATCCGGCACCATCGTCTTGTAGAGGCCGCCGCGCGCCAGCAATGCATTGGTCTGCGCCACATCCAACCCGTTGGCGCGGAACAACTCCTTCTGCGCCTCGGGCGAATAGCCGGCGGCGCCGTGGCGCGCCGCGTGCACCGTGAGATATTCGCCGCGCGTCATCCACAACTCGGCGCCCGCGCGCTTGCACAGCCAGGCTGCGTTGCCTGCGTGATCGGGGTGGTAGTGCGTCACCAGCACGCGCTTCACCGGCCTGCCGCCGATTTTTTCCGAGAAAATCCTGTCCCACAATGCCCGCGTGGGTTCGTTGCCCAGGCCGGTATCGACAAGCAGCCAGCACGGGTTTTCCTTCGTTCCGTCTTCCAGCATCCACAGGTTGATGTGGTCGAGCTGGAACGGCAGCGCCATGCGCAGCCAGTGCACACCGGGGGCGACCTCGGTCGTGGTGCCCGGCGCGGGCGGATTCGGAAACGGATAGTCGAGAGCGGCCACGCGGTAGAATCTCTGCACCCTACCATGCAGCAAAGCGAAAAGGAACGCGGCGAGTTTTCCATCGGCGAGCTGGCGACCGAATTCGACGTCACGCCGCGCGCGATCCGTTTCTACGAGGATCACGGGCTGCTGGCTCCCAGGCGCGCCGGGCAACGCCGCATCTACTCGCCGCGCGACCGCACGCGGCTCAAACTCACGCTGCGCGGCAAGCGCCTGGGACTCACGCTGTCGGAGATCCGCGAGCTGATCGACATGTACGAGCCCGGGCGCGACGAGCGGCCGCAGCTCAAGCGCTTCCTCGCGGTGCTGGAATCCCACAAGGCAAGCCTGCAGCAGCAGCGCATGGATATCCAGGCACAGCTCACCGAGCTCGAGGTCTTCGAGAAAAAGATCCGCCGGCAGCTTGGGCGGGATTGACGTTTACGTAAACGTCAAGTAACGTAGCGGATTTCCCTCGACCCGGCCATGGACTATCCCTTTCTCCGCTTCGCGCACGGCGAAACCGTCGACATGCTGCGCGCCACCGTGCGCGACTTCGCGGCGGTGGAGATCGCCACGCGCGCCGCGCAGATCGACGCCAGCAACCAGTTTCCGCCGGACCTGTGGCAGAAGTTCGGCCACCTGGGCCTGCTCGGCATCACGGTCGAGGAGGAATACGGCGGCACGCAGATGGGCTATCTCGCGCACATCGTCGCCATGGAGGAAATCAGCCGCGCCTCGGCCTCGGTAGGCCTTTCCTATGGCGCGCACTCCAACCTGTGCGTGAACCAGATCCGCAGGAACGGCAGCGGCGCGCAGCGCAGGAAATACCTGCCCAGGCTGATTTCCGGCGAACACGTCGGCGCTTTGGCCATGTCGGAGCCCGGCGCGGGATCGGACGTAGTCGGAATGAGATTGAAGGCCGAAAGACGCGGAGACCGCTACGTCCTGAACGGCAACAAGATGTGGATCACGAACGGGCCCGACGCCGATGTGCTGGTTATTTATGGAAAGGGCGAAGGCATCACCGCCTTCATCATCGAGAAAGGCATGAAGGGCTTCGGCACCGCGCAAAAACTCGACAAGCTGGGCATGCGCGGATCCAACACCTGCGAGCTCGTGTTCCGGGATTGCGAGGTGCCGGCAGAGAACGTGCTCGGCGAGGAAGGCAAAGGCGTGAAAGTGCTGATGTCGGGACTGGACTACGAGCGCGCGGTGCTCGCCGGCGGTCCGCTCGGCATCATGGGCGCCTGCCTCGACGCAGTGCTTCCCTACGTGCATGAAAGAAAGCAGTTCGGCCAGCCGATCGGCGAATTCCAGCTGATGCAGGGCAAGCTCGCCGACATGTACGCCACCTATTCCGCCTGCCGCGCCTACGTCTACGCGGTTGGACAGGCGCTCGACCGTGGCGAGACCACGCGCAAGGACGCCGCCGGCGCGATCCTGTACGCGGCCGAAAAAGCGACCTGGATGGCGGGCGAAGCGATCCAGGCGCTGGGCGGCATGGGCTACATCAACGAAACGCCCACCGGGCGGCTGTGGCGCGACGCCAAGCTCTACGAAATCGGCGCCGGCACCTCCGAAATCCGCCGCTGGCTGATCGGCCGCGAACTGTTTGCGGAGACGCAATGACGGACGTCGCCGACCTGTTCAAGCGCAACCGGTCGTGGGCGGAAGGCATGCGCGCCGCCGACCCGGACTTTTTCAACGCGCTCGCACACCAGCAGGCGCCCGAGTTCCTCTGGATCGGCTGCTCGGACAGCCGGGTGCCCGCCAACCAGATCACCGGCCTCGCGCCGGGCGAAGTGTTCGTGCATCGCAACGTCGCCAACCTGGTCGTGCACACCGACCTGAACTGCCTGTCGGTGCTGCAGTTCGCGGTCGACCTGCTGCGCGTGCGTCACGTCATCGTCTGCGGCCACTACGGCTGCAGCGGCATTCATGCGGCGCTGCACGGCCACAAGGTCGGTCTTGCCGACAACTGGCTGCGCCACGTGCAGGACGTATCGGAGAACCATGCAGCGGAACTGGGTGCGATTGCCGATCCAGCGGCGCGTGAGCGGCGGCTTTGCGAACTGAACGTCGTAGAACAGGTGCGGCACGTCTGCGAGGCCACCGTGGTCCAGGACGCTTGGGCGGCCGGCCGGCCGCTCGCCGTGCACGGCTGGATCTACGGCCTGGATGACGGGCTGCTGCGCGATCTCGACTGCACGCGCGAAGGGTCGCGGCCGTGAGCGCCTGTATAACTGCGGCATCGCCAAGGAGAGAGTCATGCCAACCGACCCCATAGTCATCGTTTCCGCCGCCCGCACGCCGATGGGCGCGTTCCAGGGCGAACTCAAGGGTTTCGCCGCGCCCGAACTGGGCGCCGCCGCGATCCGCGCGGTCGTGGAGCGCGCAAAGCTGAAACCGGAAGACGTGCAGGAGGTCCTGATGGGCTGCGTGTTGCCCGCAGGCCAGGGCCAGGCGCCCGCGCGCCAGGCGGCTCTCGGCGCGGGACTGGCGCTGTCCACCGGCTGCACCACGGTCAACAAGATGTGCGGCTCGGGCATGAAGGCCGCGATGCTGGCGCACGATGCCTTGGTTTCCCATTCCTGTGAAATTGTCGTGGCGGGCGGGATGGAGTCGATGACCAACGCGCCTTACCTGCTTCCCAAGGCACGCGCGGGACTGCGCATGGGCCACGGCCAGGTGATCGATCACATGTTCTGCGACGGCCTGGAGGACGCGTACGAAAAGGGCCGGCTGATGGGCACCTTCGCCGAGGAGTGCGCCGGGTCATACAGGTTTTCCCGCGAGTCGCAGGACGACTTTGCGATTCAATCTTTGAAGAGGGCGAAGCAAGCCAATAGCGACGGCTCATTTGCCTGGGAGATCACGCCCCTCGCCATCAAATCCGGCAAGGAGCAGAAGTTCATCGAGATGGACGAGCAGCCGTTCAAGGCGAACCTGGACAAAATTCCGACGCTCAAACCGGCGTTCCGCAAGGACGGCACGGTGACGGCGGCGAACTCATCCTCCATCTCCGATGGCGCCGCGGCGCTGGTGCTGATGCGCCGCTCGACGGCCGAGCAGCGCGGCCTCGCGCCGCTCGCGACCATTATCGGCCATTCAACGCACGCCCAGGCGCCGGGGCTGTTCACCACCGCGCCGGTGGGCGCGATCCGCAGGCTCTTCGAACGTACCGGCTGGTCCGCGGACGGGGTCGACCTCTATGAAATCAACGAGGCCTTCGCGGTGGTCGCCATGGCCGCGATGAAGGAACACCGGCTGCCGCACGACAAGGTGAACGTGCACGGCGGCGCCTGCGCGCTCGGCCACCCGATCGGCGCATCGGGCGCGCGCATCCTCGTGACCCTGATCGGCGCGCTGCGCAAGCGCGGCGGCAAGCGCGGCGTGGCGTCGCTTTGCATCGGCGGCGGCGAAGCCACGGCGATGGCCATCGAACTTGCATGAACGCCGGCAAGGCCGCGCTGCAAAAACTGCTCGGGCGCTCGCGCTTTGTCGGCGGCTACGGGCTGAAGCTGCTGTCGGTGACGAACGAGGAGTGCACCATCGCGATGCCTTTCCGCCGCGCCTTCGAGCGGCCCGGCGGCACGGTGAACGGGCCGGCCTTCATGGCGGCGGCGGATTGCGCCATGTGGCTGGCGATCAAGCGGCACATCGGCATCGAGCATGATGCCGTGACTTCTGAACTCAATACCGCGTTCCTGAACGCCGCGCGCCGCGAGACCGTGTACTGCACAGCCCGTGTCCTCAAGCTCGGCAAGCGCATCATCTACGGCACGGCCGAGTGCCATGACCGCCGCGGCAGGATCTTCACCCACCATACCGTGACTTACGCCCGCATTTGACCCACTAATCCTGATGGCCGTCATCAAGAGTCAGCTCAACCCGCGCTCGGCGGAATTCCACGCCAACGCCGCGCGCATGAAATCGCTGGTCGCGGACCTGCGCGACAAGGTCGGGCGCGTCACGCTTGGCGGCGACGAGGCATCGCGCCAGCGCCACGTTTCGCGCGGCAAGCTGCTGCCGCGCGAGCGCGTGCGCTCGCTGCTCGACCCCGGCTCGCCGTTCCTCGAAATCGGCCAGCTTGCCGCCTTCGGCATGTACGGCGACGAGGCGCCGGGCGCCGGGATCATCACCGGGATCGGACGCATCTCGGGACGCGAATGCGCCATCGTCGCCAACGATGCCACCGTCAAGGGCGGCACCTATTTCCCGATGACGGTGAAAAAGCACCTGCGCATGCAGGAGATCGCGGCGCAAAACCGGCTGCCCTGTATTTATCTGGTCGATTCGGGCGGCGCCAACCTGCCGAACCAGGACGAGGTGTTTCCCGACCGCGAGCATTTCGGCCGCATCTTCTACAACCAGGCGAATCTGTCCGCCGCCGGAATCCCGCAGCTCGCCTGCGTGATGGGCTCCTGCACCGCGGGCGGCGCCTACGTGCCCGCGATGTCGGATGAATCCATCATCGTCAAGGGCCAGGGCACGATCTTCCTCGGCGGCCCGCCGATCGTGAAGGCGGCCACCGGCGAAATCGTCAGCGCCGAGGACCTCGGCGGCGCCGAGGTGCATACGCGCATCTCGGGAGTCTCGGACCACTACGCGCTCAACGACGCGCATGCGCTCGCCATCCTGCGAAGGATCGTCGCGAATCTGAATTTCAGTAAAAAAATAAATTTAAAGATACAAACACCCAGAGAACCCATCTATCCCGCCGAGGAACTGTACGGCGTCATTCCCGCAGAGGCGCGCAAGCCCTACGACGTGCGCGAAATCATCGCCCGCATCGTCGACGGCTCCGAGCTGGACGAATTCAAGGCCAACTACGGCACCACGCTGGTGACTGGGTTCGCGCACCTGCACGGCTACCCGGTGGCGATCCTCGCCAACAACGGCGTGCTGTTCTCGGAATCGTCCCTCAAGGCGACGCATTTCATCGAGCTCGCCTGCCAGCGCGGCATCCCGCTGCTCTTCCTGCAGAACATCACCGGCTACATGGTCGGCCGCAAGTACGAGGCGGGCGGCATCGCCAAGGACGGCGCCAAGATGGTCACCGCGGTGGCCACCGCGAAGGTGCCGAAGTTCACCGCCATCATCGGCGGCTCCTACGGCGCGGGAAATTACGGCATGTGCGGGCGGGCCTACTCGCCGCGTTTCCTCTGGATGTGGCCGAACGCTCGCATCTCGGTGCTGGGCGGCGAGCAGGCCGCTAGCGTGCTCGCAACCGTAAGGGGCGACTTCAAGTCGAAGGAAGACGAAGACAGATTCAAGGCGCCGATCCGCGAGCAGTACGAGCGCCAGGGGCACCCGTATTACGCCAGCGCGCGGCTGTGGGACGACGGCGTGGTGGACCCCGCGGACATGCGCAGGCTGTTCGGCCTGGCGATCTCGGCGTCGCTAAACGCGCCGATCGAGGAAACCAAGTTCGGCGTATTCAGGATGTAACGGAGAGCCATGGCAGAAAACCTGATCGTAGAGAAGCGCAACCTCGTCGCCATCGTGACGCTCAACCGCCCGGAGGTACGCAATGCCTTTGACGATGTTTTGATTTCGAATTTGACAAAAACATTTTTAGAGCTGGAAAGAGATGAAACGGTTCGTGCAGTAGTGCTCGCGGGCGCGGGCTCCGCGTTCTGCGCCGGCGCCGACCTGAACTGGATGAAGCGCATGGCCGGCTACGGCTACGACGACAACCTCAAGGACGCCAATGCGCTGGCGGAAATGCTCAAGGCGCTCGACCGCATGTCCAAGCCCACCGTCGCGCGCGTGCACGGCCCCGCCTATGCCGGCGGCGTCGGCCTGGTCGCGGCCTGCGACATCGCGATCGGCTCGCAGCACGCGGAGTTCTGCCTCACCGAGGTGAGACTCGGCCTCTCCCCCGCCACCATCAGCCCCTACGTGGTTCGCGCCATGGGCGAGCGCCTCGCGCGGCGCTACTTTCTCACAGGGGAAGTAATCGACGCCGGCGAGGCCTATCGCATGCGCCTGCTGGCGGATATTTCCCCGCCGGAAGAACTCGACGGCGCGGTCAATGCGCTGCTCGGCCACCTCGTGCTCGGCGGGCGCGAGGCTCACGCCAAGATCAAGGACCTGATCCGCGCCGTGTCCGCGGGTCCCGCCGACGACGCCATGATCTCCGACACGGCGAAGCGCATCGCGGAAATCCGCGTCTCGCCGGAAGGCCGGGAGGGCATCGCCTCCTTCCTCGAGAAACGCAAGCCCAATTGGGTGAAGCAGTTCGAAACGGTGCGCGTCAAGCCGCCGCGGAAGAAAAAGTAGCGTGTTCCGCAAGATCCTGGTCGCCAACCGCGGCGAAATCGCCTGCCGCGTCATCGCCGCCGCGCGCGACTTGGGCATCCGCACCGTGGCGGTGTATTCGGATGCCGACCGGGAAGCGCGCCACGTCGCGCTCGCCGACGAGGCGCGGCGCATCGGCCCGCCCGCGGCGCGCGGCAGCTACCTGAACATGGCGGCCATTCTTGCCGCGGCGCGCGATACCGGCGCCGAAGCGATCCATCCCGGCTACGGCTTTCTCTCCGAGAACGAGGACTTCGCCGCGGCCTGCGCCAAGGCGGGGATCGTCTTCATCGGCCCGACGCCCGAGGCGATCGCCGCGATGGGCGACAAATCGGCGGCCAAGCGGCTGATGGAAAAAGCCGGCGTGCCGCTGGTGCCCGGCTACCACGGCGAGGACCAGGATCCCGTCTTCCTGCAGAAAGAGGCCGGCAAGATCGGCTACCCGGTGCTGGTCAAGGCCTCGGCGGGCGGCGGCGGCAAGGGCATGCGCGTGGTGGCGGATGCCAAGGCCTTCGCCGCCGCGCTCGAGTCGGCCAAGCGCGAGGCGAAATCCTCTTTCGGCGACGACCGCGTGCTGATCGAGAAGTATCTCGACCGGCCGCGCCACATCGAAGTCCAGGTGTTCGGCGACACGCGGGGCAATGTCGTCCATCTCTTCGAGCGCGACTGCTCGGTGCAGCGCCGCCACCAGAAGGTATTGGAAGAAGCCCCGGCCCCAGGTTTGAGCGAGCAGCGCCGCCGGCAGATGGGCGAGGCGGCGGTGGCCGCGGCCAAGTCGATCAAGTACACGGGCGCGGGCACGGTGGAATTCATCGCCTCGCAGGACGGGACTTTCTATTTCATGGAGATGAATACCCGCCTGCAAGTGGAACACCCTGTGACCGAGATGATCACCGGCCTGGACCTGGTGAAATGGCAGCTGGCGGTGGCGGCCGGAGAGCCGCTGCCGTCTAAGCAGAAGGAACTCGCCTTCCGCGGCCATGCGATCGAAGCCCGTATCTATGCCGAGAATCCGGCCAAGGGGTTCCTACCCTCAACCGGAACCCTGCGGCACCTGCGCGCACCGGAAGAACAGCGTGGAAGCGTGCGCGTGGACTCTGGCGTACGCCAGGGCGACGCCATCACGCCGCATTACGACCCGATGATCGCCAAGCTGATCGTCTGGGGCGAGGACCGAAACATCGCGCTGGGCCGGATGCGCGCCGCGCTTGCCGCCTACGAGATCGTCGGTGTCTCGACCAACGTGGAGTTCCTCGCGCGCACGGTGGCGAGCAAGGCTTTTTCGTCGGCCGATCTGGACACCGGCCTGATCGAGCGCAGCCGCGCGGAACTGTTCCCCGCCGATGCCGGCGCGAGCGACGAGGAATTCGCAGCCGCCGCGTTCGCCGAACTGCTTGCGGAGGAAGCGCAGGCGGCGGCAGCAGCCAAGGCCTCCGGCGATCCGCATTCGCCCTGGGACCGCGTCGACGGCTGGCGGCTAAATCTCGGCTCGCACCATGAACTCGAGTTCGTCCAGGGCGACGGCAGCTGCAAAGTCCAGATTCATTTCGCGCCGGACGGCTACCGCCTTTCGGTGGACGGCCGCGACTACGCGCTCGCCGGCCGCGCGGGAGACGGCGCATTACACGTGACATTGGGAGATGCTTCGTTTAGCGTCCGCGCGGTGCGCGATGGCGCCGACTGGCATTTGTTCCGCGACGGCGGCCACCGGGTGCTGAAACTGCAGAGCGCGCAGACGGCGCCGGATCCCGACGGCGCCATCGGCACGCTTGCCGCGCCGATGCCCGGCAAGGTGCTTCAGGTGCTGGTCGCGGCCGGCGCGCGGGTCGCCAAAGGCGCGCCGCTGGTCATTCTGGAAGCGATGAAGATGGAGCACACCATTGCCGCGCCGCATGACGGGCGCGTGGTGGAAATACATTTCAAGGCGGGCGACCAGGTGAACGAGGGAGCAGAATTGCTCAAATTGGAGGGCTCATGACGCTGCCTCGCCGGGTGCGCATCGTCGAAGTCGGCCCGCGCGACGGGCTGCAGAACGAGAAGAGCGAAGTGCCGACCGCCATCAAGCTCGAATTGATCGAGCGCCTGGCCGATGCAGGCATCCGCTCGGTCGAGGCGACCGCCTTCGTGTCGCCGAAATGGATTCCCCAGATGGCGGACCATACCGAAGTCCTTGAGCGCATCCGCCGGAAGCCCGGCGTCTCCTACCCGGTGCTGACGCCGAACCTGAAAGGTTTCGAGGCCGCCAAAGCCGCGGGCGCGACGGAGGTCGCGGTCTTCGGTGCCGCTTCCGAGGCCTTTTCGAAAAAGAACATCAACTGCTCGATCGCGGAATCGCTGGAGCGGTTCCGGCCGGTCGTGGAGGCGGCCAGGAAGTCGGACGTCAAGGTACGGGGCTACATCTCCTGCGTCGTTGCCTGCCCCTATGAGGGCGAGGTAAGGCCGGCGAAAGTCGCGCAGGTCGCGGGCGCGCTCTATGACATGGGCTGCTACGAGGTATCGCTCGGCGACACCATCGGCGCCGGCACGCCGAAGAAGACGCAGGCGATGATCGAAGCCTGCATGCAGCGCGTGCCGGCGGAAAAGCTGGCCGGCCACTACCACGACACCTACGGCCAGGCGCTTGCCAACATCTATGCCTCGCTCGAACTGGGCGTCGCGACCTTCGATTCCTCAGTGTCCGGGCTGGGCGGTTGCCCCTACGCCAAGGGCGCGTCCGGCAATGTCGCTACCGAGGACGTGCTCTACATGCTCGAGGGTCTCGGCATCGAGACCGGCATTGACCTGGACAAGGTGGTCGAGATCGGCGCCTGGATCTCGTCCTGCCTCAAGCGAGAACCCGGCTCCAAGGCCGGGCGCGCCATCGCCGCCAGAAAAAACTAGAACATCGTCTTGTCTCCGGGCTGCAGCACCATGACTTTGGTCGGCGTGTTGCCGAGCGCCTTCAGGTACTCCTCGGGCGTGCCCTTGAGCTGCGGAATGGTCCCGTAGTGGATCGGGATCGCGAACCTGGGCTTGAGCCACTCGTTGGTGGCATAGGCCGCGGCCTTGGGATCCATCACGAAATGTCCGCCGATCGGGATCAGGACCAGGTCCGGCTTGTAGTACTCGCCGATGAACTTCATGTCGCCGAACGGCCCGGTGTCGCCCATGTGGTAGATCTTGAAGCCATCCTCCAGCTCGATGATGAAGCCGACCGGCTCGCCGCCGATGTGGCTCTCGTCCTTCCCGGTTGCCGGATTCTTCCAGATGATTTCCGACGAATGCTCCGCGTGCACGGCGGTGATCTTCACGCTGTCGGCGCCCCACGGCGTGATGGTCCCGCCCTTGCCGAAGCGCTGCGACAGGTTCGCCGGCAGCACCCCCAGCGTCGTCCACACCTGGTTCAGGCCCGCCGGACCGTAGACCACCGCGTTGTTCTTCAGTGCCAGCGCAGGCGCATCGGCCACGTGATCGAAATGCCCGTGCGTCACCAGGATCAGGTCGACTTTGCCGAGCGCGTCGAGATTCTTGAACTGCGCCGGCGTCTTCGGATTGGAGGTGATCCACGGATCGATCACGATCACCTTGCCGCCCGGCGTAGTGATGCGGAAGGCCGCCTGTCCGAGCCACCATACTTCGGTCTTGCCGCTGGGCGTGGCAGGCGGCGTGGCGCAGGCGGAAAGCATCAGTACCGCAATGACGAGCAACAGCCGTTTCATAGTGCCTCCTCTCAGTTGTATTTCCTCGCATCTTCGATCACTTTGCCGTCGTTCGGCAAGGTACCGGGTTCCACCAGCACGGTCTCGCCGCGCAATTTCGTGAAGTCGCGAATCGAGGCGACCACCGCCGCCACCAGGCCGTCCGGGGGGTTCTTCACCTCGCATTTCAGGGTCATGCGGTCATTGCCGGCTTCGCCCTCGACGACCAGCCGGGCCTTGAGGATTTCCGGATGCCTGCGCACGATCTCGTTCACCTGCCTTGGCGTGACGAACATGGCGCGCACCTTGGTACTCTGGTCGGCGCGCCCCATCCAGCCGCGGATGCGCGTGTTGGTGCGCCCGCAGGGGCTCGCGCCGGACAGCACCGCGGACAGGTCGCCGGTGCCGAAGCGCAGCAGCGGGTAGTCGCGGTTGAAGGTGGTGATCACGACCTCGCCGACCTCGCCCGCCGGTACCGGATCGCCGGTGCCCGGGCGCACGATCTCGAGCAGCACGCCTTCGTCGAGGATCATACCCTCGTTGACGGAACCGTCGGGCGCGAACGATTCGTAGGCGATCGAGCCGAGGTCGGCCGAACCGTAGCTCTGCGCGACACGGATGCCGCGTGCAAGCATGGCCTGGCGCAGGGCGGGCGGCAGGTACTCGGCGCCCACGTGCGCCTTCCTGAGCGATGAAATGTCGGTGTTCGTCTGCTCCGCCTTCTCCACGATCAGCTTGAGAAACGAAGGCGTGCCGATATAGCCGCCGATACCCAGATCGCGGATCGCTGCGATCTGCAGTTCGGTCTGCCCGGTGCCGGCCGGCACCACGGTGCAGCCGATCGCCAGCGCGCCCGATTCGAGCATCGATCCCGCGGGCGTGAAGTGATAGGCGAAGGTATTGGCGACCAGGTCGCCGGCGCGAAAGCCCCCGGCATGGAGCGCGCGCGCCGTGCGCCACCAGTTCCTGCCGCGGCCCTCGGGTTCGTAGATCGGACCCGGCGACATGAAGATTTTCGCCAGCTTCGCCACCGGCGTCGCGTTCAGGCCGCCGAGCGGACGTTGCTTCGCCTGCAGCTCGCCCAGGTCGGATTTGCGCGTGACCGGCAGCGCGGCAAGCGCTTTTCTCGAATTGACGCGGGCTGGATCGATCTTTTCCAGGATGCGGCCAAATCCCGGCGCGCGCCGCTTTGCGTGTGCGACCAGCCTGGGCAGCGCCGCCATGAGCGCCGCTTCGCGCTGCTTTGGCGCGCGGCTCTCGAGCTTGTCGTAGAACGCGGCGGGTGGTTTCTTCAAAGCCAGCGTTTGCGGCGGCGGTAGGACTTCACGTCGCGAAAGCTCCTGCGGTCGCCCGAGGACAGGCCGAGGTAAAACTCCTTCACGTCCTCGTTCTGCGCCAGGGACGCGCCCTCGCCATCCATCACGACGCGGCCATTCTCGAGGATGTAGCCGTAGTCGGCGAAGCGCAGCGCGACGCTGGTGTTCTGCTCTGCGAGCAGGAAGCTCACCTTTTCCTTGAGGTTCAGTTCCTTGACGATGCCGAAGATCTCTTCGACCAGCTGCGGCGCGAGGCCCATTGACGGCTCATCCAGCAGGATCATCTTCGGGCGCGCCATCAGGGCACGGCCGATAGCGGTCATCTGCTGTTCGCCGCCGGAGGTGTAGCCCGACTGCGACGACCGGCGCTGCTTCAGGCGCGGAAAATACCCGTACACGCGTTCCAGGCCCTCGCGCGTCTCCGCGCCACTGCGGGTATAGGCGCCGGTAAGCAGGTTTTCCTCCACCGTCAGGTGGGCGAAGCAATGCCTGCCCTCCATCACCTGCACCACGCCGCGTTTGACCAGTTCCGACGGAGTCAGGTCTTCGATGCGCTCGCCGAGGTACTCGATGTAACCCTTGGTAACCTCGCCGCGCTCGCCTTTGAGCAGGTTGGAGACCGCGCGCAGCGTGGTGGTCTTGCCGGCGCCGTTGGCCCCCAACAGCGCGACGATCGCGCCCTCGCGTACCGTCAGGGACACCCCCTTCAGCACGAGAATGACGTGGTTGTAGATCACCTCGATGCCGTTCACGCTGAGCATCGTCGCGGCTGCGGACATGTATTCCTCGCAAAAAAAGCGGCGCCGGGTCTGACCGGCGCCGCCTCTGCCTGTGCTTTTTTACCCTTCGGCGCTCAGCCGGATTCCTTGCCGCAGTCGCGCTTGGTGATCTTCTTTTCGGTCGCGTATTTCTCAGCGGAAGCCCGGATCATCGGCTTGATGATGGCATTGTCGGCGTGAAGCACGCCGGGATGCACCTGCCACTTCTTGCCGTCCCAGGTCTCGATCTGCGCCTGCGCTTCGCCGGCATGGTTTACGCAGCTGGTACTCACTGGCGTCATGAAGCCCTCAAAGCCGAGTTTCTTGATCATCGCCTGATCGATCGACAGGTTCTCCAGCCCCCAGCGCACCTGCATCCCCGTCAGCGGCTTTTTCCCGTAGTTCACCTGGGCCTTGCGCACCGCTTCGACGGTGACCATCGCCGCGGCCAATCCGCGGTTGTAGAGCACTTCGCCGACCTCCTCCTTCTTGCCTGTGCCCTGCCCCTTGTCGTAGACGTACTTGATTATGTCCTTGTGAACCTGGCCCATTCCGGCAGGCGCAAGAAACACGAGCGCGTTGTACCCCTTGGCGCCGTCGCCCGCGGGCACGACGTCGGGCTCCGCGCCCGACCACCATACGCCGTACATCTTTTCGCGCGGGTAGCCGGTGGCAACCGCTTCCTTGATGGCCGTGGAATTCATGACGCCCCAGCCCCACAGGAAAACATAGTCCGGACGTTGCTGCCGGATCTGCAGCCAGGTAGCCTTCTGCTCCACGCCAGGATGGGTTACCGGCAGAAGCAGCAGCTGGAATCCGTGCATCTTGGCGCGCTCCTCAAGCAGCGCGATCGGCTCCTTGCCATAAGGCGAATCGTGATACACGAGCGCGATCTTCTTGCCTTTGAGCTTGTCCAGCCCGCCTTCCTTCTTGCCGACTTCCTGCACCAGCATGTCCGCTGCGTCCCAGTACGTCCCGCCGAGCGGGAAATTCCAGCCGAACACCGCGCCGTCCACCGAATCCGCGCGGCCATAACCCGTGGTGATGATCGGAATATGGTCGGTGAACGACTTGTCGGTAAGCGCGAAGGTGATGCCGGTGGACAGCGGGTGGAAAGCCGTGGCGCCGGTCGGCCCCTTGCCCTTCAGGCGCTCATAGCACTCGACCCCCCGGTCGGTAGCGTAGCCGGTCTCGCACTCTTCGAAAGTGATTTTGACGCCGTTGATGCCGCCGTCGCGCGCGTCGATCAGTTTCAGGTAATCCACGTAGCCGTTGGCGAACGGGATCCCGTTGGGCGCGTACGCGCCGGTACGGTACGACAGCACCGGGAAGAACTGTTCCTTGGCCTGGGCCTGAACCTGTGCGGCGCCAAGCAGCGCCGCCGCCCCCGACACTGCCAGCGCTGCCGACAGCATTGCGGAATTCGATGTCAATTTCATTGTCACCCTCCTCCGGAAATGTACAAAATTGCTCCCCGCGTCCATCATACCTCCGTCAGTGCGGAAAAGGCCACAGCCGCAGCTTTTCCTTGCCGATGGCCCACAGCCTGGCCAGGCCCTGGGGTTCGACGATCAGGAAGAATATGATCAGCGCCCCGAAAATCATGGATTCCAGGTGCGCGTTCATCGCGGTCGGGATCGGCACGCCCAGCGCTGCGGGCACCTGATTGAGCAGGATCGGCAGCGTCACGATGAATGCGGCGCCGAAATAGCTGCCCAACAGGGAGCCCATGCCGCCGATGATGATCATGAAAAGCAGGCTGAGCGACAGGTTCAGGTCGAACGCGAGCGGCTCCCACGCGCCCAGTTGCACGAAGCCCCACAGCGCACCGGCGACGCCCACATAAAAGGAGCTCACCGCGAAAGCGGTGAGCTTGGCGTAGACGGGCCGGATGCCGATGACTTCCGCCGCAACGTCCATGTCGCGTATCGCCATCCACTCGCGGCCGATATGTCCGCGCACCAGATTTCTCGCCAGCAGCGTGAACACAGTGAGCACGCAGAGCACGAACAGGTATTTGTCGAGCGGGCTGTCGACCTTCCAGCCGAAGATTTCGATCGGCGCGGGAGATACCGACGGCGCGTAGTTGGTAAACCATTTGACGCGCGCGAAAAGCCAGTCCATGAAAAACTGCGCGGCGAGCGTCGCGACCGCGAGGTACAAGCCCTTGATGCGCAGGCTCGGCAATCCGAACACCAGGCCGACCGCCGAGGCGATCAGGCCCGAAAGCACCAGCACCACCAGAAAGTTCAGTTGAGGGATCCGCAAAGCCAGGTTGTAGGCGGAATAGGCGCCGACCGCCATGAACGCGGCATGTCCGATCGAGATCTGCCCGCAGTATCCGACCAGCAAATTGAGGCCGATCGCGGCCAGCGCGAGTATCAGGAACGGGATCAGGATTGCCAGAAACAGGTAGTCGCTGACGAATAGCGGCACCGCGACGAAAGCGACCACAAGCAAACCGGCCATGAACAGGCGGTCCTGCAGGATCGGCAGCATCTGGAGGTCGGAGGCGTAGCTCGATTTGAACTGGCCGTTTTCGCGGTAAAACATGCTCAGACCCGGTCGATGAGTTTTTCGCCGAACAGGCCTTCCGGCCGAACCAGAAGAAACAGCAGCGCCAGCACGTAGGCAAACCAGTTCTCGATGCCGCCGCCGGCGAGATCGAAGGTCTTGACCAGTATCGGACCAAGGAACACTTCCGACATCTTTTCCCCGACGCCGATGATGAGGCCGCCGACGATCGACCCGGTGACCGAAGTGAACCCCCCGAGGATGACGACGGGAAGCGCCTTGAGCGCGACCTGCGACAGCGAGAACTGAACGCCGAGCTTGGAACCCCAGATGACTCCGGCGACCAGCGCCACGAATCCAGCGACCGACCAGACGATGACCCAGATCCAATTCAACGGAATGCCGATCGATTGCGCCGCCTGGTGGTCGTCGGCCACCGCCCGCAGAGCGCGCCCCGTCGGCGTCTTCTGGAAAAAGACCGCGAGGGCTGCGACGAGCGCCGTCGCGACCAGCGCCGCTGCGAAATCTTCCTTGTTCACCAGGATCCCTCCCTCGAACACGTTCTGCAGGATCATCACCGGTTCCTTGCCGATGCCGAGGTTGATCTCGTAGACATCGCTGCCCCAGACAATCTGGCCAAGGCCGTCGAGGAAGTAGGTGACGCCGAGCGTCGCCATCAGCAATGCGACGCCCTCCTGATTCACGAGCGGGCGCAGCACGATGCGTTCGATCAGAAACGCCAGCACCACCATGATCCCCATTGCCAACAGGATCGCCACCCAGAGCGGCATCGATTCGGCCATGCGCGCCACGGCGAGCGCCGCGAACAGCACCATCGTTCCTTGAGCAAAATTGAACACGCCGGAGGCCTTGAAGATGA
Source organism: Burkholderiales bacterium (assembly GCA_035308765.1). Taxonomy (GTDB): domain Bacteria; phylum Pseudomonadota; class Gammaproteobacteria; order Burkholderiales; family SG8-39; genus RBG-16-66-20. The sequence goes on from DATGGA010000034.1 coordinate 41,164, forward strand.
GAGCGAAACCCATGGCGACAAGGGAATACAGCACGCCCGTCATGAGGCCGCCAAGCAGCACCTCGATGTAGAAGCCGGGCGCCGAGGCGCCGGTCGCAAGCGGCAACGCCAGGCCGACCAGCAGCGCGATGCCGAGCAAGATGACCGGCCAATGCTTTTTCAGCATCGTCTCAGTGGCTCACGCCGAGATAAGCGTCGATGACCGCCCGATTCCCCCGCACCTCGTCCGGCGTGCCATCACCGATCTTCCTGCCATAGTCGAGCACCACGACACGGTCCGAAATGTCCATCACCACGCTCATATCGTGCTCGATGAGCACGATGGTGGTACCGAACTGATCGTTTACGTCGAGGATGAAGCGGCACATGTCCTGCTTCTCTTCCAGGTTCATGCCGGCCATCGGTTCATCCAGCAGCAGGATTCGGGGCTCCGTCGCCAGCGCACGGGCGAGATCGACCCGCTTCTGCAGACCGTAAGGCAGCCGTCCCACCGGGGTCCTGCGATAGGCCTGGATCTCGAGGAAATCGATGATGCCCTCGACCACCTCGCGGTGGGCGATTTCCTCGCGCAGCGCCGGGCCGATGCGCAGCGCCTGCAGCAGGATGTTGGTGTGCATCTTCAGGTTGCGCCCCGACATGATGTTGTCGAGCACCGTCATTCCCCTGAACAGAGCCAGACCCTGGAAGGTGCGCGCGATGCCGCTCACCGCGACTTCGTGCGGGTCCATGTCGTGGTACTCGCGGCCGAGGTAGCGGATGGTCCCCTGCTGGGGGTGGTACAGGCCGTTGATGACGTTCAGCATCGAACTCTTGCCGGCGCCGTTGGGTCCGATGATGGCCCGCACTTCGTGCTCACGGACGTCGAAGGAAATGTCGCTCAGCGCCTTTACGCCGCCGAAAGCGAGCGACACGCCCTCCAAGGCCAGGATCACTTCGCCGATGCGGGCCGCGCGCGCATTCGACTCCCCTGCCATCAGGCGGCTTTCCTCGCGGCGGCAGCTGGGAATGCTTTCGCGTCGCGGATTTTCAGGTCGGCCGATATCGATCCCGTGCGGCCGTCCTCGTAGCGCACCTGCGCCTCGACGTGCACCACCTGCTTGCCGCCGTATAGGGCGTCTAGCAGCGCGGCGTACTTCTCCCCGACGTGAAGGCGGCGAACCTTGCTGGTGCGGGTCAGCTCGCCGTCGTCCGCCTCCAGCTGCTTGTGCAGGATCAGGAAGCGGCGGATCTGCGAAGCAGCGACTTCCGGCTCGGCGGCGAGATCTGCATTGACCTTCTCTATGCACTCGCGTATCAGCCCGTAGACCTCGTCGCGCGAGGCGAGATCGACGTAACCGGAGTAGGGCATGCCGCGCTTCTCCGCCCAGTTGCCGACCGCCTCCATGTCCATGTTGATGAAGACGCAGACGCGGTCGAGGCCGTGGCCGAAGGCCACGGCCTCCTTGATGAACGGGAAGAACTTGAGCTTGTTCTCGAGGTATTTCGGCGCGAACAGCGAGCCGTCGGCGAGCTTGCCGACGTCCTTGACGCGATCGATGATTTTCACGTGGCCGTCGGCGTCGAAATAGCCGGCGTCGCCGGTGTGGAACCAGCCCTGCGCGTCCTTCGAGGCCGCGGTTGCCTGCGGGTTCTTGTAGTACTCCTTGAACAGCCCTGGCGAGCGGATGAGGAGCTCCCGCTCCGGCGTGAAGCTGAGTTCCACTCCTTTGACCGCCGGGCCGACGGTGTCTGCCTTCACCTGGCCATTCGGCTGCACGCAGACGAAGACGCTGGTTTCCGTGGAACCGTAGAGCTGCTTCAGATTGATGCCGAGCGAGCGGTAGAAGCGGAAGAGATCCGGCCCGATCGCCTCGCCGGCCGTGTAGGCGACGCGGACGCGGCTCATGCCAAGCACGTTCCTGAGCGGACCGTAGATCATCGCGTCGCCGAGGCGGTAGATGAGCCTGTCGAAGGCGCCGACCGGCTTGCCATCGAGAATCGCGCCGCCCACCCGGCGCGCGACCTCCATGAAGTAGCGGTACAGCGAGCGCTTGAGGGCGCTTGCATCCTCCATACGGATCGACACCTGGGTGAGCAGGGCTTCGAACACCCGCGGCGGCGCGAAGTAATAGGTCGGGCCGATATCGCGCATGTCGCTCATGACCGTTTCGGACGACTCCGGGCAGCAGATGCAGTAGCCGGTAACAAAGGGCTGTGCGTAGGAAAAAATGTTCTGCCCGATCCACGCCGGCGGCAGGTAGGCGAGCACCACGTCCGTGTCGCTCAGCCCCTCCATCTCCGCAGCTGCCCGGGCGCGGTCGATCAGGCTGTGATGGGTTAGCACCACGCCTTTCGCGGTACCCGTGGTGCCCGAAGTGAAGAACATCGCCGCGGTGTCTGGCCCAGCGCCTTTGGCGATCTCGGCATCGAGGAACGACGGATTGCGCCGCTGCGATTCGGCGCCTAGCTCGAGCAGCTTGTCGCAACTCATCAGCAGGGGTTGGTCGTAGTGGCGCAGGCCGCGCGGTTCGTCGTAGTAGATGTGCGCGAGCGTCGGGCATTGCGGCAGGATTTCGAGCAGCTTGTCCACCTGCTCCTGGTCTTCCGCCACTGCATGCGTGATCCCTGCGTTCTGGATCGGGAACGCCATCTCCGCGGCCACTGCGTCCTGATACAGCGGCACCGGGATGCCGCCCAGGCATTGCGCCGCGCACATGGCGGCGTAGACCCGCGGGCGGTTGTCGCCGACGATCGCCAGGTGGTCGCCGCGCTTGAATCCCTGCGCCGCCAGGCCGCAGGCCAGCAAACGCACTTCTTCAGCGAAGCGCCGCCAGCTCCAGGTCTGCCAGATGCCGAGATCCTTTTCGCGGATCGCCGGCCGCTCGGGGCGCACCTTGGCGTGATGCAGCAAAAGCTTCGGAAACGTGTCGCACATATCGCACGTATCGCACGCGTCCAGGCCAGAACGATCCTCAGCCATATCCCCTCCTCTAGGGCAGCGGCGGATTTTATAATGCGAAGCGCGATTTACGGTGAACTGAATCGGACGCGGGGATCAGTCCTTCCCGTGGCCACGCTGTAAGCTTCAAGCGGAGCCGGCATTCGACCGGAGGAGGAGTTCTCGCATGAAGCACCTTGCCGTTCTGGCCATGGCGGCGCTGCTTGGCCTGCATTCGCCCGGCGCACCTGCCCAGGTCAGCTATCCGTCTAAGCCGATCAAGCTCATCGTGCCCGTTACAACTGGGGGGCCGAGCGATCTGGTGGCGCGCATCCTCGGCGACAAGCTTGCGGCCTCGCTGGGCAAGCCGGTCGTTGTAGAGAACCGGCCCGGCGCTTCGCAGTCGGTGGGCGCGGCGGCGGTCGCCAAGTCCGACCCGGACGGCTACACGCTGCTGCAGGCCGCAGCCAACATGGCGATCAATCCGATCCTGATGTCGGATCTGCCTTACGACACGGCGAAGGACTTCGCGCCGATTTCGCTTACCCACCTCACGCCCTACGTCTTCGTAGTGAGTTCGCAGTCGCCGATCAACACGCTCGCCGAGCTACTCAAGTTCGTGCGCGAGAATCCGGGCAAAGTCACCTATGGCACCACCGGCGAGGGCAGCCCGCAACAACTGGCAACCCTGCTGCTGGCGCAAGCCGCGGGCCTGCGCGACATGACCGAGGTGGCCTACAAGGGCAGTTCGGCCGCGCATCCCGATCTGATTTCCAACCGCATCACCTTCATGATCGATCCGCTCGCCGCATCGGCGCCGCACATCAGGTCTGGCGCCTTGCGCGCGCTGGCAGTTTCCACGCCGCAGCGCAACGCCAACTTCCCAAATGTGCCTACCGCGATCGAAGCGGGCGTGGCGGGATACGACTTCGCGAGCTGGGGCGGAATATTCGCACCTGCCGGAACGCCGCGAGACATAGTGCTGCGGCTGAACGGCGAGATCGGCAAGGCGCTGGCCGGCTCCGAACTGCGAAAACGCCTCGATGACATGGGCCTGGTAGCCAAGGCCAGCTCGCCCGAGGAATTCGGCGCCTTCCTGTTCGCCGAGATGAGCCGCTGGAAAGCGGTGCTGGGCGGCAAAAAGCCCTGAACCCGGCCGGCGCCATGACCCGCGCAATCGTCGAAACGCTGAAGAAGATCCTGAAGACCCGCGGCATGACCTATGCGGACCTGGCGCGCGCACTGCGGGTGTCGACCCAGACGGTCAAGCGCCTGTTCTCTCAGCGCAGCTTCACCCTCGAACGGCTGGAGGAAATCCTGAGAGTGCTGGAGATGGATTTCTACGAACTGGCGCGCATGAGCCACGGGCGCCGTTCCGGGCCGGTTGAACTGTCGCCTGAGCAGGAAACCGCGCTTGCCGGGGATGCGCGCCTGTTCTCGGTCTTCTGGCTGATCACCAACGAATGGCGCTTCGACGAGATCGTCGCCGAATTCAAGCTCGGCGCCGCGCAGATCACCTCCTACTACGCCCGGCTCGAGCGCCTGCGCCTGATCGACTGGCAGCCCGGCAACCGCGCGCGGCTCAGGGTGCCCAAGCATTACGTGTGGCGCGCCGGCGGCCCGCTGCGCAAGGCCTACGGCCTGAGAGTCGTCACGGAATTCATGCGCTCGCGCTTCGACGCGCCGCATGACGCATTCCACTTCGAGGCGCAAGAGCTCTCCAGCGAATCAGCGGTCGTGGTCAAGCGGCGCCTCGAGCGATTCGCCGCCGAGATCAACGAACTGGTGGAGATCGACGCCTCGGTGCCGGCAAAAAAACGCGTGGCGCTGGGCGTGCTGCTCGCCTGCCGCCCGTGGAGCATTTCCATCGTCCACGCGCTGCGCGCGAACGCCGGGGCGCCAAACAAGACGGCCCGGGCCTGACCCTCAGCCCGCCGGACGCTGCGCTGCCGCGGCGGCTTCCGCGGCCACGCCTGCCGCAGCGCCCGTTGCGAGTTCCACCGGCGCGCTCCCGGGCCCGCTGGTCTGCACCGTGATGGCGCCGGACGCGAACTCGATGCCTTTTTGGCGGAACACTCTGTAGATGCGCTTGAGCGCCTCGCGCTGCACCCAGGTGGGCTTGAGCGGTCGCACAGTGAACTTGAGCCGCACCACCAGCGCGCTGTCGGCGATTTCCGCTACACCCTGGAGCTTGAGCGGCTGCAGCAGCTCCTTGGCGAGCTCCGGGTCCTTCAGCATATCCTGGCCGAGCTGCTTCACGGTCTTGCGCACCTTCTCGATATCGGTGTCGCGCGACAGGCGCAGGTTGAACTTCACGGTCTGCCAGTCGCGGCTGAAGTTGGTGATCGAGGTCAGCTGACCGAACGGAATGGTATGGATCTGGCCGTTCTGGTGGCGCAGCCGCACCGAACGCAGCGAAATCCTCTCCACCGTGCCTTTCAGGCGGCCGGTGTCGATGTACTCGCCAACACGGAACGCGTCGTCCGCCATGAAGAATATTCCTGAGACGACGTCTCGCACCAGCGCCTGGGAGCCGAAACTGATCGCCAGGCCGAACACTCCCGCGCCGGCGAGCAGCGGCGTGATCTCGACGCCGAGCTGCGACAGCGCTAGCAGCACGACCACCACCAGGATTGCGATGCCGGCGAGAATGCGCAGCATCGGCAGGATGGTGGTCAGCCGCGACGCCGGGTGCGCGCCTTCTTCCTCGCTGTCGGGCCCTGTCATGCCGGTCGCCGAAGCGCGCAGCCGCTCCTCGGTCCAGTGGTGCAGGTAGCGCCAGGCGACGTAGCCGAAGAACAGCGTCGAGCCGGCCGTGATGAGCGAGCGGCGCACGACGATCCAGGTCGCGGCCGGCACCAGCGCCAGTTCGTCCACCAGCCAAGTTTCCGCGAGCAGGATGGCGATCGCGAGGATCGCCGCGGCGGTGATCGAGCGCTGCAGGAACAGCACCCAGCGCGCCTCGGATGAAAGACCGAGCATCTGATCGACCACATAGGCAAAAGTGGCGACGCGCAGCGACCACACCAGCGAGTGGTAGACGGAGAACTCGAGCAGCAGCGTGGCGACGTTCCAGGACCACCACAACACGAGAACGACCGCGATGCCGAATCCGAACCAGATGCGCCTGGGCCGGGACCAGTCGCCGGCCGCCACGTGCGATAGGCGATAACGCCACAGCGCGAGTGCGCAACCCGCCGCGACCACCACGCCCTGCAGCAACACGATCACCTGCCCTGCCGGTATCGGCAGGCCGGCGCGCAGCAGCACCGGCATGACCGAGATCCCGACCAGGCCGATGAGGATCACGACCGCAAGAATGGCCTTGATCTGTCTCGCGGCGCCGTCGCTCATGGCGATCAGGCGGAAGCCCGGCGCATGCGGCCGCAGCACCACGTCGATCAGCAGCATGAAAAGCCGCCAGCGTACCAGCGCCCAGAGAACTCCGACCCAAAACAGTTCCTGGTGGGCGTCGCTATCGAAGCAGAAATCGATCACCGCATAGGCGCCCACGGCGAAGATGGCCCAGCCCGCCACCTCGTACGCGAACAGGATCGCCGCGCCGCGCGCGCGTAGAGGATCGCTCAGGGAGCGCTCGCGCGCCGGCGCGGTGGCGCGCCGAAAGCCGACGACCGCCACCCAGAGGAGCACCAGCGACACGATGCCCAGCCAGGTGTTGGTGGTGACGTCGCGCTTGCCGCGTGCGTCGTGGATGCGGCCGAGCGCCGCCTCGAGTTCGCCGTAGGTGCCCGGCGCGGCGGCGATGACCTTGGCGCTCTCTTCCTGCAGCGCGGCGAGCCTCTTGCCGAGCGAGGTCAGGTCGCCGCCGACATGCGTTGCCTGCTCGGGCGTCAGCACCGCCGCCGGGCTTGCGTGCAGGCAGGCGGCAAGAAACACAGCCGCCACGAATCTTGGGATTCGCATGTCGCGAAGTCTATATGCTGCGCCGGCCTGCGGCGATTCAGCGCAGCAGAAACCCCTTCACCGCCGCGATCTGATCGTGGCTCATCAGCGCCGGGGCGTGGCCGATTCCCGGCAATTCCAGCACTTCGACACCGGGCCTGCGTGCCTGCATCTGGACCAGCGTATCGTGCGACAGCACGTCGGATTCGGCGCCTCGCAGCACCAGCGTCGGGCAGCGGATTTCCGCCCACGTGCTCCACAAGTCGATGCCGGAGAGAAAGTTCGGCCCCATTGGAAATTCCGGATCGGCGCGCGCACCGCGCATCATGTCGCCGATGCCGGGGTCGTAGCGCATCCGGAACTCGCCCTGCGCCGCCTCACAGACGCCGTGCTCGGCCAGGTGGTGCCACTGGTCGTCGGTGAGCGGCCCGAACTGCGCGCAGGCCTCGCGCAGATAGGCCTCCGCTTCGGCCATGCTGCGGAACGAACCTCCCCCAGAAACATAGCCCTTCAGGCGGTAGAGCGCCCCCCACGGAATGAACGGGCCGATGTCGTTCAGCACCAGGCGGCGAATCGGCGATTGGGGCTTTGCCGCCAGCAGCATGCCGATAAGTCCGCCCATGGACGTGCCGACCCAGTCGATGCTTGCCGGGCCCGACGCAGGTTTGCGCCGGCCGCGCAACGCACGCAACGTACGGACAGTGCCGAAGGAAACCTCGGGTGCGGGCGCCGTGACGCGTGCGATCAGCGCTGCGGCATCCGCGAGATAGGTCGAGAAGCGGTAATCGCCCTTATCAGCGAGCCATTCACTGTCGCCGCGCCCGGCGACGTCGGGACAGATCACACGGCAATCCGCGGCCAGGTCGCGCGCGAGGAAATCGAAGTCGCGGCTGTTTCTTGCCAGGCCGTGGACACACACCACGACATGCCCGGAGTCCGGCCTTCCCCAATCCCGGTACGCGATGCGGTGGAAGCCGCCAGACGACAGGCTGAGAAAATTTCCGCTCTGAAAGGCCACTGTCATGCCGGCAAGCATAGTGCATGCCGATCGGGCGCGATCCTGGCACGCTTCATGCGTCTGGAGAGGCATGACCACCCTCATCCATGGAGGCAAAGTACCCATAGAAGATCGGATCGATCGGCTGGCCAGACTGGCACTTGTCGGTCTCCTGCTCGTCACACTGGGATGGGTCAGCCACGCCAGAGCGCAGAACGCGACGCAGGAAATGGCGACGGAAAACCGGGCGCCGCTAGCCGTTCCGTAGTCTCCAAGGAGTACCGGCATGCGGGTCCTGGTCGTCGATGACCTGGCAGAAGATTTGGAGGAGCGCGCCACGATCCTGCGCGAGGGGCTCGCGCGCGCCGGACACGATGTCGTCGCCTCGCTGTCCTCGCCGCTGGAGCTGCTGCGCGCGGTCGAGCGTCTCCGGCCAGACGTTATCGTGATCGACACGGAGTCGCCGACGCGCGACGTACTCGAGCATCTGGTCATCGTCAGCCAGTCGAGCCCGCGGCCGATCGTGATGTTCGCCTCCGACAGCGGCGGCCAGGCGATCCGCGAAGCCGTGCGCGCGGGCGTCTCGGCCTACGTGGTGGACGGGCTGGATGCCGGCCGCGTCAATTCCATCGTCGATGTCGCCTGCGCCCAATTCAACGACCTGCAGAGCCTCAAGACCGAGCTCGCCGAAGCGAACCTGAAGCTCTCCGAGCGCAAGCTGGTCGAGCGCGCCAAGGGCCTGCTGATGCAGTCGCGCGGGCTATCGGAAGACGACGCATATCACTCGCTGCGCAAGCTGGCGATGGCGAAAAAACTGCGCCTGGGCGACGTCGCGCAGCAGGTGATCGATACCGCCGAATTGCTCGGCAAAGCCTGAATTGCCCGCCTGATCGCGGTGCATTGTGCACTGCAACAGTGCATTTTTGGAGATTCGACTTGTTGTTTTTACTGAATAAATCTATGGCACGGCGCTTGCAAACCTAACCACATGGGTTCGGGCGCAATGGCGCGCCCGGCCGGAACAAAGGTGTTCGTCGCGAACCGAGAAATGGGTTCGTCCGAGCGCCTTTTTATTTTGGGAGATCGAAATGAATGGATCGGCCGGTGGCAAGCGACGCGGGTTCCTCAAGCAGGCGGCGGCGGCCAGCCTCATGAGCCTGGTTCCCAATGCGGTACGCACCGGCGCCTGGGCGGCCGGTTCCGACGCGCCGGAGAAAAAGGAATTGAAAGTCGGCTTCATCCCGCTCACCGACTGTTCCTCGGTGGTGATGGCCTCGGTGATGGAGTTCGACAAGAAATACGGCATCAAGATCATTCCCTCAAAAGAGGCCTCCTGGGCGGCGGTGCGGGACAAACTGGTCAACGGCGAACTGGATGCCGCGCACGTGCTCTACGGCCTGATCTACGGTCTGCAGATGGGCGTCGGCGGCCCGAAGAAAGACATGGCCGTGCTGATGAATCTGAACAACAACGGCCAGGCCATCACCCTGTCGCGCAAGCTCTACGACAAGGGCGTGAAGGACGGGACGAGCCTGAAAGCGCTGATCGACAAGGAGAAGGGCGAATACACCTTCGCGCAGACTTTTCCCACCGGCACGCACGCCATGTGGCTCTACTACTGGCTGGCGGCCAACGGCATTCATCCTTTCGCCGACGTAAAGACGATCACCGTGCCGCCGCCGCAGATGGTGGCCAACATGCGCGTCGGCAACATGGAAGGCTTCTGCGTCGGTGAACCCTGGAACAACCGCGCCATCGTGGACAAGATCGGCTTCACCGCCGTCACCACCCAGGAAATCTGGAAGGACCATCCGGAGAAGACGCTCGGCTGCTCGGCCGAATTCATACAGAAGAATCCGAATACCGCGCGCGCCATGACCGCCGCCGTGCTCGAAGCAGGGCGCTGGATCGATGCCTCGCTCATCAACCGGCAGAAAACCGCCGAGGTCGTATCCGACAAGTCCTACGTCAACACCGACAAGGACGTCATCGTGGCCAGGATGCTGGGTCGCTACGACAACGGCATCGGCAAGGTCTGGGACGACAAGGACTACATGAAGTTCTACAACAATGGCTACGTCAATTTCCCGTACCTATCGGACGGCATGTGGTTCATGACGCAGCACCGGCGATGGGGCCTGCTCAAGGAAGATCCGGATTACCTCGCCATCGCGAAGAAGGTGAACCGGATCGACGTATACACCGAGGCCGCGACAATGACCAAGACGCCGCTGCCGAAGGATCCGATGCGCACCGCCAAGCTCATCGACGGCGTGATCTGGGATGGCAGGGATCCGAAGAAGTACGCCGGCAGTTTCAAGGTGAAGGTGGCTTGAGATGAGCGCGGTACCGGTATCGATCCGCACTGAGCCGCAACCGGCTGCGGCTGTATTGCCGATGCGCAGCGAAGACACCGCGCCGAAGGCATCCGATCGCCATCGCCGGGTGCGCGCGCCGGAATGGATGGTGAGCGCGCTGGCGATGGTCGCGGGCATTGCCGTCTTCGTCGTCGCCTGGGCCATCGTCGCGCGCAAAGGCGGCGCCATTCCCGGCCCTGGCGTGGTCTGGAAAGAGGCAATGGTCATTTTCTCCGACCCGTTCTACTCGAAAGGTCCGAACGACCAGGGCATCGGCTGGAACGTGCTGTCGTCGCTCAAGCGCGTCGGCATCGGTTTCGGGCTCGCCGCGACGGCCGGCATTCCGGCGGGCTTCATCATCGGCCGATTCAAGTTCCTGTCCGACATGGCGGCGCCGATCATCGCCATGCTGAAACCCGTGTCGCCGCTCGCCTGGCTGCCGATCGGGCTGCTGCTCTTCAAGGCCGCCAATCCCGCGGCGATCTACGTCATCTTCGTCTGCAGCCTGTGGCCGATGATCGTCAATACCGCGGTCGGCGTGCGCCAGATCCCGCAGGACTACCTGAACGTCGCGCGCGTGCTCAATCTGTCCGAATGGAAGGTGTTCACCACCATCCTGTTTCCCGCAGTGCTGCCGTACATGATCACCGGCGTGCGCCTGTCCATCGGGGTCGCGTGGCTGGTGATCGTCGCCGCCGAGATGCTGACCGGCGGCGTCGGCATCGGCTTCTGGGTGTGGGACGAATGGAACAACCTGAAGGTGGAGCACATCATCATCGCAATTTTCACCATCGGCATCGTGGGGCTGCTGCTGGAGCAGGCGTTGGTGCTGCTCGCCAAGCGCTTCAGCTACAACTGAGGAGGAATAGCCCGTGAACACTGACAAATATCTGCGCATCGAGAACCTCGGCATGACCTTCGAGACCAGGAAGGGCGACTTCGTCGCGATCGAGCGCATCGACCTCACCGTGAAAAAGGGCGATTTCGTTTCCCTGATCGGGCATTCCGGCTGCGGCAAATCCACGTTGCTCAACCTGGTCGCGGGCCTGCTGCGGCCGACCGAAGGCGGCATCCTGCTGGCCGAGCGGGAAATCACCGGACCCGGCCCGGATCGCGGCGTGGTGTTCCAAAACCACTCGCTGCTGCCGTGGCTGACCTGCTTCGACAACGTCTATCTCGCCGTTGAAAGGGTTTTCCCCGAGAAAAAAAATCTCTTGAAAGAGCGAACCCACAAGGCGCTGGCGATGGTCGGGCTGACATCGGCCGAGGCCAGGTACCCGCACGAGATCTCGGGCGGCATGAAGCAGCGCGTCGGCATCGCCCGCGCGCTCGCGATCGAGCCCAAGGTCATGCTGCTGGACGAACCGTTCGGCGCGCTGGACGCACTCACCCGCGCCAACCTCCAGGACGAGTTGATGCGCATCGTCCAGAGCACCGGCGCAACCGTATTGATGGTGACCCATGACGTGGACGAGGCGGTACTGCTCTCGGACCGCATCGTGATGATGACCAACGGCCCGGCGGCGCGCATCGGCGGCGTGCTGGAAGTGGATCTGGAGCGGCCGCGCGACCGCCTCGCGCTCGCCGGCAGCCGCCGCTATATGGAACTGCGCACGACCGTGATGGACTTCCTTTACCGCAAACAACTCAGGCAGGCCGCGTGAGATGCGCCCCCGCGTCACCCTGATCGGCGCCGGGCCCGGCGATCCCGAGTTGCTGACGCTCAAGGCGGCGCGCGCGCTGGCTGCCGCCGACGTGGTGCTGGTGGACGACCTGGTCAATCGCGGCTGCCTCGCGCACCTACGCGGAGATGCCAGGATCATCGAGGTCGGCAAGCGAGGCGGTTGCAAATCGACGCCGCAGGCGTTCATCGAAAAACTCCTGGTTCTGTATGCAAGAGAGAAAAAAAATGTTGTGCGCCTCAAAGGCGGGGATCCCTTCGTATTCGGGCGTGGCGGTGAGGAGGTCGAAGCACTGCGGGCACAGGGCATCGAGGTCGAGGTGATTCCCGGGATCACCGCCGGTACGGCAGTTCCGGCCTCGATCGGCATTCCTGTGACGCATCGCGACCTGGCCCGCGGCGTCACGTTCGTGACCGGGCACACGAAAGATGGAATGGAACCCGATTGGCAGGCGCTGGCTCGCTCGCGCACGACGCTTGTGATTTATATGGGGTTGAGCAGCCTGGAGAAAATTCTTTTTTCTCTGAAAGCGGCGGGCATGGATCCTGCGACCCCTGCCTGCATCATCGAGAACGGCACGCTGTGCAACCAGAGGCAGCGCATCGCGACCCTCGGCACTTTGTCTGCCGCCGGATTTGCGAGCCCCGCGCTGATCGTCATCGGCGATGTCGTTCGTTTCGCCCGTGACACGGCCGCCCTGCCCAGGGCAAAGGCAGCCTGATGCACATCGCCGTCATCGGCAACGGGATGGTCGGCCAGAGGTTCCTCGAGCAGCTGGTCGCGCGCAACCGTCACTGCGAGGTCACCGTGTTCTGCGAGGAGCCGCGCCCGGCCTACGACCGGGTGCAGTTGACGAGCTTCTTCTCGGGCAAGAGCGCGCAGGATCTGAACGTCGTGCCGGACAGGTTTTTTCAGGAGCATGGCCTGACGCTGCGCCTCAATGACAGCGTGTTGGCCGTCGACCCCGCGCGCAAGGTGGTGCGCTCCGCGCGCTACAAGGAAGTGCCCTACGACAAGCTGGTGATCGCGACCGGCTCCTATCCGTTCGTACCGCCGGTGTCGGGCCGGGACCGGCGCGACTGCTTCGTCTACCGCACCATCGAGGATCTCGAGGTGATCACGTCCGTCGCGAAGCGATCCAAAGTCGGCGTCGTCATCGGCGGCGGGCTGCTCGGCCTGGAAGCCGCCAAGGCGCTGCAGGACCTCGGCCTCGAAACGCACGTCGTGGAATTCGCTTCGCGCCTGATGGCGGTGCAGCTCGACGACTCCGCCGGACGGCTCCTGCGCCGCAAGATCGAGGCGCTGGGCGCCAGGATTCACCTGCAGAAGAGCACCAGGGAAATCGTTGACGGCAAAGTGTGCCGGCACAAGCTCGTGTTCGCCGACGGTACCAATCTCGAGAGCGACCTGATCGTCTTCTCCGCAGGCATCCGGCCGCGCGACGAACTCGCGCGCGCCGCCGGCCTGGCCGTCGGGGAGCGCGGCGGCATCCAAATCAACTCGCACTGCCAGACCACCAATCCCGACATCTACGCGGTCGGGGAGTGCGCGCTATGGGAAGGTCGCATCTTCGGGCTGGTGGCGCCCGGCTACCAGATGGCCGAGGTCGCGGCGCGCCACCTGCTCGGCGAGACGCAGCTGCAGTTCCTCGGCGCCGACATGAGCACCAAGCTCAAGCTGATGGGCGTGGACGTGTGTTCGATCGGCGACGCCCACGGCAGCGCGCCCGGCGCGCTCAACTACGTGTTCACCGACGAGGCGGCCGGCGTCTACAAGAAGCTGGTGGTCGCGGAAGACCGCAAGCAGCTGCTGGGCGCGATCCTGGTCGGCGACGCTGCCGACTACGGGACGCTCCTGCAGATGGCGCTCAACCCGCTGCCGCTGCCGGAGCACCCCGAGGAGCTGATCCTGCCCGCGCGCGAAGGCAAGAAGGGACTGGGGATCGAGCTGCTGCCCGATTCGGCGCTGGTGTGCTCCTGCAATGGAGTGACGAAAGGGGCGATCTGCGCCGCAATTGCTGCCGGCTGTAACTCTTTAGGAAGTCTGAAAACAAAAACAAGAGCAGCGACCGGCTGCGGCGGCTGCGGCCCGCTCGCCAAGCAGATCCTCGACGCCGAAATGAAGAAGCAGGGCTTCAAGGTCAACAACAATCTCTGCGAGCACTTCGCCTATTCGCGGCAGGAACTTTTTCATTTGGTCAAAATAAATTCGATAAAGAGTTTCGATCAACTGATCACGCAACATGGAAGAGGAAGAGGCTGCGACATCTGCAAGCCGGCGGCAGCCTCGATCTTCGCCTCATGCTGGAACGAGATGGTCCTCAAGCCCAGGCACGCGCCGCTGCAGGATACGAACGACCATTTCCTTGCCAACCTGCAGAAGGACGGCACTTATTCGGTGGTGCCGCGCGTGCCGGGCGGCGAAATCACGCCGGCCAGGCTGATCGCCATCGGCGAAGTGGCGAAGAAGTACGGCCTCTACACCAAGATCACCGGCGCGCAGCGCATCGACCTGTTCGGCGCGCGCGTCGAACAGCTGCCGCTGGTGTGGAAGGAGCTGATCGACGCCGGCTTTGAATCCGGCCACGCCTACGGCAAGGCGCTGCGCACCGTTAAATCCTGCGTCGGCAGCACCTGGTGCCGCTACGGCGTGCAGGACTCGGTGGCGATGGCGATCCGCATCGAGCAGCGCTACCGCGGCCTGCGCTCGCCGCACAAGCTGAAAATGGCGGTCTCCGGCTGCACGCGCGAGTGCGCCGAGGCGCAGGGCAAGGACGTGGGCGTGATCGCCACCGAAAAGGGCTGGAACATGTACGTCTGCGGCAACGGCGGCATGAAGCCGCGGCACGCCGACCTGCTCGCCAGGGATCTGGACGATGAAACCCTGATCCGCTACATCGACCGCTTCCTCATGCTCTACATCCGCACCGGCGACCGGCTGCAGCGCACCAGCGTCTGGCTCGAGAACCTGGAGGGCGGCATCGACTACGTTCGCAGGGCCGTATGCGAGGACTCACTGGGGATCGGCGCCGAGCTGGAGGCCGACATGCAGAAGTTCGTCGACAGCTACGCCTGCGAATGGAAGCAGGCGATCGAATCGCCCGAGATCCTCAAGCGTTTCCGCCACTTTGTGAACAGCGACGAGCCGGACAGCAACGTGGTGTTCGTCGCCGAGCGCGAGCAGATCCGGCCGGCGCGCCCGGATGAACGGGAAACCGACCTTGAAGTTGCGTGAGGCCATGGCGGTCCGCGTCTGCCCGCTGGAGGACATCGTCCCCAATGCGGGAGTGGCAGCACTCGTGGACGGCGAGCAGGTCGCCGTCTTCAGACTGGATGACGACAGCGTCCATGCGGTAGGCAATCTGGACCCGTTCTCGGGCGCCAACGTCCTTTCGCGCGGCATCGTCGGCGACCTGAAGGGCGGGCTGGTCGTCGCCTCACCTGTATACAAGCAACACTTCAGCCTGCTGACGGGCCGCTGCGTCGAGGACGCGACCGCGCGCATACCCGTCTACGCTGCAAGAGTTGAGGAGGGCTGGGTCGTCGTCGAGCCACGCAAGCAGGTGGCCACCACCTGCTGCTACTGCGGCGTCGGCTGCGGCATAGTCGTGTCGACGCTGAAGAACGGCATTTTTTCCGTGAAGGGCGATGCCGCGCACCCGGCAAATCACGGGCGCCTGTGCACCAAGGGCGCGGCGCTGCACCTGTCCACCGACGCCAGTGCGCGCCTGCTCTACCCAGAGGTCAACGGCGCGCGGGCGACCTGGGACCAGGCGCTGGACTACGCCGCGGGCAAGTTCAAGCAGATCATCGCTGCGCATGGTCCCGACGCCGTCGCGTTCTACGTCTCCGGACAGTTGCTGACCGAGGACTACTACGTCTTCAACAAGCTCGCCAAGGGCCTGGTGGGCACGAACAACATCGATACCAACTCGCGCTTGTGCATGTCCTCGGCTGTGGCGGGATACAAACAATCGCTTGGGGCGGATGCACCGCCCTGCGCCTACGAGGACATCGATGCCGCCGACCTGATCCTGATCGCCGGCTCCAATACCGCCTTCGCCCACCCCATCGTCTACCGGCGCATCGAAGACGCGCGGGCGCGCAATCCCGGACTCAAGCTCGTCGTCATCGATCCGCGCGCCACCGTCACCGCGCGCGCCGCCGACCTGCATCTCGCGCTCAGACCCGGCACCGATGTCGCGCTCTTCAACGCAATGCTGCATGTGTTGCAAAAAGAAAGTTTTTTTTCTGTGTCATTTGTGGAAAATCACACCGAGAACGTCGAAAAACTTCAGCCCCTGCTCGACTACTGGACCCCCAAGCGGGCGGCCGAGGTCTGCGATCTGCCCGTCGAAAAAATCGTCCAGGCCGCGCGCATGTTCGGCAACGCCAAGGCCGTGCTCTCGCTCTACTGCCAGGGCCTGAACCAGTCGGCGAGCGGCACCTGGAAGAATTGCGCGCTCATCAACCTGCACCTGGCCACCGGCCAGATCGGCCGGCCGGGCGCCGGGCCGTTCTCCCTTACCGGACAACCCAACGCCATGGGCGGCCGCGAGGTCGGCGGCATGGCGAACCTGCTGTCGGGTCACCGGGACCTGGACAACGAAGCGGACAGGAAAGAGGTCGCCGCGCTTTGGGATATCGCCTCCGTCCCCGCAGAGCCCGGCAAGACGGCGGTAGAGATGTTCGAAGCCATCGGCCGCGGCGAGATCAAGGCGGTGTGGATCGTCTGCACCAACCCGGCGCAGTCGATGCCCGATGCCAATGCAGTACGCAAGGCGCTCGCGGGTGCCGAGTTCGTGATCGTCCAGGAAGCCTTCCGTGACGCAGAGACTTGCGACTACGCCGACGTGCTTTTGCCAGCGGCGAGTTGGGCGGAGAAAGACGGCACCGTCACCAATTCGGAGCGGCGCATCTCGCGCGTGCGCGCCGCCGTAGCGCCGCCGGGCGAAGCGCGTCCGGATTGGAAGATCGCCGTTGATTTTGCGCTTCGGCTTCAAGCCCTGTCGGACAGGAAATCCTCCTTCGAATACAAATCTTCCGAAGAGATTTTCAACGAGCACCGCGAGAGCACCCGCGGCCGAGATCTGGACATCACCGGCCTCTCCTATGCCGTGCTCGATAGCGACGGGCCGCAGCAGTGGCCCTACCCGGAAGGCGCCAGGAGCGGGCTCGCCCGCCTCTATGCCGACGGCGTGTTCCCGACGCCCTCGGGACGCGCGCGCTTCATCGCCACCGAGTACCGGCCCCCGGCGGAGGAGCCCGATGCGCAATTCCCGGTGCGGCTGACGACGGGACGTTTGCGAGATCAATGGCACAGCATGACGCGCACCGGACTGGTGGCGCGCCTCTTCAGCCACAGCCCGGAACCGGAAATTGTCGTCAGTGATTCCGATCTGGAAAAGAACGGTTTTTCGAATCACGACCTGGTGCGCGTAACCAGCCGCCGCGGCAGCGTCGTCTTGAAGATCCGCGCATCGGACGATATGCGACCGGGCGACGCCTTCGTCGCGATGCACTGGGGCAGCCGCTTCACTGCCAGCGTCGGCACCAATGCGCTCACCGTTGCCGCGATCGACCCCTATTCCAAGCAGCCGGAGCTCAAGCACGCAGCGGTGCGCATCGAGTCCTTCGCTGCGCGCTGGCGCGGCGCGTTTACCGCGCCCGCGACCCCGGCGCTGCAGCGCGCGGTAGCCGCCTGGCTGGCGCGCTTCGACTACGCCGCGCTGACGCTGGTGGATGGGCCCGAAATCCTGCTGCGCCTCGGGATCGCGACCGAGGGAACGCCCGCCCCCGACGCGCTGAAAGCCCTCGAGAATCTGTTCGGCCAGCCGCCCGTGATCGGGCCCGCGGCCTTCGAGCGGTCCGTCTGCGCCTGCTTCAATGTCGGTGAAGCAGCAATCCTCGCCGCCGTCGCGGCCGGCGCTACCTTGTCCGCGCTGCAGAAGGCGCTCAAGTGCGGCGCTAACTGCGGCTCCTGCGTTCCCGAACTGCGCCGGCTGGCCGCGGCTCAGTCACGCTTCTTGCTTGAATAGATTTATCCCAGAAACTATCGGAAGGAAACACTATGTCCTATTTGGCACCTGCTGAATTTGTCGCGAAGATGGTGGACGCGGGCGAATCCAAGATCTTCATGTCCACCAGGGATACGCTGATCCGGGCCTACATGGCCGGTGCTACCCTCGCGCTCGCTGCGGTATTCGCGGTCAGCATCACCGTGCAGACGGGCTCCCCGCTGGTCGGCGCCATCCTGTTTCCAGTCGGATTTTCTATGCTTTACTTGATGGGCTTCGACCTGCTGACCGGCGTGTTCATGCTCACGCCGCTTGCGTGGCTGGACAAGAGGCCCGGCGTCACTATCCGCGAAATCCTGAGAAACTGGGGCCTGGTCTTCGTAGGCAACTTCGCGGGCGCTCTGACCGTAGCCGTCATCATGACCATCGTCTTCACTTATGGCTTCTCCACCGACCCGGGCGAGGTGGGCCACCGGCTCGCCGGCATCGGCGTGGCGCGCACGCTGGGCTACGCGAAGTACGGGCTGGCCGGGTGGTTGACCATCTTCCTGCGCGGCATGCTGTGCAACTGGATGGTTTGCATGGGCGTGGTGGGCGCGATGATATCGACCTCGGTCAGCGGCAAGGTCATCGCCATGTGGATGCCCATCTTCGTGTTCTTCTATATGACCTTCGAGCATTCGGTGGTCAACATGTTCCTGTTCCCGGCGGCCATGCTGATGGGCGGCGCATTCTCGATCGCCGATTATTTCATCTGGAACGAGATTCCCACCGTGCTGGGCAACTTGGTGGGCGGTTTTGCGTTTACCGGACTGACCCTGTACAGCACGCATGTGAGAACGGCACCGAAGCGCTCCCTGCCCTGAACAGCGGGGCGTAGGCCACCCAGCTCCGCCAAAGGCCGGGAGCCATACCAGGAAAATGCCCAGTGCGTTGAAAATATCGGCAGGGCAATATTCTGATAGGGGCCGCAAGGAGACCAATCAGGATTTCCACGGCATGTTCATTCCTCGGGAACCGCAATTGAGTTTCAAGGGAATTGCCATCGCCGTTGCCGACGGAATCAGCAGCAGCGACGTCAGTCAACTGGCAAGCCAGGCAGCCGTCACCGGATTCCTGGAAGACTACTTCTGCACATCCGAGGCCTGGTCCGTAAAGAAATCCGCGCAGCGCGTGCTGCATGCGGTCAACTCATGGCTGCACGCCCAGACCCGGCAGAGCGAATACCGGTACGACCGGGACAGGGGTTACGTGTGTACGTTCAGCGCCATGGTGATCAAGTCCACCGTCGCGCATATTTTCCACGTCGGAGACACCAGGATCTACCGCCTGCGCGGCGGAGCCCTGGAGCAGCTGACCGATGATCATCGCCTCAGGGTTTCCGCGGAAAAGAGCTATCTCGGCCGCGCTCTGGGGATCAATCCTCAGATCGAGATCGACTACCAGGCCCTGCCGGTCGAAAAGGGCGACGTATTTCTGCTGGCCACCGACGGCGTCTATGAGCATGTGAAGGCTCCATTCGTCGTGAACGCCGTCGATGCGCGGGCGGGCGATCCGGATTGCAATCTGGACATGCTGTCGAAAACCATAGCCGACGAGGCTTATCGCCAGGGCAGCGCGGACAACCTGACGGTCCAGATCGTCCGCATCGACGAATTGCCCGGCCAGGACGCCACGGAGGTCCGCCAGCAAATGGCCGGCCTGCCTTGTCCGCCCGAGCTGGACGCGCGGATGATCTTCGACGGCTACAAGATCGTCCGTCAACTGCATGCCAGCGGCCGCAGCCACGTCTTCCTCGCGATCGACGAACAGACCGGCGAGCAAGTAGCCATCAAGACTCCGTCAACCGACCTTCGGGAGGACCCGGCGTACCTGGAGCGTTTGCTGATGGAGGAATGGATCGCGCGACGTATCAATAGCGCGAACGTCCTGAAGGCCTATCCGCAGGAGAGAAAGCGCAACTACCTCTACATCGTTACCGAGTTCATCGAAGGCCAGACGCTCGACCAATGGATCATCGACCACCCGAAGCCGGACTTGAAAGCCGTTCGCGGGATCGTCGGACAGATCGCCAAGGGGCTGCAGGCCTTCCACCGGGCGGAAATCGTGCACCAGGACGTCAGGCCCGCCAACGTCATGATTGACGGAACCGGTACGGTCAAGCTGATCGATTTCGGATCCGCGCGGGTTGCCGGAATCACGGAGATCGCATCACACACCGGCCCCGGGTCGATTCTCGGGTCCGAGCAATATGCGGCGCCCGAATATTTTCTCGGCGAAGCCGGCACCTCCCGCTCGGACATCTTTTCCCTGGGGGTCATTACCTACCAGATGCTGACGGGTGGATTGCCCCATGGAACCCGGGTGCCGGGATCGAGGACCAGGGCGGCGCAACGCAAGCTGAGATATCGTTCCGCGCGGGACGACGATCGCGAGATCCTCGCCTGGGTTGACGAGGCCATCAGGAAGGCGGTGCACCCCGATCCCTATAAGCGGTACGCCGAGCTTTCCGAGTTCGTGTTCGACCTCCATCACCCAAACCGGGAATTCCTGCGCAGGAACCGTCCACCGCTGTTGGAGCGGGACCCAGTCGTTTTCTGGAAAGCCGTGTCCTTCCTGCTGGCCGTCGTCGTCCTGATCCTGCTGGTCAGCCGCTGCGCGATCAAATAGCGCCGGCCATGCGCGGCGCTCACTCCCGGTAGGACGGATCCTTCGCGTCGACGATGCGCTGCATCGCGGCGAATACGTCTTCGCAGGTGCGCTTTTCGCCCGGCCCCGACTCGCGCACCGTCTGCGCGAATACTTCGGGCCGGATCGGATTGAGCGCCACCGCGCTACCGGCAGCAATCTGCACGTCGCAGGCGCGCTGCAACGTCCAGAGCGTCATGAAAGCCTCCTGTACCGACGGTCCCCAAGCGAGCAGGCCGTGGTTTCTGAGAATCACCGCCCGCTTGCCACCGATGCTCGCGACCAGGCGCGTTTTTTCCGCCTCCTCGACAGTGATGCCCTCGAAGTCGTGATAGGCGACGCCGCCGTGCAGCTGCGCGGCGTAGAAATTGGTCGGCGACAGGCCGTCCTTCTGGCAGGCGACCGCCATTCCGGTGGTGGTGTGCGTGTGCATCACGCAGTGCGCGTCGCCGACACTGCCGTGGATCGCGCTGTGGATGATGAATCCCGCCTTGTTCACCGGCCATTTCGATTCGCGCACTGGATTGCCGTCGATGTCGATCAGCACCAGGGATGAAGCAGTGATCTCGCTGTAGTGCAGGCCGAACGGGTTGATGAGGAAAAGCTTTTCCGGTCCCGGCACCCGCAAGGTGATGTGGTTGAAAATCATCTCCACCCAGCCGAGATGGTTGAAAATCCGGTAGCAGGCGGCGAGCTGGAGGCGCGCTTCGCGCTCCGCCTTGCCCATCGGCAGTTTCCTTGCCGCCGGCGCGGCCCCCTGATGGTAGATCGTCATGTGCAAGGCGCTCCAAGCGAAGTCGACTAGTCTAGTCCTGCCCCCGGAATTTTGTCGGGATGACGATTCATAGATCGTGGCTTAGGGTTATGCCATGCGACCCGTATTGCAAACGTACGCATTTGCCGCGGTCCTCCTGATCGTCTCCGGCCCGGCATTCGCCCACAAGCCTTCGGCGGCGGAATGCATGGAAGCCGGCGATTTCATCCGCAATGCCGCGCTTTCGCGCGACAACGGCACGACACGGAAATTCTTCCTCGACCATCTGCGGGAAGACTACGTGATGATCCGCGCCTTCCGGCCCGAAGAGCGCTGGTTCGTGATGGATGTCGACGACGAGGAATTCCTGCAGGCCGAGGTCGAACTGGTGTTCGACGCGCCGCTCCCTGTCGAGCAGCACCGGGCGGATTTCCTCGAACGCTGCGCGCGGCGCCCGGCGGGGCTCTAGAAGGAAAATATCCGCTGCGCGTCAGAAGGAGAACGCGCGCAGCGCGTTCTGGCCGCGCACGCGGTTGCGCGCGCCGTCGGGCAGGCGATCCACCCGGGCCAGGCAGCCGATCGGATCGCCAATGGTGTGCGGGTAGTCAGAGCCGTAGAGCACGTTGCCCGAGCCGAACACGTTCACCGCCATCGCCAGCGCCTCGTCGGTGAACACCACCGAATCGGCATACATGCGCCGCGCATGCAGGCTGGGCTTTTCCTGCGTTTTCGTGCGGCAGGCCGGGATGTGCTCGTAGCACTGGTCCATGCGCCCGATCAGGTAGGGCAAGGTGCCGCCGCCGTGGCTGGCAATTATTTTCAGCTTCTCGAAGCGGTCGAAAAATCCTTCGTAAATCATGCGCGCTACCGCCAGGGTGGTATCGGTGGTGAAGCCAATCGAGGCGACCAACTGGAAATGCGCCATTTCCATCTCGCCAACCCCCGGCGGCGCCGTCGGATGGATCAGCACCGGCAGCTTCGCCGCGTCGATCGCCTGCCAGATCTTCGCGAAGGCGGGGTCGGTGAGCGCCTTGCCGCCGATGTTGGCGAGCACCATCACGCCGCAGGCGCCCGCCTTGAGCGAACGCTTCAATTCGGCAAGCGCCGCTTTCTCGTACTGCCAGGGCAGCGAGCAGAGCCACTGGACGCGGTCGGGCCAGGTCTTGCGCGCTTTGGCCATTTCGTCGTTCATGACCTGCGCCGCCTTCAGGCTCACCGCCTCGCCGCCCCAGTAGGCATTCGGGCAGGTCAGGGAAACCACCGACACATCGATGCCCACGCGATCCATGTTCTTGATGCGCAGGTCCCAGTCGAACATCTCGGGCACCGGCGTCATGAACGGCGCGCCGTCGAGGTGGATGGCGCGCAGGCCGCCGGTCACCGCCTTGAGCGTGTACCTCGGGCGGCCGTGCTTCTCGAGCAGCTTCAACCATTCGTTGTTGAGCATGTGGGTATGCACGTCGATGACAGGGCTCATGTCAATCCACCTTTGCGCCGGAGGCCTTCACGACGGCCGCCCAACGACCGACATCGTTTTTGATAATGTCCCCGAACTGCTCGGGCGTATTGGGCGCCCAGGGTTCCATGCCGAATTTCTGCAGCAGAGCGCTGAATTCCGGTGTGTTCTGGAAGCGCTGCATTTCGGCGTTCAACTTCGCGATGACCGGCCTGGGCGTGCCGCCGGTGGCCACGACGCCCTGCCAGGCCTGCCAGTCGAAGCCAGGCACCGACAGTGCGATCGGCACCACGTTCGGCATCAGCACCGATTGCTTCGCCGCGGATGTACCGAGCGCATTGATCTTGCCGGCTTGTATGTTCGG
The DNA here is from genome assembly GCA_035308765.1 of Burkholderiales bacterium. Taxonomy (GTDB): domain Bacteria; phylum Pseudomonadota; class Gammaproteobacteria; order Burkholderiales; family SG8-39; genus RBG-16-66-20. Next base: position 64,298 of record DATGGA010000034.1, read on the forward strand.
CACCGCGACCGAAAAATCGAGGAACATCATTTCGGGCTTGCCGCCAATCACGTCCAGCACTGCAAGCGCCGATCCCTTGTATGGCACGTGCTGCACGTCCAGGCCGAGTTCCTTCTTGAACACCTCCATGAACAGGTGGTGCGGGCTGCCGCTGCCCGAGGAAGCGTAGTTGAACTTGCCGGGATTCTGCCGCACGTAGTCGATCAACTCCTTCACGCTCTTCGCCGGGAATGACGGCGTCGTGACCAGGAAGAAATTCACCGAGCCCACCAGCGACACGGGCGCGAAGTCCTTCACCGGGTCGATCTGCGGCTTGGAGTAAATCGCCGGGCTGATGCCAAGCGTGGTCGAGGTCGCCATCAGCAGCGTGTAGCCGTCGGCGGGCGCCTTTGCCACCATCTCCGCACCCACCAGCGTTCCGGCACCGGGCCGGTTCTCCACCAGCACCGGCTGCTTTAGCGCCGAGCCCAGCCTTTCCCCGATGGCGCGCGCGAGCACGTCCGTCAGCGCTCCCGGCGGGTAAGGCACGACAAAGCGGATCGGTTTCGACGGATAGTCCTGCGCATGGATCGCCGCCGAAGCGAACAGGATCAAAAACCAGGCAATTAATTTCATCATCGCTCCTCCATTCTCCATGCCGCGGACCGCGCCCGGTCGCGTTGTTTCACCATTTGCCGAGATCGCGCAAAATCTCCCGCGCGCAATTGTGCCCGGGGGCGCCGGTAACGCCGCCGCCCGGATGCGCGCCTGACCCGCAAAGGTACAGGCCCTGTACCGGCGTTCGGTAGTCCGCATGCCCCAGCACCGGACGCGCCGACCACAGCTGGTCGATCGAGAGCTGGCCGTGGAAGATGTCGCCGCCCGTAAGGCCAAATTCACGCTCCAGGTCGGCGGGCGAAAGCGCGCTGTGCGCGATCACGCTCTGCCGGAAGCCCGGCGCATGAGACTCGACCACGTCGAAAATCCGGTCGATGGCCTCCTGCTTGCGGCTGCTCCAGTCGGTATCCGGCGCGAAGTGCTGGCAGAACAGGCTTGCCACGTGCGCTCCCTTGGGAGCGAGCAAATCATCCAGCGTGCTCGGAATGACCATCTCGACGATCGGCTTTGCCGCGACACCGGATGCACGCGCGTCCAGGTAAGCACGGTCCATGTAGCCGAGCGAAGGCGCCATGATGATTCCCGAGGCATGGTGCGGCCCCTCCTCGGGCAGGCAGGAAAATCGGGGCAGCCCGGACAGCGCCACGTTCATGCGGAAGCTGGCGGACCCGCACTTGTATCTCTGCATGCGTTCGCGGAAATCCCGTCCGAGCAGCGTCGCATCGACCATTTCGAGGAACAGGAGCTTCGGATTCACGTTTGCAGCGATCGCGCGTGCCGCATACTCGCGGCCGTCGGCCAGCACCACGCTGCCCGGCAACACCCGCGCCACTGGGGCCTCGCACTCGATCTCCACGCCAAGCCGCCGCGCTTCGGCGGCCAGTGCGTCGCTGATCGCGCCCATGCCGCCGATGGCATGCCCCCAGGCGCCGCGCCTGCCGTTCACCTCGCCGAAGCAGTGATGCAGCAGCACGTAGGCCGTGCCCGGGTGGTAGGGACTGGCATAGGTGCCCACCACCGCGTCGAAACCGAACGCTGCCTTCACGGGATCGGACTCGAACCAGTCCTCCAGCCAGTCGGCTGCGCTGCGCGCGAACAGGCCGAGTAGGTCGCGCTGCGATTCAATATCGAGTTTTCTGAGCCTGTTTCCGACTCTCAAGGCTCGAAACAGGTCCAGAAGCCCGCCACCGGCATTCGGCGGCGTTTCCAGCGCCAGCGCCCGCAACACGTCGGCGACGCGCTCAAGCGCCCTCCAATACGAGGGCAGGCGCTTTGCGTCGCGCGCGGAAAACTTGGCGAACTCGCGCTGCGTCGCCTCCGGCGTATCGCCCACCTTGAGGAAACCATTCTCCAGAGGCAGGAAGTTCGAGATCGGCCGCTCGATGATGCGCAGCCCGTGCTCGGCGAGGCGCAGGTCGCGGATCACCCTGGCCTGCAGCAGGCTCACCGTATAAGACGCAGTGGAGTTGCGAAAACCCGGGTGAAATTCTTCGGTGACCGCGGCGCCACCAACGACGCGGCGGCGCTCGAGCACTTTCACCTTGAGCCCCGCCTTCGCCAGGTAGCAGGCGCAGACCAGGCCGTTGTGCCCGGCGCCAACGATGACCACGTCAGCGACCGCGCTCGCGGTCACTCTACGGTGACGGACTTGGCCAAGTTGCGCGGCTTGTCGACGTCGCTGCCGCGCGCGAGCGCGGTATGGTACGCCAGCAACTGCAGTGGCACCACGTGCAGAATCGGCGACAGCAACCCATAGTGCTCTGGCAGCCGGATCACGTTTACGCCCTCCGAAGCGGCGATGCGCGAATCGGCGTCGGCCAAGACATAGAGTTCGCCGCCGCGTGCCCGCACTTCCTGCATGTTGGATTTCAGTTTCTCCAGCAAGGCGTCGTTCGGCGCCACGGTAACCACGGGCATCGCGGCGGTCACCAGCGCCAGCGGCCCGTGCTTCAGTTCGCCCGCCGGATAGGCTTCCGCGTGGATGTAGGAAATTTCCTTGAGCTTCAGCGCGCCTTCCAGGGCGATCGGGTAGTGCAGTCCGCGGCCGAGGAACAGCGCATGCTCTTTCTTCGCGAACCGTTCCGACCAAGCGATTACCTGCGGCTCGAGCGCCAGTGTGGCGGCAACGGCCTTGGGCAGGTGCCTGAGGCGGCGCAGGTGCTTCTTTTCCTCCTTGAGGGGGAGCAGTTTCCCGAGCTTCGCCAGGGTCAGCGCCAGAAGGAACAGGGCAACCAGTTGCGTGGGAAATGCCTTGGTCGACGCAACGCCGATCTCGACGCCGGCATGGGTGAGGAATTTCAACCGCGTCTCGCGCATCATCGCACTGGAAGCGACATTGCATATTGCCAGCGTTTTCTTCTGCCCGAGGGCGCGCGCGTGCTTGAGCGCGGCAAGCGTGTCCGCAGTCTCTCCCGACTGGGAAACCACCACCACCAGCGTCTTCGCGTGCGGCACGCTGTCGCGGTAGCGGTATTCGCTCGCGATTTCGACCTGTACCGGAAGCCGCGCCAGCGATTCGATCCAGTATTTCGCGGTGAGCCCGGAGTAGTAGCTCGTGCCGCAGGCAAGGATCAGCACCGAATCGACGCCACCCAGCACCCTGCCTTGGGGATCCTGAAACAGGGAAGGAGAAATCCCTTCTATTCCCTCGAGCGTGTCGGAGATGGCGCGCGGCTGCTCGAAGATCTCTTTCTGCATGAAGTGCTGATAGGGCCCGAGCTCCGCCGCCGTGCCCGAAATCTGGACCGTCTTGACCAGCCGCCGCACCTCGCGGCCGCCGGCATCGAATACCCGAAAACCGGAGACACCGATCTCCGCGACGTCCCCCTCTTCAAGATAGACAATGCGGTCGGTGGTGCCGGCGAGCGCGAGCGCGTCGGAGGCTAGGAAATTCTCGTTGGCGCCGACCCCGACGACCAGGGGATTGCCGGCGCGCGCACCGACCACGCAGTGCGGCTCGCTCTTCGAGACCACGGCGATCGCGTAGGCGCCCGCAAGCTGCTTGACCGCGCTGCGCACTGCATCGAGCAGGCTCCCCTTCCAGAGGCTGTGCACCAGGTGCGCGATCACCTCTGTGTCGGTCTGGGTCTCGAAGTCATAGCCCTTGGCTTTCAGCCCCGCGCGCAGCTCGTCGTGGTTCTCGATGATGCCGTTATGCACCAGCGCGATCTCGCCGCGCGAGAAAATCGGGTGCGCGTTGCGGGTCACTGGCGCGCCGTGCGTCGCCCAGCGCGTGTGCGCGATACCCGTATCCGCCGTCAGGTGCTTTTTTTCGATTTGCGAGGAAAGGTCCGAAACGCGCGCCACGCTGCGCAGCCGTTCCAGATGATCCGGCGCGAGCACCGCGACGCCGCAGGAATCGTAGCCGCGGTATTCCAGGCGCTTCAGGCCTTCGATCAGGACCGGGACGATATCGCGCCTGGCTGCGGCCCCTACGATTCCGCACATGCGCTATTTCTTCCCTGAAGGTTTTTTTCCCGGCGGCGTCCAGCGCGCGATCGACACCTGCCTGGCGCGCGCCACGGTCAGCTGCCCCGGCGGCGTGTCCTTGCTGATGGTCGAGCCCGCGCCGATGTAGGAACCCTTCGCAATCCGCACCGGCGCGACCAGCGTCGCGTCCGATCCGATGAAGCAGTCGTCCTCGATTACGGTGCGGTACTTGACCGCTCCGTCATAGTTGCAGGTGATAGTGCCCGCGCCGATATTGACCCGCGCCCCGACTTCGGCGTCGCCGATGTAGGCGAGGTGGTTCGCCCTGGATCCGGCGCCGATCCGGCTCGCCTTTACTTCCACGAAATTCCCGATATGCACGCCGCCGGCCAGCTTCGCGCCCGGCCGCAGCCTGGCGTAGGGGCCGATCCTGCAGCCAGCGCCCACCTCGGCATCTTCCAGCAGCGAAAACGCGTGCACTGCCGTATCGGCGGCCACGGTGACATTCCTGAGAACGCAGCTCGGCCCGATGCTGACGCGGTCGCCCAGCCTCACATGTCCTTCAAAGACGCAGTTGACGTCGATCGCAACATCGCTTCCGCATTCGAGCTCGCCGCGCACATCCACGCGCCAGAGATCGGCGAGCGCCACGCCCGACTCGAGCAGTTTTCTCGCTTGCGCGTTCTGGTAGGCGCGCTCAAGGATCGCCAGTTCCTCGCGCGAGTTCACGCCCGCCACCTCCCTGGGATCGGTCGCCTTTACGGCGGTCACGGGCGCTCCGGCGCCGGCCGCGATGCCGATCACGTCCGTGAGGTAGTACTCCTTCTGCGCGTTGCGGTTGGCGACCTTCGCCAGCCAGCCGGCCAGGCGTGAGCAGTTTGCGGCGAGAAATCCCGCGTACCACTCGCGGATCGCGCGTTCCTTCGGGCCCGCGTCCTTCTGCTCGACGACTCGCCTGATGCGTCCACGATCGTCGCGTACGACGCGGCCGTAGCCGTGCGCATCGGTCAAATCGCTGGTGGCGATCGATAGTCCCTTGCCGGCCGCCCGGACGAGTTTTCGCAGTGTCGCCGCGCGAACCAGCGGCACGTCGCCGTTCAGCACCAGCACGGTGGCTGAACGCGGAATTCCGGGCAGCGCCTGCATCAGCGCGTGCCCGGTGCCCAGCCGTTTCGCCTGCTCAACCCATTCGACCTGCGCGCCAGCGAAGGCAGCTTTTACTTCGGCGCCGCCGTGGCCGTAGACCACATGGATGCGATCCGGCTTAAGCGCGCTCGCCGCGTCGATCACATGTGCAAGCAGCGGCCGCCCGGCAATCCGGTGCAGCACCTTGGCCAGCGCGGAATGCATGCGCTTGCCTTGGCCGGCGGCGAGGATGACGACGTGGAGAGGCATTGAAGTCGGGCCCGGAATTCTAGCACTGGGGAGCGGCGCGGGGTTTCGAACTCCTTGATACTTCTTGGAAAACAGGGATACACTGCATGTCACAAAAATGTCATGGGTCTAAGCGGCGATTATCTTGAGATGTGCTTCCGGCTGGTGGCAGCGCTAACGGCCGGAGCGCTGATCGGCCTGGAACGCAGCTATCGCGGCCGGCCGGCGGGCTTTCGCACCCATGCGCTGGTCTGCACCGCCTCCAGCCTGCTGATGCTGGTGACGGTCTACGAAGAGCTCTGGTTTCCCGGCACCAATATCTCGCGCGTGGGCCTCGACCCGACGCGCATGTCGCAGGGAATCATGACCGGCATCGGCTTTCTCGGCGCCGGCGTCATCGTGAAGGAGGGTCTGAGCGTACGCGGCCTCACGACCGCCGCGTCAATCTGGATGACCGCCGCCATAGGAATCCTCACAGGCATCGGGTTCTATTTTCCGGCCGGCATCGCTACCGTTCTGACGCTAGGCACGCTGTCGGTGTTCCGCTGGATCGAAGGCAAAATGCCGGCCGAGTTCTACGCCAACTTCCTGATCCGGTTCCCGCGCGAGGGCGTGATGGCCGAGGAGGAGTTGCGCCGCCTGATCGCCGAGCATGGATTTGACGTCGCCAACATGAGCTACCGGATCGCCGGCCAGGGACGTGAATTCGAATATCAAATGGTATTGCGCACCCTGCACGCCGCCAACGCGCAGGCGTTTTCGGCGCGGCTGGTATCCGAGCCGTCGGTGATCGAATTCCGGATCGTGCCCGCCGGGGACTAGCGGGGCAGTTCCGAGAATCCCATCAGGGATTCGTCCACCGCGCGCGCGCACTGGCGGCCTTCGCGGATCGCCCACACTACGAGCGATTGGCCGCGGCGCATGTCGCCCGCGGCGAACACCCTGGGAACACTGGTCGTGTAGCTGCCGGCGCCGTCGGTGGTTGCCTTGGCATTGCCCCGTGCGTCTTTTTCGACGCCGAATTCCTCAAGCAGCGACTGCACCGGCGAAACGAAACCCATCGCGAGCAGCACCAAGTCGGCAGGCAACTCGAATCCGGATCCGGCAATCTCGGTGGGCTTGCCGTCCTTCCAGGCCAGCCGCACGCCCTTCAGCGTTTTTACCCTGCCGCCTTCACCGACCAGCGCCTTGGTGGCGATGGACCAGTCGCGCTCCACGCCTTCCTCGTGCGAGGAAGAAGTGCGCAGGCGGGTCGGCCAGTAAGGCCATACCGGGTTGCGCTCCACATCCGGTGGCATCGGGAACAACTCGAAATTCGTCACCGACTTGGCGCCGTGGCGGTTGGAGGTCCCGATGCAGTCGGATCCGGTGTCGCCGCCGCCGATCACCACCACATGCTTGCCGCGCGCCGAGAGCTCGGGCACCCCGGCATCGCCAGCGACGCGCTTGTTCTGCAGCGGCAGGAATTCCATCGCGTAGTGCACGCCCGCAAGCTCACGGCCCGGGATCGGCAAGTCGCGCGGAACCTCAGCGCCACCCGAGAGCACCACTGCATCGAATTCAGCGAGCAGGTCCGCGGGCGGAAGGAACATCTTCGCGTCGCTGGGAATGCCCTTGCCGGGGCGCTCCTTGCCGATGCAAACACTGCTGCGAAACTCGACCCCTTCGGCGCGCATCTGTTCCAGGCGCCGGTCGATGACCTTCTTGTCCAGCTTGAAATCCGGGATACCATAGCGCAGCAGCCCGCCAATGCGGTCGTTCTTCTCGAACACGACCACCGCATGCCCGGCGCGCGCCAGTTGCTGCGCGCAGGCAAGGCCCGCCGGCCCTGACCCGACCACCGCGATTTTTTTCCCGGTCTTGTACGCCGCCGGCTGCGGCCTTACCCAGCCAGATTCCCAAGCCTTGTCGATGATCGCGTGCTCGATCGACTTGATGCCGACGGCATCTTCGTTGATGCGCAATACGCAGGCCTCTTCGCAAGGCGCCGGGCAGATGCGGCCGGTGAACTCGGGAAAATTGTTGGTGGAATGCAGCGTTTCGATCGCCCGTTTCCAGTCCTCGCGATAGACCAGGTCGTTGAAGTCGGGAATGATGTTGTTGACCGGGCAACCCTGCATGCAGAACGGGATGCCGCAGTCCATGCAGCGCGCGCCCTGGATCTTCGCATCCGCGTCAGGAAGCCGCAGGTAGAACTCGCGATAGTGTTTTTTGCGCGAACCCTTGTCCTCGTGCGGTTCTTCCAGGCGCTCGTATTCCAGAAATCCTGTGATTTTGCCCATCGACCGCTCCTGCTAAGCCGCGCGGCGGCTTTGCTTGGTGGCAAGCTCGCCCAGCGCGCGCCGGTATTCGTTCGGGAATACCTTGACGAATTTCGCCCGGTACTCGCTCCAGCGCTCGAGAATGCGCTTGGCCTGCGCGCTCCCGGTATAGCGGAGGTGGCGCTCGATCATGCGCCTGGCGATCACCTCGTCGGCCTCGCCCTTGTGCCAGAGCGCGCGCGGCAATTTACCTTCCTGCTCGGATTCGGCCGCCAGCGGCTCCAGCGCCACCATTGCAGGGTTACAGTATTTCGCGAACGTACCGGCTTCGTCGAGCACATAGGCGATTCCGCCCGACATGCCCGCGGCGAAATTGCGGCCGGTCGCACCAAGAACCACCACGGTACCCCCGGTCATGTATTCGCAGCCATGGTCACCGACGCCCTCGACCACGGCCAGTGCCCCGGAATTTCGCACCGCGAAGCGTTCGCCGGCCACACCGCGGAAGAACGCTTCGCCTTCGATCGCGCCGTAAAGCGCGACGTTGCCGGTGATGATGTTCTCGGTCGGCTCGCCGCGGAACTTGGGTGACGGCTGCACCGCGATCCGGCCGCCCGAGAGCCCCTTGCCGCAGTAGTCGTTGGTGTCGCCGATGATATCCAGCCACACGCCGCGCGCGAGGAAGGCGCCGAAACTCTGCCCGGCGGAGCCGGCCAGGCGCACATGGATGGTCTCGTCAGGAAGACCTTCGTGCCCGTAACGCTTGGCGATCTCCCCCGACAGCATCGTGCCGACGGAACGGTTGATGTTCCGGATCGGCGTTTCGATGGTCGCCTTCTCGGCGCGTTCCAGCGCCGGCCGCGCGAGCTCGATCAACCGCTTGTCCAGCGCCTTGTCCAAGCCGTGATCCTGCGTCTCGCAGTGGTGCCGCGCCGGGCCGCCCTTGTGCGCCGGCCGCACATCCGGCAGGTGGAAGATTCTGGAGAAATCGAGCCCCTTCGCCTTCCAGTGCTCGATTCCCTGCCGCGTGTCGAGCAGGTCGGCGCGGCCGATGAGATCCGTGACGCGCCGCGCGCCGAGTTTTGCCATCAGCTCGCGCGCTTCCTCGGCGACGAAGAACAGATAGTTCACCACGTGCTCGGGCTTGCCCTCGAATTTCCTGCGCAGCACCGGATCCTGCGTCGCAACACCGACCGGGCAGGTATTCAGATGGCATTTGCGCATCATGATGCAGCCTTCGACCACCAGAGGCGCGGTGGCGAAGCCGAATTCGTCGGCCCCCAGCAAAGCGCCGATGACGACGTCGCGGCCGGTCTTCATCTGGCCATCCACCTGCACGGCGATGCGCCCGCGCAGCTTGTTGAGCGTCAGGGTCTGTTGCGTCTCGGCGAGGCCCAGCTCCCATGGCGTGCCTGCGTGCATGATCGAAGACCATGCCGCAGCGCCGGTGCCGCCGTCGTGCCCCGAAATCGTGACGTGATCGGATTTCGCCTTTGCTACGCCGGCGGCGATCGTGCCCACGCCCACTTCGGAGACCAGCTTCACGCTCACGGCAGCGGCGGGATTCGCGTTTTTCAGGTCATGGATCAGCTGCGCGATGTCTTCGATCGAGTAGATGTCGTGGTGCGGCGGCGGCGATATCAGCTCGACGCCGGGCGTCGCATAGCGCAGCTCGGCGATGTATTCGGAGACTTTCTTGCCCGGAAGCTGCCCGCCCTCGCCCGGCTTCGCGCCCTGCGAGATCTTGATCTGCAGCATTTCCGCCGAAGCAAGATATTCAGCAGTGACACCGAAACGTCCCGACGCGACCTGCTTGATCTTTGACTTGAGGGAATCGCCCGCATTCAGCGGAACGTCGACCTCGACACGTTCGCGCCCAAGCCGCGATTGCATGGTCTCGCCCTCTTTCACGGGTGCATAGCGCCTGCGATCTTCGCCGCCTTCGCCGGTATTGGACTTGCCGCCGATACGGTTCATCGCGATCGCGAGCACAGTGTGCGCTTCGGTCGAGATCGAGCCGAGGGACATGGCGCCGGTCGAGAAGCGCTTGACGATTTCCGCCGCCGGCTCGACCTCTTCGATCGGCACCGGCTTGCATTCGGCGAACTTGAACTCGAACAGGCCGCGAAAAGTCATCTGGCGGCGCGACTGGTCGTTGATCAGCGCCGCGTACTCCTTGTACGTTGTATAGGAGTTCTGCCGTGCGGAATGCTGCAGTTTCGCGATCACGTCGGGCGTCCAGGTGTGCTCTTCGCCGCGCACGCGCCAGGCGTACTCGCCACCGGCATCCAGCATCGTCTGCAATACCGGGTCTTTCTCGTCGAAAGCCGCTCGATGGATACGAATCGTCTCTTCGGCGAGCTCGAGCACGCCGATGCCCTCGATCCAAGAGGCCGTGCCCCGGAAATACTTGTCCACCAGCGAGCGGGCGAGGCCCACCGCCTCGAATATCTGCGCGCCGGTGTAGGACATGTAGGTCGAGATGCCCATTTTCGACATGACCTTTTTCAGGCCCTTGCCGACCGCCTTGACATAGTTCTTGATCGCCTTCGATCCCGCCGCCGCGTCTCCGGCGTTCTCCGCGAGCAGGGTTTCAAGCGCGAGGTACGGGTGCACCGCCTCGGCGCCATAGCCGCCGAGCAGCGCGAAGTGGTGCACCTCGCGCGCCGAGCCGGTCTCGACCACCAGGCCGGTCGAGGTGCGCAGCCCCCTGTTCACCAGGTGCTGGTGGATCGCCGACAGCGCGAGCAGCGCCGGGATCGCGACCCGGTCCCTGTCCACGAGGCGGTCGGAGACGATCACGATCGAATAACCAGAGCGCACGGCGTCCTCGGCCTGCGCGCAGAGCGATGCGAGCCGTGCCTCGACCGCCTCCCTGCCCCAGAAAACCGGGAAGGTGATGTCGAGTTCCAGCGAGCGGAACTTGCCGCCGGTGTAGCGCTCGATGTAGCGGACCTTCTCCATCTCGTAGAAATCGAGCACCGGCTGGCTGACTTCCAGGCGCAGCGGCGGATTCATCTCGTCGATGCCGAGCAGATTAGGCTTCGGCCCGATGAAACTCACCAGCGAGGTCACCAGCTCCTCGCGGATCGGATCGATCGCCGGGTTGGTCACTTGGGCGAACAACTGCTTGAAATAGTGGTAGAGCGTCTTGTCCTTCTTCGACAGGACCGCGAGCGCGGCGTCGTTGCCCATCGAGCCGGTCGGTTCCTCGCCCGCGGCCGCCATCGGCAGGAGTTGGAACTTGAGGTCTTCCTGCGTATAGGCGAAGGCCTGCTGGCGGTCGAGCAGCGGCACGGCGGACTTGATCGGCGCCGTTTTCTCGGATTCGACTTCGTCCAGCTTGACGCGGATGCGGTCGATCCATTCCGCGTAGGGCTTGGCGCCGGCGAGCGACTCCTTGAGTTCCTTGTCGTCGATGATCCGGCCTTTCTCCAGGTCGACCAGGAACATCTTGCCCGGCTGCAGGCGCCATTTCTTGACAATGCGCTCCTCGGGAATCGGCAGGCAGCCACACTCCGAACCCATGATCACGAGATCGTCGTCGGTGACGATGTAACGCGAAGGCCTGAGCCCGTTGCGGTCGAGCGTGGCGCCGATCTGGCGTCCGTCGGTAAACGCGATCGAGGCCGGGCCGTCCCAGGGCTCCATCATTGCCGCGTGATACTCGTAGAACGCGCGCCGGCTCGGATCCATCAGCGTGTGGTTCTCCCATGCTTCCGGAATCATCATCATCACCGCATGCGCGATCGAATAGCCGCCCATGACCAGCAGCTCGAGTGCGTTGTCGAATGATGCCGAGTCGGACTGGCCGTCGTAGATCAGCGGCCAGACCTTTGCCAGATCGTCGCCGAGCACCGGGCTGGAGATGGCGCCCTGGCGGGCGCGGATCCAGTTGACGTTGCCGCGCACCGTATTGATCTCGCCGTTATGGCAAATCATGCGGAAAGGGTGCGCCAAGTCCCATGACGGAAAAGTGTTGGTCGAAAAGCGCTGGTGAACCAGCGCCAGCGCCGATTCGACGCGGGAATCCTTGAGATCCAGGTAGTACTCGCCGACCTGGTTGGCGAGCAGCATGCCTTTATAGCAGAGCAGGCGCGCCGACATCGACGGCACGTAGAACGCCTTGCCGTGCTCCAGCCTCAGCGTCTGGATGGCGTGGCCCGAGCTTTTTCTGATGATGTAGAGCTTGCGCTCGAGCGCATCGGTAACGGTGACGCCCGCACCGCGCCCGACGAACACTTGGCGGATCACCGGCTCCAGCCTCTTTGCCGATTCCGCCAAGTCGGTATTGTCCACCGGCACATCACGCCAGCCGAGCAGTACCTGGCCCTCGTCCTTGATCGCGCGTTCGATTTCGTATTCGCAAGCGAGGCGGCTCGCCGGATCTCGTGGCAGGAACACCATGCCGACGCCGTATTGCCCGAACGGCGGCAGACTCACGCCGGTCTTGGCCATCTCTTCGCGCAGGAACCGGTCCGGCATCTGAATCATCAGGCCGGCGCCGTCGGAGAGCTTCGGATCCCACCCCACCGCGCCCCGGTGGGTGAGGTTCTTCAGGATCGTGAGGCCTTGCTCGACGATGGAATGCGATTTCTTGCCCTTGATATGCGCAACGAACCCAACGCCGCAGGCGTCATGTTCGTTTGCCGGATCATAGAGGCCCTGCGCTACAGGGTGAAATCGCGAACTCATTCGTAAGAGCCTGAAATGAATGGAGAACTTTAAATTTTCGCCGCGTTGCACAAAGGCTCAGGGCGAACTTTGAAATATACCCGTGGAACCACGGGCTTACAAGAGTTTGGCGCCTGGATGGCGCCTATTGCGCTGCAGCGGCGATACTTTCGCGCACCAAGCGAGCATCCAGGTCGCCGCGCAGCACTGCTCGTCCGAGCCCTTCGAGCAGCACGAAGCGGACCTTGCCCCCCGCGGCCTTCTTATCCACCTGCATCAGATCGAGATAGCGCTCGACGGCGAGTTCCGGACCCTTGACCGGCAGGCCAGCGCGCGCAATAAGCGCCCTTACACGGTCGGCATCCTCGCGTCGCAGCGTGCCGGCGCGAGCCGACAGTTCCGCCGCCATCACCATTCCGGTTGCCACAGCTTCGCCGTGCAGCCATTCGCCGTAGCCGACGCCGGCCTCGATGGCATGGCCGAAGGTGTGGCCGAAGTTAAGCAGCGCCCGCAGGCCCGCCTCGCGTTCATCGGCGGCAACGATCTGTGCCTTCAGTTCGCAGGAGCGCCGCACCGCGTGCTCCAGAGCAGCGCGGTCACGGGCAAGCAATTTGCCGATATTCGCTTCCAGCCAGCCGACGAAATCCAGGTCGAGTATGAACCCGTGTTTGATCACCTCGGCGATCCCAGCGCGCAGCTCGCGATCGGGCAGCGTATCCAGCGTAGCCACATCGGCGATCACCGCGAGCGGCTGGTGAAACGCGCCGACCATGTTTTTACCGCGGACATGGTTGATCGCAGTCTTGCCGCCGACGGAGGAATCGACCTGGGCGAGCAACGTGGTCGGCACCTGCAGGTACGGTACACCCCGCTGGTAGGTTGCAGCGGCGAACCCGGCGAGATCCCCCACGACGCCGCCGCCAAGAGCGACGATGATCGAATCCCGACCGCAATGCGCCGCAAGCAGCGCGTCGAACACCTGCTCCAGGGTGGGCCAGCTTTTCGCGTGCTCACCGTCCTCGATCAGAATCGAAAGTGATTGCGCGCCTGCCTGCGCGATCGCTCCCTGCACGCGGTCGAGATAATGGGGGGCCACCACGCGGTTGGTGACGACCGCGACACGTTTTCCATTTACATGCGGCGCGTACAGGCGCGCATCGTCCAACAAACCCGCCCCGACGTGGATCGGGTACGAGCGCTCGCCCAGGACTACGATGAGAGGCTGCATGTGGCTTCCAGGCGCGAGAGCAGGTCTTTCGCCAGCGCTTGCACGCTCTGCTTGCCGGTATCGATCACGACATCCGCCACTTCCCGGTAGAGCGGATCGCGCTCCGCGTAGAGTTCCTCGAGCCGCTTGTGCGGATCCGCGGTGGCCAGCAGCGGGCGGTTGCGGTCGTGGCGCACTCGCTGCCAGAGATGCGGCGGGCGGGCGTGCAGGTAAACGACCGTGCCGCGCGCTGCGATTCTGCGGCGATTCTCGTCGGAGAGCACGACACCGCCGCCGGTAGCGAGCACTGCCTTGTCTAGTGCGCACAACTCCGCGATCACCTGGCTTTCGCGGGCGCGGAAGCCCGCTTCGCCCTCGATGTCGAAGATCACCGGTATGCGCACGCCGCAGCGCCGCTCGATCTCTTCGTCGGAGTCGTAAAACACGCGCTTCAGACGCCGTGCGAGCAGCCGTCCCACGGTGGTCTTGCCGGCGCCCATCATGCCGACGAGGATCAGGCTGCCATCCGGTTTCACGACGCCATTCTACGCAGGTGGAAAAAGAAACGGCCGGGAAGGCCCGGCCGTTCGATCATCCTGAAAAAGCGATTCAGCGGACGGTCAGGCGGTCGTTCACGACCCGGGGCGTGATGAATACCAGCAACTCGGTCTTTTGGGACGTGCTGGTCGTGTTCTTGAACAGGAACCCGATGTACGGCAGGTCGCCGAAGAACGGTATGCGGGTGTTGTCGACGCGGTCCTGCTGAACGTAGATGCCGCCGATGACGACCGTGCCGCCGCTCTCCACCAGCACTTCGGTCTTGACGTGCCGCGTGGTTATCTCTACGCCGGCCGGTGTGGTCGCGCCAACTTCGTCGTTTTTGACGTCGAGCGTCATGATGATGCTTCCGTCCGGCGTGATCTGAGGCTTCACCTTGAGGGCAAGGGTCGCATTGACGAACGAGACGCTGGTTGCGCCTGACGATGTCGCCTGCTGGTAGGGAATTTGCGTTCCCTGTTCGATTAAGGCCTCGACCTGGTCCGCCGTGAGCACCCGCGGGCTGGATATCGTCTTGCCCTTGCCGTCGGCCTCGAGCGCTGAAATTTCCAGGTTCAGGAACTTTGTGAGGGCCGAATTGAAGAGGATGAAGGAGAACGCGCCGGCGTTGAACGAGTTCAACCCGGCGGCAGGCAAGTTCACACCCAAGCCATCCGTTGCCGTCGTCGTGAGTCCCTGGACGCCGCCCACGGCGCCCGCGTCCACGTTGCCAGGGCTCCCGGTGCCTATCGCATAACGGGTGTTGCCAATCCCTGTCGGGCTACCCTTGGTCCCGCCTACATTATTAACTCCCAGACGTGCGCCAAGATTGCGGTTGAACAGTTCCGAGGCTTCGACGATGCGCGCCTCGATCATCACCTGCCGCACCGCAACGTCGATGCGCGCGATGAGTTTTCTCACTTCCTCGAGGCGGCTTGGCGTATCCAGCACGAACAGCGTATTGGTGCGCGCATCGACGACCGCGCTGCCGCGCTTGGAAAGCATCCTCTGCGCCGGGTCCGACAGCAGTTTCTGCACGTCGGCCGCCTTCTGGTAGTTCATCTGGAAGGCTTCGGTGCGGGTCGGCTCCAGTTCATTGATCTGGGATTGCGCTTCGAGCGCGAGTTTTTCGCGGGTCGCGAGTTCGTCGCGGGGCGCGATCCAGATCACGTTGCCGGATTTGCGCAGGTCGAGTCCGCGGGTCTGGAGGATGATGTCGAGCGCCTGGTCCCAGGGAACGTCCTTCAGCCGCAGCGTGATGTTGCCGCCAACCGTGTCGCTGGTAATGATATTCAGGTCCGTGAAGTCGGCGATGACGTTGAGTACCGCGCGCACTTCCACGTTCTGGAAGTTGAGCGACAGCTTCTCGCCGCTGTAGCGGCCGCGTTGCGAGAGCTTCGACGGATCCTGCACCACGGCCTTCACCTCGATCACGAACTGGGTATCGGTCTGGTAGGCGTTGTGCTCCCACTGCCCTTTGGCCTCGATGACCATGCGGACGTTCTCGCCCTGCTGGAAGGCGCTGATAGTCTGCACCGGCGTGGCGAAATCAACCACGTCCAGACGCCGCCGCATGCTCTCGGGCAGCGAAGTCTTCAGGAACTCGACGACGATGTTCTGGCCCTGCTGCTTGATGTCGATCCCGGTCGTGCTATCCGCGAGATCGATCAGGATGCGCCCCTCGCCGGAATTACCGCGGCGAAAGTCCACATCGCGGATTGCATGCGTGGAATCAGCCTTGCCCTCGGCAAAATTGGACGCCTGGCTCGCGGCTGCGCCCAAGGGCGCGGTAGCTGCCGACAGTGTAACCACTATATTTTTGCCATCAAGCGCCACTTCGTGCGCCACGCTGCGGCGCAGATTGAGCACCATCCTCGCGCGGTCGCCGCTCTGCACCAGGTTCATGCTGCGCAACTCGCCCTGGCCGACATCCTGGGAGTTACGGCCAAGCGCATTGCTGGTGCCCGGGAAGTCGAGCACGATGCGCGCCGGGTTGGCGACAGTAAAACTCAACGGCGCGCTCTTCAGCGGCTCCTTCGTCGTGATTCGCACTACGACGTTGCCGCCTTGCTGCGCCACGTCAAAGGCTTCGATGCTGTTCGCCTGCGCGAACGCGGCTCCTGTCCAGGCGAATCCCGCAGCAAGCACGACGCACAGTTTTCGCAATCCGTTGAACATGTTCATTTATTGCCCTCCACCATTTGCACCGCGCTGCTGCGTTCTACCCAGTCCCCGCCGCTGTCCTGGACCACTTCCTTGAGGCTGATCTGGCCCTCTTCGATGCCCGTGATCACGCCGAAATTCTGGCCCATGTAGTTACCCTTTTTCACGCGGAACAGATTCGAGCCGGCCTTGACCAGCGCGTACATGTCTTTGTTCTGGCTGAGCGTGCCCACCATCTGCAGCGCTTCAAGCGGATATGCCTCCAGCGGCTCCTTGGGCCTATTGAGGTCGGGCTGCACGCCGCCGCCGCCACCGCCGCCCGCCGTCGCCTGCGCAACCACGATCCTCCCGGGA
The DNA here is from genome assembly GCA_035308765.1 of Burkholderiales bacterium. Taxonomy (GTDB): domain Bacteria; phylum Pseudomonadota; class Gammaproteobacteria; order Burkholderiales; family SG8-39; genus RBG-16-66-20. The sequence continues at coordinate 80,894 of DATGGA010000034.1, forward strand.
ACGAACGGGTCGAGCATGCCCTCGCCCTTGTACGGCACCGGCTCGTAGGACTTGACCTGAGGCAGCGGATCGACCCGGCCGCGCAGATCCTTGGTCATTGCGGCCAGTTCCTGCCTGAGCTCGCTCTGCTCCTCTCCGCCGCACGCAACGAGTAGCGCCGCGGCCGCTATGGCAGCAGACATCTTCGTTGCGCTCACCACCCTCATTTTTTCGCCGCTCCCTTCTTCGCGCCGGCGGCGGCCTTGCGCTGGTTCGCGACTTCTTCGTCGTCGAGATAGCGGAACGTCCGCGCGGTCACGTCCATCGTCAGATTGCCGTCCTTGCCGGCTTCGATCGAAACGTCGTTCAAGGTGACGATGCGCGGCAACTGACCGACGTCGGCGGCAAACGCGCCCATGTCATGGTAATTGCCGTTCACCCTCACCTGGATCGGCAGTTCGGAATAGAACTCCCGCGCGGATTCAGCAGGAGCCGGCTTGAACAACTCGAACTGGAGGCCGCGCGATAGCCCCGCCTGATTGATGTCAACCAGCAGCGCGTCCATTTGCGACTTGTTCGGCAACTGCTTGAGCAGCGCGCCGAACTGCGTATCGATCTCGCGCAGCTGCTGCTTGTACAGGTCGAGGTTGATCGCCTGCGTCTTCTTCGCCAGGTAATCCTTCTTGAGCGCTTCCTCCTGATTCACTCCCTTTTCCAGTTCTTCGATCTGGCCCTGCCAGAGCCCGAAATAACCGGCCACAGGAACCGCAACCAGGATCGCAATCAGCACCAGCAGTTTGGGCGCGAACGTCCAGGTTCCTGGATCCTTCCAGTTCGTGTGCTTGAAGTCCTCGGCGATCTGATTGAAGTTGAGCGCCATGGCTTAGCCCTTTTTCGCCGCAGCGGCAGGCTTGGCTGGACCCTTGGCGCCGTCCTTCGCATCTGCTGCCACGGGGCGCTTCATCGAGAGTTTCAGGTCGAATTCGGATACCCGCATCTTGCCCAGCGTCGCCGCCTTGACCTCAACCAGGTTCGGATTCGCCAGCCAGGGGGAGGATTCGATATTGCGCATCAGGGTCGACACGCGGGCATTCGACTGCGCGTAGCCGATCAACTCGATGTTCGGACCCTTTTGCTTCAGCGATCTGAGGAACACGCCGTCGGGCATCTGCCGCACCATTTCGTCGAGCAGGTATACGCTCTGCACTCGATCGGCCTGCAGCGTCTCGATCACCTGTTTTCGCGCGAGCAGCGCGCCGATCTTGTCCTTCACATCCTTGATCTCATCAATCTCCTTGTCCAGCTTGGCGATCTCGACCTTGAGGAACTTGTTGCGGTCATCCTGTGAGCTGATGCGCTGCGAATAGAAGACCCAGACCGCGCCAACGATCGCAATGCCGAGGGCCGCAGTCATGCCGCCGAGCACTGCGAAGTGCGTGCGTGCGCGCTTGCGCCGCTCCTCGCGGTGCGGCAGTAGGTTGATCTTGCCGCTCATACCGGGTCGAACCTCCGCATGGCCAGGCCGCAGGCGACGATCAGCGAGGGGGCATCCTGCATCAGGCGCTTGAGCTGGATTCTCGGCGACGTCTGCATCGCGCCGAAGGGATTCGCAACCACTGTCGGAACCTGGGTCCGCGTGTGCACGACCTCTTCCAGCCCGGGAATCACCGCTGATCCGCCCGCGAGCAGGATGTGATCGACCGAGTTGTACGACGTCGAGGTAAAGAAGAATTGCAGCGCCCGCTGCACTTCCTGCGAAAGGTTTTCCATGAACGGCCGCAGCACCTCGGCCTCGAAATCGTCGGGCAGGCCGCCGGAACGCTTGGCGTTCTCCGCTTCCTCGGGGCTCATGCCGTAGCGCGCGACGATATCGGCGGTGAGCTGGTTGCCGCCGAACGCCTGCTCGCGGTTGTACACCGATTGCTCGTTGCGCACGACGCTCACCTGCATCACATTGGCGCCCACATCGACGATGGCGACGTTCTGCTCCTTGCCGCTGCCGGGAAGCTGCTTGATGACGAGACCCAGCGCCGACATCTGCGCGAACGACTCGACATCCATCACCAGCGGCTTGAGCCCCGCGTTCTCCGCCACGGCGACGCGATCGGAAACCTTCTCCTTGCGCGTAGCGGCGATCAGGACTTCCTGTTCCTCCGGGTTGGAGGGCGCCGGTCCGACGACCTGAAAATCCAGATTGACTTCTTCGAGCGCAAACGGGATGTACTGGTTCGCCTCGCTCTCGACTTGTAGTTCAATCTCCTCTTCCCGCAACCCCGCCGCCACGATGATCTTCTTGGTGATCACCGCTCCGGAAGGCACCGCCATCGCCACGTGTTTGGTGCGCGTTGCGAGCCGCTTGTAGCCGCGCGCCACTGCGTCGGCCACCGCCTCCAGGATGTTGATGCTGCCATCAACCACCGCATCCTTGGGCAAGGCCTCAATGACGTAGCGCTCGACCCGGTAGGCTCCGTTGCCGACATCCACGATCTCAAGCATCTTGACCGACGAGGAGCTGATGTCCAGCCCGAACAACGGCGGCGCTTTCGGCTTGAAGAAGTCGAGGTTCATCCCTTTTTTCCTTTGCGTATCGGCCTCTTAGGCGCGATACGTAGAATTTGCGTGAGATGCTAGCAACAACTACCCCCAGTGTCTAGTGAATCTTCCACGAAGGGTAAAGTCTTATAATGCCCCGTGTCCCCGCCCGCGTGCAACACCCCCCCCGAGTCGGCGTAACCCCATTGATGTGGCTTCGTTTTTTGGTATTTCCGCTGGTCCTGTTGGCGGGCTTGGCGGCGACCGGGGCATTCCTGGTGGGCCTGGTGGTCGCGCTCGCCTACCCGAATCTGCCTTCGCTTGAAGTACTTACCGACTATCAGCCCAAAATCCCCCTCAGGATCTACACCACCGAGGGCACGCTGATCGGCGAATTCGGCGAAGAACGCCGTTCGCTGATATCGATCAAGGAGGTGCCGGAGCAGTTGAAGTTCGCGATTCTTGCCGCCGAGGATGAGCGCTTCTACCAGCACACCGGGATCGACTACCTCGGTGTCGCCCGCGCCGCCTACGCCAACCTCGTGCAAGGCGGTCGCCGCCAGGGCGCGAGCACGATCACCATGCAGGTCGCCCGCAATTTCTTCCTGTCCTCCGAAAAGACCCTCACGCGCAAACTCTACGAGGCTCTGCTCGCTTTCAAGATCGAGAACAATCTGCAGAAAGACCAGATTCTCGAGCTCTACATCAACCAGATCTACCTCGGCCAGCGCGCCTACGGCTTCGCCGCTGCATCGCAGATCTATTTTGGGAAATCCCTAGACAAGCTGACGCTGGGTGAGGCAGCGATCCTCGCAGGGCTGCCCAAGGGGCCTTCGGCCTACAACCCTGTTGCTAATCCGCAACGCGCACGGCAGCGCCAACAGTACGTGCTGCGGCGCATGAGGGAGCTTGGTCATATCACCGACCAGCAGCAGGCGGAGGCCATCAATGCCCCTCTCCACGTCCGGCGCGACACGGACGATTTCGCGGGCGTCCATGCGGAATATCTGGCCGAAATGGTGCGCCAGGCGGTCTATGAGCAGTACCCGGAGGACGCATACACCAAGGGATTTCGCGTCTACACGACGATACGCAAGGCAGATCAGGAGGCTGCCTACGACGCAGTCCGGCGCGGGGTGCTCAGTTACGACCGCAGCCAGGGCTACCGCGGTCCGGAAGCTTTCGTCGAACTCGCCGCCAACGCCGCAGATGACGATTACGAGGAAGCCCTCTCCGATTACGCCGACATCGACGACCTGAAGGCCGCCCTGGTGCTGGCGGTAAGCGCCAAAGAGGTGAAGGTCGTGCTGAGAAACGCCGAGATGGCCACTGTTTCGGGAGACGGTCTTCGGTTCGCCGCACGTGCACTGGAGGAAAAAACGGCGCTGCAACGGCGCATCCGGCGCGGCTCCGTTATCCGTGTGCAGAGGGACGAGAAAAAGAAATGGCAGATCGGCCAACTGCCCGAGGCGGAAGCGGCATTCGTTTCGCTTGATCCGGCCAATGGGGCCGTCCGGGCGTTCGTCGGCGGCTTCGACTTCCACCGCAGCAAGTTCAACCACGTCATCCAAGCCTGGCGCCAGCCCGGCTCGTCGTTCAAGCCGTTCATCTATTCCGCGGCGTTGGAAAAGGGCTTTACCCCGGCGACGGTGATCGCGGACGAACCGATCGTGGTCGAAGCGGATGTGACCGGCAGCCAGCGCTGGGAGCCGAAGAACTACGACGGCAAGTTCGAAGGTCCGATGCGCCTGCGCACCGCGCTGGCAAAGTCGAAGAACATGGTCTCGATCCGGATTTTGCAGAGCATCGATCCGAAATACGCGCAGGATTACGTGACGCGGTTCGGCTTCGACGCCGACAAGCACCCACCGTACCTCACCATGGCGCTGGGCGCCGGCTCGGTCACGCCATGGCAGATGGCGCGTGCCTACGGGGTGTTCGCCAACGGTGGCTATCTGATACAGCCTTATTTTATCGACAAGATCGTCGACGACCGCGGCAATCCTCTTGGCACTGCCAATCCGGCGCGCGCGGGCGACGAATCGCTGCGCGTCATTGATGCGCGAAACGCCTTCATCATGGATTCGATGCTGCAGGACGTTACCCGCTACGGTACTGCGGCGAGCGTGACCAAGCTCGGGCGGCGCGACCTTGCGGGCAAAACCGGAACCACCAACGATTTCGTGGATGGATGGTTCTGCGGCTATCACCCCGAACTCGTCGGCATTGCGTGGGTGGGATTCGATCAGCCCAAATCCATGGGAAGAAACGAGACGGGCGGCCGCGTTGCATTGCCGATCTGGATTGATTACATGGGCAAAGTCCTGAAGGGGCTGCCCGAAGCGGTGCGCAGCGTTCCAGAGGGCGTGATAGCGGCCAGAACCGAGCCCGATCCTACGCTACCGCCCGAAGCAAGAGGCACCACGGAATATTTCTACCGCGAATTCGCACCGGGCAAGGATGATGCTCCGCCGCCAGCCATGACACCACAGGCGCGCCCGGAGCGGCCCGCGTACTAGCGTCCGCTCAGCACCACCGTAGTTCCATATTGCTGTGACGCAAGCTTCGATACTGCCTCGAATAGCTCCGTGCCGTCGCGGGTGTCGCGCCAGGCCGAGCCGTCGTGCCGGAAATGGAAGCCGCCGGACTTCCCCGCCACCCAGATTTCACGCGCCGCCCCGTGCCGGTTGATCACCATCTTCGAGCCGTCCTCGAATTCGATCTCGAGGACGCCTGAACCCTTGGTCTGCACGTCGGCATCCGGTGCCGCCACCTCGAAAGCGCTTTCCAGGGCGACCAGCGCCGTACCAGCGAGGGATTCGAATTCGCTTTCGGTCATGTCGGATGGTGCCGGGCTATCCTGCTAACATCCTCATTTTAGTCGCCATTTGGTTACCGCAATGCGTTGCGCCGCCGTCGCCCTGTTGCTGGTCCTGTTTGCCGCCAGTTGCGGCACGTATGGGCCCCTGTACTTGCGCGATAAGCCGCCGAGCGGCGTGAAGCCGCCGAAGCCTGAGCCGTACACGCCGTTGCCCTATCCGAAAGAGGGTGGCGAGGACGAAGCCGCCGGCGCGGCCAAGAAGTAGGCGCGGCGCATGACCTTTGCCTACCGCGGCGGCATTCTCAGCGCCGAAGAGGTCTCGCTGGAAGACATCGCGCGGCGCTTCGGTACTCCCTGTTACGTCTATTCCCGCGCTGCGATCGAGCGCAACTACGGCGCATTCGCGCGCGCGCTGGCCGGCCGGCCGGCGCTGATCGCTTACTCGGTAAAGGCAAACTCGAACCTCTCGGTGCTCGCGCTGATGGCACGACTAGGCGCCGGTTTCGACATCGTGTCCGGAGGCGAACTGGCGCGTGTCCTGGCCGCCGGCGGCGACCCGCGCAAGATCG
>DATGGA010000035.1:0-10876 GCA_035308765.1 Burkholderiales bacterium
GAAAAGTATATCAACTGCGGCTCGCGCCGCGCCAGAGTTCGCCGATGGTAAGATTCCGCGCACGCTTGAGCCCCTCGCTGCCTGAAGAAGTCCTCGCGTTCCTGAGAAAGCATCGCCTGGCAGCCGCCGGCGAGCTGCCTCACGCCATGGCGCTGGCCGGCGGCGTGTCCTCCGACATCTGGCGCGTGGAACTCGCTGTGGGGCCGATCTGCGTCAAGCGCGCGTTGCCGCGGCTGCGGGTGGAGCAGCTCTGGGAGGTGCCGGTCGGGCGCAACCGCTACGAACGCATGTGGATGGAGGCCGCGAACGCCATCATTCCCGGCGTGACGCCGAAAGTGCTCGCGGCGGACGACGCCGGCTGTTTCGCGATGGAGCTCCTGGAGAATTACCCGCTCTGGAAAACGGAGCTTGCCGCAGGCCGCGCCGACCGCGATTTCGCGGCAAAGGTCGGCAGCCGCCTCGCGCGCATCCACGCGGCGACCGCCGGCGACAAGGACTGCGCCGCCCGGTTCGACACCGACGCCAACTTCCGCGCCATCCGCCTCGATCCCTACCTGCTTGCGGCCGGGAAGGTTCATGCCTCCTTCGAGAAGCAGCTGAAAAACCTTGCCGAAAGAACCGCTCGAAACAAGCTCGCGCTCGTGCACGGCGACGTGAGTCCGAAAAATATCCTCGTCGGCCCGCAGGGCCCCGTGTTCCTGGACGCCGAGTGCGCCTGGTATGGCGATCCCGCCTTCGACCTCGCCTTCTGCCTCAATCACCTCCTGCTGAAAGGCCTCTGGGTGCCGGTGCGCCGCAGCGCGTTCCTGAAATGCTTCGACGTGCTCGCCGAGGCCTACCTCGCCGGCGTCGCCTGGGAACCGCGCGCAGAGATCGAAGCGCGCGCTGCCACGCTGCTGCCCGGCCTGCTGCTCGCGCGTGTCGACGGCAAATCGCCGGTCGAATACCTCACCTCGGCAGCGGACAAGGATTTCGTTCGCGAAATTGCCGGCCGCTTCCTGCTGGCGCCGCCCGCCACGCTCGCCGAAATCAGAGCCTCATGGCAAAGATCCTAGAAGTCCTCGGCCGCAGCGTCTGGGACTCGCGCGGACGCCCCACTGTGGAAGTCGAGGTGGCCGTAAAAGGAGCGCGCGGGCGGGCGATAGCTCCTGCGGGAGCTTCCACGGGGTCCGGGGAAGCGAAAAGCATCGAGGTCCGACAAGCCGTACACGGCGTCAATACGGAGATTCGTAATTCTCTTGTCGGAAAACCCTTGCGCCAGGAAGAAAACGACCGGACGCTCGTTGCGCTGGACGGCACTCCCGATAAATCCCGCCTGGGCGGCAACGCCATCGTCGCCGTGTCGCTGGCCTGCGCCCATGCCGCCGCGGCCGCGGCCAAGAAACCGCTCTGGCGCTTTCTCTCGGGCGGCAAGCCGGTCGCCATGCCGGTGCCTCAGATCCAGGTCTTCGGCGGCGGCGCGCACGCCCACGGCAGCATGGATGTGCAGGACTTCATGATCGTGTGCACCGGCGCGGGCAGCTTTACCGAGGCGCTCGAATGGACGGCGGAGGTATACAGGGCCGCCGGCGCGCGGCTGGCGAAGCGCGGTGCGCTGCACGGCGTCGCCGACGAAGGCGGCTATTGGCCCGCCTTCAAGTCGAACGAGCAGGCGCTGGAAGAACTGACGGGCGCGATCAGCGACGCTGGCCACGAGCCTGGCGCGGACATTGGCATCGCGCTCGACATCGCGGCGACGCAGCTTTGGCGCGACGGGCGCTATCACCTGGCGCTGGAAAAAAAGGCCCTCACCGCTTCGCAACTGCATTCGATGCTGCTGCAGTGGATCGACCGCTACCCCATCGTCTCCATCGAGGATCCGTTCGCGGAGCACGACGCGGAAGCGATGGCTTCTTTCACGCGTACCGCCGGCGCCCGCATCCAGATTGTGGGAGATGATTTCTTTGTCACCAACGCGGACCGGGTGAAAAACGCCTCCGGCGCCTGCAACGCGGTGCTGCTGAAACCCAACCAGGCCGGCACGCTCACCGAGACGCTGGCCTGCTGGCGCGCGGCGCAGGCGGCGGGCTACGGCGCGATCGTATCGGCGCGCTCGGGCGAGACCGAGGACGTGTCCATCGTGCATCTCGCCGTCGGCTGGGGCGTGCCGCAGCTCAAGGTCGGCAGCTTCTCGCGATCCGAGCGCATGGCAAAATGGAACGAGGGCCTGCGCATCGAAGAAACACTGGGCAGTAGCAAGCTGCCTTATCCTGCGAGAAAATTATTTGGAAGACGATCAAATTGAGTAACCATCGTCAAACCGATTCGAGGAGAACACTATGTGCATGTGTGGAATGATCCTGACCCGCCGGCAATTGCTCACCATGGCGCTGACGGCATCGGCAGGAACGATGTTCCCTGGGAAACGTGCGCGGGCGGCGGAACTGTCCTCCGCGGCAAAGGAAATCCTGCAGAAGACGATCACCGTTGACGCCCACAGCCACGCCCGCGGCCTGGTGTTCGGGCCCAAGATGGACGACAGCCTCGCCACCGGCATGCGCGAAGGCATGCTCAGCGCAGTGTGCCTCGCGCACGTGCCCGACGGCCCGGTGATCGGCCGGAACGCTGCGGGCGTGCTGGGCCTCGTGCGCACCCCCGCGCCCGGAGACCTGTACAAGGCGCATCTCGAGCGGCTGGATTGGGTCGACCGTTTTTCCACCGGCTACGGAATACGGCGCGTGATGACGCTCGCCGAACTGAAGGACGCCAAGGCGAAAGGCGAGCCCGCGGTCATCCAGGACATAGAGGGCTGCGATTTCCTCGACGGCAAGCTCGAACGCCTCGAGGAGGCCTACCGGCGCGGCGTCCGGGTGATCCAGCTGGTCCACTACATCCCGAACGACATCGGCGATTTCCAGACCGGCCCCGTGAAGCACAACGGCATGACTGAGTTCGGGGCGAGCGTCGTTCGGGAGCTGAATCGCCTCGGCGTGCTGGTGGACGTGGCGCACGCGACCGAGCCGCTGGTGCGGGGCGTGGTGAAGGTCGCGACGAAGCCGCTGCTCCTGTCCCATACCGCGTTGCAGGGATCGAAGGCCCAGGGCAAAACGCCGCTCGAGGGACGGCAGATCAGTCCGGACCACGCGCGCATGATTGCGGGCACCGGCGGCGTAATAGGCGTGTGGCACTTCTTCCCGAGCATCGAGCGCTACGTCGAGGGCATCAAGGAAATGGTCGACGTCGTCGGCGCCGATCACGTCGGCGTCGGCACCGACCAGCAGATGGCGCCCGGCGCGATCCAGGACTATGCGAACTACGGCAGCTTTGCCGACCAGATGCTGAAAAGCGGGTTCAATGCCGATGAGACCGCCAAAATCCTCGGCGGCAATTTCGTCCGCATCTTTGGCCAGGCGTCCGGCGTTACCTGAAGGCTGCCGGCAACCGCATGATCGCTGGACCTACAGCGCTCGGCACACAGTGCGGCAGGGTACCTAGCGCGGCCTAACGGGAAATGTCGTCGCAATGTGTGCCGGCGCACATATCGCCGCCGGATCCTCGAATACGCTCTGACGAAGCTGTTGAGCCGCGGTCAGCGAGGATATATTCGACATCGAGGACGAGCGGGCAGAAGTCGACGTCATCGTTCAGCGCATGAATCATGACGCGAACTGAGCAAGACTCGACGCCGTGACCACGGGAGAGATGAAATGAGACTTGCCGCGCTGGTGCTGTCCTTCTTCTTCACCGTCCCCGCCCTGGCGCAGGACCTTGCACCGGACGACCTGGTGCGCCAGGTGACTGCGGACGTCCTCGACGCCATCAAGTCCGACAAGCAGCTGCAGGCTGGCGACCGCAAAAAAGCTCTGGCGCTGGCCGAGCAGAAGATCCTCCCGCACGTCGACTTTCGCGAGTCCGCAATGCTGGCGACGGGCAAGGCATGGAACGGCGCGACGCCGGGGCAGCAGGACCAGATCGTCAACGAATTCCGCTCGATGCTGGTGCGGATCTACTCCAGCGCCATCGATGTCTACCGGGGCCAGACAATGAAAGTGCTGCCGGTGCGGCTGCCCCCGGACGCGACCGACGTGACGGTGCGCAATCAGTACCTGAGTGCGGGCCGGCCACCGGTGCCGGTCGAATACGCGATGAAGAAGACGCCCGGGGGTTGGATGATCTATGACATCACGGTGGATGGGGTGAGTCTGGTACTCACCTACCGCGCCGAGTTCGAACAGATCACCAGGGTCTCTGGCGTTGACGGGCTGATCAAGCGCCTGAAGGAGAAGAACGCCTAGCCGTCATGAGCACCTGCTGCACCGCCGCTTCGCGAACTCAGAGCGGCGCAAGCCCGCTGCTGGTGAGCCGGTAGCGCCGGTCGCAGGTCGCGGCGGCGAACTCGGAGTGCGTGACGAGGATTCCCGCCGCGCCATGCTCTTTCACCTGCTCGCGCAATAGCGCCAGTACCTGGCGCGCGTTTTCCTGGTCGAGGTTGCCGGTGGGTTCGTCGGCCAGCACCAGCTTCGGCACGCCCACCAGCGCGCGCGCGATGGCTACGCGCTGAAGTTCCCCTCCCGAGAGTTCTCTCGGCATGCTGCTCTCGCGGCCGGCGAGGCCGACCGCTGCGAGATGTTTTTTTGTGCTTATTTGAATTTCATTCGGGACCAAACCTCTTAACAGCAAAGGCAGGCCGACGTTCTGCTGGACCGTCAGGTGAGGCAGAACGTGAAAGGCCTGAAAAACGAAGCCGAACTTGTCCCGCCGCAGCAGCGTCCGGGCGTCGTCGCTCAGGCCGGCAAGGTTTGCATTTTCGAACGAAACTTCGCCCGCATCGGCCGGCTCGAGCCCGGCGATGATGTTGAGCAGCGTGGATTTTCCGACGCCCGACTCGCCGACGACGGCGACGTATTCCCCGGCTTCGATGCGCAGGGAAACAGCGCTCAGAACCGTGCGCCCGCCGAAGCGCTTTTCGATGCCGGAAATATAGAGCATGGGAGCCGCATTCTAGTCGCTCGTCCTAGACACCCCGGGACGCCCTTGCTAGACTGAATTTCCTAGGAGGAACGCATGCAAAAAACCACCCGTGCCCTGCTCGCCGGCCTGATCGCGGCCGCGTTCATCGCGACGCCCGCGCTGGCCCAGCAGAAACTCAAGATCGGCTTCATCTCCACCTTCTCCGGCCCGCAGGGCGTGATCGGCGAGGACATGAAGAACTCGGTCGAACTCGCGCTCGATCACCTGAACCGGAAGGTCGGCGGCCTCGATACCGAAATCTTCTACGGCGACGACCAGGTCAAGCCCGACGTCGGCAAGCAGGTGGCCGAGGAAATGCTGAAGAAGAACAACGTCGATTTCGTCGCTGGTGTCATCTGGTCCAACGTGATGCTCGCAGTAGCGCCGACCGTCACCGGCGCGGGCAAGTTCATGATCGGCACCAACGCCGGCCCGAACCAGCTCGCCGGCGCCGACTGCAACGAGATGTTCTTCACCACCTCGTGGCAGAACGACGAGACGCCCGAGGCGATGGGGAAGTACATGCAGGACAAGGGCATCCAGGACGTCTACCTGATGGCGCCGAACTACGCCGCGGGCAAGGACATGCTCACCGGCTTCAAGCGCTACTACAAGGGCCGGATCGTGGACGAGGTCTACACGCGCCTCGGCCAGACGGACTATCAGGCCGAACTGTCGCAGCTGCGCTCGAAGAACCCGAAGGCGGTGTTCGTGTTCCTGCCGGGCGGGATGGGCATCCAGTTCCTCAAGCAGTACTCGCAGGCGGGACTGCGCGCACAGTTCCCCCTGTACTCGGTGTACACCGTAGACGAGCTCTCGATCCCGGCGGTGAAGCATGCCGCGCTCGGCCAGCTCGAGACGCGCTACTGGAGCCAGGACCTGAAGAACGACGCCAACGTCAAGTTCGTCGGCGACTATCGCAAGAAGTACGGCGGCAAAACGCCTTCCTACTACGGCGCGCAGAGCTATGACGGCATCATGCTGATCGACTCGGCGGTGCGCGCGGTGAAGGGCAACCTCGCGGACAAGAAAGGCATGATCGCGGCCATGCGCAAGGCGGATTTCAAGTCCACGCGCGGCAAGTTCAGCTACAACCACAACCATTTCCCGATCGAGAACTTCTACCTGCTGAAGACGGTCGCGGGCCCCACTCCGTCGTCGGATCCGGTGATGGAAATTCAGCAGACGGTGTTCACGGCCCACAAGGACGCCTATTCCCAGGACTGCAAGATGAAGTGGTAGCAATGCCGGAGGCCTACGAGGGGGCGCTGCGCGCCCCTTTTTTTTGATGGATTTCGTTCTCATCGCCGAACAAACCCTGAACGGGCTGCAGCTCGGCGTGATGCTGTTCCTGCTCGCGGCGGGGCTGACGCTGGTGTTCGGCATCATGAACCTGGTCAACCTCGCCCACGGCGCGCTGTACATGGTGGGCGCCTACCTGACGACGTATTTCTACCAGGCGACCGGGTCGTACCTGCTGGCGGTGGTGCTGGGCCTCGCCGGCACGCTGGCGGTGGGAGTCGTCACCGAGCTGGTCGCGCTGCGCACGCTCTACGAGAGGGACCACCTCGACCAGGTGCTCGCCACCTTCGGCCTGATCCTGTTCTTCAACGAGCTGATCGTGATCCTGTGGGGCCGCGCGGCGATCTACAGCACCATCCCTGACTACCTCTCCGGCCAGGTCGATCTGTTCGGCAGCCTCCACTATCCGGTGTATCGCCTGCTGATCATAGTCGTCGGCCTGGCGGTGGCGCTGCTGCTCTGGTTCGTCGTGGCGCGCACGCGCCTGGGCATGCTGATCCGCGCCGGGGCGAGCAACCGCGCCATGGTGGCAGCGCTGGGCGTCAATATCCGCCTCCTCTACACCATCGTCTTCGGCTTCGGCGCGGCGCTCGCCGGCCTCGCGGGCCTGCTGGCCGGGCCGATCTACGCGGTGCAGCCCGGCATGGGCGAGCTGATCCTGATCCAGGTGTTCGTCGTCATCGTCATCGGCGGCATCGGCTCGATCCGCGGCGCGCTCGCGGGCGCACTGATCGTCGGCATGGTGGATACGCTCGGGCGCGCGTTCCTCAAACCCATCCTCGCCACGGTGATCTCGCCCCCGGCCGCCGAAACAGCCGGGCCGGCGCTTGCCTCGATGCTGATCTATCTCCTGATGGCCGTGGTGCTCGCATTCCGCCCTGCCGGACTGTTTCCTGCCGCGCGATGAAGACTCGCGCCTGGATCCTGGTCGGCCTGCTCGCCCTGCTCGCGGCGGTGCCGCCGCTCGCGGCATGGCTCCACCAGCCCTTCTACCTCGACCTGCTGCGGCGGGTGATGATCTTCGCCATCGCTGCCACCAGCCTCAACCTGATCCTCGGCTACGGCGGCATGGTGTCCTTCGGCCATGCCGCCTACCTCGGCGTCGGCGCCTACGCAGTCGGCGTGCTCTCGCACCACGGCATCGACAACGGCTGGTTGCAGTGGGGCTTGGCGATTGCCGCGTCGGCGCTGGTAGCGGCGGCCATCGGCTCCGTGTCGGTGCGTACCAGCGGCATTTACTTCATCATGATCACGCTCGCCTTCACGCAGATGCTCTACTACCTGGGAATCTCGGTCGACGAGTACGGCGGCGACGACGGCATGCGCCTGAAGGCACGTAGCCAGTTCTCAGGCCTCATCAACCTGGATGACCCTGCCGCGTTCTACTACCTGGTGCTGGCGATCCTGGTGCTGTTCCTCTACCTGTCGCAGCGCCTGGTCAATTCGCGCTTCGGCATGGTGCTGCAGGCGGCGCGCTCGAACGAGCCGCGCACCCGTGCCATCGGCTTTTCGCCCTACCCTTACCGGCTGGCCGCCTTCGTGATTTCCGGCGCGATGTGCGGCGTCGCGGGCGCGCTGCTGGTGAATCACACGGCCTACCTCACGCCCGAATTCATGAACTGGACGCGCTCCGGCGAACTGATGTTCATGGTGATCCTGGGCGGCATCGCCACCACTGCCGGGCCGCTGCTCGGCGCCGCGGCTTTTCTGCTGCTCGAGGACCTGCTGCAGGGATGGAGCGTGCTGCCCAAGTGGGTAACGGAACACTGGCAGCTCTATCTGGGCTTGATCCTGGTGCTGGTGGTGCTGTTCGCGCGGCGCGGCCTGGCGGGAATGTTGCCGGGGAATGAACACCATGACTGATTTTTTGCTGGAAACCAGGAATTTAAGAAAATCCTTCGGCGCACTGCTCGCCACCGACCAGGTGGATTTCGACGTGCGCGAGGGCGAGACGCACGCCGTGATCGGCCCGAACGGCGCCGGCAAGACCACCTTCATCAAGCAGATCTCGGGCGAGCTGCGCCCCGACGCCGGCAACATCCGCTTCGCCGGGGAGGACGTCTCAGACCTGCCGTGGCACAAGCGCTCGCGCAAGGGGCTCGCCCGCTCATTTCAGATCACCAGCGTCTATCGCGATTTCACCGCGCTCGACAACGTCGCGCTGGCGATCCAGGCGCAAAGCGGCCACAGCTTCCGCTTCTGGCGTTCAGCGCGGGAGGATCGATTGTTGACTGAACCGGCAGTTCGAATTTTGGAAAAAATAGGTTTAGAGAAAAGAAAGAACACTCTGGCTGCGAACCTTTCTCACGGCGAGCAGCGCCAGCTGGAAATCGCCATGGTGCTCGCCACCCACCCGCGCCTCATGCTGCTGGACGAGCCGGTGGCCGGCATGGGTACCGACGAGTCGCAGCGCATGATCGAATTCCTCGCCACGCTCAAGGGCAAGGCAACCATGGTCCTGGTCGAGCACGACATGGACGCGGTGTTCACGCTCGCCGACCGCATCTCGGTGCTGGTGTACGGACGCATCATCGCCACGGGAACGCCGGCGGACATCCGCGCGAACGCAGAAGTACGCGCGGCATACCTGGGTGAAGATCTCTGATGCTGGACGTCCGGGACCTCGAGACCTGCTACGGACTTTCGCAGGTCCTGTTCGGCGTTTCCCTCCGCATCGAAGCGGGACAAGTCGCGACCTTGCTCGGGCGCAACGGCATGGGCAAAACAACGACGGTGCGCTCCATCATGGGCATGACGCCGTGCAAGAGCGGATCCATCGCGTTCGATGAGCGGCCCCTGGCAGGCCTGCCCTCCTACCGCATCGCGCAGGCCGGCATCGGCCTGGTGCCGGAGGGCCGGCAGATATTCCCCAACCTGACCGTGCGCGAGAATCTGGTCGCCACAGCCGCCAATCGGCGTAACGAGAAAAACCCGTGGACGCTCGACAGAGTTTTCGACTTGTTTTCAAATTTAAGGAATAGGGCAAATAATTACGGCAACCAGCTCTCCGGCGGCGAACAGCAGATGCTGGCCATCGGCCGGGCGCTCATGACCAACCCGCGGCTGCTGATCCTGGACGAAGCCACCGAGGGTCTCGCACCGCTGATCCGCCTCGAGATCTACCGATCGGTGGAGCGCCTCAAGGCCGCCGGCCTGTCCATCCTGGTGATCGACAAGGACGTGAAAGCGCTGATCCGCGTCGCGGACGTACACTACATGCTGGAAAAGGGCCGGGTAGTCTGGACGGGCAGCTCGGCCGAGCTGGCGGCCAACGAGGACGTACAACACCGGTATCTCGGGGTATGAAGCGCGAGAACACAGTCGGCAGGGCGAACGTCGAGGACACGCCGGCGCTGGACGCCTATTACCGCGAGCTCGAGCAGCAGGACCTGGGCGCGCTCTGGAACGTCGCCAACGACATCGAGCCCTGGTATCCGCAGCCGAAATCGGTGCCGATGCTGTGGAAATGGCGCGATATCGGGCCGTTGGTGCGCAAGGCACCGGACCTCGTCAGCGCGGAAAAGGCGGCGCGGCGCGTGGTGATGCTGGTGAATCCAGGACGCAAGGAATGGAGCGCGGCCGCGGGCCTGCTTTACACCGGCGTGCAGATCATGAATCCCGGGGAATTCACCTCGGCGCACCGGCACCAGGCCTCCGCCCTGCGCTTCATGATGGAGGGCAAGGGCGCCTACACGGTGGTGGACGGCGAGCGCATGGAACTGGGCGCGCGCGACTTCGTGCTGACGCCGAACGGCACCTGGCACGATCACGGCGTGGATGCGGACGGGACGCAATGCGTGTGGCAGGACGGCCTCGATATCCCGCTCATGAATTCGCTGGACGCCAACTTCTACGAAGTGCATCCGCAGACCGTGCAGACGCCTTCGCCACTGTCGCGGGAGAACTGGAACAGGCCCTACTCGCCGGTATTTCTGTATAAATGGGAAGACAGTTTCAAAACTCTTCGCAAAAACGGCTTTTTTGAATACCTGAATCCACTAACTGGCGGGCCTGTAATGCCGACCATGGGTGCAAAGCTTGAGTTGATAAAAAACAGTGCAAAGCAAATTCGGCATACGGGGAGCGTCATCTACCAGGTCGTATCGGGCCATGGCTGGTCCGAGGTTGGCAGTCAGCGCTTCGAGTGGGAAGAGAAGGATATCTTCTGCATCCCTTCGTGGACCCCGTACCGGCACGGCGCGGGCGGCGAAGCGGTACTGTTCTCATTCAACGACTTCCCCGCCATGAAAGCCTTGGGCCTGTACAGGGAATCGCATGATTAGCCAGGAACAGAACGACCTCATGACGCGTGTCGGGCCGGGCACCCCGGCCGGAAACCTGCTGCGCAACTACTGGCAACCTGTAGCGCTTGTCGATCAGTTTTTGAATTCTTCAAGACCTGTCTTGCCGATAAAGGTACTCGGGGAAGAATTCGTTTTAATCAAGAATTCAAAAAACCAGTACGGCCTGCTCGACCGCCACTGCCCCCACCGCGGCGCGGACCTCGCCTACGGGCGCTACGAAGACGGCAATCTGCGTTGCGTGTTCCACGGCTGGCTGTTCGACGTCGGCGGCCGGTGCCTGG
>DATGGA010000036.1:0-7762 GCA_035308765.1 Burkholderiales bacterium
TTGATATACTTTTCGTATATCAGGCATTCGGGGGGAAAGCGCTTGGCCGAGCCCGCAAAGACGACCGCCGCGCCCGCGGGCGCGGAGCGCAAGAAGCGCACCATCCAGGAAATCCGCGATTCCAAGACCTCGGGCGAGAAGATGGTCTACATGTCGGTGCCGGACTACACCGCGGCCAAGTGGGCCGAGACCGCCGGCGTCGACGTCGCGGTGGTCGGCGACAGCCTGGCGATGATCGCGCACGGCCATCCCAACACGATTCCCGCGACGATGGACATGATGGCGATGCACGCCGCCTCGATCCGCCGCGGCGCGCCCGGCACCTTCGTGCTGGGGTGCATGCCTTACCAGAGCTACAACACGATCGAGCGCGCGCTCACCAATGCGACCCGCTTCATGCAGGAGGCCGGCTCCGACGCGGTCAAGCCGCAGGGTGGCAAGTCGCAGGCGCATATCCTCAAGGCGCTGGTCGACGCTGGCATACCCACCGCTTCGCACATCGGCCTCACGCCGCACACCATCGCCATGTTCGGCGGCTTCCGCATCCAGGGGCGCACGGCCGGGGCGGCGATGAAGATCCTCGAGGATGCACTGGCGATCCAGGACGCCGGCTGCTTCATGCTCGAATTCGAGGCGGTGCCGGCCAAGATCGCCGCGGTGATCTCGAAGCAGCTCGAGATTCCCACCATCGGCATCGGCGCGGGCGCGGGCACCGACGGCCAGATTCTGCTCTGCCACGACCTGCTCGGCGTGTTCACCGACTTCAAGCCGAAATTCACCAAGCGCTACGCCAACCTCACCGAGGTCGCGGTGAACGGCATCAAGGCCTACATCGCCGACGTCAAGGGCGGCACCTTCCCGGACGACGACCACAGCTACCGCGTCGACGAGAAGGAGTACGAGAAGTTCCTCGGCCTGGTCGAGAAGCGCAAGCAGCACTGATGGCGAAGAAAGCCGCGGCGAAGGCGACGGCCGGCGGCGCGGCCGAGGCGACGCTGTCGGACCGCGCCTACGGCGACCTGGAGGCGATGATCGTCACGCTGCAGCTGCCGCCGGGCAGCGCGGTGTCCGAAGCTGCGCTGTCGCAGCGCCTCGGCATCGGCCGCACGCCGATCCGCGAGGCGCTGCAGCGCCTGGCGCGCGAGCGCCTGATCACCATCCTGCCGCGGCGCGGCATCATCGTTTCGGAAATCAACATCAAGAGCCAGCTGCGGCTGCTGGAAGTGCGGCGCGAGGTGGAGCGCCTGGTGGCGAGAAGCGCCGCGCGCCGCGCCACGGCGGAGGAGCGCGCGCGTTTCCTCGCCATGGCGCGCAGCTTCGAGAAAAGCGCGCGCAGCAACGACGAGGCGACGTTCATGCGCGTCGACCGCGAGTACAACGAGCTTACGGTGGTCGCGGCGCGCAACGAATTCGCCGCCGGCGCCATGACCCTGATGCATTCGCTGTCGCGGCGCTTCTGGTACATCCATTACAAGCAGGCCGCCGACATGCCGCGTGCCGCCAAGCTGCACGCCGACGTGGCGCGCGCCATCGCCAGGCAGGACGAGAAGGCGGCTGCGGCGGCGTCGGACCGGCTGCTGGACTACATCGCGCAGTTCACGCGCGCCACGGTGAGCGCGGACGCTTGAAAAACCTCTTGCAGCCGCGTAGCATGTCTCGATATACGCCTGATATATCAGGAGGCCAGCCATGACTGCAGCCGCGATGTCCGAACGCCAGGCGAAGTTCCGCAGGGAGTACCAGGAGCAGATTCATCCGCTCTACAGCGGGCTGGTGCACGTCGGCGTGATGTACGCGGTCGGGCTGGCGGTGATCGCCGCCTGCGTCTCGCGCCTCGAGAACGCAGGCTGGGAATGGCTGCTGGTCCTGCCGGTGTTCTTCGTCTCCAACCTGTTCGAGTGGTGGATCCACAAGTACGTCATGCACCGCCTGGTCGACGTCTGGGCGCTGCGTTCCATCTACGACCGGCACACGCGCCAGCACCACCAGTATTTCACCGACGGCGTGATGACGGTGGATTCGATACGCGAGTTCCGCATCATCTTCTTTCCGTGGCGGGCGCTGTTCAGCTTCATCGCCCTGGGCACGCCGGCGGCCCTGCTGCTGGGCTGGCTGATCAATCCCAACGCGGGCTACATCCTGCTGGTGACCATGGTCGGGCAATACCTGCTCTACGAGACCTTCCACTACTGCTGCCACGTGCACGAGAACTGGTTCGTGCGCAACATGCCCCTGGTCAACACCATCCGCCGCCACCACACGGCG
Source organism: Burkholderiales bacterium (assembly GCA_035308765.1). Taxonomy (GTDB): domain Bacteria; phylum Pseudomonadota; class Gammaproteobacteria; order Burkholderiales; family SG8-39; genus RBG-16-66-20. The sequence goes on from DATGGA010000036.1 coordinate 2,266, forward strand.
CACCACAATCAGGGCATCATGATGGACATAAACATGAACCTGACGTTCCCGATCGCCGACTGGGTGATGGGGACCAGCGACCTGAAGCGCGGCCTCATCGGGCACATCTTCAACGGCTACAGCGAAGCGCACATCAAGCCGGAACTGAAGCAGGCGATCGAAAAGCACACACAGAAGCAGTTTTAGAAAATGCCGGCACCAGCCGGCGGCAGTTCAACTTACCTGGAGGAGGGAAAAATGAACAAACGCAATTTTCTGGGCGCATTCGCGTCCGCGGCGCTGACCGCGCTGGCGGCGTCCCCCGCGTTGGCGCAGGACGTGGTCAAGATCGGCCAGATCGAGGCGCAGACCGGGCCGCTCGCCACCTACGGCTGGATGGGCTACCAGGGCGCCAAAATGGCGGTAGGCGAGATCAACAAGGCGGGCGGCTTCAAGGTCGGCGCCAAGACCTACAAGCTCGAGCTGGTGTCGCACGACACCCGCGGCAACCCGCAGGAGGCGCTGATCGAGATGAAGCAGCTGCTCGAGCAGGACAAGGTCAAGTACGTGTTCGGGCCGTTCCTCACCAACGTGTTCAACGGCATCGAGCCCTACGCCACGCAGAACAACGGCAAGTTCCTGTTGCTGGGCGGCGCCACGGCGATCCACTTCATGCTCGGCACGCCGAACCGCGACTACCTGATGCGAACCTGGAACTGGGACGCGGGCGACGCCGGATTCGGCCAGCTGATGGTCGACTACCTGAAAAAACAGGGTGCGAAGAAGGCTGCGATGCTGTTCCAGAACGACGCTTTCGGCAAGGTCGCGGTGGATATCTATTCACCGATCTTCAAGAAAGCGGGCATCGAGTTGGAGGTAGAACTGTTCGAGCCGGGCACCAAGGATTTCTCGGCGCCTCTGGCCAAGCTCGCCGCCGGCAAGCCCGACTACCTGTTCCCGGGCTACGTCGACGCCGTGCTCTACGACATCGTCCGGCAGGCGACCGAGACCGGGCTGTTCAAAAAATTCTTCACGGTGCGCGGCTCGATGGGCCCGGCGTTGAAGAACAAGGATCTGATCGACGACTACATCGCCTACCTGCCCAAGTATTTCGAGGACGCCGAGAAAAAGGAGCCGAAGGCCAAGGCCTTCGTCGCCGATTACAAGGCGACCTACAAGAGCGATTTTCCCTATGACCAGGCGCCGCTCTGCTCCTCGTCCTGCTACGACCACGTCTTCATGCTGGTCGAGGCCATGCAGAAGGCCGGCACGGTCGATGACGTGGCCAAGGTCAAGGCGGCGCTGATGTCCCTAAGCTACAGCGGCGTGTGGAACATCCGCTACGACAAAACCGGCGAAGCGGTGTTCGGCTTCGACGTGCTGCACATGAAAAAGGGCGGTGCGATCAGCGCGACCCATATCGAACCGAAGTAACCGTGGGGCAGTTGATCGTCGGGCAACTGCTCAACGGCGCCATCGTAGGAACGCTCTACGGAATCATCGCCCTAGGCGTCACGCTTACGTTCGGGATCACCGGCATCGTGAACTTCGCCCTGGGCGCGTTCATGATGCTGGGCTGCTACATGGCCTGGTACTTCACCGACGGCCTGGGTATGCCCTATCCGGTCGCGGTCGTCGGCGCCGTCGCCGTCACCGCGCTTGCCGGGCTGGTCGCCGACCAGACGCTGTTCCGCTTTACGCGCAACAACCTGGTCAACGGCCTGCTGGTGTCCATCGGGCTGATCGCCGTGATGGAAGGGGCGGCGCTGCTGATCTGGACCTCGACGCCGAAAAACATGGAATACGTCTGGCCCGGCGTGTTCATGATTTCCGGGCTGGTGGTGCCGAAGATGAAATTGCTGGTGGTGGTGGTGCTGCTGGCGGTGATCCTGGCAACCTACGCCGCACTGACCCGCACCTGGATAGGCCGCGCCGCCTATGCCTACGCGCAGAACCCGGAAGCCGCCGAACTGATGGGCGTGCGCACCGGGCTGCTGCAATCCGGCGTGGTGGTGTATTCCACCGGGCTGGCGGGCCTCGGCGGGGCGCTGTACGCCAGCCTGTATTCCATCGACCCGACCCTCGGCGCGGTCTACATCCTGAAAGCGGTCGAGGCCGCCATCCTCGCCGGCATCGGCAGCGTGATGGGATCGCTGTTCGGCGGCGTGCTGCTCGGCGTCACCGAGGGCGTCGGCTCGATCTACCTGCCGATCGCGTTTCGCGACGCCTACGGCCTCGTGTTCCTCGTCGCCATCCTGCTGTTCAAGCCGGCCGGCCTGTTCGCGGGACGCAAATGACGGCAGAACGAAAGGCAAATACAGGCACGTTCCTGCTGCTGGTTGCCGCGGGGCTGGCGCTGCTGCCGCTCGTCGTGAAGAGCGATTTCGTCCTCACCATCCTGGTGTTCTCGTTCCTGCTCGGCATGCTCGCGGTGAGCTTCAACCTGATTTTCGGCTACACCGGCCAGCTTTCCATGTTCCATGCGGCGGCCTTCGGCATCTCGGCCTACGCCACCTACCTGTCGATGACGCGCTGGGGCACGTCGTTCTGGACCGGCATGCTGCTCGCCGCGGCGCTGGTGCTGGCGCTGTCGGTGATCGTCGGCACCATCTGCTTCCGCTTCCGCCTCAAGGAATTCTATTTCGCGGTGGTGACGCTGGCGTTCTCCGAAATGGCGCGCCTGGTGGTGCTCAACTGGAACAGCGTCACCAACGGCAGCCTCGGCATCATCCTGCAGGAGAAGCCGAACATCTGGCTGCCAGGCCAGGGCCTGGTCAGGCTGGACGGCACGCTGATGTGGTACTACGTCAGCCTCGCGGCGCTGGCGCTCACCGTGATCGTCTGCCTGCGGCTGGTGAATTCCTGGATGGGGCGCTGCTTCGCGGCGATCCGACTCAACGACGAGCTGGGCGACACGCTGGGGATCAACGTGTTCCGCTACAAGCTCGCCGCGTTCGCCGTGGGCAACATCATCGCGGCGATCACGGGCGGCCTGTATGCCTTTTACCTCGGCTCCATCGAGCCCGGCTTCCTGTCGATCGACCAGTCTCTCGCCATCGTGGCGATGGTGCTGCTGGGCGGGCGCGGCGCCGTGGCGGCGCCGGTGATCGGCGCCCTGGTACTTACCGCGCTGCCGCACATGATCCACCTCGGGGCGGAACTGCGCTCCATCGTCTACGGCTCGATCCTGATCCTCACGATATTGCTGATGCCACAAGGGATCTACGGCACGCTGGCCAATCTGGGACGCCGCCGTGCTGTTTGAAATCGCCGGCCTGACCAAGCGCTTCGGCGGTCTGACCGCCGTCTCCGACCTGTCGTTCTCGATCGGGCACGGCGAAATCGTCGGCGTGTTCGGCCCCAACGGTTCGGGCAAGACGACCCTGCTCAGCCTGATCGCGGGCATGCTGGCGCCCACGGCGGGCAGGATCGTGTGGAAGGAGCGCGAAATCCAGGGCGCCAGGCCGCACGACATCGCCGCCGCGGGGGTCGTGAAGACCTTCCAGAATCCGCAGCTGTTCGTCGAGTTGAGCGTGTTCGAACACCTGATGATTGCGGGGCACCTGATGCTGAAGCGGCGGCTGGGCTGGCGCCGCGCCGCCACGCTGTTCGATCCCGACACCGGGCACGCGGGTGCGGACCTGGAGAAGCGCGCCACCAACGTGCTGCGCCTGTGCCGCCTGGAGGCGGCGCGCGATCAGGCCGCCGCCGGCCTGTCGTATGGCGAGGAGAAGATGCTGGGCGTGGCGATGGCCATGATGTGCGAACCGGAACTGCTGCTGCTGGACGAGCCCGCCTCGGGCCTGGGCCAGGGCGAAATCGACAACCTCGAGGCGGTGCTGCGCGATCTGAGGTCCCATGGCACCACCTTGTGCGTCATCGACCACAAGGTCGGCTTCCTCGGCAAGCTCGCCGACCGCGCCATCAGCCTGCACCACGGCGCGAAAATCGCCGAAGGCACCCCCGCCGAAGTGCTGAACGATCCCAGCGTCATCGCCGCCTACCTAGGTCAGCACCATGGTTGAGTTCGAGCGCATCAACGTCCACTACGGCAAGAACCATGTGCTGAAGGACGTCTCTATCCGGGTGGGCGAGGGCGAAGTCGTGTCGCTGATCGGCTCGAATGCCGCCGGCAAAACCACCACGTTGCGCACTGCGCTGGGCCTCAAGGGCACGACATCGGGCAGCCTGCGCTTCGCCGGCGAGGACATCACGCGGCTGGCCACGCACGAGCGAGTGCACCGAGGCCTCGTGCTGGTGCCCGAGGGGCGCCAGGCTTTCGTCAAGTTCACCGTAGTCGAAAACCTGCTGATGGGGGCGTACCACCGCGCCGACCGCGACCGGGCGCAGAAGGAGATCGATTTCGTGTTCGACCTGTTTCCGCGCCTGCGCGAGCGGCGCGCGCAGAAGGCCGGTTCGATGTCGGGCGGGGAGCAGCAGATGCTCGCCATCGCGCGCGGCCTGATGGCGAAGCCCAAATGCCTGCTGCTGGACGAGCCGACGCTGGGCCTCGCGCCCATCCTGGTCGAGGAAATCACGGCGACGGTGCGCCGCCTCGCGGCCTCGGGCATGACCGTCCTGCTCGCGGAACAGAATGCCGCCGTGGCGCTCGCCTGCGCCGGGCGCGCCTATGTGCTCGAGTCGGGGAACATCTCGCTCGAGGGCAAGTCGGAGGAATTGAAGCAGACAGATGCGATAAAAAGCCTGTACCTGGGACACTAGAGAGAAGGAGTTCGCCATGACGCCAGAGCAGATCCTCGCCATCCCGCCGCGCGTGCTGACGCAAGCGCAGCGCGAGGCCTATTTCAACGACGGCTTCATCATCCTCGAGAAGATCATCGGCGAGGAGTGGATCGGGAAGCTGCGCGATGCCACCGACGAGCTGGTCGAACGCAGCCGCAAGGTCGCCAAATCGGACACGATCTACGACCTCGAGCCCGACCATCGTCCGGACGCGCCGCGCTTGCGCCGCGTCTCCAACCCGGTCGAGCAGCACCCGGTGTTCTGGGAGTACTGCACCAAGTCGGTCATGCTGGACGCGGTCGCGGACCTGGTCGGGCCGGACGTCAAGTTCCACCACTCCAAGCTCAACTTCAAGTGGAAGCAGGGCGGGGAGGAAGTGAAATGGCACTACGACATTTCATTCTGGCCGCACACCAACTATTCGCCGCTGACCATCGGCACCTACATCTACGACTGCAGCATGGATCAGGGACCGGTGGGCTTCATCCCGAAGAGCCACCAGATCGAACCGGTGCTCGACCAGTACGACGACAAGGGCAACTGGGTCGGCTGCCTGTCCGACGCGGATATCGCCCGGCTCGACACCGACAGGGCGGTCTACGCGGTCGCGCCGGCGGGCTCGCTCACGCTGCACAACTGCCGCACCGTGCACGGCTCGCCGAGGAACGATTCAGATCTTGGCCGTCCGCTGCTGCTGTACACGTTGACGTCGGCGGATGCGTTCCCTTACACGGTCAATCCGATCAAACCGAAGCACGATCAGCTGATCATCCGC
>DATGGA010000037.1:0-30245 GCA_035308765.1 Burkholderiales bacterium
AGTTCGAGGCGAAAAAGGAGTGCAATTTCGCCATCAATCCCTCCGGCATCGGCCGTTTCCGCGTCAACTGCTTCATCCAGCAGGGGCAGGTCGGCATGGTGCTGCGCGTGATCACGGTCGCGATCCCGAAATTCGACGATCTCAAGCTGCCGCCGGTGCTGAAGGACGTGATCATGACCAAGCGCGGGCTGGTGCTGTTCGTCGGCGGCACTGGCTCGGGCAAGTCCACTTCGCTCGCGGCGATGATCGGCTACCGCAACGAGAACTCCTACGGCCACATCATCACCATCGAGGACCCGGTCGAGTACGTCCATCCGCACATGAACTGCCTGATCACGCAACGCGAGGTCGGCGTCGACACGGATTCATGGGAAGCGGCGCTCAAGAATACGCTGCGCCAGGCGCCCGACGTGATCCTGATTGGCGAAATCCGCGACATGGAAGTGATGGAGCACGCAGTGGCCTTCGCCGAAACGGGCCACCTCGCGCTCGGCACGCTGCACGCCAACAACTCCAACCAGGCGATGGACCGGATCATCAACTTCTTCCCGGAAGCGCGCCGCCACCAGCTGCTGATGGACCTGTCGCTGAACCTCAAGGCGGTGGTGTCGCAGCGCCTGATCCCGGTCAAGGAAGGCAAGGGGCGCGCCGCCGCGGTGGAAGTGCTGCTGAATTCGCCGCTGATCAGCGACCTGATCTTCAAGGGCGAGATCCACGGCATCAAGGAAATCATGAAGAAGTCTCGCGAACTCGGCATGCAGACCTTCGACCAGGCCCTCTTCGACCTCTACGAGGCCGGCCGCATCGGCTACGAGGACGCCCTGCGCTTCGCCGACTCGACCAACGAAGTGCGCCTCAACATCAAGCTGCACGGCAAGGAGTCGAAGGACAAGGACCTCACCAAGGGCCTCGAGCACCTCGATATCGTCTAGCAGTCGCGGAGCGAAAAGCAAAAGGGGCGCGCAAGCGCCCCTTTTCATTTCAATGGGACAATCTGCGGATGGATCGACTGTTCTTCGCGATCGGCGCGCTATCCGGATTCCTCGGCGTAGCCCTGGGCGCGTTCGGAGCGCATGCCCTCAAGGGACGCCTCGACGCCGATCTGCTCGCGACCTTCGAGGTCGGCGTGCGCTACCAGATGTATCACGCGTTCGCGCTGCTGGCGGTCGGCTGGGCCCAGGCGCGCTGGCCCGGACCGGTGCTGAACGCAAGCGGCTGGCTGTTCGTCGCCGGCACGCTGATCTTTTGCGGGAGCCTGTACGCACTTAGCCTGACCGGGCTGCGGTGGCTGGGCGCAGTCGCGCCGGTCGGCGGGCTTGCGTTGCTGGCGGGCTGGCTGTGCCTCGCGTGGGCGGCCTGTAAGGCCTGATCGTTCGCTAGCGCCGGTTGCTGCCGGCAACGATGGCAAATTCGAACAGGCGGCACTCGAGCGCGCCGTTGAAGAGCGGCACGCGGCGCGAGGGCTGCAGGCGCACCAGCTTTGGCAGCCGCATATCGGCCGTGAAGAAGTGGCAGCGCCAGCCCGGATAGTTCTTCTTCAGCGCACTACCCAGCTTCGGGTAGAACTCGGCCAGTTCCTCCTCGGAGCCGATACGCTCGCCGTAGGGCGGGTTCGCGATCATGACTCCGCTCGAAGCGGGCGCCGGGCGATCGAGAATATCGGCCTGCCCCAGCCTCACCCAGCGGTCCACGCCCGCGGCTGCAATGTTGCGCCTGGCGTCCCCGAGCACGCGCGGGTCGTTGTCGCTGCCGAAGATTTGCAGCGGAACGGGGGAGAGAGGGGTTTCGGATTTTTGATTTCTGATCTTTTTCCAGAGTTCCAAATCAAAAATCTTCAATTTCTCGAAGCCGAAGCTTCTTTTCGCCCCGGGCGCCCTGCCCCTGGCCATCGCGGCAGCCTCCACCAGCAGCGTGCCGCCGCCGCACATGGGATCGAGGAGCGGTTCTTCCGGCTTCCAGCCCGACAGCATCACGATGCCCGCGGCCAGGTTCTCGCGCAGCGGCGCTTCGCCCGCGCCCGCGCGCCAGCCGCGCTTGAACAGCGGCTCGCCGGAGGTATCGAGATAGAGCGCGCAACGCGCTGCGTCGAGGAAAGCATGCACGCGGACGTCCGGGTTGGCGCGATCCACGTTCGGCCGGCTGCCGAGCGCATCGCGGAACCGGTCGCAAACCGCGTCCTTGATGCGCAAGGTGGTGAAATCGAGGCTGGTGAGAGGACTCTTCTGCGCCGAAACGTTGACCCGCAGCGTGCGTTCGACGGGAAACAGGCGCATCCAGTCCACTTTGCGCGCCGCCTCGTATATATCTTCTTCGCCCTCGTACTCGAATTCGGCGACGCGCCAGAGCACGCGCGAAGCAAGGCGCGACCAGAGATTCGCCGCATAGCAGACTTCCCAGTCGCCCGAGAAAGCGACGCCGCCCGGCACCTGCCGCGCGCCACGCGCGCCGAGCGCGGCCAGTTCTGCGGCGAGCAGCTGCTCCAGCCCGCGCGGTGACGAGGCGAAAAATGATTCCATTGTTGATTGACGCCGGACTAGAGGCGGCGCGAGGATAGCAGAACCATGGAAGGTGACGCCGTGCACAGTGCTGCCGACTGGCTGGCCGAGGGCGACGCGCACTATGACGCGCAGCGCTGGAACGACGCCGGCCCCGCCTACGAGCGCGCGCTCGCCATCGATCCGCGCCAGGCGCGCGCCTGGTACCGCCTCGGCAATGTGCGCGAAGAACAGGGCCGCGACGGCGACGCCGTGTCCTGCTTCGACAAAGCGGTGGCGTTGGATCCGTCGAACGCCCAGGCATGGAACAACCTCGGCGGTGCGCGCCAGCGCCTGGGACGCGAAGAACAGGCGATCGCAGCCTACCGCCGCGCGATGGCGGCTGATCCGCTGCTGCCGCAGCCCTGCCTCAATCTCGGCCGTCTCGCCGGCACGCGCGGCGACCATGCGCTCGCCGCCGAATGCTTCAAGACAGGCCTCGCGCATCATCCAGGCGACCCCACTTTCGAACACCTGGTCGCCGCCGCAGAGGGCAATAACACCGCACGCGCGCCTGATACTTATGTAACGACTCTCTTCGATGGCCTTGCGCCGCGTTTCGAGCAGCATCTGGTACAAGACCTCGAATACCACGTCCCCGAAGCGCTCGCCAAACTTGTGCTGCCCGACTTGCTGACTGCGCGCAACGCAGGAAAGCGCGCGCGTGTGATCGACCTCGGCTGCGGCACCGGATTGGTCGGCGTCGCGCTTGCGGCGGCGGATGCCGAGCTCATCGGCATAGATCTTTCGCCGCGCATGCTCGAGATCGCCGCAACGCGCGGGGCTTACGCGCGCCTCGAGTTGGGCGAGTTGCTGGCGGTTCTGGCGCGGATGCCTGCGCTATCGGCGCAGGCGGTGCTGGCGGCGGACGTGTTCATCTATGTCGGCAACCTGGAGGCGGTATTCGCGCAGGCTGCGCGCGTGCTTGCGCCCGGTGGGCTGTTCGCGATGTCGGTGGAAAAATTGGACGACGGCAGCTACCAGCTCCGGCCGACCGGCCGCTACGCGCAGTCGGCGGCCTACCTGCGGACGCTGGCGGCGCAATCGGGACTGCAGGAACGGGGCATCGAGCGGGCGCGCATCCGACGCGAAGGCCGCGTCCACGTCGAGGGCTGGATCGCCCTCTTCGCCAAGGCCCACGGCGCGGCCAAGCCTACTGCGGCTTGAACACCACTAGCAGGACGATGGCGATCAGGATCGCTACCGGCACTTCGTTGAACCAGCGGTACCAGACATGGCTCCTGCGATTGCGTTCCTGCCGGAAGTCGAGCATCAGCTTGCCGCACCAGACATGATAGGCGGCAAGCACCGCGACCAATGCGAGCTTGGCATGCAGCCAGCCGGCGGCGCCCTGGAACCAGCCCAGCCACAACCACAGGCCGAAGACGATCGTGAGCAGAGCGCCCGGGGTCGCAATGCCCCAGTAGAGTTTTCGTTCCATGATCTTGAAGCGCTCGATCGAGATGCGGTCACTGGCCTCGGCGTGATAGACGAACAGCCGAGGCAGATAGAAGATCCCGGCGAACCAGGTCACCATGAAAACGATATGCAGGCTCTTGACGAGCAGCATGACTACCTCCAGCCGTTCTGCACGATCGAGCGCAGGATGTGCAGGCGGCGATGGAAAAAATGGTCTGCCCCGGGAACGACCGTGACCGGCAGATCCTGCGGCCGCGCCCAGGCGAGCACGTCCGAGAGCAGCACTGTGCTGTCTTCTTCGCCGTGAATCACGATCGAGTCCGCGGGCGCCGGGGGGGTCTCGAAATGCTTCACCGCGACGCCCACCAGCACCATGCGTTCGGGCTTCACTCGTTGCGCGAGCCTGGCCTGAATTGCCGCGCCGAACGAGAACCCGGCAAGCACGGGCTTTTCGCTTTTCGCATATTCGACCACCGCGGCCAGGTCCTCCACTTCACCGCGGCCGTCGTCGTGCCGGCCCTCGCTCGCGCCGACGCCGCGGAAATTCGGCCGCCAGGCCGTGTAGCCCAGCTCGACGAAAGCGCGCGCCAGTGTCTGCGCCACCTTGTTGTCCAGCGTGCCGCCGAACAGGGGGTGCGGGTGCGCGACGAGAGCAACCCCGCGCGATGCGCCGTTTTCGGGCTCGTCCACCACGCATTCTATTTTTCCGGCCGGACCCGCGATCAACTCTCGCCGGGTGGACGAACCCATTAGATGCGAAGCCGTTCGACGACGCGGCCGTGCCGCAGGTGTTCTTCGACGATCTCGTCGATGTCGCTGCGGTCCACATAGCTGTACCAGACCGCCTCCGGGTAAACGACGACGCAGGGCCCCTCCTCGCAGCGGTCTAGGCAGCCCGACTGGTTGATCCGGACCTTGCCCGGCCCGGCGAGCCCGAGCTGCTTGACGAGCTGCTTGGCGTAGTCGCGCATCTGCGTCGCGCCTTTGCCGTTGCAGCAAGGCCGGTCGCCGCCGTCGCGCTGGTTGCAGCAGAAAAAAACATGCCGTTCGTAGTAGGCCATCGTGCGCAATTTTACCGGAGCGGCTCGCGCAGCCTCGCCGAGGCGAGATAAACCAGGTAGCCGAGCGCAGCGAACGGCCACACCGCCGACACGAGCCGCGTCAGGCCGTTGAAATTGAGAAAATGGCCCTGCTCCCAGACCTTGAGCGTCTCGGCGAGATACGGATTCGGCGGCGCGAGGTTGACCAGCACCGTCGCAGCCATCAGCAGCACCGCGGCGAGGACCAGCCGCGCGGCGCGCGGCAACCTGAGAGCGGCGAGCGACAGCGCGACGCCCGCCGCCAGCCCGAGCTGCGCCCCGGGAGTAAGCCAGACGAGCACATGCTCCGCGTGCATCAGGATCATGAACGCGAGCGTCCTGACGATCAGGGCAACCGCGAGCAGCGCGAGCAGCAGCCGCTGCACAGGCGCTCCGGGGCGAACCCCGGCGGAGGCAAGCAGCGCCACCGCAACAAGGTTTGCCGCCGTGATCGCCGCCTCGATCGAGACGAACAGCTCCGCGCCATGGCGTTCGCCGGCGGGTCCGGTGACGAGATCGCGCAGGTCGCCGGTGCCGAACAGCAGCGTCGCCGGATTGAGCTGCGCGAACAGCCATAGGCCGAGCAGCGTCAGGCCCAGGTCGGCTTGCGCGCCGGGCGCAAGCGCCCCGGCACGCAGGCGCTGCAGCGGCCCGCCGCCGAGCAGCGAAGGCGCAAACCACGCACCCGCGAGCCCGCCCGCGGCGACTCCCGCGACGTTCGCGATGACGTCCAGATTGGATGCAATGCGGGCCGGCAGAAAATTCTGCGCGGTTTCAAGCGAAAGCGAAAGCACGGCGCCGGTGGCTATGGCGAACGATATGGCCGCCGCTCCCTTGAAACGCGTATCGGTCACCAGCACGCACAGCAGGCCATAGGGGACATAGCCGAAGAAGTTGGTGGCCAAGTCGAAAGCGGTGACATAGCGCGGCCACGGCGCGGCGATGAAGCCGAACAGCGGCACGCCCGGGTCACGCCAGTCGGCGAGCGGGTAGAGCGTCGCGTATACGATCAGCAGCACATAGACCGCGAACAGGAACCGTGCGAGCGCGGGCCCGCGCCTGGCCTCGGTCATCGGACCTTGATTTCGACCCAGAGCCGGTTGAGCACGCGCCGGGTCCGGCGGTCGTAGTCGCGCAGCATTTCGAGCAGCTTGAATTTCCCGGCGTCGGGGAAAATGGTCTCGTTGGCCGCGATTTGCGGATCGATCAGCGGTGTCGCCGCCTGGTTGGGATTGCCGGCGCCGATCGCATTGGTCAGTTCCGCCGACGACCGGCCTTCCAGCCAGAACTCCATGAACTGCAGGGCAAGGTCGGGCCGCTTGCCCGAAAGCGGCATCACCAGGTTGTCCAGCGCAAACACCGCGCCTTCCTTTGGCGTCGAATACGCCACCGAGAAGCGCCGCCCGGCCTTGGCCGCATCCTGCCGCGCGGTAAAAAAGTCATTTGAATAGCCGTGCGCGAGCCAGATGTTGCCGACGGTAAGCTCCTTGAAATAGGAAGCGGCATTGAACGCCGCCCAGTAGGGCTTGGCACGCAGGATCAGGTCGCGCGCCTCTTTCAGGTGCGCTTCGCCGCCGTCATTGGCGGAATGGCCGAGGTATTTCAGCGCCGCCGCGAACAGCTCGCGCTGCGAATCGAGGACGGTCACCCTGCCTTTGACCTTTTCCAGGTAGCGCGGCTCGAAAATCACCGCCCAGGTATCGGTCGGCAATCCGAGTTCGCGCATCTTTTCCACGTTGTAGCCGATGATCGTGAGCGAGTACGCGTACGGCACCGAGTAGACGTTGCCGGGATCGAACCAGGTGTCCAGGTACTGCGGCTTGATGTTTTTCAGGTTGCGGATCCTGTCCTTGTCGAGCCGCCGCAGCTGGCCGGACTTGATCAGCGCTTCCACCGCGTTGCCGGTCGGCACCAGCAGGTCGTAGCCGGTCGCGCCCGCTGCGAGCTTGGCAAGCATCTCCTCGTTGTCCGAGTAGTAGTCCTGGGCGAGACGGCAGTTGCAGCGCTGCTGGAAGCGCGCCACCGCCTCATCCGTCATGTAGTTGTTCCAGTTGAACATGCGCAGCACGTCCTGCGGCCCGGCCTGCGCCGGGCCCGCCCGCAGTCCGACTGCCAACGCGAACGCCGCCGCGAACGCGAAGGCTCTCATTCAGGCCTTGGCGCGCATCAGGTCGGGCGCGAGCTTGCTGGCGATCAGAATCAGGGCCAGCGTCAGCGTCATGAGCAGCGTCGAAATGGCATTCACTTCCGGCGTCACCGCGACCTTGATCATGGTGTAGATCTGCAACGGCAGCGTCTTGGTGCCGACGCCGGAGGCGAAGAACGTGATCACGAAATCGTCGATCGACAGCGTGAATGCCATCAGCGCCCCCGCGATCACGCCGGGCAGGATCAGCGGCAGCGTCACCAGCCGGAAGGTCTGCCAGGGCGTCGCGCCCAGATCGCGCGCCGCCTCGAACACCGATTCGTCCATTCCGGCGAGGCGCGCGCGCACGATGATGGCGACGAAGCCGATGCAGAAAGTAACGTGCGCGATGACCACGGTGGCGAGGCCGAGGCCGAACTCGATGCCGAACGCGCCCAGCGCCGGCGTTGCGGTGTTGAGGAAAAAAATCAGCAGTGAAACGCCGAGCAGGATCTCCGGCATGGCCACCGGTGTAAACACGAGGAAAGGCAGCAGCTTCGGGCGAAACCGGTGCATCGAGATGCCGGCCATGGTGCCGAGGACGGTCGCGATCGCGGCCGCCGTGCAGGCGATCAGAACCGAATTGAGCGCCGCCTGCAGCATTTCATCGTCGGCGAACAGTCTGGCGTACCAGCCGGTGGTGAAACCCACCCATTCGGCGTTCAGCTTTGAATCGTTGAACGAGAAAATGACGACGATGACCAGCGGAACGTAGAGAAACGCATAGACCAACAGGCTCGCGAACCAAAGCCAGAAGCCCGGCAGCTCGCGGCGCCTGCCCAGCGCGCCCAGCAGCGCCGCAACCGCGAGCAGCGCGAATCCGGCCCCGGCCAGCGTCTCTTTTCCCCCTGAGGCGAGAAAACTCCAGAACAGCGCCGCGATGCCCAGCGCTTCGACGGCGAGAGCAAGCTTACGCACCGCGCTGCCTCACGCCTGCCTCACTGCCCGGCGCGCGAGCCAACTCGTGCCGCCGGCGACGGCCAGCACCGCAAGCGTGAGCATCAGCGACAGCATGCTGCCGAAAGGCCAGTCGCGGGTGCCGAGAAACGACTCCTTGATCATGTTGCCGACGATCCAGTCGTCCTTGCCGCCGAGGATTTCCGGGATCGCGAACATGCCGAGCACCGGGATGAACACCAGCGCCGAGCCCGAGAACACCCCGGGCAGCGACAGCGGGAAGGTGACGCGCCAGAAGCGGCGCCAGGCGTTGGCGCCGAGGTCCTGCGCGGCATCGAGCAGCGCGGGATCGTGCTTCTCGAGATTGGTATAGAGCGGCAGAATCATGAACGGCAGGTGCACGTACACCATGCCGACGATCACCGCGAAGCGGCTGAACAGCAGGTCGAACGGCCCCAGGATGATCATCCAGGCATAGATGCGGACGAGGAAATTGGAGGCAAACGGCAACACCACCAGCAGCACCATCAGGTCGCGGTTCTTCTTCGGACTGCGTGCGATCAGCAGCGCAAGCGGATAGGCCATCGCCAGGCAGATGAGCGTGGTCATGGCGGCGACGCCAAAGGACTTGGCGAATATCTCCACGTACACCCAGTCGCTGAAGAAAACGCCGTAGCTCTCCGCAGTAAGCCCCGCCTCTTCGCCCGGCCGGGTGGAGATGAGCGGCGCGAGGCCGCCGAACTCGCCCGGGTAGCGTAGCGAGGCGACCAGCATGATGAGCGCGGGCAGCAGGAAGAAAATCACCAGGAACAGGAACGGCGGACCGCCGACCAGCCATTGCAGCGCGCGGTTCGAGCGCATTTATTCGGCCAGCACCACGCCCGCTTCGGCCGGCCAGGCCACCGTCACGGTGTCCCCGATCTCGAAGAATTTGGCCCGGCCGGGCGCCGAATTGGGCAGCAGCGCCTGGATGCGCTGTCCGTTCGGCAGGTCGACGAGGTAGGTGGTGACATCGCCGATATAGAGAAAATCGCGCACCTTGCCGTGGTAGCGATTCGGCAGATCGACGGCCGCGTCCGCGGCGGCGATCCGGACCTGCTCGGGACGCAGCGCCAGCGCCGCCGGCGTCCCCGGCCTGAGCGCCGCGCCGCCGCTCGCCTCGACCTCGCCCAGGCCCTTGAGCAGCAGCTTCGTGCCGGCGTCCCGTGCCGCGATCACTTCACCTTCCAGCATGTTGATCTTGCCGATGAAATCCGCGACAAAACGGTTTTTCGGAAAGCCGTAGAGCCGGGAAGGCTCATCCAGCTGCTCGACTCGGCCGCGGTTCATCACCGCGATGCGGGAGGACAGCGCCAGCGCTTCGCTCTGTGAATGCGTGACGAAGACGAATGTGACGCCGACCTCGCGCTGCATGTCGATCAATTCGACCTGCATCTCCTCGCGCAGCTTGGCATCGAGCGCGCCGAGCGGCTCATCGAGCAGCAACAGCCGCGGGCGGTTGACGAGGCTGCGGGCGAGCGCGACGCGCTGCTTCTGGCCTCCGGACAGTTCGTGGGGGTGGTGCTGGCCTTTCTCATCGAGATGCACCATGGCAAGCGCATCCCTGACCTGCGCGGCGATCCGCCCCGGCGCGTTGCCGGCCATTTGCAGAGGAAACGCGATGTTCTGCGCCACCGTCATGTGCGGAAACAGCGCATAGCTCTGGAACACCGTGTGCACCGGGCGTTTCTCCGGCGGCGTATCGGCCATGTCGGTGCCGTCAAGCAGGATCGCGCCCGCATCGGGCTGGTCGAATCCGGCAATCATTCGCAGCAGCGTGGTCTTGCCGCATCCCGAGGGCCCCAGCAACGTGAAGAACTCGCCCGCCTCGACCGTCAGACTGACGTCGTCAACAGCCGTCAGCGCGCCGAAGCGCCGTGTGACGTTGCGAATTTCGAGTAGCGCCATGCCGCCAGTTGCCGGGGAACGCGCAATACTAGCTTAGAGAAACAGCAGCAGCGCGAGCCCGGCGGCGGCGAGGACCAGCGCGCCGGCAAGCAGGTCGTTGCGGCGGCGGTTCTCCGCGGCCAGGCGCTCGAGGGCCGCCTGCAGGCCGGCCGCGCGGTCCTCGGCGAGCAGCCGGTGCAGCAGGCGGGGGATCGTCGGCAGCGTCTGCGCCCAGTAGGGCGCCTCGCGCCGCAGGTTGCGCAGCAGGCCGCGCCAGCCGATCTGCTCGCTCATCCACCGCTCGAGGAACGGCTTGGCGGTCTGCCACAGATCCAGGTCCGGATCGAGCTCGCGTCCCAGGCCCTCGATGTTGAGCAGCGTCTTCTGCAGCATCACCAGTTGCGGCTGGATCTCGACGTTGAAGCGGCGGGAAGTCTGGAACAGTCGCAAGAGCAGCTTTCCAAAATAGATTTCCTTGAGCGGCCGCGAAAAGATCGGCTCGCACACGGCGCGGATCGCGGCTTCGAATTCGTCCAGGCGCGTGCCGGCGGGCACCCAGCCCGCGTCGAGGTGCGCCTGCGCCACGCGCCGGTAATCGCGATTGAAGAAGGCGAGGAAATTCTGCGCCAGGTAGCCCTTGTCCACTTCGGAGAGCGTGCCCATGATGCCGAAGTCGAGAGCGACATATTTGCCATCGTCGGAAACCAGGATGTTCCCCGGGTGCATGTCGGCGTGGAAGAAACCGTCGCGGAACACCTGGGTGAAGAAAATCTCCACGCCCGCCCGCGCCAGCGCGGGAATGTCGACGCCCTTTCCCCTGAGAATCTCCACCTGCGATATCGGGGTGCCGCGCATCCGCTCCATCACCATCACGCGCCGCGAGCAGTATTCCCAGTGCACCGCGGGCACCGCGAGCAGGGGCGATTGGTCGAAGTTCCGGCGCAGCAGCGAAGCGTTCGCCGCCTCGCGCACCAGATCCAGCTCTTCCTCGAGGTGGCGCGCGAACTCGGCCACCACCTCGCGTGGCTTCAGCCGCCGCCCGTCGGCCCAGAAGCGCTCCACCAGCCCCGCGGCGGTCTGCAGCAGCAGCACGTCCTGCGCGATCGCGTCCTCCACGCCCGGCCGCAGCACCTTTACCGCGACCTCGGTGCCGTCCTTCAGCCACGCAATGTGGACCTGGGCCACGGACGCGCTGGCGATGGGTTTCTTTTCGAATTTTTCGAAGAGTGTTTCCAGGGGCTTGCCCAGCGAGCTTTCAATCCCGGCGGCCGCGAGTTCGAAAGAGAAAGGCGGCACCCGGTCCTGGAGCTTCGCCAGCTCGTCGGCGATGTCCACCGGCAAAAGGTCGCGCCGCGTCGATAGCACCTGACCGAACTTGACGAAGATCGGTCCCAGCGTCTCAAGCGCTTCGCGCAGACGCGCGGCGTCGGCGCCGTCGCGGTCGTGCGAGAAGCGCGGCGCAAACCGGTAGAGGCGAAAACGCAGCCCGATGTGCAGTATGCGGAGCAGGCGCAGCAGCTTGCCCATCGTCAGCCCCGCAGCCGGTCGAGGCGTTTTTCCAGCCGCTCAAGGCCGTCCCGCAGGCGGGCATTCTCCGCGGCGATTTCGTCGAGCTCGCCGCGTTTCACCAGCACCTGCTTCTCCTCTGCCGCGTACTCTACGAGTCCTTCGGCGATGCGGCGCGCAGCGCCCGTGTGCCAGGCCGCGACCTCCTTCGCCATGCCGACGAGCCGGTGCGCCGCGGCGTCGCCGACGAACCTGGCGACGTCTTCCTCCGCATCCCAGCGCAGGTGGCGGACCAGGAACATCACTTCGCTCGCCAGCCTGGCGTTGCCCGCAACGTCGATCGAACGCAGCAGGTGGTCCTCGCCCTTCGTCGCCGCAGCAAGCGCCCCGGGCCCGATAGTGATCACGAGCGATGCGGCAGCCTCCGTCCCCGGCGCCAGCCGCCCGTCGGCGGTCACGGCAAAGCGCAATGCCGGCAGCGGCGGCGCGCGCAGCTCCAGGGTCTCGGACGCGAACGGCAGCAAGCGCTCGCGTGCCCAGGGCTCGGCATCGAGCAGGTGGTTCAGCGCCGCGGCAAAGGGCGATTCGAATTTCATGCGTCGCAAAAGAAAAAGGCCACCTTGAGGCGGCCTTTCCATTCAAGCCAAAGCGGAAGATTAATGCATCTGCTGGATGCCGGCGAGTTGCCAGCCCTGCGAGCCGTCGACCGGCTTGGCGAGATTCCACACTTCCTCGAACCCCGTCGGCGCGTCGCCCGGAGATTCGCGCAGCATGCCCGAGAAGCGCACGCTCGCCCAGTGCTTGTCGCCCTCGGTCACGACCTCGAGCAGGTCGGCGTTCAGCGCCAGCACGTCGGTCTGCTGCTTGGCGGCGCCACGCTGCTGGACGTCCTTTTTCAGATCTTCGAACAGGCCGTCGCTGGTGAATTCACGCAGTTCGGCCAGGTCGCCGCGGTCATTGGCGATCTGCAGCTTCATGTAGTTCAGCTTCGCGCTGCGCAGGAAGCCGGCGACGTCGAACCCTGCCGGTACGCTGGCCGCGGCCGCCGGGGGCTGGGCCTCGAAACCGGCGGATTGCGAGGGCGGCGGCGCCGCGACGGTTTCGCTTCCCAGGCCAGCGTACTGCATGCGCACGGGTGCTTCAGCGCGCCGCGGCGCCAGCATGCGGAAAACGTAAACCGCGGCGAACGCGAGCAACGCGAACAGCATCATGCCGACCAGCGCCCCGCCCATGCCGTTGGCGCCAAGCAGCCAGCCGAGTGCGCCACCGAGCGCGAGCCCGCCCAGCATCGGCATCCATCGGCTCAGTCCTGAGGCGGCAGGCTGGAGCGCGGCCGGAGCGGCGGCGGAAGGAGACTGCGGCGCCGGCTGCGCCTGCGCCGGCCGCGAAGCCGGTGCGCTGGTGATACTGCGCTGCGCGCCGATGGAGCCGCCGCCGAGACGGCGCGCTTCGGCTTCCGTCGCCAGGAAGGCCACGCACAGCAGCGCAACCGAAAATCCGAGCACGATCTTTTTCATGTCATCCCTCAGTTGCGCCTTCAAACGGCTCTGTCAGCATTTTGTCAGCTTTGCAATCCTACCCCAGTTTGTAGCCACGATGCACCGCAACCGCCCCTGCAGCCAAATTGAAATATTCCACCCGCTCCAGCCCTGCACGTTCCAGCATCGCGACCAGCGTGCGCTGGTCGGGATGCATGCGGATGGATTCGGCCAGATAGCGGTAGGCCGCGGCATCCCCCGCCACCCGCTCACCCAGCCAGGGCAGCACGCGGAGGGAATACAGGTCGTAAGGTTTTTGCAGCGGCTTCCACACCTGAGAGAACTCGAGCACCAGCAGGCGCCCGCCGGGCCTGAGGACTCTCGTCATCTCGGCAAGCGCTACGTCTTTGCGGGTCATGTTGCGCAGACCGAAGCCCACGCTCACGCAATCGAAACTCGCGGCGGCGAACGGCAGCTGCTCGGCGTTGCACCGCACCGCGGGGGCCATGCGCCCGGCATCCAGCATGCGGTCCCGCCCGCGCGCGAGCATAGGACCGTTGATATCGCTCATGCAGACCTCGGCGCCGCGAGCGGCAAATGCGCGCGCGAGGTCTCCGCTGCCGGAGGCGACGTCGAGCACGCGTTCCCCGGGCCGGATGCGGGCGACCGTCACGGCGAACATTTTCCACAGGCGATGCAGGCCGAAGGACATGAGATCGTTCATCAGGTCGTAACGCTGCGCGACCCGATCGAAGACTTCTGCTACGCGCTTGGCCTTTTCGCCCTCGGCGACGCGCTCGAAACCGAAATGGGTGTCAGCCACGGCTGGCGCCGGCCTTGGCCAGTTTGTCGAGGTACTCGGCCCACAGCCGGTCCTGGTTTTCGCCCAGATAATGCAGATATTCCCAGGAGTAGATGCCGGTGGCGTGGTTGTCGGAGAACGTCGGTTGCACCGCATAGGAACCGACCGGCTCCAGCACCCGGATATCGACTTCGCGTTTACCCGTCTGCAATACCTCCTGCCCCGGGCCGTGGCCGCGCACTTCCGCGGACGGCGAATGCACGCGCAGGAATTCGTACGCGAGCCTGAATGTTTTTCCGTCGGAGAACGCGATCTCCATCAGGCGCGATTTCTGGTGCAACCTGATCTCGGTCGGGACCGGGCCGGTCCCCGCCCTTGTCCCTGTAGCCTCGGCTGCCGGCACGGGGGACCCTAGGTGACGATCTCGTAGGCGACGCGCTCGTAATCGCTGCCGCGATCCATAATCTCGGTGAGCCGCACCCGGACATGCCCCCCCACGTACACCTCGATGACACGCTTGGGCTTGAACCAGCCCGAAGGCAGCACCAGCGAAGGCGGCGCGTTGATCGCCGCGACGCCCGTGAGCGAAAGCGCCTGCACGTACTTGACGCCGATCACGTTCAGTCCGACCGGGCGCGCCGCGGTCGCTGCCGGCAGGCCGGGCAGCAACCGGACTCCGGCATAGAGGTCGCCGGCGTCGTTCTGCACCAGCCAGCGCACCTGCCCCAGGATGAAATTGGCGGAATTCTTCGGCTTAATGCCGACCAGTTGTCCGTGGCCGTAGCGCTTGCCCGGGTTGGCGGCGCGGCGGACCATCTTCAGGCCCTGCGTGCTCTCGTCCTCGATTTCCCATGGCTCCAGCAGGAAGCCGTGGACCACGCTGTAGTCGTCCTCACCGCGCGTGCTGACGCGGCCGAAGGCGGCGATCTGGTCGCGCTGCGCCGCGGTGAGCTCCTTGGTTTCGCCCGGCTGCCGGAACACGTGCCCGGAAACGTAGTAGTGGATCGCCGCCATGTCCTGGCACGCCTGGCCGACCTCGGACACGCGCTTTCTTTCCGCCGCGCGCGGCAGCTTTACCTGGCACCACTGGCGATAGAGGAACACGAGCAAATGCTCGCAGGAGGGCTGCACGCAGTCCTCGCCCAGCGCGAGCTTGGCTGGCGATTCGCCCTTCCTCAGCAGCCCGATGCGGTTGCGCAGGCTCTTGGCCAGGCGCTTGGCATCCAGGTACCTGGGTTCGGCGGCCTTCGGGCCGCCGCGCTCGGGGCAGGCTTCGCTCTCCAGGTCGACGACCAGCGCCGGGCCCTCCTCGTCCTCCGGCGCTTCCTTCGACACGCCGACCTTCCCGGCCCAGCGCTCGAGCAGGAACGCCACGAAAGTGAGCTGCCGCTGGCTGAGTTCGTTCGGATTCGCCATGCCGAGCAGCAGCGCCCGCATGTAGGCGATGCGCGGAGAAGTGTCGTTGAGGTCGCGGTTGAGATAATCCTTGACCTCGTCCTCGGCGACCTCCAGCTCCTCCGCCCTTGCGTAGCCCTCGTGCAGCTCCCGCCATACTTTCGGCGGCACTTGGCGGTAGGCGCGGTGGTAATGGAACATCTTGAGCCCCGTATAGGAAAGGGCCCTCTGGCTGATCAGCCCCACCTGGGCGCGCAGGCCGGGCTCACTGTCGGCGATCGCCGCCTCGAGGCAGCGCAGATAACCCAGGTGCATCTGTTCCCACAGCGCGAGCGTGTCGTCGAACACCGCGCTCTCGGCCTCCGCCATCGGCAGCGCGCGGTTGGTGAAGCGCCGCGCCTGCTCGATCTCGACGAACTGCACCGCTTCGCGCAGCGCCTCCAGCGTCGCCAGGCGGCTGATCGCCTTGGTGCCGTAGCCGTTGAACTCCTGCATCTGCGCGAGAAGCTGGTGTTGGGCTGCGGCGACATTGGCCAGCGGCACGTTCTCCAGCCATGCCTTGGCGGTCGCCGCATCGGTAAATTCCGGCGCCGCGTCGGGGGAGAATGCGGGTAGATCCAGATCCTTCATCAGGGAATTGTAGGGGATTTGGGCCGATTCCCGGCTGCATTTTCCTCGCCGAAAACGTCGCGGTAGCTGAGGTAGGAACTGGCAAACCAGGCTGGCAGCAGCGCCCACACGACCGCGAACAGGGCGGAGTTGGCCGGCGCCCCACCACCGCCGCCGAGCAGCAGCGCGCCGCCCAGCGCCAGCAGCAGCACGAAGGCGAACAGCAGCATCACGGCCGCGCCGTAAACAATGAAGGCGCGCCAGTTGATGAGCGCGGCAGCCGCGCTGAAGAACGCCGCCTTGGTCGCCGAGAGCCCATCCCAGGCCACCAGCAGCGGCGCGTACCACAGCGCGCCGAGCAGCACCGTCTGCAGGCCCGCGCCGACCAGCATCGCCTGCTGCAGGCCCGGATCCTGCAGATCGCCGATCTCGAGCCGGAGGCTGCCGACCATCGCCAGCGCGAAGCGGCCGTCATCGGCCAGCGCAGTGGCCGCCAGCACCAGCAGCATCGCAGCGAGAAAAAAACCTCCCAGGCGCAGTTGCGCCGGCAGGTTGCGGCGAAACCCCTCGATCAGCAGCGCGGGATGCGGCGTCGCGCCGCCCGCCGCAGCGCGCGCGATCGCATGCGGGCCGACCATCAGCGCCGGGAACAGTACCCAGACCGCGACGAATCCGGCCCCGGGAACCGAAAGCAGGATCGTGGCCACGAACAGAAACGCAAGATTGAGCAGCAGCTGCCGCACCGGCGCAACGCGGAAGATCAGGAAGGCTTCCGCGACCCAGCGCAGCCCGCGGCCTGCTGCGAGACGGTTGGCGCGCATGGCGCTAGCGGTTCCGCCGCATTCGATCGGACGCTCGCCGCACGGCGGCTAAGCGACCCATGGGGCCTTCGCCCCCGCCGCTGCGCGCAGCGCGAGGATGTCGCGGAACTGCTCGGGATCGTGCACCTTCACCAGTTGTCCCGGGCGCGGCAGGTGCTTGTCGTGGAGGCGGGAAAGCCAGAAGCGCAGCGCCGCCGCGCGCAGCAGCGCGGCCCACGCGGCGCGCTCCGCATCCTCGAGCGGGCGTATTGCATGGTAGGCGCCGAGCAGTGCGAGCACCCTCGCATCGTCCAGCCGGCGGTCGCTCGCGGGATCCGCGAGGCACCAGTCATTGACGCAGACCGCCAGATCGAAGGCGAAGCAATCCACGCCGGCAAAATAGAAGTCGAAGACCGCGCTGATCCGGCCGCTCTCGAAGAACGCGTTGTCGCGGAACAAGTCGGCGTGCACCGCGCCGCGCGGCAGATCCGGATACCTGTGCTGCGACTGGAAGCGCAGCTCGGCGTCGAGCAATTCCGCGCGCGCCGGATCGAGAAAGGGCCGCACTTCGCCCGCGGCCATGCGCCGCCATTTCGGGCCGCGCGGATTTTCCAGGTAGCCGCCGTAGGAGCGCGCGGCGAGATGCATGCGCGCCAGCAGCGCGCCAAGTTCGGCGCACTCGGCGATGCCGGGGTTCTCGATCGAAGCGCCCGCCAGCCGCGTCACCAGCGCCGCCGGCTTGCCGTTGAGATTCGAAAGCAAGCGGTCGCCCAGATCCGCTACCGGCGCGGGGCAGGGGATGCCGTGCCGCGCAAGATGCGCCATCAGCCCGAGGTAGAACGGCAGTTCCACGGCAGGCAGGCGCTCGAACAGCGTGAGCACGTAGCGCCCCTGGCTGGTGGTGACGAAATAGTTGGTGTTCTCGATCCCGGCGGCGATCGGCTCGAGCGCGGCGGGAGCGCCGACTGAATAGTTCTTCAGCCAGGCGGCGAGCTGGCTTTCAGATACCGGGGTAAAAACCGACAAGCCGTATGAACTTCAGGGTATGGACTTCAACGGACGGACGCCGTCAGTCGAACGTCTTGATGGTCCACATCGGCACGCGGATGCCGGGGTCGAGCGAATCGCGCCGGACCCAGCTGCCGGTGCCGTAGGGGTCCACCAGATAGTAAGGCGTGCCGCCGGGCGGCGTGACCTTGATCATGACCACCTGGCCGCCCACGCGCATTTCCTCCACGCGATCGCCCTGCTGCGGCGTGATCTGCACGCGCGGTTCGTCGCCGCCGTCGCGCACCTGCGGTGGCGGCGGCGCTTCGGGCAGCGGCTCCAGCTTCGGCGGTTGCTGCTGCGCCAGCGCAGCCGCGGTGACAGCCGACAGGAGCAGAAAAAGAGCGCGTCGCATAGAAGGATTCTACTCCACTAGGATACCGCCAAGCATCGGCGGGTAAGATGCCCCCTCGATGGAAAAAACGCTCCTGCTGGTCGATGGTTCGTCCTACCTGTACCGTGCATTTCACGCCTTGCCGGAACTGAAAAGCCCGGCCGGCGAACCGTCGGGCGCCATCTATGGCGTGATAAACATGCTGCGGCGGCTGGCCGCGGACTACCCGGCCGCGGCGCGCGCCTGCGTATTCGACGCCAAGGGCAAGACCTTCAGGGACGACGAGTATCCCGAATACAAGGCGAACCGGCCTTCGATGCCGGATGACCTGGCGAGCCAGATCGAACCGCTGCGCGAGGCGGTCGCCGCGCTGGGCTGGCCGGTGCTGACGATCCCGGGCGTGGAAGCCGACGATGTCATCGCGACGCTGGCCGAAGAAGCGCGGCGCAGGGGCTGGAGTTGCGTCATTTCAACCGGGGACAAGGACCTTGCGCAACTGGTGGACGAGCGCGTGACGCTCGTCAACACGATGTCGAACGAGAAGCTGGACCCGGCCGGCGTGCGGCAGAAGTTCGGCGTCGCGCCCGAGAGAATCGTGGATTACCTCACGCTCACCGGCGACGCGGTGGACAACGTGCCCGGCGTCGACAAGGTCGGGCCGAAAACCGCGGCGAAATGGATGCAGCAATACGGCTCGCTCGACCAGGTGATCGCCCATGCCGGCAACATTCCCGGAGCGGTGGGTGCGAACCTGAAGAAGGCGCTCGACTGGCTGCCGAAGGCGAGGCGGCTTTTGACGGTGAAGCGCGATGTCGAACTCGCGGTCGGCCTGGACGATCTGAAAAAAAACGAATCCGATCCGAAAAAACTGCAGGAACTGTTCGCGCGCTACGGCTTCAAAACCTGGCTGCGCGAACTCCAGGGCGGCGCGCCCGTGATGGACAAAAGCACGGAGGAGAACGCCCGACTGGAACCGGCGCCGCTACAGGCCGCGCCCGCGGCGATCGAGCGGCGCAAATACCTGACGCTGGCCAGCGAGACGGATCTCGCCGATTTCATTCCCGGCCTCGAAAGCGCCGGCCTGGTGGGCTTCGACACCGAGACCACGGGCCTGGAGCCGATGCTCTCGCGCCTGGTCGGCATGTCGTTCGCCTTCGGCGGCACGGCCTGGTACCTGCCGCTCGCGCACGAGTATCCGGGCGCCCAGGACCAGGTCGGCGTCGAGAAGGCGCTGAAGATGCTCAAGGGCTGGCTGGAAAGCGCGCGCCACAAAAAAGTCGGCCAGAACCTCAAGTTCGACGCCCATATTCTCGCCAACCACGGCGTCACGCTCGCCGGCATCGCGCACGACACCCTGCTCGAGTCCTACGTCTACGAGGTGCACGAGCGGCACGACATGGATTCGATGGCGCTGCGGCACCTGGGGTGGAAGACCATCACCTACGACGAAGTCACCGGCAAGGGCGCCTCGCGCATCCCGTTCTCCGCAGTCGAGGTCGGGCGCGCAACCGAATACGCGGCGGAGGACGCCGATTTCACCCTCAGCGTGCACGGCGTCCTGTTCGAAAGAATATCCGCGGACGCAAAGCTCAGGTATGTCTACGAAGGCATCGAGATGCCCGTGATGCCCGTGCTGCTGCGCGTCGAGCGCAACGGCGTGCTGGTGGATGGCGCCAGGCTGGACGCGCAGAGCCACGAGCTCGGCAAGGAGATGCTGGAACTGGAGCAGAAGGCGTACCAGGCGGCGGGCCAGCCCTTCAACCTGAATTCGCCGAAGCAGATCCAGGAAATCCTGTTCGACAAGCAGAAACTGCCGGTGAAGAAGAAAACGCCCAAGGGCCAGCCCTCGACCGACGAGGACGTGCTCGCCGAGCTCGCGCTCGACTACCCGCTGCCGAAGCTGCTGCTTGAATACCGCGGCCTCGCCAAACTCAAATCCACCTACACCGACAAACTGCCGCGCATGGTCGATCCGAACACCGGGCGCGTGCACACCACCTACTCGCAGGCGACCGCGGTCACCGGGCGCCTGGCCTCCAACGACCCCAACCTGCAGAACATCCCCATCCGCACGCCGCAGGGCCGGCGGATTCGGGAAGCCTTCATCGCGCCGAAAGGCAGCAAAATCATCTCCGCCGACTACTCGCAGATCGAACTGCGCATCATGGCGCACCTCTCGGGCGACAAGGGGCTGCGCCACGCCTTCGAGCACGGCCACGACGTGCACCAGGCCACGGCGGCGGAGGTGTTCGGCGTGCCGCTGGAAAAAGTAAGCAAGGACGAACGGCGCACCGCGAAGGTAATCAACTTCGGCCTGATCTACGGCATGAGCGCCTTTGGCCTGGCGCAGAACCTCGGCATCGAACGCGCCACCGCGCAGGCCTACATCGAGTCCTACTTCAATCGCTATCCTGACGTGAAGAAGTTCATGGATGAAACCAAGGACAAGGCGCGTCGCGACGGCTACGTCGAAACCGTCTTCGGCCGCCGCCTACGCCTGCCTGAAATCCAGTCGGGCTCGCCGGCGCGCCGCCAGGGCGCCGAGCGCGCCGCCATCAACGCGCCCATGCAAGGCACCGCCGCCGACCTCATCAAGCTGGCGATGGTCTCAGTTCAAAAATATCTTGATTCTTCTCACCTGCAGACCAAACTCATCATGCAGGTTCACGACGAGCTAGTGCTGGAAGTGCCGGAGAACGAATTGGCGGAAGTGACGGAGAAGGTCCGCGAACTGATGCAGAACGTCGCCAAGCTGGATGTCGCGCTGATTGTCGACGTCGGTGTCGGTGACAATTGGGATCAAGCTCACTAAAACTACTTTTGTGTCTGGTTCGAGTCCTCCCCAGCTCCCCAACCCAGTCAAAACTGGGCACTGCTGGATGATATCAGTGCCGTTCCAATGACCGTTATTGGCGAAAAGCGGTCCTTCGTAGCCAGGTTAGACGGGCAGTTTGAGAATGCTACAGCGCAGCGGGACTTAGGCCCGACTCTGACTTAACGACCCTAAGACGGGTGATGGGATTTCGCTAAGTTAGAAGCGACGGGCAAAAGGGAAATGATCCTGTCTACCATGTCATCCGGGGCCAAAAGTCCATCGACAACCACGTCGGCCCGTTGCACCGCCAACCGTTGCACGGCAACGTAAAGGCCTCGCATTCCCTCCAGGTATTGTCCGAGGAATTTGATGTGGCGTGAAGACAAGCTGCCGGACTCTGAATTCTCACTGCCACGCAGCTCGCGCAGCAGGCGTCTAGCCAAAGCCACCTCGAGCGGGGTATCGAGCACCGCGACAAAATCGACTAGCACTCCGAATTCCGGTCGTGATCGTCCAAATGGTTCCTCCACGACAATGACCGGGGTGGGCATCATTACTTGGTTTGTTTTGGGGTGGCGTGTCGGTTTTCCCTGGCGGAGATCCAATAAATCCGCCGTCATGTTCGGAACCTGCCAAGCGGCGGGATCCGCACCCTCAGCGACCCAGCGAAACGCGTCCGGCAGCACGCTCGGGGGGGCATAGGCATAGTCGTCAAACGAAACGATGAGTGCGTTGCCACACTTCTGAGCCAAAGCCCTCGTCAAGGTTGTTTTGCCAGCTCCGGATGTTCCCGCAATGCAAATTACATAGCTCATAGGCGCATGCCCGTTCTGAGATCGTGAATAACTGCTTGATTCCGATGATGGACGGTACTGGGACCGAACCAGGGGCCCCTGGTGTGGAAGTCGTGCAAATGGTTTAGCGGTCGTTGCGTCTCAACAACTTACGCTACTCGGCTCCGTGCCGAAATCAGGGGTAACACGGCGCTGTTGGGATAACCAAACCCCCGTTGCTGTAACACGGGGGCCTACGTCCTTAGTCAATTTCAGCGAATGACAACCTACTAGCCACAATTCGCTTTGCGGTTGAAGAAGGCACATTGGGGCTTGCGGGATTGACCGTCACGCTCCGCGTTGCAGGTGATACCACTAGATCCATGTCTTCCATCGGCACGGCGCCGAGCAGGATTTCGTCGCCCAAGACGATGACACCAGTAAAGCAGCCCCGGTTGCCGAAGTGCACCTCGATCGGGCCGACGTATGCGCAGAGGCGCTTGACTCCGTCCGCTGTGGTGACTTCGCGCTCTTCGAGGCGTTCGAGCTTCAGTTGAATTGCCAGGTGCTCCGGAATGATGGAGCGCGCCCGTATTGACCAGGGCATTGACCGTAAGCGGCGCGAGGCTGCGGTCGCGCGGATTGCGCAACGTGATGTCGGTGCGGATCAGGCCCATCGGTTCCATAACGCGATTATGGCCCTGCCGTTGACGCCTAGTCGATTCTCGCGCCCGAACGCTTTATCACCTCGGCCCAGCGCGCCGAGTCGCGGCGGATGGCCGCGGCAAATTCCTCAGGCGTGCCGCCGGCGGGTTCATCGCCGATGATGGCGAAGCGTTCGACGAACAGCGGCGAGCGGATCGCCTCATTGACCGCGGCATTCAGCTTGTCCACGATGAGCCGCGGCATGCCTGCCGGGCCGATGACGCCGCTCCAGGTGCCGGCCTCGTAGCCGGGGACGCCGGCCTCCGCAATCGTAGGCAGATCCGGAAATGCCGGCGAGCGCCTGGCGCCGCTCACCGCGAGCGCGCGTACCTTGCCCGAGCGCGCGTAGGGCGAGATCGAATTCAGGCTTTCCCACATCAGCTGCACGTGGCCCGCGATCAGGTCGTTGATCGCCATCGCGCCTCCCTTGTAGGGCACGTGCACGATGTCCGTGCCGGTCATGTATTTGAAGAGTTCGCCGGCGACATGTCCGGGCGAGCCGTTGCTGGAAGAAGCGTTGGCCAGTTTTCCAGGGTTCTTCTTTGCATAGTCGATCAGTTCGCGCACGGAATTCACCGGCAGCGACGGCGATACCGCGAGCATCATGTTGCCGCGCGCAATGAGCGCGATCGGCTGCAGGTCGCGGTCGATGTCGTAGGGCAGCTTCGCCACCATGTGCCGGGTGATCGCGAGCGCCCCGATCGGGCCCATGCCGATGGTGTAGCCGTCGGGCGCAGCCTTGGCGGTGGCATCGATGCCGATGGTGAGCGCGCCCCCGGGCCGGTCCTCGACGACGATCACCTGCCCCAGAGACTTCGACATTTCCGGCGCGAGGATCCGCGCCACGGTATCGGTCGCGCTGCCGGCCGCCTGCGGCACGATGAGCCTGAGCGGATGGTCCGGGTAATCCGCGGCCGCGCCGCTCGCTATCCCGAGCGCGAGACAAGCGGCCAGAAGGCTACTTGAGCGCGCCAAACACCTTCCTGATGATGTCGCTGCCCGCTTGCACCGGGTTCTGGCGGATTTTCTTCTCTTCCTCGGCCACCATGTAGAAGAGGCCGTCGAGCGCTTTCTGCGTCACGTAGCCGTCGAGGTCCGTCTGGTCTTTCTTGACCAGGCCGAACTTCGCGGCCTTGCCGGCGTACTCGTTGTATTTCTCCCCGAGCCTCACTTTCGCGGTCGCCTGCTTCACGATCGGCAGGAATCTCCCACGCAGCGCCTCGGAGGTCGTGCGCTTGAAGTAGTCGGTGCCCGAGGTCTGGCCGCCGGTGAGGATGCCCTTGGCGTCCTGCACGCTCATTTTCCTGATCGAATCCACGAACAGCTTCTTCGCCTCGGGCACGGCGGCCTCCGCGGCGCGGTTCATCGTCAGCACCAGCTCGTCGGCGTATTTGCCCATGCCGAAGCTGTGCATGAGCTTGTCGTACTTCTGCAGCGAATCGGGCAGCGGGATCTTGACCGCGCTGTTGCCGAAGAAGCCGTCGGTCTTGCCGAGCAGGTCGACCGCGATGCCGGAGCCTTTTTCGAGCGCGGCCTTGAGGCCCGAAGCGGCGTCCTGGTTGGTGAGAGCGTCGAGATTCGCCTGCGCCGGGAACGCGCAGGCCATGGTCAGCGCCGCGAACAGCGCAATGCTCCGTGCATTCATGATTTCTCCTCCTTGGATCCGGCAGCAAGCTTATCTGGAAATTTTGTCGCCGGAGAGCGACGATTTCATTTGTTGTCAACGGCCGCCCCGTCCGCCAAGTCATTGATGCACCAGAAAACACGCCTATGGCACGAGGGTTGCAGATACCTCCTGCAGCAGGCCTCTCGGGGCCCGCGTCTTCTGTCTGAAACTCAAGCAAAGGAGCAAACGATGACGTTCAATCGTGCAATCCCTCGCGTAGCTGTGATCACGCTGGCAGCATCCGCCGCTTTCGCGGCGGCGCCCGTGGCGGCCGCCGACAAGGCGGTAAGCGACAACCCGAAGTTCGACCAGTTGGACAAGAACCACGACGGGTTCATAACCAGGGACGAGGTGCGCGGCATCCCCGGTTTCGGCAAGGCCTTCGACGAGGCCGACGAGAACAAGGACGGCAAGCTTGATCGGGCCGAATTCATCAAGGCCGACGCGATCCACGACCGCATCGTCGCGGGTACCTACGTGGACGATAGCGTCGTCACCGCCAAGGTCAAGGCCGCGCTCTTCAAGGAACCCGATCTGAAGTCGCTCGACGTAAGCGTCGAAACCCTGCGCGGCGAGGTTCTGCTCTCGGGCTTCGTGAAGGACGAGAGCCAGCGGGAAAAAGCGATGAAGGCCGCGATCAGGGTGAACGGCGTCGCGTCGGTGAAGGACGCGATGGTGGTGCGCTAAGCGGCGGTTGACCCCGCCACGTACCTTTCTTCGACGCCCGCCTGATGGGCCTGCTGGTCGGCATGATAGGAAGAGCGGACCAGCGGGCCGATCGCCGCGTGCCGGAATCCCATCGCCGCGGCTTCGCGCCGGAACATGGCGAAAGTACCGGGATGCACGTAGCGTTCCACCGGCAGGTGATGCGATGAGGGGGCGAGGTACTGGCCGATGGTCAACATGGCCACTCCGTGCGCGCGCAGGTCACGCATCACCGCAAGGATTTCCTCGTCAGTTTCGCCCAGCCCGACCATCAGGCCGGATTTGGTGGGGATTTCCGAATTATTTCTTTTATAAAAATCAAATAACTTCAGGGAATGCGCGTAATCGCCCCCGGGACGCGCCTGTTTGTAAAGGCGCGGCACGGTTTCCATGTTGTGGTTCACCACGTCAGGCGGCGCCGCGGACAGCACTTGAAGCGCGATGTCGAGGCGTCCCCTGAAATCCGGCACCAGTACTTCGATGGTGGTGGCCGGCGATTTCCCGCGCACGGCGCGGATGCAATCGACGAAATGCCGCGCGCCGCCGTCCTTCAGGTCGTCGCGGTCCACGCTGGTGATGACGACGTAGGACAGCTTCAGTTTCGCGATGGTGTCGGCGAGGTGCAGCGGCTCTTCCGGGTCGGGCGCGAGTGGCCTGCCGTGCGCGACATCGCAAAACGGGCAGCGGCGGGTGCAGATGTCTCCGAGGATCATGAAGGTCGCGGTGCCCTTGCCGAAGCACTCGGCGATGTTCGGGCAGGACGCCTCCTCGCATACGGTATGCAGCTTCTGCTCGCGCAGGATCTGCTTGATGTCGTGGAAGCGCGACCCCGGGCTCGCCGTGCGTACGCGGATCCAGTCGGGCTTCGGCAGTTTCTCCTTGCGGAAAAACTGCAGGCGGGCCGTCTTCAACGCGCCCTTCTCCTTGACCCCGGCCTCACGCATGCTCGAGTCTCTCGATGAGAATGCCGGCGAGGTTTCTACCCAGCACTTCCATGCTTTCCTTCATTCCCAGGTCGCGCGTTTGCGTCACCTGCAATCCCGGATAGCCGCAGGGATCGATCGCCGAAAACGGCGCCAGGTCCATGTCCACGTTCAGCGCGAGACCGTGGAAAGCGCAGCCGCGGGAAACGCGGATGCCGAGCGCCGCGATCTTGGCGCCGCCCACATAGATGCCAGGCGCACCGGCAACGCGCCGCGCGCGTTCAACTCCGCTTTCGGCGCGGCTGCAAAGGAGGTCGATGACCGACTGCTCGAGCATCGCCACGAACTGCTTCACCTTGATGCCGCGCCGTGCCAGATCCACCAGGGTATAGAGCACGACCTGGCCGGGACCGTGGTAGGTGACCTCGCCGCCGCGCTCCACCTGCACCACCGGGATCGCCGACGCGGTTTTCGGCCCGTGCGCCGCATCGGCGGCGAGCCCGAGCGTGTATACCGGCGGGTGTTCCAGCAGCCAAAGTTCGTCAGGCGTATCCGCGGTGCGCCGCGCCGTGAATTCGCGCATGGCCTGCACCGTGGGTTCATAGGCGCTCAACCCCATTTGAACCACCCGCACCCGCTCCAGGACGGCGCTCATCAAAGCACCATCACGACCGAAGGATGATCGCAGAGCTCCCGATACAGCGCGTCCAGTTGTTCGCGGGAAGTGGCGTTCACGGTTGCGGTAAGGCTGATGTACTTGCCCTCACGGCTCGGGCGGGTTTCGATGGTCCCCGGCATGAAATCGGGCGCGTGCCGCAGCACGATCTCGATCACGGCCTTGGTGAAGCCGCCCTCCCTGCGCCCCATCACCTTGATCGGGAACGCCGTGGGAAAGGCGAGCGCCGTCACCGCTTCCAGCGGCTCCTTCACCGGCGCTTCAGGCGGCCTGCCGTTCCTTTCCTGCACGCATCACCTTCTGCTTGAATTCCTGATAGAGCGCGTAGACGCGGTGGAACACGGGGCCGGGCTTGCCGCCGCCGACCGCCTCGCCGTCCAGCGCGACGATAGCGAGCACTTCCTTGGAGGAAGACGTTATCCAGAGTTCGTCCGCGCCGCGCACTTCGGTCTCGGTTACGTCGCGGAATTCGAGCGGCAGGCCGGCGGCCTGCGCGATTTCCGCAATCACGTCGTAGGTAATGCCGGGCAGGATCAGGTTCGACTTGGGCGGCGACAGGATCACGCCGCCCTTGACCACGAACACGTTCGAGGCCGAGGCCTCGGTCAGCTTGCCGTCGCGGAACAGGATCGTCTCCACCGCGCCCGCATCCGCCGACACCTGGCGCAGCAGGCAGTTGCCGATGAGCGAGATCGACTTGATGTCGCAGCGCTGCCAGCGGTTGTCGACCGCCGTCACGGCGGAGGCGCCGCGCTCCACCATTTCCCGCGGCGGATTGACCAGCGGATTGGACATGATGAAGACCGTCGGCGCAGCGTCCTTGGGAAAGGCGTGGTCGCGCTTGGCGACGCCGCGGGTCACCTGGAAATACACGCCCTGATCCTCGAAGGATTGCTTGGCGACCAGCTGCAGGATGATGTCGCGCCACTCCGCCCGGCTGTAGGGATTGCGGATCCGCACCGCGGCGAGGCTGCGCTCCAGGCGCACGAGATGCTCGTCCATGCGAAACGGCACGCGCGAATACACCGGGATCAGCTCGTAGACGCCGTCGCCGAAGATGAAGCCGCGGTCGAGCACGGGGACGCGCGCTTCCTCGACCGGCATGAACTTCCCGTTCAGAAAAACCATGCTTGCCCCGCTACTTGAGCCAGAGCCTCAGTGTATCCCAGGCCCGGCCGAATAAACCCGCCGCATCCACCGGCTCGAGAGCGACCACCGGATATTCCCCCAACGGTTTGCCGTCCAGCGTCACGCGCAGGTTGCCGACGCGCGCGCCCTCGGCGACCGGCGCCACCAGCGGCGACAGCGACAGCATGTCGGCCTTCAGCCTGTCGCCCTGCCCCTTGGGCACGGCCACCACCAGGTCGCTGCGGAATCCCGCCTTGAGCGAGGATTTCGCGCCTTTCCAGACTTCGATTTCCTTCACCGTCGCGCCGCCCGCGTATAGCTTCATCGCGTCGAAGGACTGGAAGCCCCAGTTGAGCAGCTTCTGCGATTCCTGCGCGCGCATGGATTCCGAGGTCGAGCCGAGCAGCACCGAGAGCAGGCGCCGCGGCCCGCGCTTGGAGGACGCCACCAGGCAGTAGCCCGCCGCATCGGTGAAGCCCGTTTTCATCCCGTCGACCGTGCTGTCCAGCCAGAGCAGGCGATTGCGGTTCATCTGCGTGATGCCGTTGTAGCGAAACTCGCGCATCGAGTAATACTGCGCATATTGTTCGGGAAAATCGCGGATCAGCGCGGAAGCCAGCAAATAGATGTCTCGTGCGGTCGAATAGTGCTGCGGATCGGGCAGGCCCGAGACGTTCATGAATTTCGTGTTCTTCATGCCGAGGCGCTCGGCCTCGCGGTTCATCATGCCGACGAAGGCTTCCTCGGAGCCGGCGATCTGCTCGGCGAGCGCGATGCAGGCGTCGTTGCCCGACTGCACGATCATGCCGCGGATCAGTTCGTCCGCGGTGACCGGCTTCCTCGGCTCGATGAACATGCGCGAGCCAGGAGCGCGCCACGCCTTTTCGGACACGTTCACCTGCTGCTCCAGCGTGAGCTTCTTTTCGCGCAGCGCGACGAAAACGACGTAGGCCGTCATCACCTTGGTGAGCGACGCGGGCTCGAAGCGATCGTCGGGTTTTTCCGAAGCAAGGATCTGGCCGCTCGAAATATCCGCGATCAGCCAGGCGCGGCCGACGACCTGCGGCGGCGGCGTTTGCGCCGGCGCACAAAGCGGGAACAGAAAAATCAGGAGCAGAAAAAAACGCGGCATCGGGCTTCGCTGCGGAAAAAGGCCGCGAATTATAGCGGCTACCTGCTTACGATCACCGGCCGCAGGCTAAGTTCCGACTGGACCCGGTCCGCGATCGAACGCGCCTCGTCCTGCGAGCGGTAGGGACCGAGGAACAGGCGGTACACCGTCCCGCCCGCGACCACCTCGATCGCCTCCGACAGCCAGGCCAGCTCGCGGTAGACGCGAACGCGGAAATTTTCCGCCGCTTCGCGCGCGGAAAAGGCGCCGAGCTGGAGAAACACGCCTTTCGGCTCCGCCTTCTGCTCCGGCTCCGGTTTGGGTTCCGCTCTCGCGACCGGCGCCCCCGGAGAGGCGCTCCCGGGAAGGATCGATTCGACCTCGACGCGCGCGCTCCCCGCCTCCGCGTAGCCGAGCTTCCAGGCCGCGGTGTAGGACAGGTCGATGATGCGGTCGGTGTGAAACGGCCCGCGGTCGTTGATGCGCACCACCACGCTGCGGCCGTTGGCCAGGTTGGTGACGCGCGCGTAGCTCGGAATCGGCAGCGTCGGGTGGGCTGCGGTCATTGCGTACATGTCGTAGGGCTCGCCGCTGGAGGTTGGGCCGCCGTTGAAACGGCGGCCATACCAGCTGCCGATGCCGATCTGCCTGAACGGCGCCGTGGCCGACAGCGGCACGTAATCCTTGCCGAGCACCTGATATGGGCGGTTGGCAAAACGGTGCAGCGGCTCCGCCTTGGGAACCGCATCCGGGATGGACGCCATGTCCGGCGGCGGATTCGCCCCCGGGCCGTCGTCCTTGTAATACGCGCCTTTCGCTGGCGCAGGGGAGGTAGCGGGGGCAGGAGGCTCGACTTGTGCTGTCGGCGCTTCACGCTGTGTCCGCATGCCACAACCGGCTGCGGCCGTCGCGAGCACAACGACCATGATCCGACTGAAAATCGATTCGCGTACCATTCTGTTATGTCGCCGGGCAAGATTCTAAAGGTGCTGTGGCGGTCGCGCTCGCTGTCGTTCGCCGCCCACTACCGTAGCAGTACTACGAATCGCGACGGCGGGCGCGGTGTCTACGCGTGGCGCACCGGCGACGGCGCCGACGTGCATTTCCGGCGCGGCACCAGCGACGTCGGGATCATCTACGATGTGCTGCTGAAACCCGGGCGCAAGGCGGAGTACTGGCTTCCCGAGGAGCTGGAACCCCGGACCATCCTCGACATCGGCGGCAACATCGGCATCACAAGCCGCTATCTCGCGCACTTCTTTCCGGGCGCGCAGGTGCACGCTTTCGAGCCCGTTCCCGCAAACCTCGAACTCCTGCGTAGCAACACGGCGGGGAATGTCCGTATCCACGTGCACCCCTATGCGCTCGGGCCAGCGGATGGAGAAATCACGCTCGGCAGCCCGGACCCTTCCGGCTACAACCAGGGCGGCTATTCCGCGTTCACGACGACCGCGGACGGCGAAACCATTTGCGCACCGGTGCGTAGCGTCGAATCCGCACTCGGCGAAGCGGGAATGGGCGTCGCCGACGTAATCAAGATCGACACCGAGGGCGCCGAGTACTCGATCCTGTCCGCCATTCCCGAACCGGTACTCGGCGGTGCGCGCTGGATTTACGGGGAACTGCACACCGAGGCCATCGCACAGCGCTCAGATCTCAGGGTTCTCGATTTCCTGTCGCGCTGGTTCGACATCGATGTCTACAAGCCGGTGCGGAAGAAGAACTACTTCTT
>DATGGA010000038.1:0-7527 GCA_035308765.1 Burkholderiales bacterium
GTCATCAACCAGCCGTGTGCAGCGGCGAGTTCTTCCATCTTCTTGATCATGCCGACGGCGCGTTCGGCCGCCGGGGTGATCACCACTTTGGCACCGAGGAAACGCATGAGTTTTCGCCGCTCGACGCTAAAGGGCTCCGCCATGACCAGCACCAGAGGATACCCCTTGGCGGCGCAGACCATGGCGAGGCCGATGCCGGTGTTGCCGCTGGTCGCTTCGATGACGGTCTGGCCCGGCTTCAGTGCGCCGGACTTCTCGGCCGCTTCGATCACGCCGATGGCAAGGCGATCCTTGACCGAGCCCAGAGGATTGAAGGCCTCGACCTTGACGAACAGGTTCACGCTGGCCGGCGCCAAGCGGTTGATGCGCACCACGGGCGTGTTGCCGATCGTCTCCAGAATGCTCGAGTATCGTTTTGCCATGGATCACCTGTCCGGGTTGACGATGTTAATAGGCTTGCCCGCGGCGTAGGCGTTGACCTGGTCGAAGATGTCGGAGAACTGGATTTCGTATTCGTCGCGCGAGACATAGCCGATGTGGGGCGTGCAGACGACGTTGTCCATGGTCAGCAGCGGATGGCGGGTGTCCCGCACCGGCTCTTCCTCGAACACGTCCACCGCCGCCATGCCCGGGCGCCCCGCCTTCAGGGCGGCCGCCAGCGCGCCGGACTCGATGAGCTGCGCGCGGCTGGTGTTCACCATCAGCGCCGTGGGCTTCATGCGCGCCAGGTCGACGGCGGTGACGATGCCGCGCGTCGCGTCGAGCAGACGCATATGCAGGGAAATGACGTCGCATTCCGCAAAAAACGTTTCCTTGGAAGGCGCGACCGAATAGCCGTCGGCCCTTGCGCGCGCCAGCGTCGCCTCCCGCGCCCACACCAGCACCTTCATGCCGAACGCCTTCGCGTATCCCGCGACCACGCTGCCGATCCTGCCGTAGCCGTATATCCCCAGCGTTTTGCCGCGCAGCGTGCTGCCGACGCCTACCTGCCACGTCCCCGCCCGCAGCGACGCCATCTGCCGAGGGATCTGGCGCATCGCCGCGATCACGAGGCCCCAGGTCATCTCGGCGGTCGCATACGACGGCGTACCGGCATGCATGTTGGAACACACCATGACGCCGAGCCGGGTGCAGGCGTCGATGTCGATGTGCGGGTACACGCTGCGCTGGCTGATGAGCTTCAGCTTCGGCAGGCGCTCGAGCAGCGGCGCGCGGATTTTCGTGCGCTCGCGTATCAGCACCAGCGCCTCGGCGTCCTTCAGCCGCGCCGCCAGTGCATCCACTTCCTGCACGTGATCATTCCAGATCGTGACGTCATGTCCCGACAGCTTGCGGAAGCAGGCAAGCGTGCGCAGGGTGTCGTGGTAATCGTCGAGTATCGATACTCTCATGGGCTGCGGCTAGCCGCCCAGCGCGGCGATCTTGCGTTTCGCTTCCTCGACGAACATCCCGCGCGGGAATTGTTCGATGTACAGCTTCAGGTCCTCGGGATCGTCGCTGTCCCTGACCCCTTCCCAGAATTCCGTCTCCGCCTCGCTGCTCTGCGCGCCGGCCGCGGGCGGCGGCATGGCGAGCGGCTTGGCGAGAACTTCATCGGGATCCTCGGGGGGCTTGCCCGCGAGGATGCGCTTGAGCGCATCGGCGAAACTGCGCGCGCTCTGGTAGCGCTGATCGACCTCTTTGGCCAGAGCGCGGGCGATGACGCGGTCGAATTCGGACGGAACCTGCACGATCGCGGAGGGCCAGACCGGGTCTTCCTGGATGATTTTCGCCTGCAACCCCCATTGATTCGCCGCGTCGAACGGTTTCTTCCCCGTGAGGAACTGGTAAAAAATGATGCCGGCCGAAAAGACGTCCGTGCGCCGGTCTAGCGTCAGCCCCTGGATCTGCTCCGGCGACATGTAGGCCGGCGTGCCGACCATGGTGCCGACCCGCGTAGCCTCGGCCTGCGGCGCATCGGGGTCGGCGACGCGCGCCACGCCGAAATCGGTGAGCTTGGCATGGCCGCTGGCGTCGATCATCACGTTGGCTGGCTTGATGTCGCGGTGGATGATCCCCGCCTCGTGCGCGAACTCGAGCGCGTCCAGCAGCTCGAGCATGAGGCGGAAAATCGACTTGATGTCGAACTGCTCCTTGGCCTCGAAGTAGTCCTGGAGCTCCTTGCCCTGGATGTGCTCCATCACGATGTACGCGAGGTCGCCTTCGGATCCGAAGTCGTACACCTGCACGATGTTGCGGTGGTTGAGCCGCGCCACGGCGCGCACTTCGCGCTCGAAGCGCACGGCAATCATGCGCGCGGCCTCGGCATCGAGCTTGCGGGTGAGGATGGTCTTGATCGCCACCCTGCGGTTCAGGTTGGGGTCGAGCCCGTCGTACACCAGGCCCATCGCCCCCTTGCCGAGGACGCCATGGATCTTGTACCGGCCGAGCGAAGCGAGTTCGTTTTCCACCGTGGCTGCAATACTAGTGGGACTTGCGGCAATGGCGAAATCGAATACTTCGCAAAAACCCGCCCCTATCCCGGAACGCAGGAAACGAAAAGGGCCTGCATCACTGCAAGCCCTTGTTATATCTGGCGCGTACATTCACGGGACGACATTGGTTCTGGGGGTGTAAAGCGGCACCTTTTCCCCATAACCCCGGATTTCGGCCTCTGCCACCTTGGCCAGATCGAAGCCCGGACAGCGCTCCGCGGTTTTCTCCGCCAGCAGGATGCGGGTGCCGTACTCCTTGTTGAGCGCCTCGATCCGGGAGGCAAGGTTGACCGCGTTGCCGTGGACCGTATAGCTGAGCCGGCCGCGCGAGCCGACCGCTCCCGCCACCACCTGCCCGGTCGAGATGCCGACCCGGTTGCGCACGCGCACGCCGGCAAAATCGCGCTCGTCCGCAGCGCGCACCAGTTCGATCGCTGCGCGCAAGGCATTGGCGCCGTGATCGGGGTCGGCGAGCGGCAGGTTGAACACCGCGAGCACCGCGTCGCCCTGGAACTGCGTGATCACGCCGCGATGGCGCTCCACGATGTCGCCCGCGACCGCGAAGTAGGCGTTCAGGAACTCGATCACGCCCTGCGGCCCGAGCGAATCGGTCAGTTGCGTGAAATCTTCGATGTCGCACAGCAGGACGGTAGCCTTGGCCTCGGCAGGCTCGAGGCGGCCGCCTTCGGCGAGCAGGCGCCGCGCGACTTCCTCCGGGAGCAGGCGACCCAGGGTCGCGCGAATGATGCTGCGCTCGCGCAGACCCTCGACCATCTGGTTGAACGAACGGTTCGCCTCGTCGAATTCCGCGATCCTGCTCTCCGGCAGCACCGGTACGTCCTCCAGCCGGTCCTCGCGGACCGCCGCTGCCGCGCGCGCGAGCGCTTCCACCGGGCCGCTCAGGCGCCGGCCCGCGAGCGCGGCGGCAAGCACTGCGAGCGCAAGTACGGCCAACCCTGCTCCCAGCGATAGCGCCAGGCGCCGCATCTCGGCACCCTGGTCGCCGCGCTCCGCGTTGATATAGATGCCGAGATTCCAGGGAGTCGCGCCAGTCCCCGGAATCTGCCGGTAGACGTAGACATAGCTACTGTCGCCGATCTTGGCGCCGACCGCGTGCGAGCGGGTCAGGGCGCGCATGCTGATCGGCGTGGCGGCGCCCTGCGCCTGCAGGCGGGCAAGCACCGGGTCACCGACTTCAAGCACGCTCGGCAGCGGGTTGGCGCGCGACACTCCGCCCTGGGTCGCCGCCAGCAGGGGGTGCGCGAGCACGAAATCGTCGCCATAGAGAATGAACGCGGTGAACCTGTGTTCGGCGCCGAAGGCCGCAACTTCGCTCGACAGCCTGGCGACCGGCACCGACTGCCCGAACATCCCGAGAAAGCGGCCGCCACGCCGTAACGGCGTCTGATATACGAGCGCCGCGGCCTGCCGCGTCTGCGCCCAGAGCGGCGGCCGCCAGCTCGAGTCCTGCAACGTTTTTCCCCGCTCGAGCCAATCCATGATGTTGCGTCGGCCGGACCAGTCCTCGCGGAGGGTACCCGGGCGATCCCGCGTCCAGCGCTGGGCCTGGCCGGAGGGATCGATCAGAACCAGTGCGCCGCCCTCGTGCATCGCGCCGACCAGGCCTGTCATGAACGCATCGAGCTGGGGGCGGCGCCGGAGGTCGATCCGGCCCTCGGAGAAAGCGCTCGCGACCCAGGCAGATTGCGCGCGCACGGGCTCGAGTTCGGCGTCGATGCGGCGCTCGAGCGAATCGAGCAGGTATTCGGTATTCTGCGCGAGCATCACCTGCGTCGCGCGCAGGTCGCCGGCGCCGCTCAAATACAGCGTGATGCCGGTCGAGGCCGCGACGAACGCGCCCAGGCCGAACACCGCGATGGTCGCGAACCGGATCCGCCCCAGAGGCATGCCGGATTATCGCCCGCAAGCGGGCAAAAGCCGTTTGCGGCCGCGAGACCGACGGCGGCTAGCGGCCCAGAGACTCCATCGGGATTGTCCCGGCCAGCCCGTCGTCGGCGACGCGCTTTTGCTCGTCAGAGAGCGTCGAATAGAGATTCTTCGCGGCGCGGGAAATCTGCTCCATCGTCGCGGCTCGCCTTTGCTCTGCGGCGAGGCGACGGTCAATCTGGGCAAAAACATTTTCACCTGCCGCGCTACCTGTTTGTTCTCCCAGTTCCGAAAGGAACTCGAGCACTTCATCCTCGTAGGCCTGCCAGGCGCCGGCCTGCTCGGGCTTGAGTCTGAGGGCGAGCCGAAGGTTCGTCAGGCGCAGGCGAAGCTGGTCATTCGCGCTCAGGCGCGTAGCTTCCGCCGGCTGCTGCGCGCTGTTGTCCTGAGAAAAGCTGCGGCTCCCTCCGCCGCGCCGCGAACCTCCGCCAAACGGCGAACAGCCTTGCACGAGCATTGCAAGCAATAGCGCGAGTGTGAGACAGGGACGGTCGCGATTCATCGCGACGAACCGGCCGGGAACGCCAGGTCTAGGCCCGCCCCCAGGACCTGTCTCGGCCGCCGCCGTGGCCGTGGCCGAATCCGCGTTCACGGATATTTTTCGGTGCAAGCACCACGTCGGCCACTTTTTTCTGTTCCGCGCTCAGTGATTCATACAGCGGCTTGACGGTGGCGAGCTGATCGTCGATTTGCGCGATCGCGTCCGCGTGCATCTTCTGCCCCCGCTCCATGCGCTCGATCACCGACAGCTGCCGATGCTCGTGCTTGCCCTTGTTCTGCGCCATCTCCTTGTGCTTCTGCATCATCTTTTCGTGCCACTCATGCATCTTCTTCTCGCGCGCCGCCGCTTGCTGCCGCATGCTGTCGGCGAACGCATTCCACTGCGGCTGCTCCGCGTCGGTGATCCTGAGCGCCGTCCGGATATAGGCGAGGCGCGCCTCGACCTGCTCCGTCGGCTGGCTGAACGGGCGCTGCTGATACTCGTGCTGGCTTTGCGCGACGGCGGATCCCGCCGAAAAGGCAAGCGCGGCCGAAAATAGAGAGGCTCCGATTGACCGGTTCATGGCTTTCCCCTAGTCCTAGTAGTAGAACCGAACCATCTTTCACGTCCGGTTGCTCCTTTGCAACGCAAGAATTGCAACCAATTGCAACTGCCTCTGCTCTGCCTAAGGCCTTCTGTCTTCCAGCCGCTGATCGATACCGGTCGCGTCGCCTTTGCCTCGAGTTTGGCCCGGTGGGCGAATTTGTGCGGCACAGCAACCCGGTTTCCACGGAACCAAGCCAAGGCCCGTCTGTCGCACGAGTGGAGGAAGAGGGAGGAAAATCCGTACCAGCCACCGGACCGGAATGCCCGGGTTCGGCCACACCCTGAGGAGGAGGACATGAAGAAAACTGCGTTCGCCGCCGCCGTTGCGATGCTTCTTGCCGGTCCCGCGTTTGCCGCCGGTGACGACACCATTACCATCGGCATGACCGTTTCCCAGACCGGCGCTCTCAACGTCGATTCGGTCGCCCAGCTCAAGGGAGCGGAATACTGGCGCGATGAAGTCAACGCCGCCGGCGGCATCAAGGCGGGCGGCAAGCGCTACAAAGTCCGTTTCGTGGAGTACGACGACCAGTCGCAGGGCGGACGCGTCCAGCAGCTGTATACCCGCCTCATCGTCCAGGACAAGGCGCAGTTCCTGTTCGGGCCGTACTCGTCCGGGCTCACGGCGACCGCGGCCGTGATCAGCGAGCAGTATGGCAGGATCATGCTGATCGGCGGCGGTGCCGAAGCGAAAACCTACCAGCTCGGAAACAAGTACCTCTTTCAGTGCATCACGCCGGCCGACTACTACCTCACCGGCGCAATCCAGGCGCTCAAGGAAAAAGATGCCCGCGCCAAGGTCGCATTCGTGTATTCTGATGATCCATTCTCGAAGGCCGTCGTGGCTGCGGCTCGCGCGCAGGCCGTCGAGGCCGGGTTCACGGTCGCGCTCGACGAATCCTATGCGCCGAGCACCACGGACTTCAGTCCGATCATCAACAAGATCATCTCGTCCGGCGCGGATGCCTTTCTCGGGGGCGGCCACTATCCCGATGGCGCCACGCTCGCGCGCCAGCTCTACGATCAGAAGGCGCCGCTGAAGTACGTCGCGATCCTGGTCGCGCCGGACAGCCCGAAGTTCGCGACGCTCGGATCCGCCGCGCTCGGCATCACGGTGCCATCGCAATGGGAACCGCAGGTGAAGTACAAGCCGGATTTCGGGCCCACGCCGGAGGAATTCGCGAAGTCGTACCAGGCCAAGACCAGTCTTGAAGCCGATTACCACACGGCGTCCGGCTACGTGACCGGGATGCTGCTGCAGCACGCCATCGAGCAGGCGGGCTCGATCGAGCCCGAAAAGGTAACGGCGGCGCTGGAGAAAACCGACGTTACGACGTTCTTCGGCCGCGACAAGTTCTCCACCGATCCGAAGAGCCACGGCCTGCAGATCGCGCACCAGATGGTGCTCGCGCAGTGGCAGATGAAGAACGGCAAGCTCGAAAAAGAGATGGTCTGGCCTGACGCGGCCAAGACCGCCAGCCTCGTCTTCGCCCAGCACTGAGGCATGGCGATCCAAGGGAGCCGGATGCGCGCCCGGCTCCCCGCTCCTGATTTGCACCGGTGATCGGGCTGCTCGCCTCGATCCTGGACGGCGTGCTCGTCGGCGCAGTCTACGGCCTCGCTGCAATGGGAATCACGCTGATCTGGGGCGTGATGAACGTGATAAATCTCACCCACGGCGCGATGATCGTGGCGGGCATGTTCGGGCTGTACTTCCTCGTCGCTGCATTGGGCGTTCCCGCCTAT
Organism: Burkholderiales bacterium; assembly: GCA_035308765.1. GTDB lineage: Bacteria > Pseudomonadota > Gammaproteobacteria > Burkholderiales > SG8-39 > RBG-16-66-20. The sequence goes on from DATGGA010000038.1 coordinate 7,255, forward strand.
GCGGCGCTGGCGCCGGTGCTGGTTGCCGGATTTCTCGTCGGCCTGGCGCTCTATTGGATAGCCGTGCACCGAATGGTCGGCCAGCCGCCGCTGATGAGCCTTCTGTCCACGTTCGCGGTGAACCTCGTGCTGATCGGGCTCGGCACCGCCGCGTGGGGCACCGTCCTCTTCAACGTCCAGGTCTCGCTTCCCGGTTTCAGCATCGGGCGCTACACCTTCCCGGGGACGCACATGATGGCGGCGGCCCTGACCGCGGCCATCGCCGGAGTGCTG
>DATGGA010000039.1:0-20941 GCA_035308765.1 Burkholderiales bacterium
CACCAGCGCCTTCGTGCTCGTAGCTGTAGGGGCCGGGGGCGGGGGAAAGCGATGCTGCAGGGTCTGATGCACCCATTGGATGTCTCCTCGACGGAGCTGCGGATGGTGGGTTGGGATACGGCAGAGTGTTTCGCATTTCGATATTCCGTCCACCATAGTGGCGTGTCAACTTAGTCATATTTAATTTCACATAGCGAAACCAACATGTCCAAGTCATTGTTTGATCTGAGCGGCAAGGTCGCCATCGTCACCGGCTCGACTCGCGGCATCGGCAAATCGATGGCCGAGGAACTGGCCCGCGCCGGCTGCAGGGTCGTCGTTTCCAGCCGCAAGGCCGAGGCCTGCGAAGCGGTGCGTGCCGATTTCGAAAAGCAGGGCTTCGAAGTGCTGGCTCAGCCCTGCAATGTCTCCCGCAAGGAGGAATTGAAGGCGCTGGTGGACAAGACCGTCGCCAAGTGGGGCCGCGTCGACATTGCGATCGCGAACGCGGCGGTGAACCCCTACTACGGGCCGCTCACCGAGATTCCGGACGAGGCCTTCGACAAGGTGTTCCTGAACAACGTGAAAAGCGTGCTCTGGCTCGCCTCGATCACGCTGCCCGGGATGGCGGAGCGCGGCGGCGGCAGCTTCATCACCGTCGGCTCGATCGGCGGCATCAGGGCCAATACCGTGATCGGCGCCTACGGCATGTCGAAGGCGGCCGACCACCACCTGATACGCAACCTCGCGGCCGAGTGGGGGCCGAAGAACGTGCGCGTGAACGCCATCGCTCCCGGTCTGATCAAGACTGACTTCGCCAAAGCGCTGTGGGAGGACGCGGCGCGGCGCAAGGCGCGCGAGGATGAAACGCCGCTGCGCCGGCTCGGCGTGCCGCGCGACATCGGCGGCATCGCGGTGTTTCTTGCTTCGGAGGCCGCGGCCTTCATCACCGGCCAGGTCATCGTCGCCGACGGCGGCGTCACCGTCGTTTGAAGGCTTGCCGGTCCTAGTTCGCGGCGCGAATGAAGTCGGCGGCGCGCTCGCCGATCATGATCGAGGCGGCGTTGGTGTTGCCGCCGATGAGGGTCGGCATGATCGACGCATCCGCAACGCGCAAGCGTTCGATGCCGCGCACCCGCAGCCGCGAGTCGACCACCGCGCCCTGGTCGTTGCCCATGCGGCAGCTGCCCACGGGGTGATACACCGTGTCGGCGCGTTTCCGGATGAGGTCCATGAGCGCTTCGTCCGGGATGCCTTCCTCGCCGAACACGTTGGCGCCGCGCAAAGGCGCGAGCGCCGGCTGATGCAGGATCCCCAGCGTCATCTTCACGCCGCGAAGCAGCAGCTTTGCGTCCTCGCCGTGGGTCAGGAACGCAGGATCGATGCGCGGCGGCGCGAGCGGATCGGCCGAGGCGAGGCCCACGCTGCCGCGGCTTTTCGGCCGCAGCACGCAGACGTGGCAGCTGAATCCGTAGCGCGCTGACTTGTCGCGTCCATGGTCGGCCACGAGGCCGATCGCAAAATGCAGCTGCAGGTCGGGGCGTTCGAGCGCGGCTTCGGATTTCAGAAAACCGCCCGCTTCGGCGATGTTGGAAGTGAGGATTCCCTTGCCGTTGCGCCGGTACGGCCCGATTCCGGCGACGAGGTTCATGAGTCCGCGGCGTCAGGCCCAGCAGTCCTGGCGCCGGTGACAGGTATCCGATGACGTAGTCGGGGTGGTCCTGCAGATTCCGTCCCACGCCGGAGAGCTCGTGGCGCAGCGCGATTCCGTGCCGGGCCAGTTCTTCGCGCGGGCCGATCCCCGAAAGAAGCAGCAGCTGCGGCGAGCCGAACGCGCCGCCGGAGACGATGGTCTCGCGCCGCGCGCGAAACGCGCCTTGCGTCGTTTCGACGCCAACGCAGGTCTTGGCTTCGAGCAGCAGGCGCAGCGCGTGCGCGCCGCTGACCACGTTGAGATTGGGGCGCCCGGCGGCGGTATCGAGGTACGCGCGTGCGGCGCTCCAGCGCCGGCCGTTCTTTTGCGTGACCTGGTAAAGGCCTACGCCTTCCTGGTTCGCTCCGTTGAAGTCCGCGTTGCGCGGACACCCGGCCTGCACACCCGCCTCCACGAACGCCAGCGAAGCCGATTGCGGCGAACGCACTTCCGCGACGTTCAGCGGGCCGCCGGTGCCGTGGAACGCATCGGCGCCGCGCTCATTGTGCTCGCCGCGCTTGAACACCGGCAGCACGTCGGCCCAGCCCCAGCCGGAATTTCCGGCCGCGGCCCAGTCGTCGTAGTCGCGCGGGTGACCGCGCATGTAGACCATCGCGTTTATCGCGCTCGATCCGCCGAGCGCCCTGCCGCGCGGCTGATAGCCCCGGCGCCCGGCGAGCCCGGCCTGCGGCGCCGTTTCGAGCGCCCAGTTGTGGATTTTGCGCGGCACCGTGACCGCGAGCAGGATCGGCGTGTCGATCAGCGGCGAGCGCCCATTGCCCCCCGCCTCGATTAGGCACACGGTGGCCGCCGCATCCTCGGACAGCCGCGCTGCGAGCGCGCAGCCGGCCGAGCCGCCGCCGGCCACTACGTAATCGAATTCCAGTTGTGCCGTTCCTTTGATTTTGTTCGCCGGCGAAATTGATTGACTGGGGGCAAGGCAATTCCCTACATTAGCAGCCTGATCGAGGGAGGGGCAATGGCACCCACGAAAGTCCTGCGCGTGCGCGTTGAGAGCGACCGCTGCCAGGGCCACAACCGCTGCTGCTCAATTGCGCCGGAACTGTTCGAGGCCGACGAACTCGGCAACGCTCACGCCAGGGGCGACGGCATGGTGCCGCCGGCGCTAGAGGCGAAGGCCAAGCTCGCCGTCGCCAACTGTCCGGAACACGCGGTGAGGCTCACCCATGAGTAGCAGTACCCGTCATCCGCCGGTCGAAGACTGGGCGACCGATTTCGACCATCGCGATCCTGCGTGGGTCGAGAATCCGTTTCCAATCTGGGACGAACTGCGCGGGCGTTGCCCCGTGGCGCACTCGAAGCGCTTCGAGGACGGCGCCTACTTTGCATCGCGCTATGCGGAAGTGCGCGAGATTGCCTACGACGCGGAGCATTTTTCCTCGCGCCGGGTCATCGTGCGCGAAAAGAAGGTCCCGACCCAGCCCGCGCCACCCATCACCTCGGACCCGCCCGAGCACACGCCCGCCCGCAAGCTGCTGCTGCCCGCGTTTGCGCCGCAGGCCATCGCGCTCCTCGAACCCAGGGCCCGCGCGCTCTGCCGCGAGTTGCTGGATGCGATCGGCAGCGCCAGGACCTGCGATGCGGCGGCGGACTACGCGCAGCACATCCCGGTGCGCCTGATCGCCCACATGCTCGGCGTTCCCGAGGACGACGGCGACCTTTTCCGCCGCTGGATCCACCTGGTGCTCGAAGTCGGCAACAGCGACGAAACGGTGATCCTGCCGGCGCTGCAGGAAATGAGCGCCTATTTCATAGCCGAAATCAGGAAGCGCGGTCAGCAGCGGGAAAAAGGGATGCGCGGCGACGATCTCATCAGTTTCCTGCTCGACGCAAAAATGGAAGGGCAGCCGTTGTCGGATCCGCACCTGCTCGGCACGCTGCGCCTGCTGCTGATCGCGGGCATCGACACCACCTGGAGCGGCATCGGCGCGAGCCTGTGGCATCTCGCCACGCATCCGGAGGACCGCCGGCGCCTCGTGGCGGAACCGGCCCTGATGCCTACCGCGATCGAGGAATTCCTGCGCGCCTATGCGCCGGTCACGATGGCGCGCGAGGTGGTCAAGGAAACATCGGTCGGCGGCTGCCCGTTCAAGGAGAAAGGGCAGGTGCTGCTCTCCTTTCCGGCCGCCAACCGCGACCCCGCCGTGTTTGCCGACGCCGACAAGGTGCATATCGACCGCGCCGAAAATCGGCACGCGGCTTTCGGGCTCGGGCGGCACCGCTGCATCGGCTCCAATCTCGCGCGCCTCGAAATGACCGTCGCCATCGAGGAATGGCTCGCCCGCTTCCCCGAGTTCAGGCTGGTGGACGGGGCCAGGGTGACCTGGTCCGAAGGCACGGTGCGCGGCCCACGCCGCCTGCCGGTCGCGCTCAAATAAAGGAGACGGGAATGAAACAAGCTCTGCTCGCCGTCGCGTTGGCGCTCGCGTTTGCCGGCCCCGCCGCCGGGCAGGGCAAGGGCGAGGCGGTTAAATTCCAGGACTACCCCGGCACCGGCAACATGCTGGTGCGGATCGCGATCTCGAAGGGTTACTGCGAGAAATACGGCATCAAATGCGCCGTGCAGATGATCCCATCGGGCCCGCTGGGTGCGCAGGCGATGCTCGCGAAGAGCATCGAATCGTCGTTCATCACGCCCGAGATCATGATCGGCGCGATCAACAAGGGCGCGAAGATGAAGATGGTCACCGGCGGCGCCGTGACGAACAACGCCATCCTGATCGCCGGCAACCACATCGAGACGCCGAACGCGGCCAAGGGTTGGCCCGCCTTCATGCAAGACCTGAAGGGCAAGAAGGTGGGCCTGCCGGCGCGTGGCGGGGCCTATGAAATCATGTTTACGTGGATGCTCAACAAGGCGGGAATGAAAGCCGAGGACGTCGTGTTCGTAGCGGTCGGCGCTCCGAACACGGCTTACGGCGCGCTCATGTCGAAACAGGTCGACGGCCTGGTGATGTTCGAGCCCGCCGGCGCGATCTGCGACCTGACCAAGACATGCAAGGTGCTGTGGCGCGGCACCGACAAGGCGCCGGGCGAACTCTATGCCCTGAATGGCGGCGCCTCGGTGCTCGTTTTTACCCAGGATTACATAGACAAGAACCCGCAAGTCATCGAAGCGGTGATCAAGGCGATGAAGGACGCAGATGCGTTCTACAACAATCCCTCCAATTTCGACGAGACCGTCAAGATCTCGCTCAGCTACTTCAGGCTGGAAATGCCCAAAGGCGATGAGATCCTCACCACGGTATTGCGCAATGCGCTTGCGGTGCATGCCTATGTGGCGACCATCGATCGAAAGGCGGTCCAGGCGGGCCTGGACTATTTACTGGCCACCCGGCAGATCGAAAAGGCGCCACCGCTTTCCGAACTGGTGTACGACAAAGCGCCTTGAGCGCCGAGATCCGCATCCGCGACCTGGTCGTGCGCTTCGGCGCCGGCGTGCTCGCGGTGGACCGCTTCTCGCTGGAAGTGGAGGCGGGGGAGTTCGTCTCCATCGTCGGTCCGAGCGGCTGCGGCAAGACCACCGTGCTCAACCTGCTCACCGGCCTGATCGGGCTCGAGCTGGGCGAGATCGCGGTGCGCGGCATGCGCCCGTTCGCGGGCAACCCCGACATCGCGTACATGCTGGCGCGCGACAGCCTGCTGCCGTGGCGCACGACGCTGGAGAACGCCTGCTACGGCATGGAGCTGCGCGGCATCGCGCGCGCAACGCGGGAACAGAAGGCGCAGGCGCTCTTGGCGCGCGTCGGCCTGAAGGATTTCGCCGGCGCCTGGCCGAAGCAGCTTTCGCACGGCATGCGGCAGCGGGCCGCGCTGGCGCGCACCTTCTGCCTCGACTCGCCGATCCTGCTGATGGACGAGCCCTTTGGCGCGCTCGATGCGCAAACCAAGCTGCAACTGGAGGACCTGCTGCTTGAGCTCTGGAACGCCGAGCGCCGCACCGTGGTGTTCATCACCCACGACCTGGCCGAGGCAGTGGCGCTGTCCGACCGCGTCATCGTGATGAGCGCGCGCCCCGGCCGCATCATCGCCGACATGCCGATCGACCTGCCGCGCCCGCGTTCGGTCCGCGCGCTGCAGAAGGACCATCGCTTCCACGAGTTCTACGCGGACGTGTGGGCGAAGCTCGAGCAAGGCCTGGGACGCGCCCTCGAGGAGGTCCATTGAGAAGCCGGGGCCGGATCGCCGGCCATGCGGCGTTTGTCATCGCTTTCCTCGCGCTCTGGGAATTCGCGGCGAGGAAGGAATGGCTCGATCCGGTTTTCTTCGGCAATCCCTCCGGCATCGTGGCTTACCTGTGGGACGGATTCGCGGTGAAGAGGATCCTCTGGCTGCAGCTTGGCTACACCGTCGCGGGCACGCTGGTATCGTTTTTCCTCGGCAGCTTGCTCGCCATCCTGTTCGCGTTGGCGTTCGTCACCTGGCCCAGGCTCGAGCAGGCGATGGACCCGTACCTGATGGTGCTGAACGCCACGCCGCGCATCGCGCTGGCGCCGCTGTTCCTGCTCTGGTTCGGTCTCGGCATCGGGTCCAAGATCGCCGTCGGCACCAGCCTGTCGTTCTTCATCGTGCTCTCCAGCACCGTGGCCGGGATTCGCGGCGTGAATCCGGATCACGTCACCTTGTCGCGCACGCTCGGTGCGCGCCCCATGCAGCTGTTCTTCAAAGTCACGCTGCCCTCGGCGGTGCCGGTGATCTTCTCGGGGCTGCGCCTCGCCCTCATCTTCTCGATGCTCGGGGTGATCGGCGCAGAACTGATCGCGGCCGAGCATGGGCTGGGGCAGACGCTGTCCTACCTGCAGTCGACCTTCAACATGAACGGCGTCATGGGCCTGCTGGTGCTGCTCGCGCTTCTCGGCATGGCGGTCACCCGGGGAATGTCGCAACTGGAAAGGACGCTGCTCAAATGGCAATGACCTTCGATGCGATCGCAACTGCCACGGTACGAACGGCCGACCATCTCGAGCCCGCATTCGCGCATCCCGCGCAGACTGCGGCGGCGAAGAAGAAGATCTCCGAATTCGCCGCGCGCCGCGGCAAGCGGCCGAACGTGCTGGTATTCCTGATGGACGACGTGGGCTGGGGCGATTTCGGCTGCTATGGCGGCGGCGTTGCGGTGGGCGCGCCCACGCCGGCCTTCGACCGCCTGGCGCGCTCGGGGCTGCAACTGACCTCGTGCTATTCGGAACCCAGCTGCTCGCCCTCGCGCGCGACGCTGATGACCGGGCGTGTGCCGCACCGGCACGGGCTGCACCGTCCGCCGATGTACGGCGAGCCCGGCGGCATGCAGGGCGAAGTGACGCTGCCGCAGCTGCTGTCGGATGCCGGCTACGCCACGCAGGCGGTGGGCAAATGGCATATCGGCGAGAATGCCGCTTCGCAGCCGCAGAACGTCGGCTTCGACGACTTCTACGGTTTTCTTTCGGTGTCGGACATGTACACCGAATGGCGCGACCCGCACTTCTTTCCCGAGATCGTCTATTCCGCGGCGCGCACGGAGTGGGTGAAGAACATGCCGTTCAATCGCTGCTTCGTGCACGCGAAGAAGGGCGGCACGCCGGAAAACGTCGAGGAAGTGACTATCCCCGCGCTGTCGCTGCTGGACGAAAAATGGTGCCGGTACTCGGAGGCGTTCATCCAGCGCCGGGCGGCGTCGAAGGATCCCTGGTTCCTCTACCACTGCACGCGGGGGGCGCACTTCGACAACTACCCGCACGAGAAATTCCTCGGCGCCTCGCCCGCCAAGCACCCCTACAAGGACACGCTGCTGGAGCTGGATGCGATCATGCAGCGCATCGTCGACGCGCTCGAGCGCAGCGGGCAGCTGGAAGACACGCTGATTTTCGTCTCCTCCGACAACGGCCCGCACATGGAAACCTGGCCGGACGCCGCCTACACGCCGTTCCGCAGCGCCAAGGGCTCGACCTGGGAAGGTGGCGTGCGCGTGCCGGGCCTGCTCGCCTGGCCCGGCATGATCGAGCCGGGCCAACAGAGCGACGGCCTGCTCAATTTCAGCGACCTGCTGCCGACCTGCCTTGGTTTGGCCGGCGAGACGGCGCGCCTGCCGGCCGACCGCTACATCGACGGCATCGACCAGTCGGCCTTCCTGCTGGCGCCGCACGGACTGTCCCATCGCAAGTACCACTACTACTGGCTGATGCAGAATTTCTCCGCCCTGCGCTGCGGCGAATACAAGCTGGTGCTGCGCTCGACCAGCGACGAGGGCGGGGGGCACGCCGGCCCGGGAGGGTTTACGGGGATCCTGCAGCAGCACACCTACCCGGCGCTCTACAACCTGTACCTCGACCCCAAGGAAACGCATAACTACATGACGCGAAAGCTCGCGTACATGGAGGCATTCCAGCTGGGAATCCGTCAGCATCTGGCCAGTTTCAAACGCTTTCCGCCGAAGCAGGTGATGGGCCTGGCGGCGGCCGACCCAAGGGCGAAGTAACGAAGTAAACTGCCGGCTTCCACCGGAGGCGAGAAGGAGAGAGGCGCATGGACCTCAACTATTCCCAGGACGAGTCCGCGTTCCGCGACGAGGTTCGCGGCTGGATCAAGCAGAACCTGCCGCAGAAGCTGCGCGACAAGATCGCCAACTACGAAGAACTCGGCCGCGAGGATCTGCTGCAATGGCACAGGATCCTGGCCAAGAAGGGCTGGGTGGCGCCCGCCTGGCCGAGGGAGTTCGGCGGCACCGACTGGAACGTGGTGCAGCGCTACATCTTCGAAGAGGAATGCGGCTTCGCCGGCACGCCGCCGCTGATCCCCTTCGGCCTGTCGATGTGCGGGCCGGTGATCCTGCGCTTCGGCACGCCGGAGCAGAAGAAGCGCTTCCTGCCCGGCATCTACAACGGCGACGTGTTCTGGTGCCAGGGATATTCGGAGCCGGGATCGGGATCCGACCTCGCTTCGCTGAAAACCAAAGCGGAACGCCAGGGCGATCACTACGTGGTCAACGGCCAGAAAATCTGGACCACGCTCGGGCATATCGCCGACTGGATTTTCTGCCTGGTGCGCACCGATTCCACGATGTCGAAGCGCCAGGAGGGAATTTCCTTCCTCCTCATCGACATGAAGACGCCGGGCATCACCGTGCGGCCGCTGATCCTGATGGACGGCGGGCACGAAGTGAACGAAGTGTTCTTCGACAACGTCAAGGTGCCGGTCGAAAATCTTATTTTCGAGGAAGGCAAGGGCTGGACGGTGGCCAAGTATCTGCTCGGCCACGAGCGCATGAACACCGGGCGCATCGGCGCCTCCAAGCGCGAGCTCGCGAAACTCAAGGATTTCGCCGGCAAGCAGACCGGCGACGACGGCAGGCCGCTGATCAACGACGCGCGCTTCCGCGACCGGCTGACGCGAGTCGAGGTCGAGCTGATGGCGCTCGAAATCACCAACCTGCGCTTCCTCGACCAGATGCGCCGCAGCGGGCAGCCGCCGGGCGCGGATGTCTCGATGCTCAAGATCAAGGGCACGGAGATCCAGCAGGCCCTGAGCGAGCTCTCGATGCAGGCGGTCGGGCCGATGGCGCAGCCGTTCAGGTCGGTCACCGACGATCCGGATTTCGACGAATTCGCCGCCGGCCTCGCGCCGCGCTACTGCAATTTCCGCAAGACCACGATCTACGCCGGGTCGAACGAGATCCAGCGCAACATCATCTCCAAGATGACTCTGGGATTGTAGGAGGGGACATGAACTTCGATTACAACGAGGAACAGCAGCTACTCGCCGATTCCGTGCGGCGCTTTCTCGCCAAGGACTACGGTTTCGAGGCGCGCAGGAAAATCGTCGCCTCGAAGGACGGCTGGAGCCCTTCGGTCTGGGCCACGCTCGCCGAGATGGGCCTCACCGGCCTGCCGTTCTCGCCGGATTACGGCGGCTTCGGCGGCGGCGCGGTGGACCTGATGGGCGTGATGGAGGCCGCCGGCGACGCGATGCTGGTGGAGCCGTATCTCGCGACTGTCGGCCTGGGCGCGCAGTTCGTGGCGCGCGCCGGCAGCGACGCGCAGAAGAGGGCGATCCTGCCCGCGGTGGTCGAAGGCAAGCTGAAAATGGCCTTCGCGCATACCGAGAAGGGCGCTCGCTACAACCTCGCCAAGGTGGATGCGCAGGCGAAGAAGGCGGGCGCCGGCTGGGAAATCAGCGGCGAGAAATTCGTCGTGCTGGGCGCGCCTGCCGCCGACAAGTTCGTGGTGTCCGCGAAGACGGACAAGGGACTGTCCCTGTTCCTGGTCGACGCAAAGGCCGTGAAGGTAAAAGCCTACGTCACGCTGGACGAGCAGCGCGCGGGCGATGTCGTGCTATCCGGCACCAAGGGCGAGTTGCTCGGCAGCGAGGGCGGCGCGCTGCCGGTGATCGAAGAGGTGGTGGATTTCGCTACCGCGCTGATCTGCGCCGAGGCGGTGGGCGCGATGAAGTTCGCCTGCGACACCACGCTCGAATACCTGAAGACGCGCAAGCAGTTCGGCGTGACGATCGGCACCTTCCAGGCCCTGCAACACCGCATGGTGGACATGTACGTGAGCTACGAGCAGGCGAAGTCCATGGCTTGCCTTGCGGCTTCCAAGTTCGATACGCCGGTCGATGCGAAGGACCGCGCGCGCTCGATCTCGGCGGCGAAGATCAAGATCGCCGACAACTGCCGCCACGTCAGCCAGGAAGCAATCCAGCTGCACGGCGGCATGGGCATGACCGAGGAAATGAAGGTGAGCCATACCTTCCGCAGGCTCACCATGATCGCGCAGCAATTCGGCGACGCCGAACACCACCTGGCGCGATTCGCCTCGCTTTGATGGAGAACAAGCGCGTACTGCTGGCGAGCCGGCCCGCCGGCTGGGTGACGGAGGCCAATTTCCGCATCGAGACCGCGCCGGTTCCCAAGCCGAAGGACGGCGAGATCCTGGTGAAGAACCTCTGGCTGTCGCTCGACCCTTACATGCGCGGGCGCATGAACGATACCAAGTCCTACGCCGCCAAGCAGGGGATCGGCGAGGTCATGGTCGGCGGCGCGGTGGGCGAGGTGGTCGAATCCCGCCATCCGAAGTTCGTGGCGGGCGACAAGGTCGTCGGCATGCTCGGCTGGCAGCAGTACGGCTGCTCCAACGGCGTGGGCCTGAACAAGATCGACGCCGGTGGCGCGCCGCTGTCGGCTTTCCTCGGCGTGCTCGGCATGCCGGGCGTGACGGCATGGGTCGGTTTGCTAGACATCTGCCAGCCGAAAGCAGGCGAGACGGTGGTGGTGTCTGCCGCGTCGGGCGCGGTGGGCAGCGTCGTCGGGCAGATCGCGAAGCTGAAGGGCTGCCGCGCGGTCGGCATCGCCGGCGGTAAGGCGAAATGCGACTACGTCGTGAAAGAGCTGGGCTTCGACGCCTGCATCGACTACAAGGCCGGCCGGCTGAATGAGGACCTGAAGGCGGCCGCCCCGAAGGGCATCGACTGCTATTTCGAGAACGTCGGCGGCGAGATCCTCGATGCGGTGCTGCGGCAGATGAACGCGTTCTCGCGCATCGCGGTGTGCGGGCTGATTTCGCAATACAACGCCACCGAGCCCTACGGCGTGAAAACCTTCCAGTCGATCCTGACCAACCGCATCAGGGTGCAGGGCTTCATCGTATCGGACCGCATGGAATTGTGGGCCAAGGCGCTGCCCGAGCTGGTCGGCTGGGTCGCAGGCGGCAAGATCAAGTACCGCGAGACCGTGGCTCAGGGCCTGGAGAACGCGCCCAAGGCCTTCATCGGCCTGCTGAAGGGCGAGAATTTTGGGAAGCAGCTTGTCAAGCTGACCTAACTTGGAAGGACCGCGCTTAAGGCGCGCGGTGTTCCCTCGCACGCTCTATGCGCTCGCGCGTCGCCGGGTGCGACGACAGGAAATCCGGGATGTCCTTGTCCCCCTGCCGTTTTTCCTCCATGCGCTGCAGGATCGCCGCGAATTTCTCTGGCGGGATGCCGCGCCGCGCCATGTAATCCAGCGCATAGTCGTCCGCCTCGCGCTCGAAATCGCGCGAGAACTTCGCCTGCAGCAGCACCGTCGGCGCGGCGGCGGCGAGCGTGGTTGCCGACGTCAGGTCGCCGAGGCTGAAGGCGATCAGCAGCGCCGTGCCGGAGTCCTCCAGCACGTGCCGCAGGATGTGGCGCTGGCGCAGGTGCCCGATCTCGTGCGCGAGCACGGCCTCGAGTTCCCGGTCGTCTTTGGACAGTTCCACCAGTTCGTCGGTCATCACGATGATGCCCGCAGGCAGCGCCAGCGCGTTGGCGCCGACGCGTCCGCCCCGGCGCAGTTCGAGCCGGTAGCCGTCCCCGTCCGGGCCCGCAGACATGCGCGCCAGCAGCTTGCGCAGCGCGTCCTGCCTCTCCGGCGGCAGCTGGCTGGGCGTGAGTACGTATTTGTCCAGGGCGGCGAGCGCGTCGCGCCCGATCAGTTTCTCGGTGGCCACGGGCAGGGCGAAGGCGACCTGCTTGGCGAGCGCCGGAATGCCCCAGACCACGGCAGCCCAGGCCGCGGCCATCGTGATCGCCACCGCGGCGAGCGCGTAACCCAGCCGGCTCTCCCAGCGGTGCAGCAGCCGCGCCGCCGGCGGCGCATCGAACAGCGCGTCGACCGCGTCGTTGTCGGCAGTCTCGCACTGCGAGCCGTCCGGAAAGTAGAGCCGGCGCCGGCTGTTGCCGATGCGTTCGGAAGCGCGCACGTCCGGGAGCGGCCACGCCGCGTCGACGCCGTCGCCGCGCACGCAGAGCCCGCGCCGCGGATCCAGTTCCAGCACGACGCTGCGCCTGTCGGAGGACTTGCCGTCGAAATACAGCGCCTGGATACCGCTCAAGCGATCACAACCCGAAATCGAAGCCGAGCAACTCGCCCGCCTCGTCGCCCACCGCGCCGACCTCCTCCTGCGCGGCGGCGAGGAACCCGCCCAGGCCACTGTCCGATTGCAGCGTGATCCGCTCCAGCTTGTAGCGCGCGGTGCGGATCTCCGCCCAGGGCAGGAGCAGGCCGAGCGTAAACAGCACGCCGAGCGAATTGACGAAATACAGGCCGAACAGCCCGCCCGTGGTCCAGCCGCAGTCAAAGCAGACGTCTCCCAGCATGGTGTTGCGCCAGGCAAGGCGCGCAAACAGGACTTCGGCGTAAGCGCGCAGCAGCAGGTACAAAGGCAGCAAGCCGATGCCCAGCGTGACGATGCTGCCGGCGAGGAAGCCTGCGAACGCCAGGGAAAGCTTGAGGGCGGCAAAGTAGTAGTTGCCCGCGGTCGCCGAGAAACGGAACCGCGTGGCGCCGTAGCTGCTGTTGTCGACGAACATGCGGCGTTTCGCGCTGAGATAGAAGGGGTAGGCCATGCCAAGCGTGGCCGGCACCAGCAGGCCGCCAAGGAGCAGCACGCCGAAGACGTCCGTCTTCGTGCCCTTGAAGCCGAAGCGCACGTTGCGGTGGGTCGAGTTGCGCGCGTTGAACTGCAGCGCGCGCTGGATGATCCAGGGCATCGCCGCCGCGACGCCGATGACGGCGGCGATCGCGGTCAGGAAATGGATCTCCTTCAGCAGCGCGTAAGCGGCGAATATCACGAACACGATGATCCTGCCCTTGAGGATGGCCACCGGGTTGCCGAGATACTCGAACGCCGCGTCGTCCAGCAGCGTGTTGCCGTAGAAGTAGCGCTTGCGGCGCACCTTGGCCCACGGCGAATAGATGCCGAGCGTGATGACGCTCAGGCAGACGTTGACGATCCAGATGCGGAAATATTCGCCCGCGCGGCCCGTGAACCGGAGCGCTACGGCGGCCGCCGGCTGCGAAACGGCGCTTTTAGCCCCCTCCATGACGGTCCCCCCTGAGGACAATCTGTTTACAATCCAGCTTATGATCGAACTCTACACTTGGCCGACGCCGAACGGCCACAAAGTCCACATCATGCTCGAGGAAACGGGCACGCCCTACAGCGTGCACGCGGTCGACATCGGCGCCGGCGACCAGTTCAAGCCGGATTTCCTCAAGATATCCCCCAACAACAAGATGCCGGCGATGGTCGATACCGACGGCCCCGGCGGCAAGCCCTTCGCGCTCGCCGAATCCGGCGCGATGCTGTTCTATCTCGCTTCCAAGACCGGGAAATTCCTGCCGCAGGACCTGCGCCTGCGCTGGCAGGTGATGCAGTGGGTCATGTTCCAGATGGGCCACATCGGCCCGATGCTCGGCCAGGCGCACCACTTCCTCGGCTATGCGCCGGAGAAAATTCCCTACGCCATGAACCGCTACAAGAACGAGGCCAACCGGCTCTACATGGTGGTCGACCGGCGGCTGAAGGAATCCAAGTACCTCGCCTGCGACGAGTACACCATCGCCGACATGGCCACCGTGCCCTGGCTGCGCTTCCCGGACCGACAGGGCGTCAGCATCGACGAATACCCGGCGTTGAAAAAATGGCGCGATGCAATCCTGGAGCGGCCGGCGGTGAAAAGGGCCATGCAGGTGCTCGCCGACCGGCGCCGCGCGGTGCCCGAGATGACCAAGGAACAGAAGGAAAATCTTTTCGGGGCCGCCCAATATGCCAAGCGGTAAGGTCGCCTGGATTACCGGCGGGGGATCCGGCATAGGCCTCGCCGGAGCGGAAGAGCTGGTGAAAGCCGGCGCCCGGGTGGTGATTTCCGGCCGGACCGAAAAAACGAACCGCGAAGCTGAAAAGAAACTCAGGGCCCTTGGCGAGGCCGAAGCCGTCCAGCTCGACGTCTCCGACAAGAAAGCGGTGTTTGCCGCCGCGGCCGACATCGAGAAGCGTCACGGCCGCATCGACATCCTGGTCACCAGCGCCGGCACCAACATCAGCGGTCCCAGGCGCAACTTCAAGACCATGTCGGCCGAAGGCTGGGACGACGTGGTCGCCATCAACCTGAACGGCCTGTTCTACTGCTGCCTGGCGGTGATCCCCGGCATGCGGGCGCGCAAGGACGGCCTGATCATCAACATCTCCTCGTGGGCGGGGCGCTACGCCAGCGCGCTTACCGGGCCGGCCTACAACGCCACCAAGCGCGCGGTGATCGCGCTGAGCGAATCCATCAACATGGAGGAGTGCGCGCACGGCATACGCGCTACTTCCATCCTGCCCGGCGAGGTGGCGACGCCGATCATGGAAAAGCGACCGGTGCCGCCGTCGAAGGAAGAGCGCGCGCGCATGGCGCAGCCCGAGGATTTCGGCAAGGCGATCCTGTTCGTGGCGACGATGCCCGCGCGAAGCTGCGTGAACGAACTCGTGATCGCGCCGACCTGGAACCGCTTCTACCTCGGCGGCCTGGAGGCGCCGAGGTAGTCCCGCCGCGCTACTTCGGCGATCGCGCCCGGAAGGTGCCGATGGCCTTGGCGACCAGTTCGCCTTTTTCGTCCCGCGCTTCGCCCTCGCAGAAGATGGTCGTGCTGCCCGCTTTCATGACGCGCCCTTCCGCGCACAGCAGGCCGGTGGCGGTGCCGATGAACTGGGTGGAGAGGTCGATGGTCATGATGGAGCGCGGCGGATCGTAGAGCGTGCGCGCGGTCATCGACAGCGTGATGTCGAGCAGCGACAGGATCGAGCCGCCGTGCGCGGTGCCCCAGCTGGTCATGAATTCGGGCCGCACCGCCATGGAGAGGCGCGCCACGCCTTTCTCCAGCGAATCCACCCTGATGCCGAGGTGCTGCGAGAACGGGATGTTTTTGGTGAACTCGTAGGTTTCCGGCGGAACCCGGGACGCGCCGCTCATATGACGGTCGCGCCGCCGTCGACCACGATCGCCTGGCCGGTGATGTGGGCGCCGGCGTCCGAGGCGAGCAGCACCGTCGCTCCCTTCAAGTCCTCGTCGTTGCCGACGCGCCCGGTGGGCGTGCCGTCGATGATCATCTGCAGATCCTTGCCGAGCGTCGCCTTGGTCATTTTCGAGGGGAAGAAGCCGGGGCAGATGGCGTTCACCGTGATGCCGTAGCGCCCCCATTCCGCCGCGAGCTGGCGCGTGAGGCCGACCACGCCGTGCTTTGTGGCGACATAGGCGACGGTGCGCACCAGGCGCGGATCGTTGGCCTGCACGCCGTTGACGGAGGCGATGTTGATGACGCGGCCACGCCTGGCCGGGATCATCGAGCGCTTGGCGATCAGCTGCGTCAGCACGAACATGCCGGAGAGGTTGACGCTGACCAGCTTGTCCCAGGCTTCGATCGGGTGGTCCTCGGCGGGCGCGCCCCAGGTGGCGCCGGCGTTGTTCACCAGGATGTCCACCTTGCCGAATTTCTTCAGGATCGCTTCGGCGACCGGGACGATCGCTTCGCGCCTGCCGATATCGCAGGCCCAGGCGACGGCATCGACGCCCTGCTTTTTGAGTTGCGCCACCGCAGCATCCAGCTCGTCCTGCTTGCGCGCAGTGATCGCGACCTTCGCCCCCATTTCTCCCAGAGCCTCGGCCATTTGCAGTCCGAGCCCGCGCGATCCGCCCGTGACGACCGCGACCCGCCCGCTCAGGTCGAACAGCTTCTTGACACCCATCCGCGCTCCCCTAGTATGCAGGCCTCCATGTTAGCAACAGATAGGACCGCGCAAGGCACGGTGGACCGCCCCGCTTATACGCGCGCCGAACTCGAGCGCCTGATCGCGCCGCGCTCGATCGCGATCGTCGGCGCGTCGCCGCGCGCCGGCTCCTTCGGCCTGCGCACGCTGGAGAACCTGGCGCATTTCCGCGGCCCGGTCTGGCCGGTGAACGCCAAGTACCCGAAGATCGGCAACTACGACTGCCATCCTTCGCTCGCCGCGCTGCCCGGCAAGCCGGACCTGGTGGCGCTGATGGTGCCGCGCGAAGGCGTGGAAGCGGCGGTCACGGAAGCGGCGCGGGCCGGCGCCGGCGGCGTGGTCGTGTATGCCTCGGGCTATGGCGAAATGGCGCGCGACGAGGGCATTGCGGCGCAGCGCCGCCTGGTCGAGATCGCACGCGCGGCGCGCATGCCGCTGCTCGGGCCGAACTGCATGGGCCTCGTCAACCATGCGCTGGGCGTGGGGGTGAGCTTCATCCCCGAGTACTCGAAGATGCCGCGCACCCTCGGACCGATCGCGTTCGTGAGCCAGTCCGGCGCGCTCGGCTATTGCCTGGCGCAGGCCTGCGAGCGCGGCATGGGCTTCCGCTACTTTTTTTCGGCCGGCAACTCATCCGACGTGGATGTGTCCGACCTCATCGCCGCCATGGCCGAGGATGACGAGGTGCGCGCCATCGCTTGCCTGTTCGAGGGAATCCCGAGCGTGCCGCGCCTGCTCGAAGCGGGCGAGCGAGCGCGCAAAGCCGGCAAGCCTGTGATCGTCTACAAGATGGGCGTCAGCGAGGATGGCGCCGCCGCAGCGCGCTCGCATACGGGATCCATGGCCGGATCGGCGGCCGCGTTCCGCGCGCTGTTCGAGCGCGCCGGGTTCGTGTCGGTGGACAACTACGAGGCGCTGGTCGAGTACGCGAAATTCTTCGCCGCTGCGGGAAAACCGCTGGCGCGCGGCGTAGCAGTCGTGTCCGGCTCGGGCGGCGCGGGCGTGATCGCGGCCGACATGGCTGCGCGCCACGGCGTGCCGATGCCCCAGCCCGCGGAGAAGACCATTGCCGTGCTGCGCGGCGTGGTTCCCGAATTCGGCGCCGCGCGCAACCCCTGCGATCCGACGGGGCAGGTGCTGAGCGTGCCTGAGTCCTATAACAAGTGCTGCCAGGCGCTGCTCGACGACCCGCAGTACGGCGTGCTGCTGTGCGCGATGAGCGTTTCCTCGCGCGAGACCGGCAACAAGCGCGCCGCCGACATCGCCCAGCTCGCACGCTCGCAACTCAAGGCGATCAGCGTGGTCTGGGTATCGGAATGGCTGCAGGGTCCCGGCTCCGAAGCCTACGAGTCCGACGACAGGGTCGGTTTTTTCCGCTCGCTGGATCGCTGCTATGCCGCCATCGCCGCCTGGCAGCAGTGGCACGAGGAACGGCCGCCGGCCTCATCGCGTCTGTCGAAGAAAACTGCTTTTTCGAGCAACAAGAGAATTCTTGCCGAAAAAGAAGCAAAAGCCGTCCTTTCCCAGTATGGCATTCGAAGCGTTTCCGAGCGAAGCGCCAGGAACGTGGACGAAGCTGTGAAAGCGGCCGAGTCGCTCGGCTATCCGGTGGTGCTGAAGGCCGACGGCGACATCGCGCACAAGACCGAAGCAGGTGCGGTCAAGCTCGACCTGCGCGACGCGGCCGCGCTGCGTGCGGCCTGCGCTGCGATGACCTCCGCCAAAAACGGCTTCCTCGTGCAGCCGATGCTGACGGACGGCGTCGAACTGGTGGTCGGTACCAAGCTCGATCCGCAGGTCGGCCCGGTGCTGCTGGTCGGGCTGGGCGGGGTGCTGGTCGAGGTGATGCGCGATACCGTGCTCGCGCTGGCGCCGGTCGGCAAGGCGGAAGCGAGGCGCATGCTCGATCGCCTGAAAGGATTCAAATTGCTGAAGGGCTACCGCGGCGCGCCTGCCGCGGACCTGGACGCGGTCTGCGAAGCCATCGTGCGCGTTTCCGAATTCGCCGCCGACTTCGCGGGACAGGTCGAGGAAATCGACGTCAACCCGCTGCTTGCGCGCCCCGACGGCGCTTTCGCGCTGGATGCGCTGATCATTCTGCGCCGGGGCTGACTCAGACGAGCAGTTCGCGCACCGCGCGCTTGTATGCGCGCTCCGCCCGTTCCTCGAGCAGGTGTCTGCGATCGCGGATCACCCAGACCCCACCGACCATCACGTCGCGCACCATTTGTGTCCCGCCCGAGAAGATCAGCGCATTGGCGACCGCATCGCCCGAGCGGCTTGCGAGATCGGGGTGCTCAGGGTCGAGGACGACCAGGTCGGCACGCATGCCCGGCGCGATCGCGCCCATGCGGCGGCCGAGCGCGCCGCCGCCCGCGGCCGCTTCCAGCCATAGCGTGGTGCCGACCGCCGGCGTGCACTTGCCCGCGACGAGGTTGCGCCGCCGCGCCACCAGGCGCTGGGCGTATTCCAGCAGCCGGAGTTCTTCCGCCGGGTCGCGGGACACGTGGCTGTCGCCGCCGATGCCGTAGCGGCCGCCCGCCGCCCGATAGGGGAGCAGCGGAAAAATTCCGTCGCCGAGATTGGCCTCGGTCGTGGGACACAAGCCAGCCGTGGCGCCGCTTTGCGCCAGCGCCGCCACTTCCTGCGGCACCATGTGCGTGGCGTGCACCAGGCACCAGCGCGCGTCCAGCTTGCAGTGTTCGAGCAGCCATTCCACCGGCCGCCTGCCTAGCGCAGTCACGCATTCCTCGACTTCCTTGACCTGTTCGGCGGCATGGATGTGGATCGGGGCGTCCTTCGGCAACCCATCGACGAGTTCCTTCAATGACCCCGGATCGACCGCGCGCAGCGAATGAGGGGCCGCACCCACGCGGATGTCCGGGGTGACTTGATTTTTGAATTTTTCCGCGATCCCAAGAATGAAACCGGGATTGGATGCAAAGTGCTTCTGCCGCGGCTTGAGCGGCTTGCGCCCGAAGTTCGACCATCGGTACATCGATGGCAGCAGCGTGATCGCGATGCCGGCATCCTTTGCCGCTGTCAGGTGGCGCATCAGCATGTCGTCGGAGCCGTCATGCAGGTAGTGAAACTCGCCCACCGCGGTGTAGCCGTGCTTCAGCATCTCTATGTAGAGGTGCTTCGCCACCGCCTGCGCCTGCTCTGGTGTCATGCGCTGCACGAAGCCGTACATGAGCTCGCGCCAGGACCAGAAGTCGTCGTCCATCTTGCCGCGCACTTCGGCGAGGCCCGCCATGGCGCGCTGGAAAGCGTGCGAGTGCAGGTTCGCCATGCCCGGCAGCACGGGGCCAGCGAGCGCTTCTCCGTTTTTTTTGGAATTTGCTCTTGCTTCCACTATGTTGCCCTTGTCGTCCACGTCGATGCGCACGTCCCGGGCCCACCCCGAAGGAAGAAGTGCATCAAGAGAAAAATATGAATTCATGCCGCTATCATAGCGGCATGCACGACGCGGTCTGGCTGAACGCCAATCTCGCCACCATGGCGGGGCGGGCGCCGTATGGCGCGATCCGCGACGGCGCGATCGCGGCGAGGGACGGGCGGATTTCCTGGGTCGGGCCGCGCAGCGCCTGGAAGGAGAAAGCGAAGCGCGAGCACGATGCGCACGACGCCTGGATCACGCCCGGGCTCGTCGACTGCCATACCCACCTCGTCTATGCCGGCGACCGCGCGGCGGAATTCGAGCTGCGCCTGAAGGGCGCGAGCTACGAGGAAATCGCGCGCGCGGGCGGCGGCATCGTGTCCACCGTGACGCAGACCCGCGCCGCGTCCGAGGATGAACTGCTGCGGCTGGCGCAGGCCCGGTTGAGGCAATGGCTCGCCGAGGGCGCCGCGGTGGTCGAAGTGAAATCGGGCTACGGCCTGGACCGCGACACCGAGTTGAAGATGCTGCGCGCCGCGCGCCGCCTCGAGGGGGTCGCCGTAACGACGACATTTCTCGGCGCGCATGCCCTGCCCGCGGAATTCAAGGGACGCGCCGACGACTACATCGATTTCGTCTGCCACGAGGTGATGCCGCTCGCGAAGGCGGATGCCGTGGACGCGTTTTGCGAAGGGATCGGGTTTTCGCCCTCCCAGACGGAAAAGATCTTCAAGACTGCGAAGACACTCGATCTCCGGGTGAAACTGCACGCCGACCAGCTTTCCGACCTGGGCGGCGCCGCGCTGGCGGCGAAATACGGCGCGCTGTCCGCCGATCACCTCGAATACACGAGCGAGGACGGCGTGAGGGCGATGGCCAAGGCGGGCACCGTCGCCGTGCTGTTGCCCGGCGCGTTCTATTTCCTGCGCGAGAAACAGCTGCCACCCGTGGAGGCGCTGCGGCGCCACGGCGTGCCGATTGCGCTCGCCACCGACAACAATCCCGGCTCCTCGCCGCTCACTTCGCTGCTGCTGACGATGAATCTGGCCTGCACGCTGTTCCGCCTGACGCCGGAGGAAGCGCTGGCCGGCGTGACGCGCCATGGCGCCCGGGCGCTGGGCATGCAGACCACGCACGGGACCCTGGAAACGGGCAAACAGGCGGATTTCGCGTTGTGGGAAATCGGCTCGCCGGCAGCGCTTGCCTATGCGATGGGCGCGAATCCCAATGTGGGCGCAGTACGGGGCGGGGCGCCAGTCACAGCATCGGCAGATTGAGGCCCTTTTCCTTCGCGCAGGCGATCGCCTCGGCATAGCCGGCATCGGCGTGGCGCATGACGCCGGTCGCCGG
>DATGGA010000040.1:0-182819 GCA_035308765.1 Burkholderiales bacterium
GAGATCGCCATGCGCCGGCTCCAGCTGAGGCGGATCGACGCCGAACTCGACGGCAAGCGGTTGGCGGCGTTGCCGGAAGACCCGCCGCGCCTGCACGCGCAGGTGGAAGCGCAGCGGGAAGCACGGGCGCTCGCGCAGGAAGCGACCCTCGCCGAGCAGCGCACGGTGATCGCACGGGCGCGGCGCGATATGCAGGCCGCGCTGGAAACGCTCGGCAAACTATCGGTCGCGTTGCCGGTGCTGATCGAGCAGGAAAAGGCTTTCGAACGCCTGGCGCGCGACGGCTACGCGGGCAAGCTCATGCTGGCGCAGCGCAGCCGGGAGCGCCTCGAGGCGGAACAGGACCTGCGCGCGCAGGAGCATCGCGTCGAGGGTGCTCGGGCGACCATCGACCAGGGCGAGCGGCGCACTGCGCAGATCGTGGCGAGCTACCGCGCGCAGCTGCAAAGCGAGCGCGTGGATGCGGAAACGCAGCTCGCGCGCCTGGTGCAGGATCTGGAAAAGCTGAATCACCGCCGGCAACTCGCGGAGTTGCGCTCGCCCGCAGATGGCGTGGTGAAGGACCTGGCGACGCAGACGCCTGGCGCGGTGCTGTCGCCCGGCACCGTGCTGATGACGCTGGTGCCGGACGGCGAGGCGCTTATCGCGGAGGTATGGCTCGCCAATCAAGATGCGGGCTTCGTCGCCGGCGGCCAGAGCGCCAAGCTGAAGCTGGCGAGCTTTCCATTCCAGCGCTACGGCATGCTCGATGCAACGGTGTCGCGCGTTTCGGCCGACTCGACCGAGCGCAGCGGCGAGGCCGCGAAGACGGCGGGCGCGGATGGGACGCACCCCTCAGGGGTCGCGTATGCCTACCGCGCGCATCTGGAGCCGGCGACGCAGGAACTGCGCTTTGGCGAGGCGCGCCTCGCGCTGCTGCCAGGGATGCAGCTCACCGCGGAGATCAAGCTCGCCGAGCGTTCGGTGATCGAATACCTGCTGTCGCCCGTGCAGAAAATCGCGGCCGAAGCCGGCCGAGAACGCTAGGACCGCGGCCGGAACGCCGCGGGTGTCAGGCCGCCTTCGTCGCCTTGCGGTCGAGCAGCCTGGCGAAATTATCGAGCGACAGCAGGTGCGCGTAGACGCGGGACAGGATGCCTTTTTTCACCAGGTTCTTGAGCTGGCTCGCGTTCAGGTGCTCTATCTTGGCCTCGGCAACGCGGTGCATGCCGATCAGGTTCATCGGATCGCCCCCCTTGTTCAATTTCGCCTGCATCGTGAAAGGTTCCAACAGGCCGTAATCGGCGAGGATGCCGCACATCTCGCGGCTGCGCTCGAGATCGATTTCGTATTCGGTGAGCATGCGCTCGATTTCCTTCCACTTCTCCGACGGCAAGCCCTTGGCGTCGAACATGGATTCGCCCGCGGCGCTGTCGAGATGCGTTTTTTCGACGCAAATGAGGCGGTTCTGCTGCTCGACCTTGTCGAGCGTGACCCTGGTCATGCAGAACGGAAAGCGCCGTACGTAGGCCGGGATGTAGACCTTGCCCGCCCAGGTGCCGCCGTTGTTGTAGAGGTTTTCGTTGGCGGCGATTCCCAATACCGCTACGGGCGCGAAGTCACGGTCGCTCACGCCGGTGAACACAATCGGGTATTCGCGCGCGACCAGCGCGAACTCGGTGTAGCTGATCGGGATCGAATTGAGCGTGCGCGCGAACTCGGGCACTTCGCCCGCCTTGAGCAGCCGCACCTTCTGGTCGCGGTTCATCGGGACGATGTCTTTGTAGCCGAACGGGGGTTTGATATCCATGGCAATTCCTCTCTGCCGCGAATGATATCGGGCGCGGCCCCGCTTGTCCCGGTGGAACCGATCTGCGGTAGAATTCCGACCCTTCCGTGGGGTGGTAGCTCAGTTGGGAGAGCGCCGCGTTCGCAATGCGGAGGTCGAGGGTTCGATCCCCTTCCACTCCACCAGTAGACTTCGATCCCGGGCGTTCAACTGAGGTCGACGGCGTGCCGCTTGAGATCCGCCAGCGGCACGATTGCCAGAGTCTCTTCGTGCGTCGCCGCCAGCACTACCGGCGGTGCCATGCCCGCGTCCAGCGCTTCCTTCCAGCGCCCCGCGCACAGGCACCACTGGTCGCCGGGCTTGAGTCCCGGGAAACCGTATTCCGGCATGGGCGTGCTGAGGTCGTTGCCGCGTCGTTTCGAGAATTCGAGGAATTTCGCGCTGACGCGCACGCATACGGTGTGAATGCCGGTGTCGTCGTAGCCGGTGTTGCAGCAGCCGTCGCGGTAGAAGCCGGTCACGGGATCGAGGCTGCAGGGCTCCAGCGGCCGGCCGAAGACGTTCAATTCCCGTTCGGCCTGCTTCGGTTGTTTCATCCGGTTATTTTCCTCTCTATGCGGCGCGCGAACACGGTCATTTCCTTTTCCGCCTGCTTGTCGCCCTTCTTCTGCGCCGCGGCGATGCCGTCGCGGTAGGCGGCCAGCGCGTCGCCGGAACGTCCTGCGGTTTCGAGCGCCTTGCCGAGCGCGCGCCACGCGGCGGAATAGCCAGGGTCCCTGGCGACGGCCTGGTGGAGAAACTCCGCCGCTTTTTCGGTATTTTCGATTTTCAGATATTCCAGGCCCAGCGAGAACCGCAACAGAGCTCCGTCGCGCGGCGTGCCGAGCAGCTTCTCCAGGCGCTCGATGGAGGGCGATGTGGGATACGTCATTGGGCTAACATACCCCTTTATGAAGACCCCGATCCAGACACCCGACGCGCCTGCCGCGATCGGCACCTACTCGCAGGCCGTACGGGCGGGAGATACGGTCTATGTCTCCGGCCAGATCGGCCTCGATCCCGCGAGCATGCAGATGGCGGAGGGCATCGAGGCGCAGATCCATCGCGTGTTTCGGAACCTCGCGGCGATCGCGCAGGCCTCGGGGCTGGGACTGGAGCGCGCCGTGCGCATGACGGTCTACCTCACGGATCTCGTCCATTTCGCGAAAGTGAACGAGATCATGGCGCAGTACGTGGGCCAGCCCTATCCGTCGCGCGCGGCGATCGGCGTCGTCAGCCTGCCGCGCGGCGCGCTGGTGGAGATCGACTGCATCCTGTACGCCGCCTAACGCGCATGCGCGTCCCTTTCTAACGCGCCTGCGCGTCCTTTGAAGAGAGAACCCGCGCCCGCGGTTGCAAAAAAGCTCGCCAAGCTCGGCCTGCGTTCGGCGGATGATCTCGCGCTGCATCTTCCTCACCGCTACGAGGACGAAACCCGCCTCACGCCGCCGGAAGCGGCGCCTGCCGGCACGCCCGTGCTGGTCGAAGGCAAAGTACTCAATGCCGAGGTGAAATACCGCCCCAAGCGCCAACTCGTGGTCCACGCCGAGGGCCTGGTGCTACGTTTCCTGAATTTCTATGGCAGCCAGCTGAAACAGTTCCAGCGGGCGGCCGATGAAGGTGGATTGGTGCGCGCCTACGGCGAAGTGCGGCCCGGCTTTTTCGGCGCGGAGATGATCCATCCACGCTATCGCGTCGTCCCGCCGGGCGAGCCGCTGCCGCAGGCGTTGACGCCCATCTATCCGACCACGGCGGGCCTTTCCCAGTACGCGCTGCGCAAGCTCGTGCTCCAGGCGCTCGACGAAGCGGTGCTGGACGACACGCTGCCTGATGCAATGCGGCGGCGCTACGGGCTGAGCGGTATCGCCGAGAGCGTCCGGTCCCTGCATCGGCCGGCGCCGGATGCGCCCACTGCGGAACTCCTCGAGCGCAGCAGCGCCGAGTGGCGGCGCGTCAAGTTCGACGAACTGCTCGCGCAGCAATTGTCGATGCGCATGGCGTACAGGGCCAGGCGCGCGCGGGCCGCGCCGGCGCTGCCCTCGAACGGGCCGCTGCTCAAGCGCTTCCTTGGCAGGTTGCCGTTCCGCCTGACGCGCGCGCAGCGGCGCGCGATGGCGGAAATCCTGCACGACCTGGGCGAGCCGCACCCGATGCAGCGCCTGCTGCAGGGCGACGTCGGCAGCGGCAAGACGATCGTTGCCGCGATCGCCTGCCTGGCTGCGCTGGATGCGGGCTGCCAGGCCGCGGTGATGGCGCCTACCGAAATCCTCGCGGAGCAGCACCTGCGGAAATTTTCGGAGTGGCTGGCTCCGCTGGGCGTGCCGATCGCCTGGCTGCACGGCGGGCTTTCGGCCGCGGAGAAAAATGCGGTGGTGAAACGGCTGCGCGATCCGGCGCCGGTGCTCGCCATAGGCACCCACGCGCTGTTCCAGAAGAAGGTCGGCTTCTCGCGCCTCGCGCTCGCGATCGTGGACGAACAGCACCGCTTCGGCGTGCAGCAGCGCCTGGCATTGAGGAGGAAGGGGGAAACCCGATCAGCCGACACCGCACCTGTCCCCCACCAGCTGATGATGAGCGCGACGCCGATCCCGCGCACGCTGTCGATGAGCTATTACGCCGACCTGGATATTTCCACCATCGACGAACTGCCGCCAGGCCGGCGCGGCGTGCTGACGAAGCTCTTCGCGGATGACAAGCGCGCGGAGGTGCTGGCGCGCATCCGCGAGGCCTGCGCCGAGGGGCAGCAGGCCTACTGGGTGTGCCCCGTGATCGAGGAATCCAGGGACGAGTTGCAGACCGCGGTCGATACTTTCGAGCAGCTGCGGGTGGAACTGAAAGGCCTGCGAGTGGGACTGTTGCACGGCAGGCTGCCCGCGGAACGGAAGGCGGCCGTGATGAAAGCGTTCGTCGCGGGCAAGCTGAACCTGCTGGTCGCCACGACGGTCATCGAGGTCGGCGTGGACGTGCCCAACGCCTCGCTGATGGTGATCGAGCACGCCGAACGCTTCGGCCTCGCGCAGCTGCACCAGCTGCGCGGGCGCATCGGGCGCGCATCAGGTAAAAATGCGCGCGAGAGCGCCTGCATCCTGCTGTACGCCGCGCCGCTCTCGGATACTGCGCGTACGCGGCTCAAGGTCATTTTCAAAAACAGCGACGGCTTCGAGATCGCGCGCCAGGACCTGAAGCTGCGCGGCCCCGGCGAGTATCTTGGCGAGCGCCAGAGCGGCGCGCCGCTGTTGCGCTATGCCGACCTGGAGAAGGACGAGCCGCTCGCGCGCCAGGCGCGCGAGGCGGCGGATATCCTTCTGGAGAAAGATCCGCGGGCGGCCAGGCGGCATGTCGAAAGATGGCTCGCTTCCCGGCACGAAAACGCGCGTGCCTGACACGCGCGTCCCTGTCAATCTGCGCGCCTGATATCCTCGACGGGGAAACCGCATGGACTTCGCCTCCGTCGCCGAGCGCATCAATGCCTACGAGCGGCTGATCCGGCTCGACAAGCCGGTCGGCGCGCTGCTGCTGCTCTGGCCCACGCTCTGGGCGGTGTGGATCGCGGCGAACGGCCATCCGCGCGTTGACGTGATCATGATCTTCTTCACCGGCACGTTCCTGATGCGCTCGGCCGGCAGCGCGCTGAACGACTGGGCCGACCGCGACTTCGACGGGCGCGTGGAGCGCACGCGGGACCGGCCGCTCGCGGCCGGCACGATCCGCCCGAGCGAGGCGCTCGCTGTTGCCGCGCTGCTGGCGGCGACCGCCTTCGCTTTCGCGCTGTTCCTGAACCGCTTCGCGATCCTGCTGTCGTTCGTCGCGCTCGCGATCGCCGCCCTGTATCCCTTCGCCAAGCGCGTGTTCCCGCTGCCACAGCTGGTGCTGGGCGTCGCCTTCGGCTTCGGCATCCCGATGGCGTTCGCGGCGATCCGCAACGAGCTTCCCTGGGAGTGCTGGGCGCTGCTCGCGGCGAACGTGTTCTATTCCTTCGCCTACGACACCGAATACGCCATGGTGGACCGCAACGACGACCTGAAAATCGGCATCCACACCTCGGCCATCACGCTGGGGCGCTACGATGTCGCCGCGGTGATGGCGAGTTACGTGCTGATGCTGGCGATCCTCATGGCGGTCGGCGCCCTGCTGCGCTTTGATTGGCCGTACCATGCCGGGCTGGCGATGGCGGCGGGCATGATGGTCTACCATTTCACGCTGATCCGCGGGCGCACGCGCGAGGGCTGCTTCCGGGCGTTCCAGCACAACAACTTCGTCGGCCTCGCCATATTCATCGGCATCGCGCTTAGCTACCAGCTATGAGTCTCGACACCCCTTTGGCCGAATTCGAGATCGGTTCCGGTATCCAGCGCGGTTCGCGCCTCACGCTGTACGCCAACCGGCTGGTGCATCACGGCGGCGACGCGATGGAGGCAGTGCCGCTGGCACAGCTCGCGGCGGTGCGCGTCGCCTTCGAGCGCGACCCGCGCAAGCTGAACTGGGCGATCGTGCTGCTGATCCTGGCCCTGATGCTAGCGGCGGTCTCCGGGCCGCTGCAAGGCGGTATTGCCGAGCTGGCCGAGGGCATCAGGAAGCACGCAGGCCGCGAATCGCTGGACGCGCTGCTGCTGGCGTCATTCTCCGCGCTTGGCGGCCTCGCGCGCCTGCTGCCGGCGTTGGCGGCCGCGCTGGCCGTTCTGGCGGCGGCGCTGGCGGTGTTTTTCTGGCTGGGCCGCACGACGCTGACGCTGAGCTTCGCGGCGGTCGAGCGCGACTACGCGGTGCGCGGGCGCAATCCTTTCCTCGTTCAGTTCGCGGAATCGGTGGCGGCGCAGCTGGCTGCCGTGCCGTTCAAATAAACGGGCTGGCAGTGCATTACTCGGACCTGCGCGATTTCATCGGCCAGCTCGAGCGCCTGGGCGAACTGAAGCGGATCGCGGCCGAAGTTTCGCCGCGGCTGGAAATGACCGAGATCTGCGACCGCGTGCTGCGCCAGGGAGGACCCGCACTGCTGTTCGAACGCCCGGCGGGCCATTCGATGCCGGTGCTCGGCAACCTGTTCGGCACGGTGCGGCGCGTGTGCCTCGCGATGGGCGTCGAGGACGTCGCTGCATTGCGTGAGGTCGGAAAGCTTCTGGCCGTACTGCGCGAACCGGAGCCGCCGACCGGATGGCGCGACGCCTGGGAGAAGCTGCCGCTGCTGAAGCAGGTCCTGAACATGCAGCCTAAGGAGCTGTCGTCCGCGCCCTGCCAGGAAATCGTCTGGGAAGGCAAGGACGTCGACCTGTCCCGGCTTCCTGTGCAGACCTGCTGGCCCGAAGATGCGGGCCCGCTCATTACCTGGGGCCTTACGGTGACGCGCGGGCCGCACAAGGCGCGCCAGAACTTGGGCATCTACCGCCAGCAGGTGATCGCGCCGGACCGCGTCCTCATGCGCTGGCTCGCACATCGCGGCGGCGCGCTCGATTTCCGCGATCACGCGATCGCGCACCCTGGCAAGCCCTTTCCGGTCGCGGTGGCGCTGGGCGCGGATCCCGCGACCATCCTCGGCGCGGTGACGCCGGTGCCCGATATGCTGGGCGAATACCAGTTCGCGGGCCTGCTGCGCGGCGCGCGCACCGAACTGGTGAAATGCCTCGGCAGCGACCTGCAGGTGCCGGCCTCGGCCGAAATCGTGCTCGAGGGCGTCATCGAGCCGGGGGATCTGGCGCTCGAAGGGCCGCACGGCGATCACACCGGCTACTACAACGAGGCCGAGAAGTTTCCGGTGCTCACGGTCAAGCGCATCGCCATGCGCCGCTCGCCGATCTACCACAGCACCTATACCGGCAAGCCGCCCGATGAGCCGGCGATGCTGGGCGTCGCGCTCAACGAACTCTTCGTGCCGCTGATCTCGCGGCAGTTCCCGGAAATTACGGACTTCTACCTGCCGCCCGAAGGCTGCTCCTACCGCATGGCGGTGGTGAGCATGAAAAAGCAGTACCCGGGCCACGCCAAGCGCGTCATGTTCGGCGTCTGGAGTTATCTGCGCCAGTTCATGTACACCAAGTTCATCATCGTGGTGGACGACGACATCGACGCGCGCAACTGGAAGGAAGTGGTGTGGGCGATCACCACGCGCGTCGATCCGGCGCGCGACACGCTGATCGCCGAGAACACGCCGATCGACTACCTCGATTTCGCCAGTCCGGTGACGGGGCTGGGCTCGAAGATGGGCATGGACGCCACGCACAAATGGGCCGGCGAGACTTCGCGCAACTGGGGCCGGCCGATCGCCATGGACGCCGAGGTCAAGCGCCGCGTCGACGCGCTCTGGAAGGAACTGGATTTGTAGTTATTTTTCGTAGACCCAGCGCAGCATCGAATCCATCGCCGCTTGCGCTTCGCCCGCGTTCTGATGGTTCACGAGCATTACGACGATCTGGTAGCGGCCGCCGCGGTCCAGCACGAAGCCCGCCATGGCGCGCGCATCCGACAGCAGCCCCGTCTTGATGTGGGCCTGCCCGGCGACGCCTTCGCCGCGCAGGCGCTTGCGCATGGTGCCGTCGACCGCGACCACCGGCATGGAGGAAACCAATTCCGGCATTACCGGGCTGCGCCAGGCGGCCTGCAGCAGGGCAGCCAGGCTCGCGGCGCTGATGCGCTCGATGCGAGACAGGCCGGAGCCGTTCTCCATGACGAGTTCCGGGGCGGCGATTCCTTTGCGCGCCAGCCAGGCCCTGATCGCCGCGAGAGCCTTCTGTCCGTTTGCCGGGACTCCGGCGTCCTCGGCGCCCAGCGTGAGGAAAATGTGGCGCGCCATGATGTTGTTGGAAAATTTGTTCGTGTCGCGCACGATTTCGGCGAGCGATTCCGATTCCCGCGTGTGCAGCAGGCGCGCGCCCGGCGGCACCGGGCCTTCGCGCACGGCGCCGCTCCATGCTCCGCCCAGTTCGGGCCAGAGCTGGCGCATGATCCCGGCGACCTGGTCGTTCGGTTCGAGCAGCGCGACATTCAGGTCTTTTTCGCCGCAGCTGGCGGGATATTGCCCGGTGAATGCCGCGCGCGGACGCGCCGGCTCGAAGGCAATTTTCAGCAGATCGCGGAACGCCGCGCCTTCGGGGCAGGGCCCCTCGGCGAGACGCAGCGTGTTCACGACCTCCAGCGCGGGTGGCCGCGGCTCGACATAGAGGCTCACCGCGCCGCGTTCCGGCTCCGGCATGAAAGCGAACCGCAGCGACTTGTAGTTCACCAGCAGGGCGTCGGGCAGCACGTTGTAGGGACGGAACGCATCGCCATCGAAGCCGCCCGGATCGCCCGGCACGCGCTCGAAATAGCCGCGATCGATCACCAGGTCGCCGCGGATCTCGCGCAGTCCCTTGCCGCGCAGCGAACGCAGCAGCATCCAGAACGCTTCCATGTCGAGTTTCGGGTCGCCGCCGCCTTTCAGCGCGAGGTCGCCTTCGAGCAGACCGTCGCGCAGCGGGCCGCTGATCCAGGCCTCGGTTTTCCAGCGGTACGCCGGCCCGAGAAGTTCGAGCGCGGCGAAGGTCGTCACCAGCTTCATGACGGATGCGGGATTCATGGGCGTCGCGGCGTTGACGCTGACGGTGGCGCGCGAGGCGCCCACTTCCTGCACCACGGTCGCGACGCTGCCCGCGGGGATGCGCGCCGCAACGAGCGCTTGTGCAACCGCCGGCGGCAGAGCGGCCTGTTGCGCCTGAACCAGCAGCGCCGGCAGGCTCAGTGCGAACAGGGCAAGGCAGCGGAAGGCGGGCACGGCTGGATTCTAGTTAACACTTGAAAACGGGCAGGCTAGGGACTATCATTAGCACTCGTCCTGCTTGAGTGCTAGCAAGGCTTCCGCTGGACAACCGAATTACTACCATAACCTGTTGTATTTGATAATTATTCTATCTGGAGACCCGTATGAAGATTCGTCCATTGCATGACCGAGTGATCGTCAAGCGGATTGATGAAGAGCGCAAATCGGCTGGCGGCATCGTAATTCCCGACACCGCGGCGGAGAAGCCCGACCAGGGCGAGATCGTCGCCGTCGGCAAGGGCAAGAAAGACGACAGCGGCAAGCTGATCGCGCTCGACGTCAAGCCCGGCGACAAGGTGCTGTTCGGAAAATATTCCGGCCAGACCGTGAAGGTGAAGGGCGACGAACTCCTCGTCATGCGCGAGGAAGACATCATGGGCGTGATCGAAGGTCACTGATCGCGCCGGTCCGGACACACCAACACACGAATTGAATTCGCACACAGGAGAGAATTAAATGCCAGCCAAAGAGGTACGTTTTCACGAGGGCGCCCGCGCCAAGATGGTCCATGGATTGAACATCCTGGCCGACGCCGTCAAAGTCACGCTCGGCCCCAAGGGCCGCAACGTGGTCCTCGAGCGCTCGTTCGGCGCGCCGACCGTCACCAAGGACGGGGTCTCGGTCGCAAAGGAAATCGAGCTCAAGGACAAGTTCGAGAACATGGGCGCGCAGATGGTGAAGGAAGTCGCGTCCAAGACGTCGGATGTCGCCGGCGACGGCACCACCACCGCGACCGTGCTCGCGCAGGCCATCGTCCGCGAGGGCATGAAGTATGTCGCCTCCGGCATGAACCCGATGGACCTGAAGCGCGGCATCGACAAGGCGGTCATCGCCGTGGTCGAGGAGCTGAAGAAAATTTCGCAGCCCTGCAAGACCTCCAAGGAAATCGCCCAGGTCGGCTCGATCTCTGCCAACTCCGACGCGGACATCGGCAAGATCATCGCCGACGCGATGGACAAGGTCGGCAAGGAAGGCGTGATTACCGTGGAAGACGGCAAGAGCCTGCAGAACGAGCTCGATGTCGTCGAAGGCATGCAGTTCGACCGCGGCTACCTCTCGCCCTATTTCATCAACAATGCCGAGAAGCAGATCGCGGTGCTGGACGATCCGTACATCCTGCTGCACGACAAGAAAATCAGCTCCATCCGCGAGCTGCTGCCGCTGCTGGAGCAGGTGGCCAAGTCGGGCAAACCGCTGCTGATCATCGCCGAGGAAGTCGAGGGCGAGGCGCTCGCGACGCTGGTGGTGAACAACATCCGCGGCATCCTGAAAACCGTCGCCGTCAAGGCGCCGGGCTTCGGCGACCGCCGCAAGGCGATGCTGGAAGACATGGCGACGCTGACCGGGGCCGAAGTGATCAGCGAGGAACTGGGCCACAAGCTCGAGAACGTGACGCTGAAACAGCTCGGCCGCGCCAAGAAGATCGAGGCCGGCAAAGAGAACACCACGATCATCGATGGTGCCGGCGTGAAGAAGGACATCGAGGGCCGGGTCAAGATGATTCGCGTTCAGATCGAGGAAGCGACCAGCGACTACGATCGCGAAAAGCTCCAGGAGCGCGTGGCGAAGCTGGCCGGCGGCGTGGCGCTGATCAAGGTCGGCGCTGCCACCGAAGTCGAGATGAAAGAGAAGAAGGCGCGCGTTGAAGACGCGCTGCACGCGACACGCGCGGCAGTCGAAGAAGGCGTGGTCCCGGGCGGCGGAGTCGCGTTCCTGCGTGCGCGCAAGGCGCTGGAAGGCAAGCTGAAGGCGTCGAACGACGACCAGGAAGCCGGCATCAAGATCGTGATGCGCGCGCTGGAAGAGCCGATGCGCCAGATCGTGGCCAACTCCGGCGCCGAGCCCTCGGTGGTCCTGAACAAGGTCGCCGAAGGCAAGGGCGTGAACTACGGCTACAACGCGCAGACCGACGAGTTCGGCGACCTGGTCGAGATGGGCGTGATCGATCCGACCAAGGTTGCGCGCACGGCGCTGCAGAACGCGTCGTCGGTTGCCGGCCTGATGCTCACCACCGACGCGATGGTCGCGGAACTGGTGGAAGAGAAGAAGGGCGGCGCTGGCGGCCATGACCACGGCGGCATGGGTGGCATGGGCGGCATGGGCGGTATGGACATGTAATTCCCTTCACCGGGAATGTCCTGAAAAAGGGGCGCTTCGGCGCCCCTTTTCTTTTGCATCGCGCCCGCCGCGATATAATCCGTCCCCTGCAAACCGCGCCCGGATCCGGGGCGCGTCCTCAAGGCCAAGTAGCTCAGTTGGTAGAGCAGCGGACTGAAAATCCGCGTGTCGGTGGTTCGATTCCGCCCTTGGCCACCAATTCGTGGATTCAGTTAGCATTTGCGGCCTGGAGGATTCATGAAAAAACTCGCGCTGCTGTTTGCGTCCGTCGTCGTATCGAGCGCGGTATTCGCGCAGGGCTATCCCAACCACCCCGTGAAAGTGATCGTGCCATGGCCCCCGGGGCAGGCGACCGACATCGCGGCGCGCATGCTGGCGGAGAAAATGCAGGAAGCGCTCAAGCAGCCGTTCGTGATCGACAACCGGGCGGGCGCGGGCGGTTCGATCGGCACGGAAGCCGCCGTGAAGAGCCCGGCGGACGGCTACACGCTGCTCGCCGCTTCCAGCGGCCCGGTATCCATCATGCCGTCGCTGCAGAAGATTCCCTACGAGCCGCTGAAGGATCTGACGCTGATCGGCCTGATCACGCGCAATCCGTACGCGCTGGTGGTCGCTGCGTCGTTCCCGGCGAACAATGCCAAAGAGTTCATCGCGCTGCTGAAGGCGCACCCGGACAAGTACACCTTCGCCTCGTCCGGCACCGGCGCGACCGCGCACCTAGTGGCGGAGCTGTTCAACTCGCAGGCGGGGATCAAGGCGCGTCACGTGCCTTACAAGGGCAGCGCACCGGCGATCACCGATGTGATCGGCGGGCAGGTGGACTACATGGTGGAGACGGTGGCGTCGGTCGCGCCGCATCTCAAATCCGGGCGGTTGAAGACCTTCGGCGTGTCGACCTCGAGGCGCGCAGCCGCATTGCCGGAAGTGCCGACGCTGGCCGAGGCGGGCAATCTGCCCGACTACGATATCGGCGCGTGGATCGGCTACGCCGTGCCCGCCGGCACGCCGCGCGACATCGTGCTGCGCCTGTCCGGTGAAATGCAGAAGGCGTTGCAGGCGCCGGACCTGAAGGAACGCCTGCTGAACGCGGGCCTCGATCCGGCGGCGATCCCGCTGGACCAGCTGCCCGCTTTCATGCGCCGCGAGCAGGAACGCTACGCGGCGATCATCAAGGGCGCGAACATCAAAGTGGAATAGCGGTCCGCTAGCCGCAGGAAAAGGAACGCGCTAGGCGCGTTGGGCGATCAGCACCACGTTCGAGCCGCCGAAGGCGAACGAGTTCGACATCACGGCGCGCGGGATCTCGCCGCGCAGGGCGGTGCGCGCGACGTGCCGCACGGCGCAGGCGGGGTCGGGTTGTTCCAGGTTCGCAGTGGGCGGGACGACGCCTTCGGCAAAAGGCATCAGCGCGGCGGCCATTTCGATCGCGCCGGCGCCGCCGAGCAGGTGGCCGTGCATGGATTTCGTCGAACTCACCGGAATGCGCTCCGCCGCGGAGCCGAACACCGCGTTGATCGCTTCGCATTCGACGACGTCGCCGACGATGGTAGCGGTACCGTGGGCGCTGATATAGCCGATCGCGTCCGGCGCGAGGCCTGATTCGCCGAACGCCTGTTGAATCGCGCGCACCTGCCCGTCGCGGTCGGGCTTGGACATGTGAACCGCGTCGCAGGAATTGCCGTAGCCGGTGATGAATGCATGGATAGGAGCACCGCGTGCGCGTGCATGCGCTTCGTCTTCAAGTACCAGCGCAGCCGCGCCTTCGCCGAGCACCAGCCCGCCGCGGCGCTTGTCGAACGGCTTGCAGCTCGCCGCAGGATCTGCCGCATCGGCGGGCGCAAGCGTGCGCAGCGCCTGCCAGGCGGCGAGCACGGTAGGTGTCAGCAGCGCCTCGGCGCCGCCCGCGATCACCGCGTCGGCGCGCCCCGAGCGGATGGCGTGCATTGCCTCGCCGATGGCCATCGCCGAGGAAGAGCAGGCAGTGGAGAAATTGGCGAACGGTCCGCGCAGGCCCCAGCGCACCGCCACGTTCGAGCCGGCGGCGTTATTCATCCCCATCACGACGGAGAGCGGGCGCAGTCGGAAATCGTTTTTCGCGTAGACGGACTTGTAGGCGCCCTCCTGCGTATTCGCGCCGCCCATCCCGGTGCCCCAGTAAACGCCGATGCGGTTGCGGTCCGCAGCGGCCGGATCGAGGCCGCTGGCGGCGAGCGCCTGCGCTGCGGCGGTGAGCGCGAATTGCGAGACGCGGTCGAGCGCTGCCGCCTCGGGCCCTTTGAAATGGGAGGCAGGATCCCAGGCGGCGAGGGCGCCGACCTGGACGCCGGAGCCCCCCGTTATCTCGTCGGGGAGGCGCTGCACGCCGCAGCGCCCGCTGGCGAGCGAGCGGTAGAACTCTTCCAGGCTGTTGCCGAGGGCCGAAACGACGCCGATGCCGGTGACGGCGACGCGGCGCGCGCCCATCGCGAATTCCGGGTGTCAGGCCTTGCCGGCAGCCTGGAGCGACGCAGCGACGTGGCGCTCCAGGTCGGCAAGGCATTTGATCTTGCGCAGATCCTCGTCGGAGACCTTGACGCCGAACTCGTCCTCGATTTTGAACATGAATTCGATGAAGGTGAGCGAGTCCACCCCGAGATCGGCGAGCGGGGCGTTGGGGTCGATCTTGCCCGGGTCGAGCGCGAGCTCCTTGATGGCGAGATTCTTGATACGGTCCAGGGTTTCCATGCGGCGTTCCGGGCGTGAAGACCGGATTATAGACGCTGGCCGAAGCGCGCCGCTGCCGAGATTTGACCGATGCTGACAATCGAAAGCAATCCAGGTCTGGACGGGAACGCAGGCTTGTCCCATCCTCTCTCCGATGCCTAACCGCCTGATGAAGCCTGGGCGTATCGCGCGCGCCGTCGAGCCGGCGCAACTCTACCGGCAGATGGCGGACGCGCTCCCGCACATGCTCTGGACCGCCCAGCCCGACGGCACGGTGGAGTATCTCAACGCGCGGGTTCTGGAATACACCGGCATGAAGGCGCAGCATCTGAAGGGCTGGGGCTGGGGGCCCATATATCACCCGGATGACCTCGATCTCTGTGTCAGGCGCTGGAAACGCGCGCTGGCGAGCGGCAAGGGATTCGACGCCGAATATCGCCTGCGCCGTTTCGACGGCGAATACCGCTGGCACTTCCACACGGTGCTCGCGTTGCGCGATACCCAGGGCCGGATCGTGAAGTGGTTCGGCACTTGCACGGATATCGAGGAGCAGAAGAACACGGTGCGGCTTCTGCAGCAGGCGCGCCAGACGCTCGAATCGCTGATAGTGGCCCGCAGCCAGACGATGGAGGAAGGTCAGGACGGCGATCGCCGGCTCGAACGGCTGAGCGCGCGCGAGCGCCAGGTGCTGCAACTGATCGTCGACGGCCACACGAGTTCCGAGGTCGGAGAGCGCCTCGGCTTGTCGCCCAAAAGCATCGACACCTACCGCAGCCGGCTGATGGCCAAGCTCGGGATCGAGGATCTGCCGTCGCTGGTCAAATTCGCGCTGCGCCACGGACTGACGACGATCGAGTAGGGACAAGTACAAAGGGATAAAAGCGCGACCGCTTTTGCAAACTATTTCACATTTGCGTGGCCATGCTCGTGTCCTTTCAAGAATCCCTGACATGCGGCTGACGGGCGCGGGCCTAGAATTCCTATGGCAGAGCCGTTCGCGGGGAACGACATAATTTTCCAGAGAAAGAGCTAGTTGAAGACGGCGGGCGCCTTGCGCTCCGGTCCTTCCTGCGACGCGAGCCTGGATGTGAGGCGTACATGTCGTCGGATGCGGCACTGATGTTTTCGACCGGCCTGCGCGCGGCGCACGAGAAGATTGCGCGCGAGCGCCAGCTGGTCCTGTCGACCCTTCCCGCCGGACCGGGTGAGCGCCGCCTTGCGCTTGCCGTTGTGCTGGCGTCAGTCGCGCTGTTTGCCGCCGCAGTGCCCTTCGCGAAAATTCCGCTGGCATCGGTGTGGGCCTTCATCCCGCTGTACCAGTCCGCGCTGATCGTCATCGACGTGGTCACGGCGGCGCTGTTGTTTGGCCAGTTCGGCACTTCCCGGTCGAGGGCGCTGCTGGTCCTCGCCGGCGGCTACCTGTTCACCGCTTTCATGGCTGTCGCTCATGCGTTGAGTTTTCCGGGATTGTTCTCGCAGGCGGGTTTGCTCGGCGGCGGGGGCCAGACCACGGCCTGGCTGTATTTCCAGTGGCATGGCGCCTTTCCGCTGTTCGTGCTTGCCTACGTGCTGCTCAAGGACGCCGCCGATACGCAACGGGACGGCGCGGGCGTCGCCGTCCTCTGCGCGATTGGCGCGGCTTTTGTCGCCGCCTGCGGCTTGACGCTGCTGGCCACGGCTGGCCATGACGCGCTGCCGGAAATCATGAGCGGCAACAGCGACCTGCCGGCCAAATACGCCGTCGCCTGGGGCGCGTGCCTGCTGTGCGTGGGCGCGCTTGCCGCGCTCTGGCGGCGCAAGCCGCATTCGGTGCTGGACGTGTGGCTCATGGTCGTCATGTGCGCCTGGACTTTCGACATCGCCCTCGCGTCGGTCTTCAACGCGGGGCGTTTTTCGCTCGGCTTCTACGCCGGCCGCATTTACGGGCTCCTGGCGGCAAGCTTCGTGCTCATTGTGCTGCTGCTCGAAAACGGCAGGCTCTACGCCCGGCTCTTCGAGGCGCAGAAGGGCGAACGCAAGCTGACGCAGGACGCGCTCGCGAGGCAGGCCGAACGGCTGCGGATCCTGCACGACATCGACAGTGCGACGGTCGCCGAGGAGGCGCCGCAGGCAATCGCCGAGGCGGTGATCCGGCCGTTGCGCGAACTGCTCGGCGTGCCGCGGGCCATCGTCAACATGTTCGATCTTGCGGCCGGCGAGGTGGAATGGCTGGTCGCCTCCGGCCGGCGCCGCACCCACGCCGGCCCGGGCGTGCGCTACTCGATTCGCCTGATGGGCGACGTGGAGGCGCTGAAGCGCGGCGAGCCCCAGATCGTGGATACGCGCGCGCTGCCGCCCGGTCCAGAGGTGGAGGCTTTGCTCGCCTCGGGTGTTCATGTCTACATGGTCATGCCCATGATCGCCGGCGGAGACCTTATCGGCGCGCTCAGCTTCGGCGGGGAAACGGCGCATTTTCCCCCCGAGCAGGTGAGCATCGCGCGCGAATCGGCGACGCAGCTCGCGATCGCGATTGCGCAGGCGCGGCTGCTGGAGCGCGTCAGGCGCCAGGCCGGGGAACTGGAGCAGCGGGTGCGCGAGCGCACCGCGGAGCTGCAGGCCGCGAACCGGGAACTGGAATCGTTCTCCTATTCCGTCTCGCACGACCTGCGCGCGCCGCTGCGCGCGATCGACGGCTATTCGCTTATGCTCGAGGAAGACTACGTGACGCAGCTGGACGGAGAGGGCCGCCGCCTGCTCGGCGTGGTGCGCCAGGAGGCGGCGCGCATGGGGCAGCTGATCGACGACCTGCTCGCCTTCTCGCATATCGGCCGGCGGCCGATCGCCAGCATCCCCTTCGACATGGCGGCGCTGGTGCGGGAGGTGGTTGGCGAGCTCTCGGCGCACTACCCGGCGGCCAGGATCGTTGTCGGCCGGCTGCCGGCGTGCAGCGGCGACCGCGCGTTGCTCAGGCAGGTCTGGCTGAACATGATCGGCAACGCGCTGAAATACAGCTCGCGGCACGCTGCGCCGCGGGTGGAGATCGGCGGCCGCGCCGAGCCTGCGGAAAACGTCTACTGGGTGAAGGACAACGGGGCGGGATTCGACATGCGCTACCAGGAAAAGCTGTTCCGGGTGTTCCAGCGCCTGCATCGCGAAGACGAATTCACGGGAACCGGCGTGGGGCTGGCGATCGTGCAACGCGTCATGGAACGCCACCGCGGCCGCGCCTGGGCGGAAGGCGAGGTCGACAAGGGCGCAACCTTCAGCATCGCGCTGCCGCACGAGGAGGGCCAACGTGACTGACCAGGACGCCGTCGAGATCCTGCTGGTCGAGGACAACCCGAAGGACGCGGAGATGACCTTGCGCGCTCTGCGCAAGCACAACCTCGGCAACAAGCTGCACTGGGTCAAGGACGGCGCCGAGGCGATCGACTACCTGTTCTGCATCGGCGCCTACAGGGAGCGCGATCCTGATCGCCCGCCCAAGCTGGTTTTGCTCGACATCAAGATGCCCAAGGTGGACGGCATAGAAGTGCTGCGACAGGTCAAGGGAAACGCGCGCACGCGACTGATCCCGGTGGTGGTCATGACCTCCTCCAACGAGGAACGCGATGTCGTGGAAAGCTACCGCCTGGGCGTCAACAGCTACATCGTGAAGCCGATCGAATTCGGGACTTTTTTCGACACCGTGACCAAGATCGGGCTCTACTGGGTGCTCACCAACCGCGTGCCGGAGCAGGCGCCGACTCCATGAGCCTGCCCGAACGCATCCGTATCCTGCTGGTGGAAGACGTCGCCACGGACGCCGAGATCGAGCTGCGCGAGTTGCGGCGCGCCGGGATGAGCGTAGAACACCGCCTGGTCGACTCCGAGGAGAAATTCAGGCTCGAAATCGGCCGCTTTGCGCCGCATCTCATCATTTCCGATTTCTCGATGCCGCAATTCGACGGCATGGCCGCGCTTGCGCTGGCGCACGACCTGCATCCGGAAATTCCCTTCCTGTTCGTGTCCGGAACGATCGGCGAGGAGTACGC
The DNA here is from genome assembly GCA_035308765.1 of Burkholderiales bacterium. GTDB lineage: Bacteria > Pseudomonadota > Gammaproteobacteria > Burkholderiales > SG8-39 > RBG-16-66-20. Next base: position 18,428 of record DATGGA010000040.1, read on the forward strand.
GATCCGCGCGCTCAGGAGCGGCGCGACCGATTACGTCCTGAAATCGAATCTGCTGCGCCTGCCGGCGGCGGTCGAACGCGCGTTGCAGGACGCCCGCGACCGTCGCGCGCGCCGCAAGGCCGAGAAGAAGCTCGCAGAAGCCCGGCAGCGGCTGAACAGCATCTACGAAGCGATGCCGGACATGCTGTGGTCGGTCGAAATGCCGAGCGAACGCCTGGTCTACGTCAGTCCCGCAGCGCAGGCGATCTACGGGCACTCGGCCGAGGAATTCATTGCCGATCCGGACCTGTGGATCAGCGTGGTCCACCCCGGGGACAGGCCGGCGGTGCTCGCGGCATGGCGTTTGCTGCCAAAGGGCGTGCCGTTCGAGATCGAGTACCGGGTGCTGCGGCCGAACGGCGTCGTCTCCTGGGTTCACGACCGCGGCCGTCTGATACGCGACGCCGCCGGCGCCGCGGTGCGCATCGACGGTCTGGCGCGCGACATATCCGAAGCGGTGCGCCAGCGCGAGCGGCTGGCGCGCCTGGGCAGGATCCGCGACCTGCTGGGCGCAGCGAATTCGGCGTTCATGCGCATCCGGGAGCGGCGGCCGCTGTTCGAGGAGTTCTGCCGCATCGCGGTCGCGCGCGGCGGTTTCGTCCTGGCGCGCGTGGTCGAGTTCGATCGCGCCGGCAAGTTGTCGATCGGCGCTACCACCGAGCCGGTGGCGGGGCCCTTCCTGGCGGTCGTCGAGGAATACAACCGGGATCCGCAGCGCGCGAACAGCCTGCTCGCGCACGCGCTGCGCAGCCAACGGGCGACGATCTCGAACGACGTGCGCGGCGACGAGCGCATCCCGGATCGCGTCAGATTGACGGAACAGGGCAACTACTCGCTGGTGCTTCTGCCGGTGCGCGTGGAGGACGCGGTCGTCGCGGTGGCGATACTGCGCGCGCAGGACCCGAATTTCTTCGACCAGGAGGAGCTGGCGCTGCTCTCCGAGATGGTCTCCAACCTGGAATTCGCACTGGAGCTGCAGTCGAAGCAGGAGCGGCTGAACTACCTGGCGCTGTACGATCCGCTGACCGAGCTGCCCAACCGGACCCTGTTCCAGGATCGGCTGACGCAGGCGATCGAGGCGTCGCGCAGGAGCGGGGCGATGCTTTCCCTGACGGTATTCGATATCGAGCGCTTCAAGGCGATCAACGACACTTTCGGGCAGAGCGCCGGCGACGAAGTGCTGCGCACCTTCGCGCGCCGCCTGCGTGGCGCAGTCGGTGATCTCAATCGCGTCGCGCGCCTGGGCGGGAACATGTTCGCCGTGATGCGGCCCGCCATACAGGACGCGGCGGACGCCGCCCGGATTCTCTACGAATCGGCGGCCGAGGTCGTCGGCCGCTCGGTGAACGTGGAAGGCCGCGAGATCCAGATCGCGGCCAAGGCCGGCATCGCGCTTTTCCCGGACGATGGCGCCGACGCGGATTCGCTGTTTCGCAACGCGGAAGCGTCGCTTAAACGGGCGAAGGAGACGGGGGACAGATTCCTGTTCTATGCGCCGCACATAAATGCGCGGGTCGCCGAACAGGTGGAGCTGGAGGGGCACCTACGCCGCGCCGTCGAGCAGAGGGAATTGTTTCTGCATTTCCAGCCCAAGATCGAACTGGTTTCAAAGCGCATCGTCGGCCTGGAAGCGTTGATGCGCTGGGTGGGCCCGGACAAGCGTCTGATGTCGCCTGCGCGCTTCGTTCCGGTCCTCGAGGAAACCGGGCTGATTCAGGTGGCCGGCAGGCAGGCGCTCGAAATAGCGGCATCGCTGTACCGCGAATGGACGGCGCAAGGGCTGGACGCGCCCCGCATTGCTGTCAATGTCTCGGCCCTGCAACTGCGCCAGCCCGGTTTCGTCGACGAATTCCGCGGCGCGCTGGGCGGGCCCGGCAACGGTGTCGACCTGGAAATCACTGAAAGCCTGCTGATGCAGGACATCGAGGAGAGCATCCGAAAACTTCGCGCCCTGCGCGAGGACGGCGCGAACATCTCGCTCGACGATTTCGGCACGGGCCACTCGTCGCTTGCCTACCTTAGCCGCCTGCCGATCGACACCGTGAAGATCGACCGCAGCTTCGTCAATGCCATGACCAGCAGCGCCGATGCGACCAGCATCGTGTCGACCATCATTTCGCTTGCGCAGGCGCTGCGGCTCAAGGTCGTGGCCGAAGGCGTCGAGACCGAGGAGCAGGCGCAGTTGCTGCGGCTCCTGCGTTGCGACCAGATGCAGGGCTACTTGTTCAGCCCGCCGCTGCCGCGGGAGAAAATCGAAGAGCTTCTGCGCCGTCCCGGAGTCTGAAGCCTCTCGCCGCCCGGTAAGGGTAAAATGGCGGCGAAACAAGCGCTTGCATACCCGGTGTCATGACCATATTCGCACTCGGCCTCAACCACCATACTGCGCCGCTCGCCGTGCGCGAGCGGGTGGTATTCGACCTCGAGCGCCTGAGCGAGGCGCTCGGCGAGGCAAAGCGCGTGCTCGCGCCGGAGGCCGCGATCCTGTCGACCTGCAACCGCACTGAGCTCTACCTGTCCGGCGAGCCGTCGCAAGCGGCCGCGAACTGGCTGGCGCAATATCACCGCGTCGACCCGGTCGAACTCTCCCCCTACCTTTACACGTTGCCGCGCGAGCAGGCGGTGCGGCACGCGTTCCGCGTCGCTTCGGGGCTGGACTCGATGGTGCTGGGCGAGCCGGAAATCCTCGGCCAGATGAAGGACGCAGCGCGTTCGGCCGAGGCCGCGGGCACGCTGGGCGCGGTGCTGAACAAGCTCTTCCAGCGGTCCTTCGCGGTGGCCAAGGAAGTGCGCTCCACCACGCAGGTCGGCGCCAACAGCGTTTCCATGGCGGCCGCGGCGGTGAAGCTGGCGGCGCGGATTTTCCCGTCGCTCAAGGACCAGAAGGTGCTGTTCATCGGCGCCGGCGAGATGATCGAACTGTGCGCGACGCATTTTGCGGCGCAGGCACCGGCGCGCATCGCGGTCGCCAACCGGACCCTGGAGCGCGCCCAGGCGCTGGCGCACCGCTTCAATGCGCGCGCGATAGAACTGCGCGAGCTGGCAGCGCATCTGCACGAGTACGACGTGGTGGTTTCCTGCACCGCGAGCTCGCTGCCGATTCTCGGCAAGGGGCTGGCCGAGCGCGCGCTCAAGGCGCGGCGGCGGCAGCCGATGTTCATGGTCGATCTCGCGGTGCCGCGCGACATCGAGCCCGAAGTCGGCGAGCTGGACGACGTGTTCCTCTACACCATCGATGACCTGCAGGGCATCGTGCAGGGCAACCTCGATGCGCGCCGTTCGGCGGTCGAGCAGGCCGAGGCGATCATCGACACCCAGGTCGGACAGTTCATGCACTGGATGCAGGTGCGGGAATCCGTGCCGCTGATCCGCGCGCTGCGCGACCAGGCCGAGGACACGCGCAGAAACGAGGTCGAGCGCGCGCTCAAGCTGCTTGCCAGGGGCGAAGATCCGAAGCAGGTGCTCGAAACGCTGTCCCAGGGCCTCACCAACAAGTTGATGCACGCGCCGACGCAGGCGCTGAACGAAGCCACCGGAGAGGAGCGCCGGACGCTCGCCGGCACGCTTGCGCGCCTGTTCCGAATTCGTACTTGAAACTGCGGCCTTGAAACCCTCGCTGCGCGCCAAGCTCGACAGCCAGGCGAAGAGGCTGGAGGAGCTGAACCAGCTGCTGTCGGCCGAGAAGGCGACGCGCGACATGGGGGAATTCCGCAAACTGTCGCGCGAGCACTCCGATCTCACGTCGCTGGCCGGCCTCTACGGGCGCTACCAGGAAGCGGAGCGGGATGCCGCCGCTGCGCGCGACATGACTTCCGACCCGTCCATGAAGGGTTTCGCCGACGAGGAGATGAAGACGGCGCAGGCGGCGATGGACAAGCTTGAAGCCGAACTGCAGGCGGCGCTGCTGCCGCGGGACCCCAACGACGACCGCAACATCTTCCTCGAAGTGCGCGCCGGCACGGGCGGCGACGAGTCGGGGCTGTTCGCCGGCGACTTGTTCCGCATGTACACACGCTACGCTGAGCGTCAGGGCTGGAAGGTGGAGCTGATCTCGGAGAGCCCCTCGGAACTAGGTGGCTACAAGGAAGTGGTGGCGCGCATCGCGGGGCAGGGCGCGTACTCGAAGCTGAAATTCGAATCGGGCGGCCATCGCGTGCAGCGCGTGCCCGAGACAGAGACGCAGGGGCGCATCCACACCTCGGCCTGTACCGTCGCAGTCCTGCCCGAGGCAGACGCGGTCGGCGAGGTGGTGCTCAACCCCGCCGAATTGCGCATCGACACCTACCGTGCCTCGGGCGCCGGCGGCCAGCACGTCAACAAGACCGATTCGGCGATCCGTATCACGCACCTGCCGACGGGCATCGTGGTCGAGTGCCAGGACTCGCGCTCGCAGCACAAGAACCGCGAGCGCGCGATGTCGGTGCTTGCGGCGCGCATCAAGGACAAGCAGGAGAAGGAACTGGCGGCGAAAACCGCTTCGGCTCGCAAGTCGCTGATCGGCTCGGGCGACCGCTCGGAGCGCATCCGCACCTACAACTTCCCGCAGGGCCGCGTTACCGACCACCGCATCAACCTGACCCTGTACAAGATCGAGCGCATCATGGACGGCGAACTGGACGACATCGTCACTGCGCTCGCCGCCGAGCACCAGACCGAGCTGCTCGAGCAGCTCGCCGAAAAGGCGGCATGACCGTTTCGGAGGCGATCGCGACATCGGGTATCGATGCGCGTGAGGCAAGACTGCTGCTTGCCGAGATTTGCGGGTTCTCGCAGGCCAGCCTGGCCGCTTCGCCGGAGCAGGACATTCCCTTCGAAGTCGAGAATGCGTTTTTTGAATTTTCCGAACGCAGAAAAAAGGGCGAGCCCGTCGCGTATATCCTCGGCCGCAGGGAGTTCTACGGCCTCGAACTTTCGGTCAATCCGTCGGTGCTGATCCCGCGGCCCGAAACCGAGCTGCTGGTCGATCTCGCGCTGGAGAAGAAACCGGTGTCCATGCTCGACCTGGGCACCGGCTCCGGCGCGATCGCGCTGGCGGTGAAATTCAACAGGCCGGAAGTCCGGATGGTCGCGGTCGAAGCGGATCTGTCGGCGCTGCTCACCGCGCAGCGCAATGCAGCCAGGCTGAATCTGGAGATCGATTTCCGCCACGGCCGCTGGTTCGCGCCCGTCGCGGGCGAGCGCTTCGACATCGTCGTTTCCAATCCGCCCTACATCGCGAGCGGCGACCCGCACCTCGAAGACCTGCGATACGAACCAAACGGGGCGCTGGTGAGCGGACCGGATGGCCTTGATTCGATCAGGGAGATTGCGCGGGCCGCCCCTGTCCATCTCGCTCCGGGGGCCTGGCTGCTGCTGGAACACGGCCGGGGCCAGGAAGCCGCAGTCAGGGACCTGCTTGCGGCAGCGGGGCTTGAATCGATCGTCACCTGGCCCGATCTGGCAGGCATTGCCCGCGTCTCGGGCGGAAAGCTAAAATGACGCCTATGGATACTCAAGACAAGATCAAGCAGCAGGTGACCGCCAACCCCGTGGTGCTCTACATGAAGGGCACGCCGCAGTTTCCGCAATGCGGCTTTTCCGCGCTCGCGGTGCAGGCGCTGAATGCCTGCGGCGTGACGAGTTTCTTCAGCGTCAACGTGCTGGAGAATCCCGACATCCGCCAGGGGATCAAGGATTACGCCAACTGGCCCACGATCCCGCAGCTCTACGTGAAGGGCGAGTTCGTCGGCGGCTCTGACATCGTCAAAGAGATGTACCAGTCGGGCGAGCTGCAGAAGCTGCTGGAGGATGTGAAGCAGCAGGCGTAGCAGCGCAGGGCGTTCAGACGCCCGACAGGCGGATGTTGGCCATAGACAGCCGCTCGACCAGGATTTCCATGAAGGCGCGGTCGAACTTGTGCCGGCAGGCGTCCGAGGCCTGAGCCAGCTTCTCGGTCGGCACCGAGACGATCTTGCAGTCGCTCATCACGGTGACGTCGGCGCCGCGCACGTGCGCCCCTTTCTGCAGGTAGGCCATTTCGCCGAAGCATTCCCCGGCGCGCAGCAGGTTGAGCAGCTTGTTGCGCTTGGTCACTTTTACCTGGCCGTCGGCCAGCAGGCAGAAGTAGTCGCCGTGCTCGCCTTCCTTCATGATGACGTCGCCGGCGCGCGCATGGCGCCAGGCGGAAATGCGCGCCACCTCCCAGAGTTCGGCGTCCGAGAAATTCTCGAAGAAGGGCAGCGCGCGCAGGGTTTCGAACTTGTCCGAATCGGCAAATTGCTGCCCGCCCGCCGACAGCCCGCCGGCGGCCGCCTCGCCGCGGAAAACCGCGGCCAGATCCAGCGAGAATTCCTCCCACTCGGAGTAGCGGTGCTCCAGGTCCTTCGCCATCGCGCGCCGCACGATGTTGTCGATCGCCTGCGGGATCTGGTTGCGGTAGGCGGAGGGCGGCAGCGGCTCGACGTTGGTGATCTGGTAGATCAGGCTGAAATTGTTCGAGGCCTGGAACGGCAGCCTGCCGGCCAGCAGGTGATACAAGACCACGCCCATGGAATAGATGTCCGTGCGGTGGTCCAGCGGGTGTTCCTTGACCTGCTGCGGCGACATGTAGGAAGGCGAGCCGATGGCGGAGATCTGGGTGGAGTCGCCGCTCGCGATCAGCGCCGCGCCGAAGTCCGAGATTTTCACGTCGGTCTCGCCCGCGTATAGGATGTTGGCCGGTTTGATGTCGCGGTGCGTGATGCCCATCTTGTGCGCGAATTCGAGCGCGCGCGTGCACTTGAACACGATCTCGACCGCCTTGTCGATCGGCAGCAAATGCTCGGGCGAGCAGAATCTCTCCAGCGTGCCGCCGTCGACGTATTCCATCACGATGTAATGCATCGCCTCGTCGGCCACCGCGTCGTAGATCTGGCAGATGTGGGGATGCTTGAGCTTGCCCGCGAGCGAGGCCTCGGTGACGAACAGCTTCTTGTAGAGTCTGCCGTGTTCCGGGTCGTTGAACAGCGCGGTGGAAACGAGTTTTACCGCGACATTGCGCTTGGCGAAGGTGTCGTGGCAGAGATAGACCTCGGAGGTCGCTCCCGAGCCGAGGTGGCGCTCGACCGGATACTTTCCGATCTGCTGCAGCTCGAGCGGACCGGCCACGATCGGGTCTCTAGCGCAGGCGCTTGCGCGCCCGTGCGATAGCTGCTTTGACCTGCGCCGGCGCGGTGCCGCCGATATGGTTGCGGGCCGCGACCGAGCCTTCCAGCGTGAGCGAACGGAACACGTCGGCGCCGATGGCGAACGAAAAACGCTTCAGCGTCTTCAGCGGCAGCTCGGCGAGATCGCAGCCGGCCGCCTCCGCCGCGCGCACCGCGCGCGCCACCGCTTCGTGCGCGTCGCGGAACGGCACGCCCTTGCGCACCAGGTAGTCGGCGAGGTCGGTTGCGGTGGCGTGGCCTTCGAGCGCCGCCGCGCGCATGGCCTTCGCCTGCGGCCGCAGTCCGGCGACCAGCGCGGCGAACGCCTGCAGCGAATCCCTCAGCGTGTCCACGGTGTCGAACAACGGCTCCTTGTCTTCCTGGTTGTCCTTGTTGTACGCCAGCGGCTGACCTTTCATCAGCGCGAGCAGAGCGACCAGGTGGCCGATGACGCGGCCGCTCTTGCCGCGCACCAGTTCGGGCACGTCCGGATTGCGCTTCTGCGGCATGATCGAACTGCCGGTGCAGAAGCGGTCGGGAATTTTCACGAAGCCGAAGCGCGGATTCATCCAGAGGATCAGCTCCTCGGCGAAGCGCGACAGGTGCACCATCGCCAGCGCGGCGCAGGCCGTGAACTCGATGGCAAAGTCACGGTCCGAGACGGCGTCGATGGAGTTTTCGCTCACGCCCTCGAAGCCCAGCTCGCGCGCGACGCTTTCGCGGTCGATCGGGAAGGTGGTGCCGGCAAGCGCCGCAGCGCCCAGCGGCAGCACGTTGACGCGCCTGCGGCAATCGGCGAGCCGCGCCCGGTCGCGTTCGAACATCGCGGCGTAGGCGAGCAGGTGGTGGCCGAATGTCACGGGCTGCGCGACCTGCAGGTGCGTGAACCCCGGCATTACGAGGGATGCGTGGCGCGCCGCCTGCGCAAGCAGCGCCGCTTCGAGCTCGGCCAGCCGTTTCGCGATGTCGTCGATCTCGTCGCGCAGCCACAGGCGCAGGTCGGTCGCCACCTGGTCGTTGCGCGAGCGCGCGGTGTGCAGCCGCTTGCCGGAGCTGCCGGCGAGCTCCGTCAGGCGCCGCTCGATGCCGGAGTGCACGTCTTCGTCCTCGATCGACCAGGCGAACTTGCCGGCGTGGATCTCGGCGCGGGTTTTCGCCAGGCCGCTTTCGATCGCCTTCTGGTCCGTGCGCGTGATCACCCCGCGCGCCGCGAGCATGCGTGCGTGCGCAAGCGACCCCTTGATGTCGTGCATCGCGAGGCGCCGGTCGAAGGGCAGGGAGGCCGTAAAGCGCTGTGCGAACGCGTCCACCGGCTCACCGAAGCGGCCGGACCAGGCCTTCGCTTTCTTGCGCTTGGACGCCGGCTTGACCATAGGGAATAAAATGCAGGGAATAGAATGCGGTTTAAGACCGCTCGCTAACAATGCCCAGTATAAGGCAAAACTCGCCAGCCGATGCCCTTCCCGACTTTCGCAACTTCGGGGTGACGGCGCGCGTGCTGATCGTCGTGAACCTGCTCGCCGCGGCCGGGGCGTTGCTGGCCGGGCGCGACTGGGCAAAGGTGCTCGATGTGTTCGTCGCCGACGCCGCGCTCGTCGAGCCGCCGCTGGTGGCGAGCCTGGTGGTGCTCTATGCCGGCGCGCCGAGCCTGCTGCGCGTGCCCTACTGGCGGGGGTTCGCGATTGTGATCGCGCTGGTGCTGGTGCTTGCCGCGGGCACGCACGCGATGCTCGGCGAATTGGTCGCCACCAGCATGATGCGCACGCTGTTGCTGGCCGGCGCGACCGCCGCAGCGGTGCTCGCGTATCTGCGGCTGCACATGAAGGCGCATTCGCCGGCGCTGGCCGAGGCGCGCTTGCAGGCGCTGCAGGCGCGCATCCGCCCGCATTTCCTGTTCAACAGCCTGAATGCGGTGCTGGGCCTGATCCGGCGCGATCCCAAGCGCGCCGAGCAGACGCTCGAGGATCTCTCGGACCTGTTTCGCGCCCTGATGTCGGATGGCCGCAGCCTGGTGCGGCTGGCCGATGAAATCTCACTCATCGAGCGCTATGCCGCGATCGAGCAGCTGCGCCTGGGCGAGCGGCTGCGCATGTCCTGGGACCTGGACAACGCGCCGGTGGATGCGATGCTGCCGCCGCTGGTGCTGCAGCCGCTGGTGGAAAACGCGATCTACCACGGCGTCGAGCCGGGCACCGGCACGGGCGACGTCCTGGTGCGCGTCGAGCGGCGCGGCGACCGGGTGCTGGTGGCGATCGAGAATCCCTGGCACGCCGCCGGCGCCGGCGGCCGGGCCGGTAATCACATGGCGCTGGACAACATCCGCGAGCGTCTGATGCTGTTCTTCGACGACGAGGCGCGGCTGGAATCCAGCGTCCAGGGTGCGCGTTACCTGGTCGAGATCGAGATTCCCTACCGCTCGGGCGCGGCGTGAACGGGCTGCGCATCTTCATTGCCGATGACGAGACGCTGGCGCGCGCGAGGCTGAAGGAGCTGCTCGCGGACATTCGCGGCGACGTTGCATCGACGATCGTGGGTGAAGCCGCGAGCGGGCTGGAGGTGATCGACCGCCTGCCTTCGAGCGCGGCGCAGGTTCTGCTGCTCGACATCCAGATGCCGGGCATGGGCGGCATCGAGCTGGCGCGCCATCTCTGCGTGCTGGAGAACGCGCCCGGCATCATATTCGTCACCGCGCATGACCGGCACGCGGTCGAAGCCTTCGAGCTGAATGCGCTCGACTACCTGATGAAACCGGTGCGCGCCGAGCGGCTGGCGGCGGCATTGAAGAAGGCGCTTGCCGCGGCGCCGGCGGGCGCGGAGCGCATCGAGCGGCTGAGCCACGCCGCCACCGGCGCGCGCGAATTTTTCTCGGTCGCGGAACGCAACCGCATCTTGCTCGTGCCGGTGGGCGAGGTGTTGTTCCTGAAGGCCGAACTCAAGTACGTGACGTTGCGCACCAGGGCGGGCGAGCATCTGATCGAGGAGCCGCTGGTGGCCATCGAGCGCGAATTCGCCGAGCGTTTCATCCGCGTGCACCGCAACTGCCTGGTGGCGCGCGGCGCGATCCGGGGCTTCGAGCGCGTTGCCGCCAGCGGCGAGGATGAACCGCACTGGAACGTGGTGCTGGAGGGCGTCGCCGAGCGCCTGCCCGTGAGCAGGCGGCAATGGCCGGCGGTGAAAGGCGTGCTGCCCGAAGGCAGGGAATGATCCGGGAGCTGAGAATCGCCACGCGCCGCAGCCGGCTCGCGCTATGGCAGGCGGAACACGTGAAAGCGCGCCTCGGAGCGCTGCATCCGGCGATGAACACCACCCTGGTTGCGCTGTCGACGCGCGGCGACGAGCTGCTCGATGCTTCGCTCGCGACGGCCGGCGGCAAGGGCCTGTTCGTGAAGGAACTGGAGACGGCGCTCGTCGAAGGCCGCGCCGACATTGCGGTGCATTCGATGAAGGACGTGCCCGCCGACCTGCCGCCGGGCTTCGCGCTCGCCGCGATCCTCGAGCGCGAGGATCCGCGCGATGCGCTCGTCTCGGCGCGCTATCGGAACCTGGCCGAGCTGCCCGCGGCCGCGGTGGTCGGGACTTCCAGCCTGCGGCGGCAGGCGCAGATCGCAGCGCGTTTTCCGGCGCTCGAGATCCGGCCGCTGCGCGGCAACGTCGATACGCGCGTCGCCAAGCTGGACCGGGGCGACTACGCGGCGATCGTGCTCGCGGCGGCGGGCCTCAAGCGGCTCGGTCTTGGCGGCCGCATCCAATCGTACCTTTCCGCGGAGGAGAGCCTGCCAGCGGCGGGGCAGGCGGCGCTCGGCATCGAATGCCTAGCCGCGCGCAGCGACCTCATGAAAATTCTCGCGCCGCTGGACGACGCCCATTCCAGCGCCTGCGTGCGTGCCGAGCGGCAGGTGAATCGTTCTTTGGGCGGCAGTTGCACCATCCCGCTGGGCGCGTTTGCGGAAATCGCCGGCGGTACAGGCGCCACGATCCGCCTGCGCGCTCTGGTGGCTTCGCCCGACGGCAAGCGCGTCGCGCGCGCAGAAGGCGAGGGCGGCATGCATGAGGCCGAGGCGCTCGGCCTGCGCGTGGCGGGCCTGCTGCGCGAGCGGGGCGCCTCGGAGATTCTTGCCGCGCTGGTGCAATGAAGCCGTTGGCCGGCAAGCGGATCGTGGTCACGCGTCCCAGGGACCAGGCTGCGGGCCTTTCGGCGCGGATACGGGGCGCGGGCGGCGAGCCGCTCGAGTATCCGGCGATGGAGATCCGGGAGCTCGACGATCCGGCGCCCTTCTTCGCCGCCGCCGATCGGCTGGCATCGTTCGATGTCGCGATCTTCGTCAGCAGAAACGCGGTCCGCAGGGCTGTGGCGCTGCTCGGCTCCAGGCCGTGGCCCGCGCGGCTGCGGGTGGCGACGGTCGGCGTGGGCAGCCGCCAGGAGCTGGAGGCGCTCGGCTTTTCCGGCGTCATCGCGCCGGCGGCGCGATCCGACAGCGAAGCGCTGCTTGCCTTGCCAGAACTCGCGAACGTGGCAGGCAGGCGCTTCGTGATATTCCGCGGCGACAGCGGACGCCAGGTGCTCGGCGATGCGCTCGCGGCGCGCGGCGCGAGCGTCGAGTATGTGGCCTGCTACAGGCGGGTGCGGCCCGGCTCGGGCGAAGCGCTGCGCGGCGGCTGGGCGGGCGGCGTGGACGCAGTCACCGTGTCCTCAGCCGAGGGACTTGCGAATTTCATCGACATGCTGGGAGACGGCGCGGCATCGCGCCTGTCGGCCATTCCCGTCTTCGTGCCGCACGCGCGCGTCGCCGAGGATGCGGCGCGGCGAGGCTTGGGGCGGCTGGTCGTCGCCGGGCCGCGCGATGCGGACATGCTGGCGGCGCTGGTTGCATACTTCGGCGGCGCGGGATAAAACTCAGCGTATGGATCCGGTCCCGCAGGATAGTTCGGTATCGCGCAGCCGTCAGCGGGTATTCGCGCTCGCGCTGCTGGTGCTCGCGGTCATCGTCGCCGCGCTCTGGCTGGATACGCGCGGCCGGATCGGGGCGACGCAGGAGGAGCTCGCGAGGCGCCTGCGCGACATCGAGGGCGAAAGCCGCGAGGCGCGCTCGCTCGGGCGCCAGGCCGTGGAATCGCTGCGCGATGTGCAGGCGAGGATAGGCGCGCTCGACGGGCGGCTGGCCGACTTCCAGAACCAGCAGGTCGCGCTGGAGGCGCTCTACCAGGAACTGGCGCGCAACCGCGACGAATGGCAGCTGGCCGAGATCGAGCAGGTGCTGGCGATCGCCCAGCAGCAATTGCAGCTCTCGGGCAACGTGCGCGCTGCGCTGCTCGCGCTGCAGTTGGCGGAGAGCCGCCTGTCGCGCGCCGACCGGCCGCAGTTCCTGCCGGTGCGCCGCGCGCTTGCCCGGGACATCGATCGCCTGAAGTCGCTGTCGGCGCTGGATGTGCCGGGCCTTTCGCTCACTATCGACCGGCTGGTGTCCTCGGTGGACGCGCTGCCGCTCGCCTTCGACGAGCGCGTCGAGCGTCCCGCCTCCGGCAAGGCGGCCAGGCCCGAGCCGCAGCCGGAGGACGGTTTTTTCGCCCGCCTGGGCGGCGAAGTCTGGAAGGAATTGCGCCAGCTGATCGTGGTACGCAGGGTGGATGCGCCCGAGCCGCCGCTGCTGCCGCCGCAGCAATCCTGGTTCCTGCGCGAGAATCTCAAACTGCGGCTGCTGAACGCCCGCCTGGCGCTGCTGACGCGGGACGAGGCCGGCTACCGCGAGGACTTGCGCGTCGCGCAGGGCTGGATCCAGCACTACTTCGACGCCCGTGCCAAGGCTTCGCTGGCCGCCCTGGCCCAGCTCAAGCAGCTTTCTTCCGCCTCGGTGAGCTTCGAGCCGCCGTCGATCACGGACAGCCTCGAGGCGGTGCGCGCCTTCAAGACCCGCCACGAGCGAACCGGGTCGTGAGAAGCGGCTGATGCGCGTCTCGGGAGGAAGCGCGTGATGCGCGCGCCAGGAGGAAGCGCATGATGCGCGCGCTGTTCTGGCTGCTGGCGGTATTCGCCGCGGCGGTAGCGCTTGCGCTCGCCGGACGCGTCGGCGACGGCTACGTACTCTTGGTCTATCCGCCCTGGCGGATCGAGTTCTCGCTGCTGCTGTTTATGCTGGCTTCGGCAGCGGCCTTCGGCGCCGCTTACGCCACGGCGCGGCTGATCAGCCACGCGCTCGGGCTGCCGGCGCTGGTGCGCGCGTTCCGCGAGCGGCGCAAGCGCGAGCATGCGCAGAGCGCGCTGGCGGCGGCGCTGCTATGCCATTTCGAGGGCCGCTTCGCGCGCGCGGAAAAGGAAGCCGCGCTGGCCTGGGAGGCGGGCGCCGTACCGGGGCTGGCGGCGCTGATTGCGGCGCGCGCGGCGCACCAGTTGCGAGAGTTCGAACGCCGCGACCAGTGGCTGGAGCGCGCCGGAGCCGCAGGCGAGTCGATGCATGCGGCGCGCCTGCTGACGCAGGCGGAGTTGTTGCTGGAGGAGCGCGATTTCACGGGCGCGCGCGATGCTTTGCGCAGCCTGCATGGCACCGGACCGAAGCACATCGCGACGGTGCGCATGCAGCTGCGCGCGGAGCGCGGCGCGCAGAACTGGGAGGAGGTGCTCAGGCTCGCCGCCATCCTGGACAAGCGCGGCGCCATTCCGCCGGCAATCGCCGGGGAGCATCGCGTGCAGGCCCATATCGAGCTGCTGGCGCGCGACTCGGGCGACCGCGGTTCCCTCGAAGCGCGCCTGCGGCGCATCCCGGCGGCGGACCAGGCGCACCCGCGCGTCGCGGCGGCCGCGGCGCGCCGCGCGCTGGCGCTGGGCGAAGCGGCCCTCGCCCGCGATTTGATCGAGCGCAGCCTGGCGAACGAATGGAACGGCGCGCTGGTCCTCCTCTACGGCGACATCGGGACGCTGGAAAGCCAGAAGGCGCGCGACGAAGCGCGCGCGCGCATCGAGCGCGCGGAACGTTGGTTGCGCGATCACGCGGAAGATCCGCAACTGCTCACTACTTTGGGAAAGCTGTGCGTCGCGGCAGAACTGTGGGGCAAGGCGCAGAATTATCTCGAGGCCAGCCTGTCGTTCGGGCCTTCGCGCGTGGCGCACCTCGAACTGGCCCGGCTCGCCGAGCGCGAAGGGCGCACGGCGGAAGCGCAGCGGTACTTTCGCCGCGCGAGCGAACTGCCTTGATGGTCGTTCTGTTCCGGCTGCTGCTGGTTTTTCTCTTTTCCTCTTCCGTTGTTCTGGCGCAAGGTTATCCGGCGAAACCCATCCGGATCGTTGTCCCTTTTCCCGTGGGCGGCATCGCAGACATCTATTCGCGCCTGATCGGCAACCGCTGGACCGAGACCTGGGGCCAGCCGGTACTGGTCGAGAACCGCACTGGCGCCGGCGGCAACATCGCTGCGGAAATGGTCGCGAAATCGCCGCCCGACGGCTACACGGTGGTGATGGGCAGCATCGGCACGCATGCGGTCAACGTGAGCCTGTTTTCGAAGCTGCCGTACGATCCGGTGCGCGACTTCGCTCCGATCGCGCTCGCCGTCGATGCCGAAGGCTTGCTCGCCGTGCACCCGTCGGTTCCGGCGCAGAGCGTTGCCGAGCTGATCGCCTATGCACGCATGAAACCCGGCGAACTTACCTACGCTTCCGCCGGCGCGGGAACCGCGAGCCATCTCGCCGGGGAACTGTTCAAAGCGATGGCCAAAGTAGACATGGTGCACGTGCCTTACAAGGGCAACGTACCGGCAATCACCGATCTGCTCGCGGGCCAGACCGCGCTCATTTTCGGCACCATGCCGACGGTCTTGCCGCACACCAAGGCGGGCAAGCTGCGCGCCCTCGCCACCATCGGCAGCGTGCGCGCGGCCGCCACGCCAGAACTGCCCACGGTCGCCGAATCCCTGCCGGGATTTGTCGTCAACAACTGGGTCGGCCTCTTCGCTCCCGCCGGCACGCCGTCGGGGATCGTCGGCAAGCTCAATGGCGAGGTGCAGAAATTCATGCAGTCGAAGGAAATCGCCGCACGTCTGGCCTCCGAGGGCGCCCGCTTCGTTCCCATGACGCCGGATCAGTTCGGCATTTTCGTCAAAGCAGAAATTGCCAAATGGGCGCCGGTGGTGAAGGCGTCCGGCGCGAAATCGGACTGATCCGGCTAGACCCAGTCCCTCGGCTTGAGGAAATCGGCATAGAGCTTCGCCTCGGGCGAGCCGGGGGTGGGCGCCCAGCCGTAGCGCCAGGTGACGGCGGGCGGCATCGACATCAGGATCGACTCGGTGCGGCCGCCCGATTGAAGGCCGAAGAGGGTGCCGCGGTCGTAGACCAGGTTGAATTCCACGTAGCGTCCGCGGCGATAGGCCTGGAAGGCGCGCTCGGCGCCGCCGTACGGCATGGCGCGGCGGCGCTCGACGATGGGCGCGTAGGCGGTGATGAAATGGTCGCCTACCGAGCGCACCAGCGCGAACGCCGTCTCGAAATCCGGCTCCGCGAGATCGTCGAAGAAGATGCCGCCGATGCCGCGCGCCTCGTTGCGGTGCCTGAGGAAGAAATATTCGTCGCACCATTTCTTGTAGCGCGCATACAGGTCAACCCCGCGCCCCGCGCCATAGGGCTCCAGCGCGCGTTTGCAGGTGGCGTGGAAGTGCTTCGCGTCGTCCTCGAAGCCGTAGTAGGGCGTGAGGTCCATGCCGCCGCCGAACCACCAGGTCGCACCCGAAGAAAAGAAGCGCACGTTCAGGTGGACCGTAGGGCAGTAGGGGTTGCGCGGATGCAGCACCAGCGATACTCCCATCGCCTCGTAGCGCTGCCCGGCGAGTTCGGGGCGAGACGCCGACGCGCTGGGTGGCAGCTTGCTTCCCGAGACGTGCGAGAAACCGGCGCCGGCGCGCTCGAAGAGATTGCCTTCTTCCAGGTAGCAGGTCGAACCGCCGCCGCCCTCGGCGCGCTCCCAGCGGTCGGTGGCGAACGGCGCGCCGTCCAGCGATTCGAGCGCCGCGACGATGCGCGCCTGCAGCGCGGTGAAGTAATCGCGGACCGGGCGCGTATCCACGCCCTCAGCCTTTTTTCAGCGCGCGATGGCCGATATCGGTCCGATATTGCAGGCCGTCGAAGCGGATCGACTCGGCCGCCGCGTAAGCGCGGCTGCGCGCCATCTTGAGCGAATCGCCGAGCGCGGTGACGCACAGCACCCGGCCGCCGCTGGTGAGCAGGCGCTTGCCATCGAGTTTTGTTCCGGCATGGAATACGCGGCAGTCGTCGGTTGCCTTGGGCAGCCCGCTGATCTCGTCGCCCTTGCGCGGCTCGTCGGGATAGCCTTCGGCCGCGAGCACCACGCCCAGCGCCGCGCGGCGGTCCCAGTCGACCGCGGCGCGGTTCAGCGCGCCCTCCAGCGCGTGTTCGACCAGCGCGAGGAGATCGGACTTCATGCGCAGGATGATGGGCTGCGTCTCGGGGTCGCCCAAGCGGCAGTTGAATTCCAGCGTCTTCGGATTGCCCGCCTTGTCGATCATCAGGCCTGCATAGAGGAACCCGACATAGGGCGTGCCGTCCTTCGCCATGCCGGCGATGGCGGGCTGGATGATTTCGCGCATCACGCGCGCGTGCAGCTGCGGCGTCACCACCGGCGCGGGCGAGTAGGCGCCCATGCCGCCGGTGTTCGGTCCCTGGTCGCCGTCCCGGAGGCGCTTGTGGTCCTGGCTGGTGGCGAGCGGCAGGGCATGCGCGCCGTCGGCCATGACGATGAAGCTCGCCTCCTCGCCCTCGAGGAATTCCTCGATCACCACGCGCGCTCCGGCGTCGCCGAGCTTGTTCTGCACCAGCATGAGGTCGATCGCAGCCTTTGCTTCCGCGACCGTGGTCGCGACCACCACGCCCTTGCCGGCGGCCAGGCCGTCGGCCTTGACCACGATCGGCGCGCCCTGCGCGTCTATGTAGGCCTTCGCCTCGGCGCCGCCGGTGAAAGTGGCGTGCCTCGCCGTCGGCAGGCCGTGGCGCAGCATGAACTGCTTGGCGAAGTCCTTCGACGCTTCGAGCTGCGCCGCGGCGCGCAGCGGGCCGAAGATTTTGAGTCCGGCGCCCTGGAAGGCGTCGACGATGCCGGCGGACAGCGGCGCTTCGGGGCCGACCACGGTGAGGTGGACCTGCTCTTTCTTCGCGAAGCTTATCAATTCCGGAACGGAAGAAATGGCGATGTTTTCCAGGCCATTCTCAGTCGCCGTGCCGCCGTTGCCGGGCGCGACGAATACTTTCTGCACCTTCGGGCTTTGCGCGAGTTTCCACGCCATCGCGTGCTCGCGCCCTCCGGAACCGATGACGAGGAGTTTCATCGCGTGGCGGCTCAGTGCCGAAAATGGCGTACGCCGGTGAACACCATCGCGATGCCGCGCTCGTCGGCGGCGGCGATCACTTCGTCGTCGCGCACGCTGCCGCCGGGCTGGATCACCGCGGCCGCGCCGGCGTCGATTACCGCGTCCAGCCCGTCGCGGAACGGGAAGAAGGCGTCCGACGCGACCACCGAACCGGCGATCTCGAGGCCCGCGTTCTTTGCCTTGATTGCGGCGATGCGCGCGCTGTCGACGCGGCTCATCTGTCCCGCGCCGACGCCTACCGTGGCGCCGTCGCGGCAGAACACGATGGCGTTCGATTTCACGAACTTCGCCACTTTCCATGCAAACAGCAGGTCCGACCACTGCGCTTCGGTGGGCTGCTTCTTTGTCTTTACCGCCAGGTTTTTTTTCTCTAGCACCTTTGCATCGCTGCTCTGGACCAGCAGCCCGCCGCCGACGCGCTTGTAGTCATGGACTTGCGAATCGCGCGACAGCGGCACTTCCAGCACGCGCAGGTTCTGCCTGGCAGCCAGGAGCTCACGCGCCGCGGGCTCGATGCGCGGTGCGATGACGACTTCGGCGAACTGCTTGCCGATCTCCTCGGCGGCGGCACGGTCCAGCGCGCGGTTGAAGGCGAGGATGCCGCCGAACGCGGAGGTCGGATCGGTCCTGAACGCCTTGCGGTAGGCCTCGAGCGAGTTGTCGCCGATGCCGACGCCGCAGGGATTGGCATGCTTGACGATGACGCAGGCCGGCTCGGCAAAGCTTTTCACGCACTCCCAGGCGGCGTCCGAGTCCGCGACATTGTTATATGAGAGCTCTTTCCCTTGCAGTACGGAGAACGAGGCGATGCCGCCCGCCACCGGATGCTGGTCGCGGTAGAACGCGGCCGACTGGTGCGGGTTCTCGCCGTAGCGCATGTCCTGGACCTTGCGGAACTGCAGGCTCAGGACGCCCGGGTAGGCAGCGCGCCTTTCCCCGCCGTCGATGGAGAACAGGAAGTTCGCGATCGCGCCGTCGTAGGCCGCGGTGTGGGCGAAGACTTTTTTCGCCAGGGCGAGGCGCATCGCGACAGACACGCCTCCGGTAGCGCGGATTTCCTCCAGCACGCCGGCGTAATCGCCCGGGTCCACCACCACAGCGACGCCAGCGTGGTTCTTGGCTGCGGCGCGCAGCAGCGTCGGGCCGCCGATGTCGATGTTCTCGATCGCGGTCTCCAGCCGGCAGTCCGGGTCGGCCACCGTCGCCTCGAACGGGTAGAGGTTGACCACCACCAGGTCGATCGGCGGGATGCCCGCCTTTTCGATCGCGGCCATGTGCTCGCGCGATTCGCGCCGCGCGAGGATGCCGCCGTGGATCTTCGGGTGCAGTGTCTTGACGCGCCCGTCGAGCATCTCGGGAAATCCGGTGTGCGCCGAAACCTCGGTGACGCGGATGCTTTCCTTCTCGAGCAGCTTCGCCGTGCCGCCGGTGGACAGGATCTGCACGCCGAGCCCAACCAGGGCCCGGCACAGGTCCACCACGCCAGTCTTGTCGGAGACGCTGACGAGCGCCCTCGCGACCGTCACGCCTTGATCCGCAGCTGCTGGATTTTCTTGCGCAGGGTATTGCGGTCGATGCCGAGCATCGCTGCCGCGGCGCTCTGGTTGCCCGCGGCCTTGCCGAGCACTGTCTCGATCAATGGCCGCTCGATGTTCTTCAGCACCATGTCGTAGATCGCGGTCGGCTGCTCGCCGTCCATGTCCCGGAAGTAGCGCTCGAGCGACCGCTTCACGGCGTCGGCGAGCTCGGTGTTCCGGCTCATGCCATCAATCCATCGAAGAATCGACCGACTGCGGCGTGCTGCGCACGGGCGGATTCGATCGTATTGGCCTCGCGGCGGAAGGCTTCGCCGCCCGGCAGCCCGCGCGTGTACCAGCCGATGTGCTTGCGCGCGATGCGCAGGCCCAGCTGCTCGCCGTAAAGCGAGTAAATGCCTTCCAGATGCTCCAACGCTACCGCGCCCATCTCCATGACCGACGGAGGAGCGAGGTGCTCGCCGGCCTCCAGGAAATGCGCGAACTCCCGGAAAATCCAGGGACGGCCGTGCGCGGCGCGCCCGATCATGATGCCGTCGGCGCCGGTGTGCGCCAGCACCCGCATCGCCTCTTCAGGCGTGGCGATGTCGCCATTGGCAATCACCGGGATCCGTACGCCCGCCTTGACCTCGGCGACGGTCTCGAATTCGGCCTCGCCGCGAAAGCCGCAGGCGCGGGTGCGTCCGTGCACCGCGAGCAACTGCACGCCGGCGGCCTCGGCGATGCGCGCGATGCGCAGGGCATTGCGCCGCGCCGGGTCGGGGCCAGTGCGTATCTTGAGCGTCACCGGCACGCCGGCAGCGGCCACTACCGCCTCGAGGATGCGCGCCACCAGCGATTCATCCGACAGCAGCGCGGAGCCGGCGGCGACGTTGCATACCTTCTTTGCCGGGCAGCCCATGTTGATGTCGATGATCTGGGCGCCCTCGGCCGCGTTGACGCGCGCGGCCTCGGCCATCATCGCCGGCTCGGCGCCTGCGATCTGCACCGAAACGGGACCGGTCTCGCCGCGATGTTCCAGGCGCAGGCGCGATTTGCGGGTGCCGCGCAGCTCCGGGCGCGAAGACACCATCTCGGACACCGCAAGGCCGGCGCCGAAGCGCCGGCAAAGCGTGCGGAACGGCCGGTCGGTGACCCCCGCCATCGGGGCAACGAACAGTCCGTTGCGCAACACGTGCATCCCGAGTTGCATCAGTTGTGGTGGCTGGGGGTTGAGCGAGGGGAGCGAATTCTAGCGCGTTCCGCCGCGGAAAACAGCGGCACTGTTGCGTATTTCAAACACGCATTGCGCATGCCGCAACCTCATGGCAACGCGGAGGCGCCGAAAATCATGCGGCGCGCAAAAAAGCGCCGCGCCGGCAAGCAAGTGTCCAATGCAGTTAATCCAATTCCTCGAATCAGGCCCGCCAGCGGGTCAACGCCGAGAAATGCGCCGGCGAGAAAATCCGTGACCCGCACGGTCGCCATGGCGTCGATGCGGCGCATGGCGGCGAAGCGTGCCAGCACTCGCGCATCGCCCGGATCGTTCGCGTCACGCAAGACCTGCGCCAGATCCCAGGCATCGCGCAAGCCGAGGTTGAGGCCTTGTCCTGCGACCGGATGCAGTGTTTGCGCCGCGTTGCCGACGTAGGCTTCGCGCACGCCGACGCGAGAGGGCCGCACGCGCAGTCCGAGCGGAGCGCGGCTGCGTTCGGCGACCGCGGTGAATTCTCCGGCGCGCCGGCCGAAGGCGCGCGAGAGCGCCGCGAGGAAATCGGCTGCCGGCGCGTCGCACAGTTCCCGTGCCCGTTCAGGTGCCATGCCCCACACAGTGCAATAACGCCCGCCGAGCGGCAGCAGCGCAAGCGGCCCCTGCGGCGTGAAGCGCTCCCAAGCGGTACCTGCGGGCGCCGGCCGCGCGGTGACGAGCGCAACGATCGCTTCCTGGCCGTAGGTCTTTTCCTGCAACTCGCTTGCAGTTCCTTCGGAGTGGACCACGAGGAGCGCGTCGCCAGGCTCCTGCCGGAGCCGAATGCCGGCGATTTCAAGCCGGGCAAGAAGAGCATTCGACAAGGACTCGTAGTCCACCACGTAGCCCAGGGCGGGAACCCCGGCGTCGGCGGCGCCCAGGCGCGTGCGGCCGAACGCGCCCTGCTGGGATATATGGATGGTTTCGATGGGCGTTGGCGCGAGCATCTGCCAGAGGCCGACGCGCTCGAGAATCAGACGGCTGGCATGCGACAGCGCGATGGGCCTGAGGGGCTGTTTCCCCGGAAGATGTTTTCGGCCGTGCAGGGCGAGGGTCCTGCCCGATCGCTGCAGCGCCAGTGCCAGCACGCAGCCGACCGGACCCGCGCCGCGGATCGAAACCTCAAGCGGCATCGCGCTTCAACGCCTCGATGTCGGCGATGCTCTTGGGCGTGGCCGATGTGATCACCTCGCAGCCTTTTTCGGTCACGAGCACGTCGTCTTCGATGCGCACGCCGATGCCGCGCAGGCGCTCGGGCACATCATCCGCGGCACGGATGTACAGCCCTGGTTCCACCGTGAGCACCATGCCGGGCGCGAGCGTGCGCCATTTCCCGGCGCGCTTGTAGTCGCCGGCGTCGTGCACGTCGAGGCCCAGCCAATGGCCCGTGCGGTGCATGTAGAAGCGCTTGTAGGTTTCCTTCTCCAGAACCTCTTCGAGAGTTCCGGACAGCAGCTTGAGATCGAGCATTCCCTGGGCCAGCACGCGCACCGCGGCGTCGTGCGGTTCGTTCCAGGCATTGCCCGCGCATACCCTGGCGATCGCCGCGGCCTGCGCCGCGAGCACCAGTTCGTAGACCTCGCGCTGCGCAGCCGAGAAGCGCGCGCCCACGGGGAAGCAGCGCGTGATGTCCGAGGCGTAACCCGCAAGTTCGCAGCCGGCGTCGATCAGCACCAGGTCGCCGTCGCGCAGCACGGCGTCGTTCGATACGTAATGCAGCACGCAGGCATTGGCGCCGCCCGCGACGATCGGCCAATAGGCGGGGAATGCGGCGCCGCTGCGGCGGAATTCGTGCAGCAGTTCGGCTTCGAGCTCGTATTCGTAGCGGCCCGGGCGCGCCGCCTTGATCGCGCGCCGGTGCGCGACGGCAGATATCGCAGCCGCCCGGCGCATCACGTCGAGCTCGTGCGCATCCTTCACCAGCCGCATTTCATCGACCAGGGCGCGCACGTCCTGCACGCGCTCGGGAGCGCCGACCCCGGCTCGTGCATTGGCGCGCACGGCATTCAGCCAGCCCATGGCGCGCGCATCCCAACCGGCGTCGGCGCCCACAGGGTAATAGAGCGCCGGCTGGTCGCCGAGCAGCTCGGCAACTTTCGCATCCAGCTCCGCTATCGGATGGGCCTCGTCGAAACCGAAGCGTTCGCGCGCAGCCTGCGGCCCGAAGCGGAAGCCATCCCAGGTTTCGCGCTCAGCGTCCTTTTCGCGGCAGAACAGCAGGCTGCGCGGTTGCGCGCCGGCCACGATCACGAGCGCGGCTTCGGGTTCCGGAAATCCGGTGAGGTAGTAAAAATGGCTGTCGAAGCGATAGGGATAGTGCGTGTCGCGATTGCGGATGCGTTCGGGCGCGGTCGGCAGGATCGCGACGCCGCCCTGCATGGCCTGGGCCAGGCGCGCGCGGCGCGCGCCGTGGAGGATGGGGTCGAGGTCGTTCGGTTTCATATGTTATTCAGCCCCTCCCGCAGCGCGGCGAGGCGCTGCGGGGTTCCGACATCGCTCCAGCGGCCCTCATACAGTTCGCCGGTCACTTCGCCGCGCTCCGCGGCCGCACGCCACAGCGGCGCCAGTTGCGCCTTCCGGCCCGTGGCGACACTTGCAACAAGCCGCGGCGATATCACCGCGATGCCCGCATAAGTGTAGCGCGGGGCGGCTCCGTTGCCGACGATGCCGCCATCGAATGAAAAGTCGCCGCCGGGATGCTGCACCGGGTTAGGCACCAGCACCAGGTGGGAGAGGCGCGCTCCCAGCGCGAAATCCCGCAAGCCGGAGAAATCGTAGTCGCACCAGATGTCCGCGTTCACCAGCAGAAAAGGATCCGGGCCGAGCAGCGCGCGCGCCTGCGCGATGCCGCCCGCGGTCTCCATGGGGTCGGCCTCCTGCGACCAGTCGATCCGTAGCCCCGGCGGCGAGCCATGGCCGAAGCGCGCGATGATTTTTTCCGCCAGGTGCGAGACGTTGATCACGGCCTGGGTGAAACCGGCGTGCGCGAGGCGCTCCAGATGGCGCCCGAGCAGCGTCTGCCCGGCGACCTCGACCAGCGGCTTCGGGACCGACTCGGTGAGCGGCCGCAGCCGCTCGCCACGGCCGGCAGCGAGGATCATGGCCTTCATTGCGACGCCAGCGTGTCGAGCAGCTGCGCCAGCGGGGTCAGTTCGCGGTAGCGCCGGCAGGTGGCGAGCAGGTAGCCGAGGACCCGCGGGATGTCGGCCAGATAGCGCTGCTTGCCGTCGCGATGGCACAGGCGCGCGAAAATTCCAGCCACCTTGAGCTGGCGCTGCGCGCCCATCCACTCGAAATCGCGGTAGAACTCGGCGAAATCGGCGCGTACCGGGAGGCCGGCCTTGCGCGCCTTGTCCCAATAGCGCGCCGCCCAGTCGAGTACCCGTTCCTCTTCCCAGCGTACATAGGCGTCGCGCAGCAGGGACACCAGGTCGTAGGTGATCGGCCCATAGACGGCGTCCTGGAAATCGAGGATTCCCGGCAGCGGCTCGCAAACCATCAGGTTGCGGGAGTGGTAGTCGCGGTGCACGAAGACCTTGGGTTGCGCCAGGTTATTGGCCAGCAGCGATTCAAACGTCTTCTCCAGCACCTCTCGATCGGGCGGCGCCAGTTCATACCGCAGCTGCCGGGCGATATACCAGTCGGGAAACAAGTGCAGTTCCCGCTCCAGCAGCGCGCGATCGTAATCGGGCAGAACGCCGGGCCGGCTCGCGCGCTGGATGCGGATCAGGGCGTCCGTCGCCGCGACATAGGCTCCTTGGGGGTCATTGGCGCCAAAAAAATCCAGAAAAGTCGCGTTGCCGAGGTCTTCCAGCAGCAAAAATCCGTTTTTCGCGTCCTGCGCGTGGATAGCGGGCACATGCGCGCCAGCCTCGGAGAACACCCCAGCGACGCGGATGAAAGGGCTGCAATCTTCCTTCCCGGGCGGTGCATCCATGACGACGAAACTGCGCCCATCGGCGAGCCTGGCGCGGAAATAGCGCCGGAAGCTCGCATCCTCCGATGCCGGGGCCAGAGTGAAAGGGACGTCCGGAAAGTGTGCGCCGATCCAGCGTTCGAGCGCGGAAAGCCTGAAATCCATTGCGAAGTGCGCGGAATTATGACACTTTTCATTCTCAAAAAACGCGTCGAATGCTTCCCCTCATGCAGCACCGTCCGGCGCGACTCGCCGCGCTGACTTTCCTGTTCTGCGGCGCGCAGCTTGCCTGGGCGCAGACCGCCGTACCTGCTGCTCCCCCGGCCGCCAAGCCGAAAGGGCCGACCACCATCGATGCCGAGAAGATCGAGGGCGTCTCCGAGCTCGAGGTCACGGCGCAGGGCAAGGTCGAGTTCCAGCGCGAAGACCTGACGATCTACAGCGAATATCTGCGCTACAACCAGGAATTCGGCCGCGTCGAGGCTAACGGGGGCGTGCGGATGCTGCGCGGGGGCAACCGGTACTTCGGCCCGCGCCTGCGCTACAACACGCAGGACGGCACGGGCGTGTTCGAGGGCTCGAACTTCATCATGCCGGGCGAGACCGTGACCACGCACGGCACCGCCGAACGGCTCGAATTCCTCGGCCAGAGCAAGATCCGGACGGTGAACGGCACCTTTACCTCCTGCGAGCCTGGCAAGGAGGACTGGCGGATCGAAGCGCGCGAGTATGAGATCGACAGCGAAAATCATGTGGCCACCATTCACGACGGCCGCCTCAAGTTCTACGACACTACGGTCATGCCGGTGCCTTACGGTTCATTCTCTCTCGACAACCAGCGCAAGTCGGGGATCCTGTCGCCCTATTATTCGCACAGCACGACGCGGGGCATCGAGGTGTCGGTGCCATATTACTGGAACATCGCACCGGAGCGTGACCTCATCGTGGCGCCGACCGAAATGACGAAACGGGGCGAGCAGCTGAAGACGGATTTGCGCTTCATGGGGTCGACGTACCGGGGCGAGATGCGGTTGGACTACATGCCGCATGACAACATATTCGGCTCGTCGCGCTACGGATTCTCGCTGCAGCAGGACCAGCAGATCACGCCTGGGCTGCGCGCCACCATCGACTACAACAAGGTATCCGACTACCGCTACTTCGTGGACCTTAGCTCGCAGGTGCGGCAGATCTCGACCGGCGTTCTGCCGCAGCAGGCGGCCCTGAATTACAGCGGTGCGGTCGCTGGTATGGGCTTTTATGTCAACAGCCTGGTGCAGCAGTACCAGACGCTGCAGGACCCGCTGGCGCCGATCACGCCGCCGTACAACCGCCTGCCGCAAATCAACTTCGGTACCGCGAAGAACGATATTGCGGGACGGTTCGACCTCGCGCTGCCGGCCGAATACGTGCGTTTCGCGAGCCCGGCGATGGTGGATGGCGCGCGCGTCCAGTTCAATCCCACGGTGACGGCGCCGATCCTTGCGCCCGGGTATTTTCTGACGCCGAAACTCGGATTGCACTACGCCAACTACAACCTCACGCAAACTGCCGCGGGGCAACCCGAAAAGCAGAGCGTTTCCGTGCCCTGGGCCAGCCTGGATGGCGGCCTCGTGTTCGATCGCGAAACGCGCTGGTTCGGCAAGGATGTCACGCAGACCTTCGAGCCGCGCATGTTTTACGTTTACGCGCCTTACCGCAACCAGGACCAGGTGCCGATCTTCGATACAGGCCTCGCGGATTTCAACTTCACGCAGTTGTTCACCGAGAACCGGTTCGCGGGCGGCGACCGCTTCGGCGATGCCAACCAGCTGACCATGGCGGCGACCTCGCGGCTGCTGACGTCGACCGGCCAGGAATTGATGCGCGCTACATTCGGCCAGCGCTACTACTTCTCGAGCGAACTCGTGGGACTGACGCCGACCACGCCCCCGATCGGCTCGGGTGCGTCCAATTGGATTGCCTCCATCGGCGGGAACGTGAAGGGCGGGCTCGCGCTGGACGGTACGATCGAGGCCAACTCGGCAATGACCCAGGCAGAGCTTTTTACCGTGTCGGCGCGCTATGCGCCGGAGATCGCAAAGGTCATCAGCGCCAGCTTCCGCTACAACCGGGAGGTTGCGCCGACGATCAAGGAGGTGGATTTTTCCGGCCAATGGCCGGTCAGACCGGGATGGTATGCCATTGGACGCCTGAACTATTCATTTGAGGGCGGTGTCCTAGTACAGGGAATCGCGGGAATGGAATACAACGCAGGCTGCTGGGTGTTCCGTACCGCGCTGCAGCGTCTGCAGACCTTGACGCAGACCTCGTCGACGGCAATTTTCTTCCAGTTGGAATTGAATGGATTCGGCAGCGTCGGTTCGGACGAGATCGAGACCCTGTTACGGCGCAACGTCCCCGGCTATGCGGTGACGAATCCCATGCAGGGAAGCCTGGTGCCGCCGAGCATGCGGCAGCCCCTGCCTTTCGGGCAGGTTTTCTGACGGAGCTTCGATGAGATTGCTGCTGGCGGCGGGGCTCTTTTTCTTCGGCGTCGCCCAAGCCCAGGCGCCGGTGCCTGCCACTCCTGCATCTTCAACCGCGTCGCCGGCGGTGCAGGGTCAGGTGGGCGCGCCGCGACAGACTGCGCGGCAGCCGCAGCGCATCGTGCTGGTGGACCGCATCGTCGCCGTCGTCGGCAAGGAGGTGATCACGGCGTCGGAACTCGCCGCGCGCCGGGCGTTTGCCGAGCGGGAGTTGCGGCGTCAGGGCACGCCGCTGCCGGAGAGCAGCGTTCTCGAGCGCCAGGTGCTCGACCGCCTGATCCTCGACAAGGCGCAGTTGCAGCTGGCTGCGGAAAACGGCATCCGGGTCGAGGAGATCCAGCTCGACCGCGCGCTGGAGCGCATCGCGGACAACAACAAGATGTCGCTGCCCGCGTTCCGCGTGGCGCTGGAGAAGGACGGCGTCCCGTTCGACAAATTCCGCGATGAAGTGCGCGAGCAGATCGAGATGCAGAGGTTGCGGGAACGCGAGGTCGACGACCGCATCGAGGTGAGCGACGGCGAAATCGACCAATATCTTGCCGAGGCCCAGAGTACCAGCGGCGCGCGCAACGAATACAACCTCGCGCACATCCTGGTGCGCCTGCCGGACCAGGCGAGCCCGGAACAGATCGACCAGGGACGGACGAAGGCCGAGAAAGCGCGCGCCGAACTGCTGTCGGGGGTGGAGTTCGCCAAGGTCGCGGCCGGCTTCTCGGATGCACCCGACGCGCTGCAGGGCGGGGCGATGGGCTGGCGCTCCGAGGACCGCCTGCCCGAGATATTCGCGGCCGCCGTGAAAGGCATGAAAACGGGCGAGACCAGCGCAGTGCTGCGCAGCCCCGGCGGCTTTCACGTCCTGCGGCTGGTCGAGCGCCGCGGCGTGGAAGAGGGCGCGCCGGTGGAGCAGACCCACGCGCGGCACATTCTGATACGGACCAACGAACTCGTGTCCGAAGCCGACGCGCAGCGCAGGCTGGCCGACATACGCGAGCGCATCGTCACCGGTGGCGCGGATTTCGCCGAGATGGCGCGCAAGTACTCGGCGGACGGCAGCGCTTCGCGCGGCGGCGACCTGGACTGGCTGCTGCCCGGGGATACGGTGGGCGAGTTCGAGCGCGCCATGAACGCGCTCAAGCCGGGCGAGATCAGCCAGCCGTTCAAGTCGCCCTTCGGCTGGCACCTGGTGCAGGTGCTCGAACGCCGCTCCGGCGGCATGACGCAGGACCGCAGGCGCGTGCAGGCCCGCATGGCGCTCAGGGAGCGCAAGGCGGACGAGGCCTACCAGGAGTGGCTGCGCCAGCTGCGCGACCGCACCTACGTCGAATTACGCCTCGAGGACAAGTGAGGCCGCGCAAGCGAAGCGAATGAAAACGCGCAAGCGTTTTGGCCAGCATTTCCTGCACGACCCCGGAATTCTCAAGCGCATCCTGGATGCCGTTGCGCCATCGGGCGGCGACGCCGTCGTCGAGATCGGCCCCGGCGAAGGCGCTCTGACCCGGCCGCTGCTCGAGCGCATCGGACACCTGACCGCGATCGAGATCGACCGCGATCTCGCGGCCGGGCTCTCGCAGGAATTTTCTTCCCGGGAACTGACCGTCGTGACCGCGGACGCGCTCGGCTACGATTTTTCGTCTTTTCCGGCGGACCTGCGGATCGTCGGCAACCTTCCCTACAACATCTCGACGCCGATCCTGTTCCATCTCTCGCGCCATGCCGACCGGGTGCGCGACATGCACTTCATGCTGCAGCGGGAAGTCGTCGAGCGGATGGTGGCGAAGCCGTCCACGCCCGAATACGGCCGGCTATCGGTGATGCTGCAGACGCGTTTCAGCATGAAGAAACTGTTCAATGTCTCGCCCGGCGCTTTCCGTCCGCCGCCCAAGGTGGACTCGGCCGTGGTGCGCCTGGTCCCGCTCGGGGAAAAGATCAAGTTCGACGCGGAGGTGCTGGAGAAAGTCGTGCGCGAGGCGTTCAGCGCGCGGCGCAAGACCTTGCGCAATGCCTTGCCGCTCGCGCCGCAGGACTACGAAGAACTCGGGATCGATCCGAAACTCAGGCCGGAAAACCTCTCGCCCGGGGACTACGTGCGCATTGCGCAGCGCATCAGCGCTCGAGTATCGCGGTGACGCCCATGCCGCCCGCGGTGCAGATGGAAATAAGGCCGCGGCCGCTGCCCCTTTGCTCGAGTTCCTTCGCCAAGGTCGCCACGATCCGGGTGCCGGTGGCAGCGAAAGGATGGCCCAGCGCCACGCTGCTGCCAACGGGATTCATTTTGGCGCGGTCGATCGCGCCCAGCGGCGCCTTGCGGCCGAGCTTCGCCCGGCAATAGTCTTCCGATTCCCAGGCCTTCAGCGTGCATAGCACCTGCGCGGCGAAGGCTTCGTGGATTTCGTAGATGTCGAAGTCCTGCAGCGCGATGCCGGCGCGATCCAGCATCTGCGGCACGGCATAGGTCGGCGCCATGAGCAGGCCTTCGCGCGGGCCCTTCATGCCGACATAGTCCACGGCGGCGACTGCGTAATCGACGAAGCGCGCCTGGATCGGCAGGCTTCGTGCACGTGCCCAGTCCTCCGACGCGAGCAGCACGCAGGAGGCGCCGTCGGTGAGCGGCGTGCTGTTGGCGGCGGTGAGCGTGCCGGCAGCGCTGCGGTCGAACGCGGGCTTCAGCTTGGCCATCGCCTCGATGCTTGCGTCGTCGCGCAGATTGTTGTCGCGCTTGAGGCCGCCGTAAGGAACGACGAGGTCGTCATAGAAGCCCGCATTCCACGCCGCGGAGCCCTTGTTGTGGCTGGCGAGCGCGAGTTCGTCCTGCGCCTGGCGGCCGATCTGCCATTCCTTTGCCATGAGTTCGGTGTGCTCGCCCATGGACATGCCGGTGCGCGGCTCGGAGACGCCGGGAAACGAGGGTTTGAGGTGCCTTGGCCGCAGCTTGAGCCAGGGCGAAAGCCGGCCGCCCAGCGACCTGGCCCGCGAGCTCTCCAGGACGATCTGTTGCAGGCCGCGGCTGTAGACGATCGGCACGTCGCTCGCGGTATCCACGCCGCCCGCGATGGCGCAGTCGATTTCGCCCAGGGCGATGCGCTGCGCGAGCTGCGCGGTCGTCGTGAGGCTGGTGCCGCAGGCGCGCTGCAGGTCGTAGGCGGGCGTATGCGGATCGAGGCCGCTGCCGAGCGCCGCTTCGCGCGCCAGGTTCCAGTCGCGCGCATGCTTGATGACCGCGCCGGCGGCGACTTCGCCGAGAATCTCGCCCTTGAGATTGAACCGATCCACCAGCGCCTTGAGAGCCGCGGTGAGCATTTCCTGGTTGCCGATTGTCGCGTAGGCGGTGTTGCTGCGGGCGAAGGGGATGCGGGTGCCCCCGACGACCACTGCATTGCGGGTGGTTTTGTTCACTTGTGCTCGATGAACTCGATCTTGTAGCCGTCGGGGTCCTGCACGAAGGCGATCACCGTGGTGCCGCCCTTGACCGGGCCGGCCTCGCGGGTCACGGTGCCGCCCTTGCTGCGGACGGCTTCGCAGGCCTTCGCGACGTCGGGGAATTCGAGGGCGATGTGGCCGAAGGCGGAGCCAAGGTCGTATTTTTCCGTGCCGTAGTTGTAGGTCAGTTCCAGCACCGCGGCCTTGTCCTCGCTGTCGTAGCCGACGAAGGCGAGCGAATATTTCTGCTCGGGCCGGTCGGTGGTGCGCAGCAGTTTCATGCCGAGCACCTCGGTGTAGAACTTCACGGAGCGCTCGAGGTTGCCGACCCGGAGCATGGTATGAAGGAGTCTCATCGTCGTCCTCAAATTCTGGGAATGGTTGCGGCGTCGTGTTCGATGCGTTCGCGCGCTTCGCGCCAGTGAGGATACAGCCATTCGACCAGCGCCCAGAAGCGCTCCGAGTGGTTGAGTTCGACGAGGTGCGCGACTTCGTGGGCCACCACGTAGTCGGCCAGTTCCGGATCGAGGTGCACCAGCCGCCAGGAGAGGCGAATACGCCCGCTGGCCATGCACACGCCCCACTGCGTGCGGGCATTCGAGAGCTTCAGGGGCGGCGGCGGCAGGCTGACGCGCGCCGCGTAGTGCGCCACGCGCGGTGCCAGCATCTCCAGGGCGCGGGATTTCAGCCAGCGCAGCAGCAGCGCGCGCACCGCCCCCCTGCGGTGCGGCTCGGGGGTGGCGATATGCAGTTCCGTTTCAATGAGGCCTACCGCGCGTTTTGCCTGCGACACGACCAGCACGACTTCCCGTCCATGCAAGGGAAGGGACTCGCCGCTCTCGCCGAACAGCGGGCGCGGCTTGCCAGCGGCCGCTCGGGCCTGGAGCTTGGCGAGTATCCAGCGCGACTTCTCGTGCAGAAAGCCTTCGATCTCGCGCCAGGGCGCGCGCATCGGCGCCGCGACAGAGAGGCCGTGTTCGTCGATCCTGATGCCGATGGTGCGGCGCTGCCTGCGCTCGAAGCGGTATTCGACCGCCTGCCCGGCGAGCAGCACATGGCGCAGCGGCGCCGCGCCCTCCGGCGCCGGTTCGTCGAACAGCGCCAGCTGTCCTGACCCCGCTAGCTGTCCAGCGTCTTTTGCTGCGTCTCGATCCACTTTTCCGCCATCGCGTTGATCGTCTCCGGGTCGCGCCCGGCGCTGTCGATCGGCGGCCCGATCCGCACCTTCACCTCCCCTGGATACTTGAGGAAGGAATTGCGCGGCCAGACCCGCCCCGCATTGTGCGCTACCGGCACTACGGCTGCACCGGCGTGCGCGGCGAGCCAGGCCCCGCCCAGCTGGTACCTGCGCGTTCTGCCGGGCGCGACGCGCGTGCCCTCCGGGAACACCACCACCCAGAAGCCCTGCTCCAGGCGCTCCTTGCCGCGGCGCGCCATCTGCCGAAGCGCCGCCAGGCCGCGGCCGCGGTCGATCGCGATCGGGCTCATCAGCGCCAGGCCCCAGCCGAAGAACGGGATCCACAGCAGCTCGCGCTTGAGCACGTGCACCTGCGGCGGGAAGATTTCCTGGAAGGCGAGGGTCTCCCAGGCCGACTGGTGCTTGGACAGGATCACCGACGGCACGCGCGGCAGGTGCTCGCGCCCCTCGATGCTCCAGCGGATGCCGCACAGGCCGCGCAGGCACCAGAGCATGAGCCGCGACCAGCCGGAGATGATGCGGTAGCGCGCCATGCGCGGCAGCGGCGCGCTGGCGATCGCGAGGAGGGCGTAGGGCGGGGTGAAAATCAGCAGCGCGAGCCAGAACAGGGCCGAGCGCACGATGGTCATAAATGCGCAGTCATGGCGCCAGCCGCGCCGCGATTGCGGCCAGATCGGCGAAGACCTGCGTACCCTGCGGCAGTCCGCCGGCATCGCGCGTCTTTTTCCCCTTGCCGGTGAGCACCAGATAGGGCTGCGCACCGACTGCGGCGGCGGCCTCCAGATCGCGCAGGGAATCGCCGATCATCGGCACGCCCTCCAGTTCGACGTTGAGGCGCGCGCCGATTTCCCTGAGCAGGCCGGGCTTGGGCTTGCGGCACTCGCAGTTCGAATCGGCCGCGTGCGGGCAGAAAAAGATGGCGTCTATCCGCCCGCCCGCCTGGCCGACCGCGCGGTGCATCTCGCTGTGGATCGCGTTCAGCGTCGACATGTCGAACAGGCCCCGCGCGATGCCCGACTGGTTGGTCGCCACCACGCAGCGCCAGCCGGCCTGCGTCAGGCGCGCTATCGCCTCAAGACTGCCCGGGATCGGCTTCCACTCCAAGGGTGACTTGATGTACTGCTCGCTGTCCTGGTTGATGGTGCCGTCGCGGTCAAGGATGACGAGCTTCATTTTTCGATTGCGAGCTTGGAAATGTCTGCGACCTGATTCATGAATCCTTCAAGGCTGCGCAGCAAATCGAGCCTGCTATTTCGCAGTGAAGGATCATCCGCAAGCACTAGTACTTTGTCGAAAAAGTTGTCGACGGGTGTCTTAAATCTCGCGAGAGTCAGAAGTGCCTCTTTGTACTCAAGACGGGCAAAGTGTCCAACGATTTCCGGACCAAGCGTGTTCAAAGCGTTGAATAGCGCTGCTTCTTCTGGAGATTCCCAATTTCTTTGCTTGATGGCGTTTCCGTCCGTAGGAGGAGCATTCTTCAGCAGATTGCGAATGCGTTTGTTGGCAGCTGCGAGACTCTTTGCTTCGGAAAGGGCTCCAAATACCTTTACAGCGTTGACCCGATCTAAAACAAGGTCTACTCGTTCAGGATTCTGACTCAGAACAGCTTCAATTTCGTTTGTGGAAAAACTCTTGTCGCGCAAATAACTGCGAAGTCGTTCCAGAACGAAATCGTAGACATCAGCGCGGATTTTTTCGGGAATTTTTCCTTTCCCAAAGGTTTCTGCCGCATCCGAAATGAGTTTCGGAAGTTCAAGCGGTAAGCGTGCTTCGACTAGGATACGTGCTATTCCGAGGGCGGCGCGCCGTAGTCCGTAGGGGTCTTTCTCGCCGGTCGGAGCTCCGCCGACCGAAAATATGCTGACAAGCGCGTCTAGCTTGTCGGCGAGTGCGACCGCGCAGGCGATCGGGCCCTCGGGAAGGCGGTCGCCCGCGAAGCGCGGGCGGTAATGCGCTTCGATCGCATCCGCGACGGCTACGGGTTCCTTGTCATGCAGCGCGTAGTAGCGCCCCATGATGCCCTGCAGTTCCGGGAACTCTCCCACCATGCCGGTGAGCAGGTCCGCCTTGGCGAGTTCCGCGGCGCGCTCGGCCTGCAGAGCGTCCGCACCGAGTGCGCGCGCGATCTTTCCGGCCAGCAGCTTGACGCGCTGCACGCGGTCGAGCTGGCTGCCGAGCTTGTTGTGATAAACCACCTTGGCGAGCAGCGAGATACGGTCTTCGAGCCGCTGTTTGCGGTCCTGGTTGTAGAAGAAGCGCGCATCCTCCAGCCGCGGCCGCACCACACGCTGGTTGCCGCCGATGAGGTGGCGCGGATCGGCGATTTTCATGTTCGACACGATGAGGAATTTGCCGGTCAGCTGTCCCTTCGCGTCGAACAGCGGGAAGTATTTCTGGTTCTGCCGCATGGTGAGGATCAGGCATTCCTGCGGCACTTCGAGGAAGGCCTTGTCGAATTCGCCGACGTAGACGCTGGGATGCTCAACCAGCGCGGCCACTTCATCCAGTAGCGCTTGGTATTCGCCCAGGCTTGCGTTCTTCTTCTTTGCCTCAGCCTGCAGCAGTTTCTCGATTTCGACTTTTCGCTTGCTGAAATCAGCGACGACGTTTGCGGCCAGCAATTTCTGCTCGTATTCGTCTGCGTTCGCCAGGACGATCTCGCCCGAACTCATGAAGCGGTGGCCGTGTGTCTTGTTACCTGACTGCAAGCCGAGAACAGAGCCAGCGACGATCTTGGAACCATGCATCATCACCAGGCCATGTACCGGGCGGACAAACTGTGCTTCGCCCGAACCCCAGCGCATGATTTTCGGAATAGGCAGCGCTTTCAGCGCGGTTTCCACTTTGCCGGGCAGCACTTCGCCCAGTGCCTGTCCTTTAACTGACACGTGGGCAACGTAGATTTCGCCCTTCGGTCCTTGCTGCTTCTTCAAAGCCTCTACCGCAATGCCGTTCTTTTTTGCGAAACCGCTGACCGCCTGCGCTACAGCGGTGACCGGCGGCCCCTGGACATCGCGCTCTGAATCGGGCGAACGCTCTTTTGTTCCTGAGATCAGAACGGCGAGACGGCGGGGAGTGGCAAACGCGTCAGTCTTGCTGCGGTCGGCAAGGAATCCGCTTTTCTGCAGATCGGCAGACAGGGTAGAAGCAAAAACCTCGCTTAACGTCTTGAGTGACTTCGGCGGTAGTTCCTCGGTGAGCAGTTCGACCAGCAGCGTAGCTTCCACTTAAGCCGCCTTGACCATCGGGAAGCCCAGCCGCTCGCGCGATTCATAGTAGGCCTGCGCCACGGCACGGGCCAGCGTGCGGACGCGGCCGATGTAGGCGGCGCGCTCGGTAACGGAGATGGCGCCGCGCGCATCGAGCAGGTTGAAGGTGTGCGAGGCCTTGAGGACCATTTCGTAGGCGGGCAGCACGCACTGCGCTTCGATCAGGCGCTTTGCCTCCGATTCGAATTCGCCGAAATGGCGGAACAGCATTTCGGTGTTGGACAGCTCGAAGTTGTAGCGCGACTGCTCGACTTCGTTCTGATGGTAGACGTTGCCGTAGGTCACGCCGGGCGTCCAGACGAGGTCGTAAATCGATTCCTTGCCCTGCAGGTACATCGCCAGGCGCTCCAGGCCGTAGGTGATTTCGCCCAGCACCGGCTTGCACGGCAGCGAACCGACTTCCTGGAAGTAGGTGAACTGGGTGATTTCCATGCCGTCGAGCCAGACTTCCCAGCCCAGCCCCCAGGCGCCAAGCGTGGGCGACTCCCAGTCGTCCTCGACGAACCGGATGTCGTGTTCCTTGGGATTGATGCCCAGCGCCACCAGCGATTCGAGATAGATGTCCTGGATGTCGGCGGGCGAGGGCTTCAGCGATACCTGGTACTGGTAGAAGTGCTGCAGGCGGTTCGGATTGTCGCCATAGCGGCCGTCCTTGGGGCGGCGCGAGGGCTGGACGTAGGCCGCGTTCCAGGGTTCGGGTCCGATCGCGCGCAGGAACGTCGCGGTGTGAAAGGTGCCCGCGCCCATTTCCATGTCGTAGGGCTGCAGCAGCACGCAGCCGCGTTTGTCCCAGAAATCGTTCAATCGGAGGATGAGCTGCTGGAAGGTAAGCATCGCGCGCAAATTTTACCGGGAGCGCCCGCGCAGCGCGACGAACGCCAGCGCCGCGAGCGCGAGCAGCACCGCGGGCCAGTCGCCGAAGCGCACGTAGGGCGTGGCGCCGCTGTAGCCGCGCGCTTCCAGGTCGAGCCGCACCCGGACGAACTGCTTCGCCTGCAGGCGCACCGTCGCGTCGGGCTCGATTGCCGCGGTGATGCCGGTATTGGCCGCGGTGAGGTACATGCGGCCTGTCTCGAGCGCCCGCATACGCGCGATCTGCAGGTGCTGCGCCGGGGCGATGGAGTCGCCGAACCAGGCGACGTTGGAGATGTTGACCAGCAGCGTCGCCTCGGGGAGCTGGCGGATGATCTCGGCGCCGTATGCATCCTCATAGCAGATGTTGACCGCCACGAGCTGGCCGGCGACCGGCATCGGGCGCTGCTCCACGCTGCCGCGCGAGAAATCCGACAGCGGGATGGAAAGCATGCGCACGATCCATCCGAAGCCGGGCGGAACGAATTCGCCGAAAGGCACGAGATGCACCTTGTCATACCTGGCCGAGGGCGACACGCCCAGGCTGACGGCGCTGTTCAGGTAGATTCCCGGCCCTGTCCGTGCCGGAATGCCGAGCAGCAGATCGCCGTTGTTGCGTATCGCAAACGCCTTCAGGCGTTCGAGGAAAGCGGGCTCAACCTGGTCGAGAAAGCGGGGCACCGCGGTTTCAGGCAGCACGATCAGGCGCGCGTTGCCGTTCGCGGCGAGGCTCGCGTAGTTTTCCAGCGTGCGCTCGTAGCGCTCCGGGTCGAATTTCCTTTCCTGCGGCACGTTGCCCTGGAGCAGCGCGACACGGAGCGGCTCTCCCACCGGCGCGGTCCACGCGGTTGCGCGCAGTCCGTAGCCGCAGGCGAGCAGGAGCACGAGCCCGCCGGCCGCAGGCCAGCGCGCGTGGCCGAGCGCGATGCACCAGGCCAGGCCTGCAGTCACGCCCATCGCCAGCGTCACGGCATACACGCCTCCGACCGGCGCGAAACCCGAGAGCAGGTCGTCGATCGCGGCATAGCCGAAGGCGAGCCAGGGGAAACCGGTCAGGAACCAGCTGAGCGACCATTCGACCAGCATCCAAACGGCAGGGATCAGCAGAACGGCGCGCAGTGCGGCGGGTGCCGCACTGTCCCGCGCGATGCGCGCCTGGATCCAGCCGGCCAGAGCGGGAAATAGCGCGAGGAAGGCACACCAGCCGAGTGTCGCCGTCGCGGCCAGCGGCATCGGCATGGCACCGAAACGGTTCAGGCTCACGTACACCCATGACGCGCCGACGCCATAAAGTCCCAGGCCGAAGCAGAAGCCGAGCTTGAACGCGGCGCGCGGCGTCGCGGCACCGAGCCACAGGTGGATCAGGACGACGAGCGCGGCCAGCGTAGCCGGGAAAAGATTGAACGGCGAGAACCCCAGTACCGCCGCCGCGCCGGCCAGCAACGCGACGGCGTACGACAGGCCTTTCACGCCTTGGGTTTATCCACGATCAGGGTGTAGAGGCGCCGGCTGTCGGCGCGCAGCACCTGGAACTTGAGGCCGGCGATGGCGAGCGTTTCGCCGCGCCTGGGCAGGCGGCCGAGATGCGCGATGACCAGGCCAGCCACGGTGTCGTGCTCCTCGTCGGAAAAGCTTGTGCCGAAGGCGGTGTTGAAATCGGCGATCTGGGTCATCGCCTTGACGCGGAAACGCCCGCCCGGCTCGGGCAGGATGTTGTCGCTCGCCTCGTCGAAATCGTATTCGTCCTCGATGTCGCCGACGATCTGCTCCAGCACGTCCTCGATGGTCACCAGGCCGGCGACGCCCCCGTACTCGTCGGCCACGATCGCCATGTGGTTGCGGCTGGCGCGGAATTCGCGCAGCAGCACGTTGAGGCGCTTGGATTCGGGCACGAAGATGGCGGGCCTCAGCATCTCGCGCACGTTGAACTGCTCTTCGCCCGCGTAGTGCCGCAGCAGGTCCTTGGCGAGCAGCACGCCGATCACGTCGTCGCGGTTCTGCCCGATCACCGGGAAGCGCGAGTGCGCGGTGCCGATCACCAGCGTGATGAACTTCTCCACCGGCTCGTTGATGTCGATCACGTCCATCTGCGCGCGCGGAATCATGATGTCGCGCACCTGCATCTCGGAGACGGTGAGCGCGCCCTCGGCGATCGACAGCGCATCGGCATCGAGCAGGTTCCGCTGGTAGGCCGAGCGCAGCAGCTGCACCAGGCTGGCGCGATCCGCGGGCTCGCGCAGGATCAGCGCGGAGAGGCGCTCAAGCAGGGTCGGGCGGGCGGGGGCGGTCATCGCGGGCGGGAAGGTCTATTTTACAGGCGCATTTTACGAATACGGATCGCCGAACCCGAGCTGCCGCAGGATGCGAATTTCCGCGCGCTCCATGCGCGCCGCGTCGCTGTAGCGCAGGTGATCGTGGCCGCGCAGATGCAGGATGCCGTGCACCACGAGATGCGCGTAATGTGCCCGCAGGCTTTTGCCTTGCTGCCTGGCTTCTCCTGAAATCACCGGATGGCACAGCACGATGTCGCCGTGGCGCGGGCCGTAGGAGAACGAGAGCACGTTGGTGGCGTAGTTCCGCTTGCGAAAGGTGCTGTTGAGCAAGCGGCCTTCCGCGGCCCCCACCACGCGCAGCGTTACTTGCGCCCCGGGCGGCGTGGCTGCGAGCGCGTATTTGCGAAGCAGGGCGGCGGCCGGCGCCGCGCCGACCGCGCGCTGGACCACGACCTTACTTCGGGGGCGGCGTTTCTTCAGCGTGCTTTTCGTAGGCATCGATGATGCGCGCCACCAGCGGGTGGCGCACGACGTCGGCGGCGGTGAAGTCCGTGAAAGCGATGCCGCGCACCTCCGCGAGGATGCGGCGCGCTTCGATCAGGCCGCTTTTCTGTCCGCGTCCCAGGTCGATCTGCGTCACGTCTCCGGTGACCACCGCCTTGGCGCCGAAACCGATGCGCGTCAGGAACATCTTCATCTGCTCCGGCGTGGTGTTCTGCGCTTCGTCGAGGATGACGAAGGCGTGGTTGAGCGTGCGCCCGCGCATGTAGGCGAGCGGCGCCAGCTCGATGGTGCCGCGTTCGAGCAGCTTCGCCGTCTTGTCGAAGCCGGCGAGGTCGTAGAGCGCGTCGTACAGCGGACGCAGGTAGGGATCGACCTTCTGCGCCAGGTCCCCGGGCAGGAATCCGAGCCGCTCGCCGGCCTCGACCGCGGGCCGCACCAGCACGATGCGCTTCACCTGGTCGCGCTCCAGCGCGTCCACCGCGCAGGCGACCGCCAGATAGGTCTTGCCGGTGCCGGCCGGCCCGATGCCGAGGGTGATGTCGTGCGCCAGGATGCTTTCTATGTACTGCACCTGATGCGGCGTACGGCCGCGCAACTCCGTGCGCCGGGTGAGCAGCGGCGATTTTCCTTCCTCCTTCTTCAAGGGATCTTTACTGGAAATCTCGGCCAGGCCGAGCTGCACGTCGTCGACGGAGAGTTCGTCAACCGCCTTGTCGTAGAACAATTCGATGGCGCGCGCCGCGCGCTGCGCCTGGTCGCGCTCGCCGCGCACGGAGAAGCGCGCGCCGCGCCGCGCGATTTCGACGTCCAGCGCGGTCTCGATCTGGCGCAGGTTCGCATCCAGCGCGCCGCACAGCCGCGCCAGGCGCCGGTTGTCCAGCGGGTCGAGCCTGAACTCGACTGGCTTAACCCGCATTCAGCAATTCGCCGCGCAGGGAGTGATGGCGCGCTTCCGTGATCCGCACGCTCGCGAAGGCGCGCGCCAATGCGCTGCTGCCCGGGAAATTTACCGTCCGGTTGTTGCTGGTGCGCGCGGCGAGTTCCGCGGGGTTTCTCCTCGAAGGGCCTTCCACCAGCACTTGCTGGATGGTCCCCACCATGGACTCGCTCACTGCGCGGGCCTGCGCTTCAAGCTGCGCCTGCAGCCGCCGCAGCCGCTCCTGTTTCTCGGCAAGCGGGGTAGTGTCGCTCAGTTCGGCGGCAGGCGTGCCCGGACGCGGGCTGTAGAGGAAAGAGAAGGAATCATCGAACTGCAGCTCGCGGGCGAGGACAAGCGTGGCCTCGAAATCGGCTTCGGTTTCGCCCGGAAAGCCGACGATGAAATCCGAGGAGATGCTGATGCCGGGCTTTGCCTTGCGCAGCCGGCGGATGATGGAGCGGTACTCGAGCGAGGTGTAGCCCCGCTTCATCGCCGCCAGTACCCGGTCCGAGCCCGACTGGACGGGAAGGTGCACGTGGGCAGCGAGCGCGGGCAGCTCTGCATGGGCGTCAATCAACCGCTGCGTGAATTCGCGCGGATGCGAGGTGGTATAGCGAATGCGCTCAATTCCTTGAATTTCATTTATATAAAAAAGTAATTCTGCAAAATCCTGCGCCACTCCATCGATGTCACCGCGCCAGGCGTTGACGTTCTGTCCCAGCAGCGTCACTTCCTTCACGCCCTGCGCCGCCAGGCCGGCAATCTCGGCGACGATGTCGTCGAAGGGGCGCGAAAATTCCGGGCCCCGGGTGTAGGGCACGACGCAGAAGCTGCAGTATTTGCTGCAGCCTTCCATGATCGAGATGAAAGCCGATCCGCCCCCGGTGCGCGCAGGCGGCAGGCGGTCGAACTTTTCGATTTCGGGGAAACTCACATCTACCTGCGGCAGGCCGCTCGCGCGCCGGCGCGCCAGCAGTTCGGGCAGGCGGTGCAGCGTCTGCGGGCCGAACACCACATCCACATACGGCGCGCGCTCGACGATGGCGCCGCCTTCCTGGCTGGCGACGCAGCCGCCGACCGCGATCATGAGCGCGGGATTGGCCTGCTTCAGGTGCTTGACGCGGCCCAGGTCGGCGAACACCTTCTCCTGCGCCTTCTCGCGCACCGAGCAGGTGTTGAAGACGATGACGTCCGCTTCCTCGGCGTTCTCAGCCGGCGACAATCCCTCGGATTCAGCGAGCACGTCGGAAATTTTTTC
The DNA here is from genome assembly GCA_035308765.1 of Burkholderiales bacterium. Lineage (GTDB taxonomy): Bacteria > Pseudomonadota > Gammaproteobacteria > Burkholderiales > SG8-39 > RBG-16-66-20. The sequence continues at coordinate 58,886 of DATGGA010000040.1, forward strand.
CGAATCGTACTCGTTCATCTGGCAGCCGAAAGTGCGGATAAAGAGCTTGCCTTGCATGAAGGAGGAACGCGGCGGCGCCGGCGGAAGGCGCGGTCAGGTCTTCGGATCCGGCTGCGCCGCTTCCTGCGGCGTGAGGATCCAGACGCGCGTGACCAGGCCGAGGCGGTCTACCAGGTATTTGACGAGGATGCCGGGCGGAATCGCCGTGGGAACGATGAGCAGGTTGCCGGCGTCGCGGATCTGCGCGCCCGGCGCCAGGGAAACCTGCTTGCCGTTGAGCTGGACCGTCATTGCCTGCACGTGGCTCATCACGCCGCGCTTTGCCTCGGGCGGGATGGTCCGGACCTGCAGCTGCGCCTCTGCCGGGAAGGACGGCACTAGCGCCGTGGCCGCTGTCAGAGCCAGGGCGAGAGCCAAAACGAGAGCAGGAAGAGGGCGGCGGATCATTAGGCCAGTGTACCGAAAAGGAAATGGTGGCGAATCAGGGACTCGAACCCCGGACAAACGGATTATGATTCCGCTGCTCTAACCAGCTGAGCTAATTCGCCCCGGTGAAGGCTGCGGATTTTCGCTTAAAAACGGCTTCAAGTCAAAGAGTTGACCGTGAGTTGAAAGGCGGCCCCGTGAGCACTCAAAGCGCGTTCGAGATTGCGATCGTCGGCGGAGCGGTGGTTGGCGCCGCGGCCGCGCGCGCGCTGGGCTGCGGCCCGCGCGGCGCTCGCGTGGCGCTGATTTCGCAGGAGCCGCGGCCCGCGATGCCCGATCCGGCGGCCGCGGATTTCGACGCGCGCGTATACGCGATCAGTCCCGCCAACGCCGGTTTCCTCGCGCAGCTCGGCGCCTGGAGCGCGATTCCGGAAGCGCGCGTGACGCCGGTGCGCTCCATGCGCGTGTATGGCGACGATGGCGAATCGCTGATCGAATTCGATGCTTACCGCAGCGGCTGCAGCGAGCTCGCCTGGATCGTCGAGGACCGCTGGCTGCAGGAGTCGTTGTGGCGCCGGCTCGAGAGCCAGGACGGGCTGTCGTTTTTCCATTCCGCCTCCGTTCAGGCGCTGGAGATCGCGCTAACGCATGCGGGCGTGCTTCTCGAGGACGGCCGCGAACTGACCGCAAAGCTCGTGGTCGGCGCCGATGGCGCGCGCTCCTTCGTGCGTGAACAGGCCGGCATCGCGAGCGAAGAGCAAGCCTATGCGCAGACCGCGGTGGTGGCGAATTTCCGCTGCAGCAGGCCGCACCGCAATGCCGCGTTTCAATGGTTTCAGGGCGGACGGCAGGGAGGCGCGGTGCTTGCACTGCTACCTCTGCCAGGGAATCACGTCTCGATGGTGTGGTCCGCCGGCAACGCTGCGGCGGCGCGCCTGCTTACGCTCGATGCCGGTGCGCTGGCGGCGGAAGTTACCAATGCCACGCACCGCGTCGTGGGCGAACTAGCGCTGACGACGCCGCAGCGCGGCTTTCCGTTGCAGCGGCTGGCGGCGCGGCGTCTGGTCGCGCCGCGCGTCGCGCTCGCTGGAGACGCCGCGCATGTGATCCATCCGCTCGCCGGCCAGGGCGCCAACCTGGGATTGCAGGATGCCCGCCTGCTCGCCGTCACGGTCTGCGGCCGCGAACCGGGCCGTGATCCCGGCGACCAAAGGTTGCTGCGCCGGTACGAGCGGTCGCGCGCCGAGGATATACTGACCATGCGCGCGGCTGTACATGGCCTGTTCCGGCTGTTCGATGCGCGCGGGGCGGCCGTTTCGCGGCTGCGCAACGCGGGATTGAACCTTGCGGACCGGATGCCGGTCTTAAAGAACCTTTTGATGCGCCACGCGATGGACTGAAACCGACGATGCGAATTTTTTCTCTTGTTCTTGCCGCCCTGTTTTTCTCGCTGCCGGCGCTTGCCGACGAGGTGCAGATCCGCCAGGCAATCGAAGCCAAGCTGGGCGGAGTCAAGGTTGATGGGGTGCAGGAAACGCCGGTGCCGGGAATTTTCGAGGTGCGCTTTCAGTCGCGCGACGGCCCCCAGATCGTCTACACCGACGCGCTCGGCACCTACCTGTTCAGCGGCAGCATGATCGAGGTGAAGAGCGGCCGTGACCTCACCGAGGAACGGTTGCTGAAACTCACGGCGATCGAATTCAAATCGTTGCCGCTGGACATGGCGGTCAAAATTCAGCGCGGCAACGGCAGGCGCACGCTAGCGATGTTCTCGGATCCGTATTGCCCGTACTGCCGCAGGCTGGAGCAGGCCTTGCTGCAGCTTGACGACATTACCGTGTACGTCTTCATGTACCCCGTCATCCGCCCCGATAACATTGATCAGTCGCGCGCGGTATGGTGCTCCAAGGACCGCGCGAAGGCCTGGCTGGACCTCGCTGCCTCCGACCGCCCGAAGGTGCCTACGGCCGGCCCAAGCTGCGCCAATCCGGTCGACAAGGTACTGGAGCTCGGGCGATCGCTGCGCGTAAGGGGCACGCCGACGCTTTTCTTCGCCAACGGCGAGCGTGCGGGCGGCGGCATGGAACTCGCGGCGCTGCGCGCCAAGCTCGACGAAGTCGCGAAGCAGACCAAGAAGTGATCTAGGGTCTGGGCAGCGCTTCGTCGCGCGGCCAGAGTATCCACATGCGGCCCTGCTGGCGCATGCGCCCGGCAAGCATGCCGGCTTCGTTTCCGGTTCCCCAGTAAAAATCCGCGCGTCCGGCGCCGCGGATGGCGCCCCCTGTGTCCTGCGCGGCCATCAGCCGCTGCAGCGGCTGCTGCGAAAGAGGCATGGTGGTGGCGAGAAACACCGGAGCACCCAGCGGCACCGTGCGCGCGTCCACCGCGAGGCTGTAGCCGGCGGTAAGTGGCGCACCCAGCGCACCGATGGGTCCGTCCGGCGCGCCCCCGGTTTCCACGGCCGGCAGCTCGCGGAAGAATACGTAGCTCGGATTGAAGTCCAGTACCTCGCGCAGCTTGCGCGGATTGGCGGCGGCCCAGGCCTTGATGCCTTGCATCGAGGCCTGGTCGAGCGTCATTTCGCGGCGCTCCACGAGAATGCGGCCGATAGAGCGGTAGGGGTGGCCGTTCTGGTCGGCGTAGCCCAGGTGCACGCGCCCGCCCGCGGCGAACTCGACCCAGCCCGAGCCCTGAATCTGCAGGAAGAGCAGCTCGACTGGATCCTCGACCCAAGCCAGTACCGGCGCGCGGAACGCGTCCATGCCCTCTATCTGGGCGCGCGTCCAGTAGGGCAGCACGCGGCTGCCCTCGATGCGTCCGCGCAGGCGCAGCCCCTTGAGTTCCGGATTGACGCTCTCCAGTTCCACCGCGACCAGGTCTTCCGGCACGCCATAGACCGGATACCGGTAACGATCGCTGCGGGTGCGGCTGCCCTGCAGGATCGGTTCGTAGTAGCCCGTGATCGTGCCTTCGGCGCCGCCGCTGGCCGGTATCACCGACCAGGCGCTGAACGTCGTCTCGACGAAGCGTCGCGCCGCGTTCTCGTCGTTTGCGGGAACCGCCAGCGCGGCGTCGCAGGCGCGGCGCAGCGGATGCGACGCCGCGATCCAGGAGCAGCCGGCGGCGAAGGCGCGCACCCCTGGCGCCATGGCGGCCGCCTGCCAGCCTGGAATGGCAGTAAACGGCGATTGCTGATACCCGGTTTCGGCGGGTCCCGCCGGCGCCGGGCATTGCGGGCACTCGGCGCATGCCGCAGGCGCGCAGGCGCGTTGCGGCGGCGATGGAGGAACCTCGGCGCAACCGGCAGCGATTAGAATCGCCATCAACCCGGACAGCCGGGCGAGCGGAAAGGCGCGAACCATGTGGGTCATTTATGTCGAAATGGGCGTGGCGCTGGCGCTGTTGATTCTAATCGTCTGGTGGACCTGGCCGGCGAAGCGCCCGGACGAGGCGTCGAAGGACGATTCGAAGCCGTGAGCGAAGCCGCGCGAAGCGAAACTCTGCGCGCACGGGCGCACCACGTGCTGACGCGCGAGGAAGGCGGCGGCCTGCTCGGCCAGGCGATGCGCACGGGCCTCGTGCTGCTGATCGTCCTCAGCGTCACCACGGCGATACTCAAATCGGTACCGCGTATCGGACGCGCGCACGGCGACCTGCCGGATCTCATCCTGCTGCTCACGTCCATGGGTTTCATGGCCGAGTACCTGATCCGCATCTGGATCGCGCCGGACAATCCGGGCGCTGCCGGCGCGGCGCGCGAGCGCCTGCGCTATGTATTTTCGCTGCCGGGACTGGTGGACCTTGTGGCGGCAATCCCGTTCGCGCTGGCGCCGCATTTCGGATTCAACCTCGACTGGCTCGACATCGTGCCGATCTTCAAGCTGCTGCGGCACACGGCGGCGTTCCAGTTTATGGTCGAGGCGGTCTACAGCGAGCGCCGTGTGCTGGCCAGCGCCGGGGTGCTGATGCTGGCGCTGCTCGTGTTCCAGTCGAGCCTGGTCTATTACTTCGAGCGCGACGCGCAGCCGGAGAAGTTCGGCAGCATTCCCGCGGCGATGTGGTGGGGCATCGTGACGCTGACGACCGTCGGCTACGGCGACGCGGTGCCGATCACGCTCTGGGGCCGCATGGCCGGCGGCCTCACCGCGGTGATGGGACTATGCATGTTCGCAATTCCGGTCGGCATCATCGCCTCGGCCTTCATCGAGGCGGTGCGGCGGCGCGAGTTTGTCGACACCTGGAACCTGGTGGCGAAGGTGCCGCTGTTCCGCAATCTCGATGCCGCGCGTATCGCAGCGGTCGCGGGAGTGCTGCGCGCTCGCCGCGCAGAGCGCGGCGAGCGCCTGATCCGCAAAGGCGACCAGGCGGATTCGATGTATTTCATCGTTTCGGGCGACGTCGAGGTCGACCAGGAGACCGGCACGCCGCCGGCGCGGCTGGCCGCGGGCGATTTCTTCGGCGAAATCGCCCTGATCGCGGACCGCGCGCGCACCGCCACCATCACCGCGCTCGCGCCATGCAAGCTGCTCGTGCTGCACAAGGATGATTTCGAGAGTTTCATGAACGCGCACCCGGGGCTGCGGGACGCGGTGAGCGTTGCGGCGACGCGGCGCCTCGAGGAAATCAGCGGCAGATAGTCCCCCGCGTGCCTCAACGCTGCGCTGCGCGCAGCGCCAGGATCGCATCAAGTGTCTTGCGGGCTTCCGGCAGCGTCGGACCCCGCAGCTCCACGGCGGTCCGCGCGGCCGCCTCCGCTTCCGTCAGCCGGCCGAGCGTCGCCAGCACGTGGGCGAGATTGTTGAACGCGATCGCCGATTGCGGATGCGCTTTGCTGGCGCGGCGAAAGGCGCGTTCGGAGGCCGGCAGGTCTTTCAGCGCGTACTCGACGTTGCCCAGGCCGATCAGGCCGACCAGATTGTCCGGCCAGCGCTGCAGCAGCGCGCGATAGGACGCGCGTGCTTCTGCCGGGCGTCCCGCCTGCTCGAGCGCCGCTACCGCGGCGGCGAACTCCTGCTCGGCCGCCGTGGCGGGCAGCCGGCCCGGCGGCAGCGCGAGCATCGACCAGTAGCCGCTGTCCTGCCAGAAAAACTCGAGAAACTCGTAGCTCCATTCGTCGCGCGCCCTCTTCGCCGAGCGCGCGATGACCTTGTGCGTTTCGAGGTCGTATCCGACGATGACGGCGTAGTGCCACACTGGAACCAGGCGGAAGCTCAGGTTCAGCAGCACCACCACGGGCGTGCCGGCGGCGACTTCGCGCAGCACCGCGTCCAGTTGCGGCGCGGGCGTGTAGGCGACGAGGCCCGAACGCCGGGTCGCCCCCAGCATTTCGGCCTGAAGACTTCCCTGCCGTCCCGGCAGGTACACCATGGACGTAGCCGATTCGACCGTCGCGGGAATCCCCGCCGCGTTGAATACCATCGCGAGGGCGGCGGGGCCGCAGAGGAAATCGTCCTGCGGATGGAACGGCACCTGCGTCAGTTCGACGTGCGGCGGCAGTCCCGGCGGCGGCGTGGCGCGCAGAGCATCGCTTTGCGGCAGCGAGATGCAGCCGCTCAGGAAAAACGTTGCCAGTGCCGCCAAAAAAAAGCCCGCGCTGCCGCGGGCTCCGTTTGCGGCGGGGCAGAACCCCGCGGCGGCTAGCTCTTGATGATCCACCAGAGCAGCAGGGCGAGCACGACGACGACGAGCAGGGCCTCGCCGCCGCCGCCCGCAGGCAGGCTGTCGATCTGGCCCGCAAGCCGGGTGACTTCGCCGTCGGTGAGCGCTGCCACGCGGTCCCGGGCGTCCTGCGCCGTGATGCCGAGAGACTGCAACTGCGCCGCAATCTCGGCGCGGCTGATCTGGCTGAGGACGGCTGCGCGCGCGGCCTGCGCCTGCGCGGCGGTCACGGCCTGGTCGGTGCCGATCATTCCGGCGTCCACCTGGAACGGCAGGCCGATCAGGCAGACGACCAGCAGGCGGCTGACAAGGCGAACGAATGAGGTTGTCATCTGGACCCTTTCCTGAAAATTGTCGGGCGGATATACCCTGGTCGATGGGCAATCTAGCACACTGGCACGACGGTATAGAATGCCCCCTTTCCAGCGGGACCACCATGCACGACAGGAACGGACTGCCGGGAGCGCAGAAGGGGGCAGACATGAAGAGCAGGCGCATCGACGGCCGTATCCTCATCTACAGCCACGACACGATGGGCCTGGGCCATTTGCGCCGCTGCCGCACCATCGCGCATTCGCTGGTGGAGAAATTCAAGCACGTCTCGGTGCTGATCCTGTCCGGGTCGCCGATCATTGGCAGCTTCGATTTCCGCGCCCGGGTCGATTTCGTGCGCATCCCGGGCGTGATCAAGCTGCGCAGCGGCGAGTACACCTCGCTCAACCTGCACCTGGACATCGAGCAGACGCTCAAGCTTCGCGGCTCGATCATCCGTCACACCGCTGAAATGTTCGAGCCGGACCTGTTCATCGTCGACAAGGAGCCGATGGGCCTGCGCGGCGAGGTGCTGGAGACGCTGGAGATGCTCAAGCCGCGCGGCACGCGCCTCGTCCTCGGCCTGCGCGACGTGCTGGATGAGCCGCGCCTGCTGGAGCCCGAGTGGCAGAGAAAGAACGTGCTGCCCGCGCTGCGCGAGATGTACGACGAGATCTGGGTCTACGGCCTGCCGCAGATCTGCGATCCGCTGGAGGGCGTGTCGCTGCCGATCAGCGTGCGCCAGAAGATGATCTACACCGGATACCTGCACCGCGAGGTGCCGACGCACGGCGCGCCGCCGCGCCTACCCGAGATCACCAACCGGCCCTACCTGCTGGTCACCACCGGCGGCGGCGGCGACGGCGAAGCGCTGATCGAGTGGGTGCTGCGCGCCTACGAGCACGACCCGCTGCTGCCCTATCCGGCGCTGCTGGTGCTGGGACCCTTCATGCAGCCGGAACGCCAGGCCGAATTCATGGACCGCGCCTCGCGCCTAAAGCGCGTGGACGCGATCACCTTCCACAGCCATCTCGAGACGCTGGTGGCGCGCGCAGCAGGCGTGGTGGCGATGGGCGGCTACAACACCTTCTGCGAAGTCCTTTCCCTGGACAAGCGCGCTCTCATCGTGCCGCGCACCGAACCGCGCCTGGAGCAGTACATCCGCATTTCGCGCGCCGCCAAGCTGGGCCTGATCTCGATGCTCGCCGACGACGGCCGCTACGATCCGGCGGTGATGGCCTCGGCGCTGCGCCGCCTGCCGAGCCAGAACCGGCCCTCCGAAATCGTAGTTCCGGGCCTGCTGGAAGGCCTGGAGAACGTCAATCGCCTGGTTGCGCCCTGGATCGAGCCCGCCGCGGCGGCACAAGAGCCCCAGGCGATTCCGCGCATAGCCTGATCGATGTCCGATGGGCAGCGCGTGGGCCGCGTCGCCTTCGTTTTAAAGGGGTATCCGAGGCTTTCGGAAACCTTCATCGCCCAGGAGATCGCCGCGCTGGAGCGCCGCGGCCTGGACATCCTGATAGTTTCGCTGCGCCACCCGACGGACGGGCGCCGGCATCCGGTGCACGACGAGATCCGCGCATCGGTCCTGTATTTGCCCGAATATCTGCTTCTCGAACCCTTACGGGTCGTTCGCGCCTGGCTCCACCAGAGGAAAAATCCGAAATACAGGGAAACGCGGAATCTCTGGCTGCGCGACCTCGCGCGCGATCCGACGCCAAACCGCATCCGCCGCTTCGGCCAGGCGCTGGTGCTCGCGAGCGAGCTGCCGGCGGACGTACGCCGCCTGCATGCGCATTTCCTGCACACCCCGGCCTCCGTCACGCGCTATGCGGCGCTGCTTGCGGGGCTCGCCTGGAGCGGATCGGCGCACGCCAAGGACATCTGGACCTCGCCTGATTGGGAGAAGCGCGAAAAGCTGGCCTCCTGCGAATGGCTCGTGACCTGCACGGCGGCCAATCATGCGCACCTGTCGGCGCTCGCGCCGCCGGGGCGGGTGGAGCTGGTCTATCACGGCCTGGATTTTTCCCGGTTTCCTCCTGTCGAAAAAAGCACTTCAAGCAACGGCGGCAAACCGGTCGTCATTCTTTCGGTGGGCCGGCTGGTGGAAAAAAAAGGCACTGATGTGCTGCTGGAGGCGCTCGCCCAGCTGCCCCGGGAGCCGGCCTGGCGGCTGGTGCACGTCGGCGGCGGGCCGCTCAAGGAAAAACTCGCGCGCCGCGCGCGCCAGCTGGGCATAGCGGAACGCGTGCAATGGCGCGGCGCGCGCACCCAGGACGAGTTGCTGGCGGAGTATCGCGCCGCCGACCTGTTCGCGCTCGCTTCGCGCGTTGTGCGCGACGGCGATCGCGACGGCCTGCCCAACGTGCTGGCGGAAGCGCAGAGCCAGGGGCTCGCCTGCGTGGCGACGAACGTGTCGGGGATTCCCGAGTTGATAGAAGAGGGCAGAACGGGATTGCTGGTAGAGCCGGAGTCGCCGAAAGAATTTTCTCGGGCGCTGGCGGCTTTGATCGCCGATCCCGCGCGGCGCGGGGCGCTCGGCGACGCGGGACGGCAGCGTGTGCGCGAGCGATTCGGCCTGGAAGCCAACATCGAACGCCTCGCGCGCAAGTTCGCCCTCGACTAGCGCTGCACGCGGCGGACTAGAATCCTCCATGCGGATAGCGTTTTATGCGCCCCTGAAAGCCCCGACCCACGGCACGCCTTCCGGCGACAGGCGCGTCGCGGGGCTGCTGATGGAGGCGCTGGCGCGCGCGGGGCACCGCGTGGAACTGGCGTCCACTTTCCGCAGTTACGATGCGATGGGAGATGCGCCGCGCCAGGCGGCGCTGCGCGAACAGGGCATGGCGCTCGGACGTCGGCTGGCGGCGCAATGGCGCGATGCGCCGCGCGCCGCGCGCCCGGATCTCTGGTTTACCTATCACGCCTACTACAAGGCGCCGGATTGGCTTGGGCCCGAAGCGAGCCGGGAGCTCGGCATTCCCTACGTGATCGCGGAAGCCTCGCACGCGAACAAACGCGCCGGCGGCGCCTGGGACATCGGGCACCAGGGAGCGATGGACGCGATCCGGCGCGCAGACCTGCTGCTTTGCCCCACGCGCGACGATGCGGAGGGGCTGGGCGCTATTGTCGCGGCCGGGCGCATCGCATCGCTGCCGCCGTTTCTGGATCCAGCGCCGTTTCGCGCCGCGGCGGGCAGGCGTGGGTCGGAGCGCGCGCGCTGCGCGACCGCGCATGGACTGGACGCCTCGATACCGTGGATCGCTGTAGCAGCGATGATGCGCCAGGGAGATAAACTGGCCTCGTACAGGGCGCTTGCGCAAGCGCTCGCGCGCACGCGCGATTTGCGCTGGCATTTGCTGGTCGCGGGAGATGGGCCGGCGCGAGCCGATGTCGAGGTGGCGCTGGGAGCCGCGATTCCCGGGCGCGCCGTATTTTTCGGCACGCTTGGCACGAACGAATTGGCCGCGGTCTACGCTGCCGCAGACCTCTGCGTCTGGCCCGCGTTGAATGAAGCATACGGCATGGCGATGCTCGAAGCGCAGGCGGCCGGGATTCCCGTGGTTTCCTGCGCCACGCGCGGCGTTCCCGACGTGGTCGAACATGGCAGGACCGGGCTATTGGCGCCCTACGGCGACGAGCCGGCGCTTGCCGCCCTGGTGAGGGACTTGCTTGTCGACCCCGGCAAGCGCGCCCGGTTGGGCGCGGGCGCGGCGGCCTTCGTGGCAGATGAGCGTAGCGTAGAAGCCGCCGCGCTTCGCCTCGCGACCCTGCTCGCCCGGTTTTCCGAGGCGGCGGCAAAGGCGCCGGTGTGATTTGAGCGGCCGGCGCGTATTCATTTACGTTCAGCACTTGCTCGGGATCGGCCACCTGAAGCGGGCGGCGACGCTGGCGCGCGCCGTTGCTGCCCAGGGGATGGAAGTCACGCTCGCGAGCGGCGGCCCCCCAGTGGCGGGTATCGCTGGCGATGGCGTGAAGCTGGTGCAATTGCCCCCGGCGCGCGCAGCCGATCTTGGATTCAAGACCCTGGTCGACGATGGCGGCCGGGAAATCGATGCGGCCTGGAAGCGAAAGCGCCGCCAGGCGCTGCTTGACGCTTGGGGCGCAGCGTCCCCTCACGTACTGGTGATCGAGCTGTTCCCATTTGGCCGCAGGCAGATGCGATTCGAACTCCTGCCGCTGCTGGAGGCGGCTGCCGGCAGGGCGCGGCGTCCGGCGATCGCCTGCTCCGTGCGGGATATCCTTGGCGGGCAAAAGAGCTTGCAGCGTCAGGAGGAGACAGCGGGGTTCGTGGAGCGCTATTTCGACCGCGTGCTGGTGCACGCGGACCCTTCGGTGATCGGATTCGAGCGCACCTTCCCTCTCGCTGCCCGCATCTCCGGGCGGCTCGATTACACGGGATATGTCGTCGATTCCGCGAGCACATCCGGCGGCACGGCGGGGCAAGGGGAGGTCATCGTTTCCGCCGGGGGCGGCGCGGTCGGCGTCGGACTTCTGGCTGCGGCGATCCGGGCCAGGCCGCTGACGGCGCTGCGCGACCGCACCTGGCGCCTGCTCGCGGGGAACAATCTTCCGGACCGGGATTTCCAGGAGCTGGCAAAGCTTGCGGCCGGCGATGCCGGTGTCGTGCTCGAGCGGTCGAGGGCGGATTTCACGACCCTGCTGTCGAACTGCGAACTGTCGGTGAGCCAGGCGGGGTACAACACCCTGATGGAGATCGTCCAGGCGCGCGCGCGCAGCGTGGCGGTACCTTTTGCGGGCGGCCACGAAACGGAGCAAATGCTGCGCGCGCGCCGTTTCGCCGAACGCGGTTTGCTTGAGCTCGTGACGGAGCGCGATCTGAATCCCGACGCACTGGCAGCGGCGATCGAACGCGCAGCGCGCAAGCCGCGGCCGGTATCAGGCGCCATCGATCTCGATGGCGCGAGGCGCAGCGCAGGGCTGATCGCACGGATGGCCGTCGGGAGCGCCGCGTGAACGCCGCGTGGCGCAAGCTGTCCGATGAAATTTCGCGCTGGCGCGATGCCGGGCGCGTGGCCGACTTCTGGTGGCGCGATGACGACGCCGCGCAGCCGGCCCCGGCGCTCGCGCGCCTGCTCCAGCTGTCCGCGAGCACCTCAGTTCCGCTCGCGCTGGCGGTGATACCGCTGGACGCCGACCCTGCGTTGCTCGCGGGTCTCGGCGGCGCAGTACGCGTGCTGCAGCACGGAACCGATCACCGCAATCGGGCCGGGCCGGATGAAAAGAAAACCGAATTTCCGGTCTCCGAGCCGCCGCGGGCCGCGATCGCGCGGCTCGTGGCGGCGCGCGAGCAGCTGCGGGCCTGGACCGGCGAGCATTTTCTTCCCGTGCTGGCCCCGCCCTGGAACCGCTTGCCGGGGGCGCTCCTATCGCACGTTGCGGCTGCTGGATACTATGGCCTGAGCCAATATGGTTCCAGGAAGAGCGCTTATTCGGCAAAGGATTTAAAGCAAGTAAACACTCACGTGGATATCATTGCCTGGCGATCCGGCCGCGGTTTCGCCGGGGAAGCGGAGACACTGGAGGCCGCAGTCCGGCATTTGTCGGCGCGGCGCAGCGGCGCAGCGGACGCAGATGAACCAACCGGATTCCTGACCCACCACGCGGTGCACAACGGCGCGGCCTGGAATTTCCTGCAACGCTTGTTTGAAACAACACGGGCGATGCCGGGTGTCGAATGGCGCCGCGCCGAGGAACTATTTCACGATTCGTGACCCGAACATTTCACTACCCGGCACGGGCATTGATGGCCGACTACATGCGCGGCGCAAGCGGTTCAGGAGCGTGCGCGGGCCTGATCTTCCTCGTGAAACCGGCCCCGGCGGTGGCCATGACTCTGGGCGCGGCGGCATTGCTATTCCTCGTATACTTTGCGCGTACGGTCTGCCGGCAGTTGACCCATATCGAGTTGGATGAGACCGGAATCCGCGCCCTGGGACCGCTTGGCGCGCCTATCCGGTGGGAAGATTTGCGTGCGCTGCGCCTCGACTATTACTCGACGCGCGGCGACCGCGAAGGGGGATGGATGCAATTGAGGCTTCGCGACGCGCGGCGCACGATCCGTATCGATTCGGAGGTCGACGGCTTCGCCGAACTCGCGGCCGCGGCTGCCGCCGAGGCGCGGCGTCGCGGCGCCGACCTGGACCTGTCGACGCGCGCCAATCTGGAATTGCTCGGGATCGCGGGTCCTGCGGCGGGTGCCGGATGAGCGACGTTCTCCGGATCAACGACCTCAAGGTCTATCTCGACGTCGACGCGGGCACCGTCAAGGCGGTGGACGGCGTGTCTTTCCGCATCCCGGAAGGGCGCACCGTGGCGCTGGTGGGCGAATCCGGTTCGGGCAAGACGATGGTCGCGCAGGCGATCATGAGCATCCTGCCGCGCGTGGCGCGCATCGAGTCGGGCGAGATCCTGTTTCTCGATCCCAAGCGTCCGGGCACCGTGATCGATCTGTCGCGCCTCGATCCCCAGGGCGTGCCGGTGCGCAAGATCCGAGGCGGACGCATCTCGATTATTTTCCAGGAGCCGATGACCGCGCTCTCGCCCCTGCACACGGTCGGCAACCAGATCGGCGAATCGCTGCGACTGCACCGCGTCGGCCTGGGTAGGGCCGAGCGCCGCGACGCCGTGCTGGAAATGCTGCGGCTGGTGGGCTTCGCCGACCCGGTCAAGGCCGAGCATACCTATCCGTTCGAACTTTCCGGCGGCCTGCGGCAGCGCGCGATGATCGCGATGGCGCTGGTGTGCCGGCCGGCGCTGCTGGTGGCCGACGAGCCGACCACCGCGCTCGACGTCACCATCCAGGCCCAGATACTGCAGCTGGTGCAGACGCTCCAGACCGAGCTGAAGATGGCCATGCTGCTGATCACGCACGATCTCGGGATTGTCGCCAACATGGCCGACGAGGTGGTGGTGATGTACCACGGCAAGGTCGTCGAGTCGGGGACAGTGGAGGATATTTTCCGCGATCCGCGTCACCCCTACCTGAAAGCGCTGATGCGCGCGGTGCCGCGATTCAACATGGCACCCGGCGAGCGCCTGACGCCGATCCGCGAGGTTCATGCTTCGACCGACCACCTGATTTCGGGCCGCGGCCGGCCGCACGGCGAGCACAAGAACACCGAGCCGCTGCTGGTGGTGCGCAACCTGACCAAGCGATTCGAGACGCGCAAGACCTCGATGCTCGGTCGCAAGCTTGCCGGCCAGGTGCGCGCGGTCGACGACGTTAGCTTCCATGTCTCGGCCGGGGAATGCCTCGGCCTGGTCGGGGAATCGGGCTGCGGCAAAACGACCACCGCCAAGATGATTCTGCGCTCGACGATGCCCGATTCGGGCCAGATCGTGTTCAACGACGGCGGCGTGCCGCACGACGTGCTCTCGCTCGAAGGCGCGGAGCTGTTCGAATACCGGCGCAAGGTGCAGTTCGTGTTCCAGGATCCGTTCAGCTCGCTCAACCCGCGCATGACCGTGCAGGACATCGTCGCCGAACCCCTGGTGATTCACGGCATCGGCGGCGCGGAGGAGCGCTTCGCGCGGGTGAAGGAACTGATGACCCTGGTCGGGCTGGACGTGCGCCACCTGCGACGCTACCCGCACAGCTTCTCCGGCGGCCAGCGGCAGAGGATCGGTATCGCGCGCGCGCTGGCGCTCGGACCGTCGCTGCTGATCTGCGACGAACCGGTATCGGCGCTCGACGTTTCTGTCCAGGCGCAGGTGCTCAACCTGCTGCTGGATCTCAAGAGCGCGCTCAACCTGACCTACATCTTCATCTCGCACAACCTCGCTGTGGTGCATTACCTCGCGGACCGGATCGCGGTGATGTGCGCCGGCCGGCTGGTGGAACTCGCATCCTACGAGGAGCTGTTCCGCCGCCCGGTGCATCCCTACACCAAGGCGCTGCTTGCCGCGGTGCCGGACCCGGATCTGGACCGCAAGCTGGATTTCGCCGCGCTGATGGAGGGCAAGGCCTCCGATCCGCGCGCCTGGCCGGCGCCGTTCCGGCTCGACGCCGGGACGCGCACCGGCATGCTGAACATCGGGACCAACCACATGGTGCGTGCGCACGAAGGTGCCGACATCTCGGAGCTCACTTCATGATCAGATTGCTCGCCGCTCTCGTCCTGCTTCCGGTCCTCGCCGGCGCGCCGCCGGCCGCGGCGCAGGGAAAATTCATCGAGACGCCGATGTTCGCGGACGAGGTGAAGGCGGGGAAGCTGCCGCCGGTGGCCAAGCGCCTTCCTGAAGCGCCCCTGGTGGTGAAATTCGGCGCCGGCACCGACGCGGGCCTCCCTGGCGGCAACCTGGGCATGCTGATCGGCCGCAGCCGCGACGTGCGCATGCTGGTGGTCTACGGCTATGCCCGGCTGGTCGGTTACGACCAGAACTACAACATTGTGCCGGATATCCTGGAAAGCATCGACGTCAAGGGCGATCGCGCGTTCACCATGAAGCTGCGCAAGGGGCACCGATGGTCCGACGGCCAGCCCTTCACTACCGAGGATTTCCGCTACTTCTGGGAAGACGTCGCCAACAACAAGGAGCTCAGCCCCACGGGGCCGCCGAGCGACCTGCTGGTGGGCGGCGAGGCGCCCAAGGTCGAGATCATCGACAAGCAGACGGTGCGCTACAGTTGGTCGAAACCCAACCCGGATTTTCTGCCGCGCATGGCGGGCGCGTCGCCCCTCTTCATTTTCCGTCCGGCGCATTACCTGAAGCAGTTCCACAGAAAGTACAACAAGAAGACGATCGAGTCCGACGTCGCCGGCGCCATGAAACGCGGCTGGGCGGCGGTGCACAACCGCGAAGACAACATGTACCAGTACGACAATCCGAATCTGCCGACGCTGCAGCCTTGGATAAACACCACCAGGTCCCCGGCCGACCGCTTCGTCGCGGTGCGCAATCCCTATTTCCACAAGGTAGACGCGAACGGGAGGCAGCTGCCTTACATCGACCGCGTCGTGCTTGCCGTGGCGGAGAGCAAGCTGATCCCGGCCAAGACCGGCGCCGGCGAATCCGACCTGCAGGCGCGCGACATCCAATTCAACAACTTCACTTTTCTCAAGAAGGGCGAAAAGACCAACAACTACCGGACGCTGCTGTGGAAGACGGTGCTGGGTGCGCATTTCGCGCTGTTCCCCAATCTGAACGCCAACGACCCGGCCTGGCGGCAAGTGCTGCGCGACGTGCGCGTGCGCCGCGCGCTGTCTATGGCGATCGACCGTTCGCAGGTGAATCAGGTGCTGTATTTCGGTCTCGCCAACGAGGGCAACAACACGGTGGTGGCCGAAAGCCCGCTCTACAAGAAGGAATACCAGATGCGCTGGGCGAAGCTCGACAAGAAGGCGGCTGAGAAGCTGCTCGACGAGGCGGGACTGAAGCGCGGCCCGGACGGCGTCAGGATGCTGCCCGACGGGCGGCCGATGGAAATCATCGTCGAGACCGCAGGCGAGAGCACCGAGCAGACCGACGTGCTGGAAATGATCCGCGAGAACTGGCGCGACATTGGCGTCAAGCTGTTTCCGAAGCCGTCGCAGCGCGATGCGCTGCGCAACCGCGTTTTTTCAGGCGATGCGCTGATGTCGGTCTGGACGGGTCTCGAAAACGGTCTCGCCAACCCGGACCTGAGCCCGGACGACCTGGCGCCGACCAGCCAGCAGCAGCTGCAGTGGCCGAAATTCGGCCAGTATTTCGAGACCAGCGGCAAGGCGGGCGAGGCGCCGGACATCCCCGAGGTCGTCGAGCTGATGAAATTGAACACGCAGTGGCGCGACGCCGCGACGCGCGATGAACGCGCCAAGATCTGGCATCGCATGCTGCAGATCCATGCCGACCAGCAATTCACGATCGGCGTGGTGAGCGGCGTGGCGCAGCCGGTCGTGGTGCGCAACACGCTCAGGAACGTGCCGGAAAAGGGGATCTATAACTGGGACCCGGGCGCGTTCTTCGGCATCTACCGGCCCGAAACGTTCTGGTTCAGCGAGACGTCCAGGTAGGCGCCGGCTTGCGCCCGGATTACAAGTCCACATGCTGACTTACACCATCCGGCGGCTGCTGATCATGATCCCGACGCTGCTCGTGATCAGCTTCGTCACCTTCACCATCATCAAGCTGCCGCCCGGGGATTTTCTCTCCAACCAGATCGACGAATTGAGGAGCCAGGGCGACAAGGCGGCGCTGGAGCGCGCCCAATTCATGCGCGCCCAGTTCGGCCTGGACAAGCCCTTCCTCGAGCAATACGCGGTATGGGTCGGGATCTGGCCGGCCGAGCGCGGGTTTTCGGGCCTGCTGCAGGGCGACTGGGGCTGGTCGTTCGAGCATGACCTGCCGGTGAAGCAGGTCATCGGCGACCGCATGCTGCTCTCCTTCATGCTGAATTTCACCGTGATCCTGTTCACCTGGGCGGTGGCGTTTCCGATAGGCGCCTACGCCGCGACCCACCAGTACAGCTGGGGCGACTACG
Organism: Burkholderiales bacterium; assembly: GCA_035308765.1. Classification (GTDB taxonomy): domain Bacteria; phylum Pseudomonadota; class Gammaproteobacteria; order Burkholderiales; family SG8-39; genus RBG-16-66-20. The sequence goes on from DATGGA010000040.1 coordinate 75,765, forward strand.
GCCTGACGCTGCTCGGCTACGTGGGCCTGGCGACGCCGAATTTCCTGTTTGCGCTGGTGCTCATGTATGTCGCCAATGTCGAATTCGGGCTCGCCATCGGCGGCATCATGGATCCGGAGTATCTCGACCAGGCCTGGAGCTGGGCCAAGTTCGGCTCTGTGCTGACCCATCTGTGGATACCCGTGATCGTGATCGGTACCTCGGGCACCGCAGGCATGATCCGGCGATTGCGCGCCAACCTGCTCGACGAATTGCAGAAGCAGTACGTGGTCACGGCGCGCGCCAAGGGCATGCCGCCGTTCCGGCTGCTGGTGAAATATCCGCTGCGCATGGCGCTGAATCCCTTCGTCGCCGACATCGGCAACCTGCTCCCCTCGGTCATCTCCGGCTCGGCAATCGTCGCCGTGGTGTTGTCGTTGCAGACCTCCGGCCCGATGCTGCTCGACGCGCTGCGCAGCCAGGACCAGTACCTCGCGGGATCGTTCCTGATGTTTCTCGCACTGCTCACCGTGATCGGCATGTTCATCTCCGACGTGCTGCTCGCGGTGCTGGACCCGCGCATCCGGCTCACGGGCGGCATGGCGAAATGAATGCCAAGCTCGAACACTACGTCGCCACGGCGCCGTTCGAGCCGATGGCCACGGAAGCCCTGACGCCGGAGCAGGAGCGGTTCTACCGCGCCTCTCAGTGGAAGATCATGTGGTGGAAATTCCGCCGCCACCGCGTCGCGGTTTTTTCCGCCGTGATCCTGCTGCTGTTCTACGTCTCCATCCTGGTGAGCGAAGTGCTGTCGCCGTACAATCTGCACAGCCGCGACACGCGGAACATCTACGCGCCGCCGCAGGCGGTGCACCTGTTCCACGAGGGCAGGTTCGTCGGGCCGTTCGTCTACGGCTTCAGCATGCAGCTGAACACTCAGACCATGCGGCGGGAGTTCCGGCCGGATCACGGCAAGGTAGAGCCGCTGCGGTTTTTCTGCCGCGGCGACGGCTACGAATTCTGGAACCTGTGGGAGAGCGACCTGCACCTCGTCTGCCCGGCGGAGGACGGAACCTTGTTCCTGCTGGGTACCGACCGTCTCGGGCGCGACGTGCTCTCGCGCATCATTCATGGCACGCGCATATCGCTCACGGTCGGCTTGCTCGGCATTGCGGTCAGCTTCCTGATCGGCATCACGCTGGGAGGTATTTCCGGCTATTACGGAGGCTGGGTCGATATCGTGATCCAGCGCTTCATCGAAATGGTGCGGTCGTTTCCGGAGCTGCCGCTATGGATGGCGCTATCGGCCGCGCTGCCGGTGAATTGGAGCCCGGTGCTGGTCTACTTCGGCATCACCATCATTCTCGGATTGCTCGACTGGCCGGGCCTCGCGCGCGCGGTGCGCTCGAAACTGCTGGCCTTGCGCGAAGAGGAGTTCGCCACTGCCGCGGTGCTGATGGGCGCGACCCCCGCGCGCGTCATCGGGCGGCACCTGCTGCCCAGCTTCGCCAGTCACCTGATCGCCTCGCTTACGCTTTCGGTGCCGAGCATGATTCTGGGGGAAACGGCGCTGTCGTTCCTCGGCCTCGGGCTGCGGCCGCCCGTGACGAGTTGGGGCGTGCTGCTGAACGAGGCGCAGAACATCAACGTCGTCGCGCTCTACCCATGGCTCATGCTGCCCGTGGCGCCGGTGTTCGTCGTGGTGCTCGCGTTCAATTTCTTCGGCGACGGCCTGCGCGACGCCGCCGACCCGTATAAGTAGGAAAACCCGCTCGTAAAGCCCGCCGTCAGGGCTTCAGCACCAGTCCTTCGCGCGCGAGGATCGCGCCGGGCATCGCCGCCCCGATCTCGCGCGCGATCGCATCGAGCCGGTCGTCGTCGTGATCCGGGTCATGGTGGAACACCACCAGCTTTTTCACGCTCGCGGCCTTGCACAGTCGCACCGCTTCCTGCCAGGTCGAATGTCCCCAGCCGACATACGACTTCGCGTATTCCTCGTCGGTATACATGCAGTCGTAGATCACGATGTCCGCTCCGGCGATCAGGCCGAGGACGTTCTTGTCGGGGACTCCCGGCACGTGTTCGGTATCGGTGACGTAGCAGACGGACCTGCCGCCGAATTCGATGCGATAGCCGGTGGCTCCATCCGGGTGGTTCAGCACCGCGGTGCGCACGACGATCCCTGGCGCCGGCGTCAGCGTGTCGCCGCCCTTGAAATCGCGGTATTCCAGCTTCGCCTTGAAAACTTCCGGCGGCACCGGGAATAGTGGCGCCATCATGAACTCGCGCAGCACGCGGTGCAGCGTCATGCCGGCGCCCAGGTGCCCCGCCCAGAGCCGGAAGCTGTTCTGCGGCTGGAAGAACGGCTTGAAGAAGGGCAAGCCGCAGACATGGTCGAAATGCGTGTGGGTGAAGAAGATATCCGTATCGAGGGGCGCCTCGGCGACCAGGATGTTTCCCAGGTAGCGCATGCCGGTGCCGGCGTCGAGCAGGAGCAGGCGCTTTCCGCAGCGCACCTCTATCGACGACGTATTGCCGCCGTAGCGGGCGGTCGCGGGGCCGGGCGTGGCGATGCTGCCGCGCACGCCCCAGAACCGGACCTGAAAGTCGTCCCCCGCGGTTTTGCCCTCGCTCACGGTCGATACTGTGGCACGAACCCGGGCGGCTTGCACTATGATTCCTGCCGTGGAACGGTCCCTGTTCGGCTTCATTCTCCGCTACAGCAAGCGCGAACAGCTTTTGATCGTTCCGCTGGTTGCGGCCTCGATGCTGATCTACTACTCGATGCTGGACCTGCCCAAGGCGATCATCAACGAGGCGATCCAGGGCAAGCGCTTCCCGGTGCCCGAGGCCACGGTGGCGTTCATGAAGATACAGTTCAAGCTGCCGCATTTCCTCGGTGGCGAGTCGATTCACGTGTTCGACGGGTTTGCGCTGCACCAGTTGCCTTATCTGTTTGCCCTGACCTTCGCTTTTCTCTCGCTGATCATCGTCAACGGCGGCCTGAGGCTCCAGATCAACACGATGAAAGGCTGGCTGGGCGAGCGCATGCTGCGGCGCCTGCGCTACGCGCTGTTCGACCGCATCCTGCGCTTCCCGCTGGCGCGCTTCCGCCGCACCAAGTCGGCCGAACTCGCCACCATGATCAAGGACGAGGTCGAGCCGCTGGGCGGTTTCGTCGGCGAGTCGCTGATTACGCCGCTGTCGCTCGCCGGCGAAGCGCTGACGGCGCTGTTCTTCATCCTCTTTCAGCATCTATATCTCGGCATGGTTGCACTGGGCGTGGTGTTCGCGCAGGCAGTCATCATCCCGAGGGCCCGCCGCCAGCTGCTGGTGCTCGCCCGGCAGCGTCAGCTTGGCGCGCGCCAGCTCGCCGGCCGGATCGCCGAGGTCGCCGACGGCGTGACCGAGGTCCACGCCCACGACACCTCGAACTACGAGCGCGCGGAGATTTCATCCCGCCTCGGCGGGATATTCCGCATCCGCTTCGAGTTCTACCAGCGCAAGTTCATGATCAAGTTTCTCAACAATGTCCTGTCGCAGGTCGGGCCGTTCATGTTCTACCTGGTCGGGGGCTACCTGGTGATCGCGGGTCGCCTCGACATCGGCACTCTGGTGGCGGTGATTGCGGCCTACAAGGACCTGCCCGGCCCGATAAAGGAACTGATCGACTGGGACCAGCAGCGTCTTGATGTGCAGATCAAGTACACCCAGGTGGTGGAACAATTCACCGTGGACGACATGATGCCGGCGGAAATGCAGGTGCCGGTGAAGGAACCGCAGCTGCCCAAGGCGGGCGCGGTGCGCGCATCCAACGTCACGCTGACCGGGGAGGCGGGTACAAAGCTCATCGACGGTGTCTCGTTCGAAGTCGGCATGGATCAGCATGTGGCGGTCCTGGGCTCGCACGCAGCCGGAGTGGCCGAACTGACGCAGATGCTTGCGCGGCTGGTGGTTCCGAGCAGTGGCCGGATTGAAGTCGGCGGCATCGACATCACCAAGGCTTCGGAACCGGTCGCCGGCCGCGCCACGGCGTACGTCGGCCCGGCGGCTTACCTCTTTCCGACTACCGTGCGCGACAACCTGCTCTATGGGCTCAGGCACTACCCGCTGCGCGAGCGGGTATACGAGGGCAGGGAGCGCGAGGAATATGATTTTCAGATGAAGGAGGCGAAGCGCACCGACAGCAGCCTGCTCGATTACAACGCCGACTGGACGGACTACGAGGCTGCGGGCGCATCCGGGCCGGAAGACATCAATGCGCGCATTTTCGAGGTCCTGAAGACCGTCGAACTCGAGGAAACCATCTTTGAACTCGGCCTGAGAAGCGCCGTGGACGCCGCGCAGCATCGCGGCCTGGCCGAAAACGTGCTGCGCGCCCGCGAAGCGATACGCGAGCGGCTCGCTGCGCCCGGCATGCAGGGCCTGGTCGAGCAGTTCGACGCCGGGCGCTACAACCGCAATGCAACGCTCGCGGAAAACCTGCTGTTTGGCACGCCCATCGGCAAAAAGACCTTCGACATCGACAACCTGGCGGGCAACGAATATGTGCGCGTCGTGCTGCGCGAAACGGGACTCGCCGACGACCTGCTCAAGACCGGGCACAAGCTCGCCGAGACCATGGTCGAGCTGTTCAGCGGCCTGCCGCCGGGGCACGAATTCTTCGAGCGCTTCAGCTTCATCCGGCAGGACGACCTGCCGGAAGTGAAGGCGGTGCTGGGGCGGGCGGCCGACGCCGGGCTGGAGAAGATCGAAGAAGCCGACCGCGAATTGCTGATGGCGCTGCCGTTCAAGATGATCTCCGCGCGGCACCGCCTCGGCCTGATCGACGATGCCTTCGAGGCGCGCATCCTGCAGGCACGCCGCTATTTCGCCGAGCATCTTCCGGCACGGATGCGCGATGGCATCGAGTTCTTCGACGCGGCGCGCTACATCGGGTCGGCGACGCTGCAGGACAATATCCTGTTCGGCAAGGTGGCGACCGGACAGGCGCAGGCCGGCACCCGTATTGCCGCGATGCTGCACGAGGTTCTCGAGGAACTGAAGCTGCGGCCGCAGGTCGCGGCTATCGGTCTGGGCTATCAGGTCGGCGTCGGCGGCGCTCGGCTGTCGACCTCCGACCGGCAGAAGGTCGCCATCGCGCGCGCGCTGCTTAAGCGCCCCGCGGTGCTGATCCTCGACCAGGCTGCGGCGGGCCTGGATGCCGGCTCGCAGAACCGGATCGTGGCCAATGTTCTCGAATCCCGCAAAGGGCGCTGCGTGTTCTGGGCGCTGCAGCGCAGCGACCTGGCCGAGCGCTTCGGCCACACGCTGGTGATGGAGCGCGGCCGGCTCGCCGAGCAGGGGCGCTTTGCCGACCTGAAAAGCAGCGGCGGCGCGCTGCACAAGCTTTTGAACGCCGGCTGAATCCCCGGCAAAGGAAGAGAGCCATGAGCCTCGAACAGGAATTCGAACTTATCCGGCGGGTGCCGATTTTCAGCACCACCGATCCCTCGATGCAGAAGCTGCTCGCTTTCAGCAGCGACCGGCTGACCTACGAAGAAGGCCAGCTCATGTTCAGCGCGGGCGACCCGCCCGACAGCGCCTACATCGTCATGGAAGGGGAGGTCGACATCACCGTGCCGACGCCCAAGGGGCCGCTGCTCGTGAACACGCTGGCGCGCAACGACGTCATCGGCGAGATCGGCATCTTCGGCGACGTGCCGCGCACCGCGACCGCGGTCGCGCGCACCCGCGTCGAGGTGCTGCGCATCTCGCGCGACGTGTTCGTCAACGTGATCCGCGGCAATCCGGACGCCGCGATCGCGCTGGTGCGCATCCTCGCGGACCGCCTGGCGAAGACCACGGCGCAGTTGCGCCGCATGGCGGCCGAGACGCGCTAGCTTCCGCCTAGGGCAGGGCGTAAACCTCCATCGGCTGCGCTACCCCGCGCAACGCGAATTTTCCCAGGCTGCGGCAGGGCGTGCCGAGTCCGGCCGCCATCGCGCCGGAGAGCACCACGTCCTGCCCGGTTTCCTTGCACAGCGCCTCGATGCGCGCGGCTTCGTTGGCCGCGGCGCCGATGACCGAGAATTCGAGGCGCTCGGGCGTGCCTATGTTGCCGTAGTGCACGCGCCCGAGGTGCAGGCCGATGCCGCAGGCGAACACCGGCAAGCCGTCGGATCGGCGCTTGGCGTTGGCGGCCTGTACGCGGGCACGCGCGTCGCGCGCCGCGTCCACCGCCCGCCTGCAGACGTCGCGCGACGTCTCTTCGGTGGTCGGGAATACGGCGAGCGAAGCGTCGCCGATGAAACGCAGCACCTCGCCGCCGTGCTCGAGCACCGCGCCGGCGGTGGCCGCGAAGTAGTCGTTCAGCAATTCGAGGAAGCGCTGCTCGCCGAGCGACACCGACAGCGGCGTCGATTCGCGCAGGTCGGAGAACCAGATCACGGCGTCGATGCTCTGGCCGTCGCCGCGCTGGATCTGGCCGTTGAGCACCTTGGCGCCCGAGATGCGGCCGAGGTAAGTCTCCAGCAAGGTTCGCGCGAGATCACGGCCGTTGAAGTTCTCCATGATGAGCGCGAACGGGTGCAGCAGCCGCTGGATCTCGGCGATGTCGTGGTCGAGGAAACCGCCGGGCCGCCGGGTGGTGAGACTCACGGAATTGCGCACGCCGCCGCTGAAGAGGACCTCGGCGATAACGTAGTCGGTCATGCCCTGCTCGCGCAGCTCCCGCAGCACGGGAAAGTCGAGCGCGCAGTCCCGATCCTCGAGACGGCGCCGGATGACGCGCTCGCCCCTGCTGATGCTCGCCGCCGGGCTGCTGAGGTATTGCTCGGTATTCCGGAATCCGTGTTCACCGCGGTTCAGCGTTACCTTCTGACCGTCCCAGAACAGTGCGACGCCGGCGTACTGCGGGTGGAGAGTCCAGAAAAAAAACGCGACCCGGTCGATGGGCATTCCCGCGGCGCGCGCCCGTTCGCAGATCCCGCCGACCACTTCTTCGCGCGTCGGCAGGTGCCGGCCCTTGTGCATCAGCCAGTCGATGACCGGCGTGATCGACCAGCTCAATGCAGCACCCTCGGCACGGAGAGCGTGAATTCGGGGATCGCTGCCTCGAAGCGGGTGCCGTCTTCGGCGACCATCTGGTAGCTGCCGCGCATGGTGCCAACCGGAGTCGCGATCGCCGTGCCGCTGGAATACTCGTGGTGCTCGCCGGGACGCAGCACCGGCTGGGCGCCGACCACGCCCAGGCCGCGCACCTCCTGCACCAGGCCCTGCGAATCGGTGATGATCCAGTGCCGGCTGATCAGCTGCGCGGTCGAATTGCCGGTGTTGCGGATGTTGATGGTGTAGGCGAACACGTAGCGCGCGGCCTTTTCGTCGGACTGCTCGGGCAGGTACTGCACCGACGCGCTGACCGAAATCTCGTGGCGCTTTTCCTGGGCCATGCGCGCATTGTATAGGGCGCGAATTGGGGTACGGCGCGGCCGCGGGATAGAATCCCTGCGGCCATGAAGTTCCGCATCGCCCCCTCCATCCTTTCCGCGGACTTCGCGCGCCTCGGCGACGAGGTGGCCGCGGTCGAGGCGGCCGGCGCCGACCTGCTGCATTTCGACGTCATGGACAACCACTATGTGCCGAACCTGACGATCGGGCCGCTGGTATGCGCTTCGCTGCGGCCGCGCACGAAGATGACGATCGACGTGCACCTGATGGTGAAGCCGGTGGACCGCATCGTTCCGGAGTTCGCGAAAGCCGGCGCCAACATCATCAGCTTTCATCCCGAGGCTTCGGATCATGTCGATCGCACCCTGGCATTGATCAGGGAATGCGGCTGCAAGGCCGGGCTGGTATTCAATCCCGCTACGCCGCTGTCCCATCTCGACCACACGCTGGACAAGGTCGACCTGGTGCTGCTGATGTCGGTGAATCCGGGATTCGGCGGCCAGCAGTTCATTGCCTCGGTGCTGCCCAAGATCGCCGAAGCGAGGAAGCGTATCCAGGTATCGGGGCGCGACATCTGGCTCGAGGTCGATGGCGGTATCAAGACCGGCAACATCGCGGACATCGCCAAGGCCGGCGCCGACACCTTCGTCGCGGGTTCGGCGATTTTCGGCTCGAAAGATTACGCTGCGACGATCCGCGACATGCGCGCGCGGCTTGGCGTGGTATAGTTTCCCGGTCGTGAAACAACGCTCCGCATCTTCCGCAGTCCTTTCCTGGCGCCGCTGGCGCCGCTGGCGCAGCTAATTCCGTTGTGCCGCGGGATGTTTCGTCCCGCACCCCTCGCAGTATCCGGGCAATACCCAAGTAATTTTTCGGATCGTTGGAGTTTTTCATGACTGAGCTCGATTTTCAGAGCCTCGCCAAGCAGGGCTACACCCGCGTACCGGTTGTTGCGGAAGCACGCGCCGACCTCTACACGCCGCTCGCGGTGTACCTGAAGCTCGCGGGCGGTCTTAGCGGCGGCCCCTATACCTATCTGCTCGAATCGGTGGTCGGCGGCGAGCGCTTCGGCCGCTATTCGTTCATCGGCCTCGCCTGCTCGGAGCGGATCGACGTGCGCGGCGGCGACGTGCGCCGCCTGCTGCGCGATGCGCGCGGCACGGACGTCGTGATCGAGCGGGCGCAGGCAACCGATCCTTTCGAATACCTTCGCGGTTACCTCGCGCGCCAGAAGGTGGCGCCGGTTCCGGCAGCATTGCGGTTCGGCGGCGGGCTGGTCGGCTACTTCGGCTACGAAACCGTCCGTCACGTCGAGCCCACGGCGCTGAAGGGCGGCAAGCCTGACGTGCTGGGTACGCCGGACATGCTGCTGCTCGTATCGGACGAGCTCGCGGTGATGGACAACGTCCTCGGCAAGCTCTACCTGGTGGTCTACGCCGACCCGCGCGAACCGGGCGCCTGGCGCGCGGCGCGCGAACGGCTCGAACGCCTGCACTCGCGGCTTGCCTCGCCTTTGCCCGAACCCGCGATGCTTTCCCAGGGGAATGAGGCGGCGCCGGCGGCGCTTGAATGCTCGTTTTCCGAGCGGGATTTCCTCGCGGCGGTGAAGCGCTCGAAGGAATACATCTTCGCCGGCGACTGCATGCAGGTGCAGATCTCGCAGCGCACTTCGCGCGCCTTCGACGCGCCGCCCCTGGAGCTCTACCGCGCGCTGCGTGGCGTCAATCCGTCGCCGTACATGTACTACTTCGACTTCGACGACCACCATGTCGTCGGCGCCTCGCCCGAGATCATGGTGCGGCTCTCCGGCGGCGCTGTGACGCTGCGACCGATCGCCGGCACCCGTCCTCGGGGCAGGACCCCGGAAGAGGATGCGAAAACCGCGGAGGAGCTGCTGGCCGACCCGAAGGAACGGGCCGAGCACGTGATGCTGATCGACCTCGGCCGGAATGACATCGGGCGCGTGGCGCAGACCGGGACGGTGCGGGTCACCGAGAAGATGGCGATCGAGCGCTACTCGCATGTCATGCACATCGTGTCGAACGTCGAGGGCATTGCCGCGCCCGGCCTGGATGCGATCGATGTCTTCAAGGCGAGTTTTCCCGCCGGCACCGTGACCGGCGCGCCCAAGGTGCGCGCGATGCAGATCATCGACGAACTTGAACCGGTGAAGCGCGGCGTCTACAGTGGCGCGGTCGGCTACCTGGGCTTCAACGGCGACATGGACGTCGCGATCGCGATCCGGACCGCGGTGCTGAAGGACGGCCGGCTGCATGTGCAGGCAGCCGCGGGAATCGTCGCCGACTCCGATCCGCAGGCGGAATGGCGGGAAACCCAGCATAAGACGAGGGCGATACTCCGGGCGGCGGAGGTTGCATGCTCCTCGTGATCGACAATTTCGATTCCTTCACCTACAACCTGGTGCAGTATTTTGGTGAACTCGGCGCCGTCGTGAAGGTGGTCCGCAACAATGAAATTTCCGTGGCCGAAGTGGAGCGGTTGAAACCGGCGCAGATAGTCATCTCGCCCGGGCCGCGCACGCCGAACGAGGCGGGTATTTCTCTCGGGGTCGTCGGCAGGTTGGCCGGCGTTGTGCCGATTCTCGGGGTCTGCCTCGGCCACCAGGCGATCGGCCAGGCATTCGGCGGTAAAGTGGTGCGCGCGCAGCGGATCATGCACGGCAAGGTTTCCAGCGTCCGGCACGACGGCAAGGGCGTGTTCGCGGGCCTGCCGGGCGGATTCGCCGCAACGCGCTATCACTCGCTGGCGGTCGAGCGCGCATCTCTGCCCGCCTGCCTGGAGGTGAGCGCGGAGTCGGAGGAGGGGGAAATCATGGGCCTGCGCCACAGGACGCTGCCGGTCGAGGGGGTGCAGTTCCACCCCGAGGCCCTGCTCACCGAACACGGACATGCCATGCTGAAGAACTTTCTGGAGGGTAGAACGTCATGAACGGGAGAAGGCCATGAAAATCGGAATCGCCGAAGCGATCCAGCGCACGGTGGAGCACCGCGAAATATTCCACGATGAAATGCTGCACGTGATGCGCCAGATCATGCGCGGGGAACTCACGCCGGCGCAGATCGCGGGCTTCATCATCGGCCTGCGGGTAAAGAAGGAGACGGTCGGCGAGATCGCCGCCGCGGCGCAGGTGATGCGCGAGTTCGCCACGCCGGTGCCGCTCAAGGACCACCAGCACGTGGTCGACGTGGTGGGAACCGGCGGCGACGGCGCCCATACCTTCAACATTTCGACTGCGGCGACTTTCGTTTCCGCCGCGGCGGGCGCGAAAGTGGCGAAGCACGGCAACCGCTCGGTGTCCTCCCGCAGCGGCAGCGCCGACGTGCTGGAGGCGCTGGGCGCGAAGCTGGATCTCACGCCCGCGCAGATCGCGCGGGCGGTGGAGACCGTCGGCGTCGGCTTCATGTTCGCGCCAAGCCATCATCCGGCGATGAAGCATGCCGCGGTGGTCCGCAAGGAGCTCGGCGTGCGCACCATCTTCAATATCCTTGGACCGCTCACCAATCCCGCCGGCGCGCAGAACCAGCTGATGGGCGTGTTTCATGTCGACCTGGTCGGCATCCAGGCGCACGTGCTGCAGCGCCTCGGCGCGAAGCACGTGATGGTGGTGCACGGGCGCGACGGCCTGGACGAAATCTCGATCTCGGGCGAGACCCTGGTCGGCGAGCTGTTCAAAGGCGAGATCCGCGAGTACGAGCTGCACCCTTCCCAGTTCGGCCTCGAAGCCTACGACCGGCGGGCGATCCAGGTGAACTCGGTCGAGGAATCGAAGCAGATGATCCTCGCGGTGCTGGAGAACCAGCCAGGGCCCGCGCTAAACATCGTAGTGCTGAACGCAGGCGCCGCGCTTTACGTCGCGGGCGTGGCGAAGTCCATCAAGAGCGGCATCGAGCGCGCGCGCAAGGCCATCGCCAAAGGGGAGGCGAAGCAGAAGCTGGACGAGTTCATCGCCTTTACCAGGCAGGCGGCCGGGAAATGAGGCGCCCGGGCTGAGATGTCGGACATCCTGCAGCGGATACTCGCCAGGAAGCGCGAGGAGCTGGAAGCGTCGCGCGCGGCGCTGCCGTTGCCGCAGATGGAGGCGCGCGCGAAATCCGCGCCGCTGCCGCGTGATTTCGTGGCGGCGATCCGGGGCAAGATCTCGGCCGGCCGGCCCGCCGTGATTGCCGAAATCAAGCGGGCAAGCCCGTCCAGGGGCGTGTTGCGCGCCGACTTCAATCCCGCAGCGATCGCGGGGAGCTACGAGGCTGGCGGCGCGGCCTGCCTGTCGGTGCTGACCGACCGCGATTTTTTCCAGGGCGCGCACGAGCATCTCGCGGAGGCGCGCGCGGCCTGCGCGCTGCCCGTGCTGCGCAAGGATTTCATCACTGAGCCCTACCAGGTCTACGAGTCGCGCGCGATGGGCGCCGACTGCATCCTGCTGATCGCCGCCACGCTGGCGCGGCAGGACATGCAGGGGCTGGAGGGCGTCGCCCGTTCGCTCGGCATGGCGGTGCTGGTCGAGGTGCACGATGCGGCGGAACTCGATGCCGCGCTGACGCTGGCGACGCCGCTGCTGGGCATCAACAACCGCGATCTGCGCAGTTTTCAGACCACCCTGCAGACGACGATCGATCTTTTGCCAAGGATCCCGCAAGGCCGGCTGGTGGTCGCGGAGAGCGGCATTCTGGTACCCGCCGACGCCCACTTGCTGCAGGGCCGCGGCGTGCCCGCGTTTTTGGTCGGCGAGGCGCTCATGCGTGCCCCGGATCCCGGAAAAGCGCTGCAGAAACTATTTAAGTGACTGTTTAGTATGTATTTTATGCCATGTTGCGCAAGTGCAACAGAAACCGGGAAAACTGAGGAAAATTAGGCACTTTCATTGCTGACGGGGGTGGCCTGCTGCACAATCCCTGCAACTTCTCAATTGAGAGGTTGAGGCGGAAGGTCCTAGGCCTTCCGGTACATCAACACTTCGGGAGATTTTTGAATGAACAAGAAACTATTGGCGGTGGCAGTCGCGGGCGCCTTTACTGCCGCCCCGCTGGCCGCGTTCGCACAGTCCACCGTGACGATCAGCGGCTTCTTCAAGACCAGCATCGAAGACATTAATATCCATAACTTCGGCGGTTCCACTGCGGCGGGACAAGCCGCTCGTGCCGGTACGAACAAAAGCGAAGGTCGCCTGGCAGACGACTCGTCCAGAATCGTCTTCAACGTGGTGGAAGACCTCGGCGGCGGCATGCGCGCTGTTGCGCAGGCGGACTTGCGCTTCAACGCTTCGAACCCGTCCAGCGGGCTTCCCCCGTTCTCGGGCAACACGCACGTCGGTCTGCGGGGCAACTGGGGTCAGATCCGCGCCGGTCTGCAAGACTTGCACTACGGCGGTCGCGAGAGCTACCTGACGGACAAGGGTGACCTCCGCGCTGACAGCATCTCGATCCTGGCCTATGCCGGCGGCGGCGGACAGTCGATCGCGAACGCGACGCGTACCCCGAACGTGGTGTTCTACGACACCCCGGAACTGTTTGGCGGCTTCACGGCCCGGGTTGCCTACTCGTTCAGCCCCTCGAATACCGGGGTCACCGGTGTGACCAGCACAACGGGAGCAGTTACCGGGCAGGGAAACACGGCAGGTGCGCTGGCTGCAGCTGGTGTAATTTCGACGCCCCCGGCCACCTCGGCCGATATCGGCAGCAAAGACCGCAAGGGCTCGGCCTGGAACATAAACCCGAACTACAGCGCCAACGGCATCAACGCCGGCGTGAGCGTCTGGAACGCGAAGATGGACAACCCGGACGGCTACGCCGCGACCTCCACGGCCAGCATGAACCAGGAGGCCGTCCGTGCTTACGGCTCGTACCTGTTCTCGTTTGGCCTGCGGATCGGCCTGGCGTATGACCAGTCGAAGTTGAAGGGTGCGCAAGCCTTTGGTGGTGTCCCCGTCGTTGGTAGTGCGACTGCCACCGCAGCGGCTGCCCTTGCGCAGAATGGCCAGACGGTGAGCAAGCGTTCGGCCTGGTCGTTCCCGGTGTCCTATGCGTGGGGACCGTACGAAATCCACGCGCACTACGACGCCGCCGGCAACGACAAGGGCCTGATCGGTCAAGCCGCGGGCACGAACTTCAAGGCCAAGATGTTCGCGATTTCGGGACAGTACAACCTGTCCAAGCGCACGTCCCTGGCTCTGAACTACGCGCAGATCAATAACCAGACAAGCGCGACGTACAACTTCTTTACGTCGACTTCGCTGGGCAGCGCCGACGCCGGCCTCAAGGCTGGCGAAGATCCGCGCCTCTGGTCGTTGACCGTACGGCACGCGTTCTAAGCAAAGCATCAATCGGAGATTGGCCGGAGCGATCCGGCCGGAACCGAAAAGGGCGTCGCGAGACGCCCTTTTTTTTCGCCCCCATTCTTCCCTATACTTGCCTGCGTGGAAGCAGTGGACCGGTTGATCGCTGGACTGGATGCGGCGCTGCGCACCGTTTCAGGCGTCCATCGCGCGCGCCGCGTGTCTCCGGTAGAGGGGATATCGGAGACGGCGGTGGATACCGAGCGGCGCCCGCATGCTGCCGCGCTGATGCGGGTGAATCACGCCGGCGAGGTCTGCGCCCAGGCGCTCTACCTGGGCCAGGCGCTCACCGCGCGCGATTCCAGGAATCGCGAATCGCTCGAGCGAGCTGCCCGCGAGGAGGAAGATCACCTTGCCTGGAGCGCCGCCCGGGTCCATGAGCTGGGCGGGCATCTGAGCCTGCTCAATCCGGTCTGGTACGCCGGCTCATTGGTGATCGGCGCGGCGGCCGGCGCGCTCGGCGACCGCTGGAGCCTCGCCTTTCTCGCCGAAACGGAACGCCAGGTCGAAGCCCATCTCTCGGGCCATCTCGCGGAACTTCCGCCGGAGGATCGCAGGAGCCGCGCGGTGATCGAAGCGATGCGCGCGGATGAGGCCGGGCACCGCGAGAGCGCGCTCGCGCTTGGCGCCGCGGATCTTCCCGAGCCTGTCAGGCTCGGCATGCGCGCCATGGCCAGGATCATGACCACCATCGCCTACCGGGTCTGACGCTACTCTTCGACTATCTCGAAATCCTTGGTGATGTCGGCGGTCTTGGCGAGTATCGCCGTTGCGGAGCAGTATTTTTCGTGCGTCAGGCGCACCGCCTGCTCGACCAGATTGGGCTTCAGCTTCCTGCCGCGAATCACGAAATGGTAGTGGATACTGGTGAACACCTTCGGATCGGTCGTCGCGCGCTCTGCCTTCAGTTCGACCTCGCACCCGCTGACCTCTTGCCCGTTCTTTTTCAGAATCACGACCACGTCGTAGGCGGTGCAGCCGCCCGCGCCCGCGAGCACCACCTCCATTGGCCGCGGCGCAAGGTTGCGGCCGCCGCCTTCCGGAGCACCGTCCATCGTCACCAGGTGACCGCTACCAGTTTCGGCGACAAAGGTCATTCCCACGCCCCAACGCACTGTGCATTCCATGCGAATCCTTAGTTCTCCTAGTTGTATGATTTTAAATCAGATTATTTATATTGCGCCGCAGCAAACCATGAGGCATAATGGATCCGTTTCCTCCACCCTCCTCCAATAGGTGAATTTGGCGCAATCTCAACAGGTTGCGCCGTTTTTTTGATAACATTCGCGCCTTTTCTCCAGCAGCCAAATGATGAAGACATTCGCCGCAAAAGCAGAAGAAGTGATTCACGGCTGGTACGTCGTGGACGCCCAGAACAAGGTGCTCGGCCGCCTGGCCTCCCAAATTGCCATGCGCCTGCGCGGCAAGCACAAGCCGGAATACACGCCGCACGTCGATACCGGCGACTACATCGTGGTGCTGAACGCTGCGAAAATCCGCGTCACCGGGCGCAAGACGCTCGGCAAGAAATACTATCGCCACACCAATTTCCCGGGCGGCATCAAGGAAACCGACTTCGGCAAGCTGCACGCGAAATTTCCGGATCGCGCGCTGCAGAAAGCGGTGAAGGGCATGCTGCCCAAGGGTCCGCTCGGCTACGCGATGCTCAGAAAACTGAAAATTTACGCCGACGCCAAGCACCCGCACACGGCGCAGCAACCGAAGGCATTGGAGATCTGACATGGTCGGCGACTACTACTACGGCACGGGGCGGCGCAAGAGTTCGGTCGCGCGCGTGTTCCTCAAGCCGGGCAAGGGCCAGTTCGAGGTCAACGGCAAGCCGGTGGACGTGTTTTTCGCCCGCGAGACCGGGCGCATGATCGTGCGCCAGCCGCTCGAGCTCACCAAGAACCTCGCCAGCTTCGACATCAAGGTGAACGTGCACGGCGGCGGCGAGAACGGCCAGGCCGGCGCGGTGCGCCACGGCCTGGCGCGCGCGCTGATCGAGTATGATGCCGCGCTCAAGCCGGTGTTCCGCGCCGCGCGGCTCGTGACGCGGGATGCGCGCGAAGTGGAGCGAAAAAAGGTCGGCTTGCACAAGGCGCGGCGGCGCAAGCAGTATTCCAAACGCTGAGACCGAGCCCGACGGAAGAGTCGGGGTCCAGAAGATCGAAAAAGCCGCCTCCGGGCGGCTTTTTGTTTCAGGAAGGCGAACCGAATGATCAAGGCCGGAATCGTTGGTGGCACGGGTTACACGGGAATCGAACTGCTGCGGCTGCTCGTGCAGCACCCCCAGGTCGAACTGCGCGCGATCACCTCGCGGCAGGAGGCGGGCACGGCGGTCAGCGCGCTGTACCCGAGCCTGCGCGGCCGCGTGTCGCTTGCGTTTGCCCAGCCGGACAAGGCATCGCTGGAAAAATGCGACGTCGTTTTCTTCGCCACCCCCAACGGCGTGGCGATGGGGCAGGCGCGCGCGCTGGTCGATGCCGGCGTGCGCGTCGTCGACATCTCCGCCGATTTCCGCATCAAGGACGTCGCCGAGTGGGAGCGCTGGTACAAGGTGAAGCACGCCGCGCCGGAGCTCGTCGCCGAGGCGGTGTATGGGCTGTGCGAAGTGAACCGCGACAAGATCCGCGGCGCGCGCCTGGTGGCGAATCCGGGCTGCTACCCGACCGCGGTGCAGCTCGGCCTCCTGCCGTTGATGGAAACCGCTGCGGTCGACCTGGACCACCTGATCGCCGATGCCAAATCGGGCGTGTCGGGCGCGGGCCGCAAGCTGGAACAGAACCTCATGTATGCGGAGGCGTCGGACAATTTCGCGGCCTATGGCGTCGGCGGCCACCGCCACTGGCCTGAAATCCGGCAGGGCCTGGCACTGGCGGCAGGGCGCGACGTCGGGCTGGTATTTATCCCGCATCTGACGCCGATGATCCGCGGCATCCACGCCACGCTCTACGGGCGCATCGCGAAGGAAACGGATTTCCAGGCGCTGTACGAAAAGCGTTACGCAAAGGAACCGTTCGTCGACGTCATGCCGCCTGGAAGCCATCCCGACACCCGCTCCACGAGAGCGGCGAACGTCTGCAGGATTGCGGTGCACCGCCCGCGCGAGCGTGGGGAGCACGAGCGGCGCGGCGATACGCTGGTGGTATTGTCGGTGATCGACAACCTCATGAAGGGCGCATCGGGGCAGGCGGTGCAGAACATGAACCTGATGTTCGGCCTGCCCGAGACGATGGGCCTGGAGCAGGTGTCGGTGGTTCCCTAGCGGATTCCCGGTGGCCAGCCGCTTCTCGAAGCTGCGCCAGCGCTTCGGCATCGCCGCGCCGAGGATGTCGGTGCGCACGCACGTTCCCTGGTACCTGCGATGGCTCGGCCTCGCGGTGCTGCTGGCGTTCTCGGCGACGCTCGCCGCGTGGATGTACGACGCCGGCCGGCGGTTCGCGGGATTCGACCGCGGTGAGGTCGAGCAAGAGCTATCGGCCGCGCGCAGCGAGCTGGAGAAAGCACGCGAGGAGCTCAAACGCCTGAGCGCGGTCGCCAATGCGGCCGACAGCAAGGTTTCGATCGAGCGCACCGCTCAGCAGAAGCTGGCGCAGCAGGCGCGCGGCCTGGAGCAGGACAATGCCCGCCTGCGCGAAGAACTCGCGCTGTTCGAAAGCATGCTCTCCTCCGATACGGCGGGCGCGGCGCCGCTGTCTATCCTGCGCTTCAAGGCCGAACCCGACGTGATCCCGGGCGAATACCGCTACCGGGTGCTGCTGCTCGCTTCGGGGCCGCGCCGCGGGCGGGATTTCCAGGGCCGGCTCGAACTGGTGGTCAGTCTGACGGAAGCCGGCCGCAGTGCTATGATCACGGTGCCTGGACAAGCGGAACCGGATTCAGCCAGCTTCCGTTTGGGATTCAAGCACTTCCAGCGGGTCGAGGGGATATTCCGCGTAAACCCCAAGGCCAAGGTCACGAACGTGCAGGCGCGCGTTTACGAGACCGGATCGGCGGAACCCAGAGTGGTCCAGAATGCGACCCTGGAATGAAGGAGCAGCAAACATGTTTCGAAAAGAGAGCAAGCCGCAGAACCGCATCGACAGCCTGATCGGCGCCACGACGCGCATCGAGGGCAACGTGTTCTTCAGCGGCGGCTTGCGCGTGGACGGCGCGGTGCGCGGCAACGTCGCGGCGCTGCCCGATCAGCCGGGTACGCTGGTGGTTTCCGAGCAGGCGCGCATAGACGGTGAAGTTCAGGCCGCCCATGTGGTGGTCAACGGCACCATCAACGGGCCTGTGGACGCGCGCGAGACCCTCGAACTTCAGGCCAATTCGCGTGTCAAAGGGGATATCCACTACAAGAGCATCGAGATCCAGCAGGGTGCGATAATCGAAGGGCGCCTGGTGCATCATGTGGCGGAGGTCAGGGGTGTCGAGCTCAAGGTCGCGAAGTAGTTCGGTAACGAATCGGAGAAAGCGATGAACGCAGTCACTGAGAAAGCCGTAACGGAATTGCCGCCGCCGCTGATTTTTTCGGACAACGCGGCGAGCAAGGTGAAGCAGCTGATCGAAGAGGAGGGCAATCCGGGCCTCAAGCTGCGCGTGTTCGTCACGGGGGGCGGCTGTTCCGGTTTCCAGTACGGCTTCACCTTCGACGAGGTGCAGAACGAAGACGATTCCGTGATGGAGAAGAACGGCGTCCAGCTGCTCATCGACCCAATGAGCTACCAGTATCTGACCGGGGCCGAAATCGACTACACCGAAGGGTTGGAAGGCGCGCAGTTCGTGATCAAGAATCCGAACGCAACTTCGACCTGCGGCTGCGGCTCGTCGTTCTCCGCATAAGACGGCAGGAACGTGAGGTCAGCGGGCGCTTCGGCGCCCGTTTTCATTTCTAAGCCGAGTAGACGGTGCCCAGCACGCGCGCCCCGCGCGCCCCGGTAACGGAGGGCAGGTTGCCCGGCCCGCCATCAAGCGCCTGCTTCGCGAGCCAGGCGAACGTCGCGGCCTCGACCAGTTGCGGATCGACGCCGTGGCGGTCGCTCGCGTCGACTGCAGCGGTCGCCGCGAGCTCGGCAAGCCGGCGCAGCAACGCCGCATTACGAACGCCGCCGCCGCAGACGATCAGGCGCCGCGCGCTGGCGCAATGCCGGCCGATGGCGTCGGCCAGGCTGCGGGCCGTCAACTCGAGCAGCGTGGCTTGTACGGCCTGTGCTGCTTCTCCGCCTTTCAGCATCGAGCGCAACCAGGTTTCATTGAACAGATCGCGGCCGGTGCTCTTGGGCGGCAGCGCCGAGAAATAGGGTTCGCGCAGCAAGCGTTCGAGCAATTCCGGAATCGCCTGCCCCCCCGAGGCCCATGTTCCACCCGCGTCGAATTTTTTTCCGAGATGCTGCCCGGCCCAAAGGTCGAGCAGGCAATTCCCGGGGCCGCTGTCGAATCCCGATACATTGCCGCTGCGGGGCAGGAAAGTCAGATTTGCGATGCCGCCAATATTGACTACGACGCGATCTTCGGCGGGATCTGCGAACACGGCGGCGTGGAACGCCGGCGCCAGCGGCGCGCCCTGTCCGCCGGCTGCGACGTCGCGGCTGCGGAAATCGGCCGCCACCCGGATGCCGGTCAGTTCGGCCAGCAGCGCGGCGTTGCCTATCTGGGTGGTGTAGCCGCGCTCCGGCCGGTGCCGCACGGTCTGGCCGTGGCAGCCGATGGCGCGGATGTCGGCGGCCGGCGTTTTCGACCGCAGCAGGACCTCGGCCACGGCGGCGGCATAACGTCCGGCCAGCTCGTTCCCGGCGAGGGCCGCGCGCTCGATTTCGTTCGCGCCGGAGAAATTGAGCGCCAGCAGCTCGCGTTGCAGCGGGGCGTCGAACACCACGTGGGCGCTGGCAACCAGTCGGGGTTTCGCCCCTGCGAAATCCGCGAGCACCGCATCGACCCCGTCGAGGCTGGTGCCCGACATCAGGCCGACAAAAAGTTCCCGACTCACTCTACGGCAGCGACCCGATTGTTCGCGAGGAGATCGAGCTGCGCTGCCAGCGGTTGGGAATGCGCGCGGAAAGCCGGCATGTCATGTTGCGCGACAGGCATGGCTGCCGGCAAGGGCACGGACAGGGGATTGCGCGCTGTGCCCGCCATCCTTAGTTCGAAATGCAGGTGCGGCCCGGTGGCCCAGCCTGTCTGACCGACCAGGCCGATCGTGTCGCCTTGCGCGACGCGCGCGCCGGTGCGAACGCCGCGCCCGAACGCCTTCAGGTGCGCGTAGGCGGTTGAGATCTGGCTGTCATGACGGATGATGACCACGTTTCCATAGCCGTTTTGCCGGCCCGCGAATTCGACGAGGCCATCGCCCACGGAGCGTACACGCGTGCCGGCAGGCGCCGCGTAATCCACGCCCTTGTGCGCGCGCCAGGACTGCAAAAAGGGGTGCAGGCGCATGCCGAATCCGGAACTGATGCGGGAGAATTCGAGCGGCGAGCGCAGCAGCGCCTTGCGCACGTTCCTGCCGTCCGGGGCGTAGTAGCCATCGGCGAACCGCACCGCACGGCGCGCCCGGCCCTGATTGACGAACTCCGCGGCAAGCACACGGTCGCTGCGCAGCGGGCGCCCGTCGACCGAGAGCATCTCGTAGACGACCGAGAAACGGTCGCCCTGGCGCAGTTCGCGGTAGAAATCGATGTCGCTGCCGAAAATGTCGGCCAGCTGGATGGCGACGCCGTCAGGGATTCCGGCCGAGTCGGTCGCCGCGAACAGCGACGACCGGATGACCGCCGACTTCAATTCGGTCCGGATGGCGATCTGCGCCCGTTGCTCGCTGGCGACCAGCGACTTGCCGACGCGCTCGATCCGGACCATCGCGTCGCGCGTGGAAAGAAAAGCGAGCCAGACCAGATCGCCCGTATTTTCCCCGTCAGCGCGGACTTCCGCGCTGACGATGGTGCCCGGGCGAAGCTGCTTCAATTCACGCTGGCGCAAAAGTTGCTGCGTGTCGCCGGCGCCGATTGCCAGCCGGGAAAGCAGCGCCGGCAGCGTGTCGCCGCGCTGAAAACGCTCTTCGCGTATGTAGGTTGCCGGCGCGGGCAGCAGCGCCTCATCGGCGTGGATCGAGATCGGCTCGAGCACCGCTGCTTTCGCGAGCAGCAGCTCGGCATCGGTTGTCGGCACCAGCGCGGCTACGGCCGCCACTGCGCCCGAGAGTGCGAATGCGGCCAAGCCTGCGGCACGCCGGAATGGTACGGCCGTCCTCACAACCCCTCCCCCATGGATCGGCTAGAATCCCTTGTTATTCAGATGCCTAGGAAGTGTATCACGCATGGCCGACGTAACTGAAGCGCTGGCGCGCATCAAGCGCGGTGCCGACGAGCTGATCGTCGAGGAAGATCTCGTCCGCAAACTGAAGACGGGACGGCCGCTGCGCATCAAGCTCGGCCTCGACCCGACGGCGCCCGACCTGCATCTCGGCCACACGGTGGTGATCAACAAGCTGCGCCATTTCCAGGACCTGGGCCACACCATCCAGTTCCTGATCGGCGACTTCACCGGAATGATCGGCGACCCGACCGGCAAGAACCAGACGCGGCCGCCGCTGTCGCGCGAGCAGATCCTGGCAAACGCCCAAAGCTATCGCGCGCAGATGTCGAAGATTCTCGACCCGGAGAAAACGCAGGTGATGTTCAATTCCGAGTGGTCGGACAAGCTGGGCGCAGAGGGCATGATCCGGCTCGCCTCGCGCTACACCGTCGCCCGCCTGCTCGAGCGCGACGATTTCTCCAAGCGCTTCAAGGCAGGGCAGCCGATCTCGGTGCACGAGCTGCTTTATCCGCTGATGCAGGGCTACGACTCGGTGGCGATGAAAGCGGACGTGGAACTCGGCGGCACCGACCAGAAATTCAACCTGCTGGTCGGCCGCGAGCTGCAGAAGGACTTCGGCCAGGAGCAGCAGTGCATCATGACCATGCCGCTGCTGGTGGGCACGGATGGCGTGGAGAAAATGTCGAAATCTCTCGGCAATTACATCGGCATCGACGAACCCGCGAAGGAGATCTTCGGCAAGCTGATGCGCATCTCCGACGAATTGATGTGGCGCTACATGGAACTGCTCTCTTTTGAGTCGATGGGGAAGATTCTTGCTAAGAAAAAAGCAGTTCAAGAAGGGTCGAATCCGCGCGATGTGAAATTCGATTTTGCAAAAGAAATCGTCGAAAGATTTCACGGAAATAATGCGGCACAACTTGCGGCAAGAGATTTCATTGCTCGCTTTCGTGAAGGCGCGTTGCCCGAGGACATGGTAGAGCACACCTTCAAGTCGCCCGATTCCAGCGGGCTAGGGGTGACGCAGACGCTTAAGCTGGCCGGATTCGTTCCCAGCATTTCGGAGGCGCAGCGCCTGATCGCGCAGGGCGGCGTCAAGGTGAATGGTGAGCGGGTCGAGGATCGTTCGCTGAAGTTCGAGCCTGGCGCCTCGATCGTCCTGCAGGCGGGCAAGCGCAAGGCCGCGCGGATCAAAATCTCGTGAGTGATCCGCAGTACGAGGTTTACGCGATCAAGTACGCGCACCATGCGCGCCGCGCGTCGGAGAACTTCATCGGGGGTGATCCGCACGACGGGCCGATGCCGCTCGACTATTTCGTCTGGCTGATCCGCGGCGCCGGGCGGGAGATCGTCGTCGATACGGGCTTCTCGGCGCCCATGGCGGCCAAGCGGCAGCGCGATCACCTGCGCTGCCCGGCGGAAGGCCTGGGTTTGCTGAACGTCGATGCGAAGAAAATCAGGGAAGTGGTGATCACGCATCTGCACTATGACCACGTCGGCAATTTCGACCTTTTCCCAGCGGCCACGTTTCATCTGCAGGATCTCGAGATGAACTATGCGACCGGCAGGCACATGAGCCAGCCGGTGTTCAGCGGCGCCTATGAAGTCGAGGAGGTGGTCGGCATGGTGCGCCGCGCCTACGCCGGCAGGGTGCGTTTTCATGACGGGGATGCCGAGCTTGCGCCGGGCATCTCGCTGCACCTCATCGGCGGCCATACCATGGGCCTGCAGGTGGTGCGCGTGGCGACGCGCCGCGGCTGGGTGGTGGTCGCCTCGGACGCGTCGCACTTCTACGCCAACATGGAGCAGGTGCGCCCGTTTCCGATCGTCTACAGCCTGGCCGACATGGTCGAGGGCTACGGCAGGCTGCGCGAGCTCGCCGACTCGCCGGTGCACATCATTCCGGGCCACGACCCGCTGGTGCTGCAGCGCTATCCCGCGCCGTCCGCGGCGCTGCAGGGGATCGTCGCGCGGCTGGACTAGAGATGGCCTGGGATTTCGATCTGCCGGTCGAGCGGCGCGGCACCTGGAGCACGCGCTGGGATCGCTACCCGGCCGATGTCATCCCGCTCTGGGTCGCGGACACCGATTTCCGCGCGCCGCCCTCGGTTCTTGAAGCAATGTCGCGCCGCATCGCGCACGGCGTCTTCGGCTACAACGCCCCGCCCGACGTGCTGCGCGATGCGGTGATTTCACGCCTGAAGCGGCTCTACGGCTGGCGGGTCGAGCCGGAATGGGTGGTCTTCGTATCCGGCGTCGTGCCGGGGCTGCACCTGGCCGCGCGCCACCTCACGCGCCCGGACCAGCATGCGCTGGTGCCGACCCCGGTCTACCACCACCTGAAGCGTTCGCTCGTGCTGGCGCAGCGCGCCCACAGCGACGTGCCGCTGGTGCTGCAGAAGGGACGCTGGGTGTGGGACGAGGCGTTTCTCGCCGCAGCCGTTAAGCCGGAATCCCGGCTGCTGTTCCTGTGCAACCCGCAGAACCCGGGAGGCACCATTTTCACGCGGCAAGAACTCGCCAGGCTGGGCGCGTTCGCCGAGAAGCACGACCTGATCATCTGCTCGGACGAAATCCACGCCGACATCCTGCTCGACCCGGGCAAGCCGCACGTGCCGATCGCGAGCCTCTCGCCTGCGGTGTCGCGAAGGGCCGTGACGCTGGTCTCGCCCAACAAGGCGTTCGGCTTTCCGGGAGCGGGCTGCGCCTTCGCGATCATCGAGGATCGCGAACTGCGGCGCGCGTTTTCAGTCGACCATCACGCCACGGTGCACGACGCTTCGGTGTTCGGCTACGAGGCTGCGCTGGCGGCGTACCGGGAGTGCGGTGCGTGGCTGGAGGCGCAACTGGAATACCTGCGTGGAAACCGCGACCTGGTGGAGCGCGAAATCGCCGCGGTCCCCGGACTGCAGATGGCGCATGTCGAGGCTACTTACCTCGCGTGGATCGATGCCTCGGGCCTCGGCGTAGCCGAGCCGTACCAGCATTTCCTGGAGCACGGCGTCGCAATGTCGCCGGGCGCGCAGTTCGGCGATGCGCGCTTTGTGCGGCTGAACTTCGGCACGCAAAGAGCCGTGCTCGAACGGGCGATGGAGAGAATCAGCTCCGCATCCAGGCAGAGCCCCAGAGGTTGAGGGTGCGCTGCTCGTGCGGCCAGGTGCGGAACCCCGTTTCCCGGGGCACGCGCTCCAGTTCGGCGGAAAACTCCACCTTGTGGCCGTCGGGATCTTCGATCATGAAGAACAGATTGTTGCCCGGACCGTGCCGGCCCGGACCCCACCAGAGCGGAATCCGCAGGCTCGCCATGCGGTCCCCCCAGTCGCGGATGTCGTTCCAGCTCGCGGTTTCATAGCAGTGGTGGTCCGGGCGCGACTCGGGCGCACGGAACGAGGCGAAGCTGTGGTGCTCGGGATCCGAGCGCAGGAACGCTGCGGCGACGTCATCGTTCTCCAGCACGCGGTCGGACTCGAGCATGCCGAGCGTATCGCGGTAGAAGCGCAGCATCTCCTCCAGCCGCGTGCTGGCGCAGACGAAATGCTGCAACCGCCCGGCCGTCCTGCTTTCGCCGGAGGACATCGAAACGGGGAGGCCGAAAACGACGCGCCGGCCGTCCGGATCGGCCATGGCGAATGCTCCCGGGGCGAATAGCGGCGAGGGCGAAGCTTCGCAGGAGGCTCCGTGCCGCTCCAGATCGCGGCGGTAGGCTTCGAGATGCGCCGCGTCGCGCATCGCAAGGGAGAAATAGGGCACTGCGCCTTTACCGCCTTTGCCGGCGATCATGAATCTGCCGGGCCCGGAAACCAGCCATTCGTCCGCGGCAAGCTGCTCGACACGGTCGCCGAGCAGGTCGCCGTAGAAACGGGCGAGCAGCGCCGGATCCTCGCTGTCGCGCCGCAGGTGATGCAGCGACGCCGGCCAGAGCGGAGCGGTCATTTCCGGTCCTTGTCGGTGGCAAGATCCAGCGCGGCACGGAGGATGCGCGCGAGATGCGGGTCGTGCACGCCGAGTTCGCGCATGTGCTCCAGCGTGTTGCGGATGTAGTCCACGCAGCGGCCGCGCTGGCCGATGCCCTGGGCGACCAGGCGCGCGCGGCTGGCCAAGTCCAGTTCGCCCACGAACTGGCGATGCGTCGTGTCGGCGACGAATGCGAGCGCACGGACGCGCTGCGATCCCTGCAGGCTGACCGAGACGAACGTCGGCAGGTACACGTTGTTCAGCATCTCGCGCTTCCACAGGGTATCGAGAACCACCCTCGCCAGACCCGCCTGGACGCGAAACGCCATGCCCCAGCAGGAGCCGCCGCGGCACAGGCCCATCACCAGGCCGGGCTGCTCCGGCGTGCCGCGGTAGCGGCTCGACAGGATGCAGAGCGCGCGGTGATAGCCGTGCGCACGCCCGGTCTTTCTTTCCTCATGCGGGAAATCCGGCGCCCACATCAGCGAGCCGTAGCCGAAGATCCAGAGGTCGCCGCGGGGAACGGTACTGAGAAACCGCTCGAGTTCCATCGTTGCGGCCATTATAGAATTCTCCGCTCAGGGAGCAGAGGGAGAATCGCCGTTGTCCGCGGAAAAACGCAGGCCCCCGATCGTCGGCCGCTACACGCGCGAGGAACTCTCGCTCGCCTCGCGCAACAGCGGCATGCCGCTGGAAGCGTTGCGCTATGACGTAACGCCCGCCGGCCTGCACTACCTGCTGATCCACTTCGACATTCCGGCCGCGGACGCTGCGACCTGGAAACTGCGCGTCGACGGCCTGGTTTCCAGGCCGCAGGTTTTCAGCGTCGCGGAACTGCGACGCAGGCGCGCCAAAACGGTGCGCATGACTATGGAGTGCGCCGGCAACGGGCGCGGCCAGACCGCGCCGCGCTACCCGTCCATGCCGTGGCTGGAGGAAGGCGTTTCGACTGCCGAGTGGACCGGCGTCGTGCTGGCGGATCTGCTCGACGAAGCCGGGGTCGCGAAGTCCGCGCAGGAGATCGTATTCCACGGTACCGACCGCGGGATTGACCGCGGCATCGAGCACGGCTTTTCGCGCAGCCTGACGCCCTCGGAGGCGCTAGGCGGAGACGTGCTGGTTGCCTATGAAATGAACGGCGATCCGTTGCTGCCGCAGCATGGAGCGCCGCTGCGCCTGGTGGTGCCGGACTGGTACGGGATGGCGAGCGTCAAGTGGCTCGAACGCATCGAGGTGATCGGCCGTGCTTTCGACGGCGTGCAGCAGGCGCTCAGCTATCGCTTCCGCAGCGTGCCGGGCGAGAAGGGCGTGCCCTGTACGCGCATGCGGGTGAATTCGCTGATGGCGCCCCCGGGGATTCCCGACTACTACGGCCGCAGCCGCGTGGTGGATGCCGGTCCGGTGGAGATTCTCGGCCGCGCCTGGTCGGGCAGCGGCGGCATAAAGCGCGTGGAATTTTCTGCCGGCGGCGACTGGCAGGAGGCGGTGCTGGCCGCGCCGGTTGGCGCACATGCCTGGCGGCGCTGGACTGCGCGCTGGAACGCGGTGCCCGGTGCCCACGAACTGCGTTGCCGCGCCACTGATGAAACCGGCGCCACCCAGCCGCTCGATCCTCCGTGGGATGTCACCGGATTCGGCAATAATGCGGCGCAACGGGTGGAGGTGGAAGTGCGATGAGCGGCAACGAGCAGACGTGGCCGGATGATGTCTTCCGGACGCTGAAGGAAGCGGAGGTGCGGCAGGTCGGCTACGTGCCCGACGCCGGCCACAAGAGGTTGATCGAGCTGTGCCTCGCCGATCGCGACCTGCGTTCGGTGGTCCTCAGCACTGAGGAGGAAGGCATCGGCCTTGCCGCAGGCGCGTGGCTGGGCGGCGCGCGCAGCGCGCTGCTCATGCAGTCGAGCGGCGTCGGCAACTGCATCAATGCGCTCGGCATGACGCGCGAATGCCGTTTTCCGCTGCTGATGCTGATCACCATGCGCGGCCAGTTCGGCGAGTTCAATCCCTGGCAGGTGCCGATGGGGCGGGCGACGCCCGGTGCGCTCTCGGCCATGGGCGTGGTGGTGCACGAGGCGAACAGCGCCGCGGAAATCGCGCCGACGGTGAATGCTGCGGCGCGGCTCGCGTACGGCAGCTACCAGGCGGTCGCGGTGCTGATCGCGCAGGGCGTGATCGGCATCAAAAGTTTCCAGGACCAGGCCTCGCGATGACGGCTGACATGAAGCGCAGGGACGTGGTCAACGCGCTGCTCGAGAAACGCGCCGGCCTGCTGGTCGTGGCCGGCCTTGGTTCCACCGCCTGGGACATCACCGCGGCGGGCGACTCGCCGCTCAACTTCCCGCTCTGGGGCGCGATGGGCAACGCCGGCATGATCGGCCTGGGACTCGCGCTCGCGCAGCCGCAGCGCCGGGTGCTGGTGATCACCGGCGACGGCGAAATGCTGATGGGGTTGGGCTCGCTGGCGACGATCGGGGTGCAGCGGCCGGCCAATCTCGCGGTGGTGGTGATCGACAACGAACGCTACGGCGAGACCGGGATGCAGGCGACGCACACCGCCTCCGGCGTCGATCTCGCCAGGGTGGCCGCGGCCTGCGGCTTCGCGTCGGCGAAGCAGGTACGCGAGCCGGGCGACCTGAGGACCTTGCGGGCGGCGATCCATGATGCGCCTGGGCCGCATTTCGCCCAGGTCAAAGTGGTGGCGGAGAAGTTGCCGCTGGTACTGCCGCCGCGCGACGGAGGGATACTCAAGTCACGGTTTCGGAAGGCTTTATTGGGGGAGGGGGCCGACCTGGACTAGGTCCCTGTCAACCGTCTGACGGGCAGCGCGTTATTCGCTCCGGTTCAGTTTCGAACCATGTCTATAGACCAGGAGAAATTGAAATGCTCAAGCAAAAACTGATCGTTGCGCTGGTTGCCGCGGCGTTTGCCGTCTCGGTCCAGGCTCAGGACAAGGGCGCGGCGAAATCCGCCGCTCCGGCCCCTGCTGCTGCCCCGGCGCCTGCTGCTGCTCCGGCGAAAGCCGATGCCGACAAGCCTGCCAAAAAGGCTCCGGCGAAGGCCAAGTCCAAAGGCACCAAGAAAAAAGCCGCTCCGAAGAAGGAAATGGCGAAGTAAGTTTCTTCGCCATGATCAAGGCCCCGCTCCGGCGGGGCTTTTTTTTGGACGATACTTGGGCCATGCGAATCCTGCTGACGGCGATACTGCTGTGCTGCGCGGCCAATGCAACGGCGCAGCAACTGAAGCCCTGGAGCGGCGGCACGACGCCGCCACTGGCGCTGGCCGACGTGGAAGGGCGCGCCTACCGGCTGGAGGACTACCGCGGCAAAGTGGTGCTGGTCAATTTCTGGGCGACCTGGTGCGAGCCCTGCCGCGAGGAGATGCCGTCGATGAACCGGCTGCGCGCATCGCTCGCCGGACGGCCCTTCGAGGTGCTGGCGGTGAACCTGGCGGAATCAGAATCGCGCATCCGGCGCTTCATCGAGCAGCTGCCGCTCGAATTTCCGGTGCTCATGGATCGCGACGGCGCCGCCGCGAAAAGCTGGCGCGCGCGCCTGTTGCCGATCAGCTTCCTGGTCGGTCCCGACGGCAGGATCCGCTATTCGGCGGTGGGCGGAATGGACTGGGCGCAGGACGAGGCGCGCAGGGCCGTGCTCGCGCTGATGCCGCCGCAGGATTTTTCTACTCAGCCTCGAGCGGGACTCCCGGCGTCGTTCCCGTGACGACGATGCCGCCGCGCCGGCCGGGCGCGACGCTGCCGTAGCGCGGCGCGAAAACTCCGGGCAGCGGCCGCCCTGCGGCGGGCGCGAGCCAGAGACGCAGCAGGTGGCGGTGACGCGCGGGCTCCGGCCAGTTCTCGAAATCGTTCCTCGAATGCAGGATCTGGTGGTTGTGCAGGAACTGCATGTCGCCGGGAAGGAAGGCCATCGAGAGATGGATCTGCGGGTCGTTCGCCAGTTCGTCCATCAGGTCCATGGCTTCGGCCTGCGCTCGCGTCAGCCGCCTCGCCTCGGGAAAATGCTTCTGCGCGGACTCGATGTATTGCCGCATGTAAATGCAGGTCAGGCGTCCTTCGTGCCGGTGATAGACCGGCATGTCGAACCAGGGCTGCATGCCCTCGGGCACCTCGCCGCGACGATCGGTGGGGAACGGCTCGAACAGCGCCGGCAGCAGATCGGGCCGGCGCGCGAGGATCTCGTTGTAGAGCGTCATCGAACTCGCAATGAAGCTCTCGCCGCCCGATTTCGCGGTCTTCAGGCACAGCAGGCCGACCACGTCCACCGAGTCGGTGTGGTATTCGAGCCCGCGGCTCGTCTGGTAGTAGCGCACCTTCGGATCGTTGATGTCGAGGCCCAGGTCCTTGACGTGCCCGAGCAGGCGACCCTTGGCGTTCTGTGAACGCGCCGCGCCCAGGTGGGAGCCGATGCCCATGTAGGCGATCGCCTGCTCCTCGCGCGCATAGCGTTCGACCGGAAAACCGCGCAGCATGGCGAAACCGCGGCCTTCCAGCAGTTCATCGAGAATCGACGCAAGCACGGTGCCCAATGCGGGCAGCGGAAAGGTAACGGGCGATATTCCGGCGAGCGGCGTGCCGCTTGCCTTGAACGCATGCACCGCGGCATCCAGTTCAGCCAGTTCCGCATTGTTGAACGTGCGGATCCAATCGGTACGCTGCTGCAGATCGCGCCCGTACCAGACGGACGGCCCTGAGGCCATGCTAGGCTTGTTCATCTATCCAAGAATACCGGCAGGAGCGCAATGAAACCATTCTTCGTGCTGTTCATTTCGCTCGGCATCGTCGGAGCGGCGCAGGCGCAGTATCCCTTGAAGCCGATTACCTTCGTCATTCCCTTCGCCGCCGGCGGCGACTCGGACCTGTCGGGACGCAACCTCGCGCAGCATGCGCAGAAGTACCTCAACAACCAGCCGATCGTGCCCGTGAACCGGGTCGGCGCCTCGGGCGTGATCGGCGCGATGGCGGTGCGCACCGCGCCGGCCGACGGCTACACGCTCCTCGTGGCGCGCATCGCGACCCACGCCGTGGTGCCCGCGCTGGATTCCAAGGCGCCGTACAAGTGGAACGAGTTCACCATGCTGTCGCTGATCGAGCTCAATCCCTACGTGTGCTTCGTGAAGTCCGATTCTCCATACAAGACCGCCGCGGACCTGATCGCGGATATTCGCGCCAATCCCGGCAGGCTGAATTACTCGACCGCGGGGATCGGCACCAGCCAGAACATGGCGGTGCAATACTGGCTGTCGCTTGCCGGGCTCACCAAGGACCACGCGGTCGGTATCCACTACAAGGGCGGCGGCGAAGTCACGACCGCCGTGCTCGGCGGCCAGGTGCATTTCGCGTGCAACAACGCGCCGACGGTAATACCGCACATCAAGGCGGGCGTCCTGCGCGGGCTGCTGGTCACGCCATCGCGCCTCCCCGAGCTGCCCGACGTCCCGAGTGCTCGCGAAGCCGGTTTTCCGGACATGGAGAAGATCGTGGGCTGGACCGCGCTCATGGGCCCGCCAGGACTGCCGAAAGAGGTCGTGGACAGGTGGGCCGATACGTTCGCGCGCCTTGCGAAGGATCCGGACTGGATCTCGGGCAACGCGAAACTCGGCGGCATCGCCGCGATCCGCTCTGCGGCGGAAACCGAGAAATTCGTGCGCGAGCAATACGAGCTGTACGACAGGCTCGTGACTGCGCTCGGCATCCGCCAGTAAGCCGGTGAAATTGCGCGGGGCGGACATCGTTGCGCGCGGCCTGGCGCGCGCCGGCACGCGTTACGTGTTCGCGCTCTCGGGCAACCACATCATGCCGGTGTTCGACGCCGCGCTCGACGCGAAGCTGCCGCTGCTGCACGTGCGGCACGAGGCGGCGGCCGTCCACATGGCCGATGCCTGGGCGCGCCTGACCGGCGAAGTCGGCGTCGCGCTCGTGACCGGCGGCCCTGGCCACGCCAACGCCGTGTCGGCGCTCTACACCGCGCTCGCCGCGGAATCCGCGATGGTGCTGCTCTCCGGCCACGCGCCGCTGAACGAACTTGGCAAAGGCGCGTTCCAGGAAATGGCGCAGGCCGAGATGGCGGCGCCGGCCTGCAAGGCCTCCTGGACCGTGCGCTCGGCGCAGACGCTTGGCGAAGACCTCGCGCGCGCCATGCGCATGGCGAAAGCCGGGCGGCCCGGCCCGGTGCACCTGTCGCTGCCCTCCGACCTGCTGGAAGCGGGGGTGGATACGGAGCCGCCGGCAAAGGAGAATTTTTTCCCCGAAGCCGTCGCTTCCGGCATGGATGAAGAAATTCTGGACGCGCTTCGGAAAGCAAACAGGCCGCTGCTGATAGCCGGTCCGGCGTTTGGCAATGCGCGCGGCCGCGAACGTCTTCGCGCGTTCGAACAGATGACGCGCGTACCGGCGATCGTCATGGAGAGCCCGCGAGGCGTGAACGATCCGAGCCTCGGCCTGCTGGCGGAAGTGCTCGCAGCGGCGGATGTGGTCGTGCTCGCAGGCAAACGGCGCGACTTCACGCTGCGGTTCGGCGCGGCGTTTGCGAAGAGCTGCAGGGTGCTCGAGGCGGACGCTGAAGTGAATCACCAGGCGGCGGGAACGGCCTGGCCGAAGAGCGCCTGGCTGGACGAAGTCCGTTCGGCGATCGCCTTCCGGCCCGCGCAATGGACCACCCTGGCGTCGAAGCCCGGCGGGCCGCTGCACCCGGTGGAAGTGGGTCGCGCGGCGCAGAAACTGCTGAACGCTCCCGGGGCAGTGCTGGTGGCCGACGGCGGCGAATTCGGACAATGGGCGCAGGCGACGGTCAGCGCGCCTCACCGTGTAATCAACGGCGTGGCGGGTTCGATCGGCGCCGCGCTGCCGTTCGCCGCCGCCGCGAAACTCGCCTTTCCTGCGGCCACCGTGGTGGCGATGCTCGGCGACGGCACCTTCGGCTTTCACAGCTCGGAAATGGATACCGCGGTGCGCTGCGAGCTTCCCTACGTCGCGGTGGTCGGAAACGACAGTTGCTGGAATGCGGAATACCAGCTTCAGCTGCGCAGCTACGGCGCTGCCCGCGCGCACGGCCTGGATCTGCTGCCGACGCGCTACGACCGAGTGGCGGAAGCATTCGGCGCGCATGGCGAGCACGTCGAGCGGCCGGCGGATCTTGCCGGGGCGCTCGAACGAGCCGCTGCGGCCGGCCGCGCCGCCTGCGTCAATGTCATGATCGAGCGCCTGCCGGCGCCTGTATTTCGCAGGCAGGACGCGTAAAATCGGGTTGTGATCCGTCCGAAGGAAGCGCAATGAGCGATCTCGACTTCTCGAATACTGCGCCCGTCAAGCCGCCGGCCCAGCCGGCGGCGCCCCCGCCCCCGCCGGTCTACAACGCCGCCATGGCGATGGAATTCTTCAAGTCGGCGGGCAAGCCCGAGAGTTTTCCCGCGGGCGCCACCATCTTCAAGGAAGACGACAAGGGCGGCGGCCTGCTGGGCAAGCGCGACCGCATGTATGTGCTGCTCCTGGGTGAGGTGGAAATGCGCGCCCAGGACAAGGTCATCGGCGCCGTCAGGCCGGGCGAAACCTTCGGCGAAATGGCGGTCATCGCGCAGGCGCCGCGCACTGCGACCGCGGTGGCGAAAATCGCCTGCACCGTGATCGGCCTGGACGACAAGCAGTTTCAGGTGGCGCTGCAGCAGAAACCCGAATTCGCCCTGATGCTGATGAGCATCATCAACAACCGCCTGCGCAGCACCATCAGCCGGCTGCACGCGAACCGCGCGCTGCACGCGGGCGAAGCGAAGGAATCCACGGTATTCGACAAGAAACTGGTGGCGGGACTCGCCAACCTGATGGCGGGCCAGGAGCCGGCGCGCTACGAAGCCGGCAGGATGATCATGCAGGAAGGCACCGGCGGCGCCTTCATGTACGTGGTGCTGGAGGGCCGCGTGGCCATTTCCATCAAGGGTGGGATCGTCGGCCGCGCCGGGCCCGGCGGCGTGTTCGGCGAAATGGCGCTGGTCGACCAGTCGACGCGCGCGGCGACCGCCACCGCCGAAACCAACTGCACGCTGCTTGCGATCAACCGCAACGCGTTCCTCCAGCTGGTGAAGACCAGCCCCGCCTTCGGCTCCTCCATTCTCGCCGGGCTGGCCGCGCGGGCGAAGGACATGGCGGTCCGCAACAAGTAGGAACTGGATCCCTGCACCCCGATAGATTCACTCGGGGCCAGGCTCCGCGGGGATGACGATTCGTTTACAGAACCTTTCCTGGGTTCATCAGGCCTTGCGGGTCCAGCGCGCGCTTCACCGCGCGCATCAGTTCCAGTTCCAGCGGGTCCTTGTGGCGGGTGATTTCCTCGCGCTTGAGCTGCCCGAGGCCGTGCTCGGCGGAAATCGATCCGTCGAGCGCCGCCACTTCGTCGTAAACGACGCGGTTCACTTCGGCGCGCTGCGCAAGCAGCGCCGCGTCGCCCACGTTGTAGTGCAGGTTGCCGTCGCCGACGTGGCCGAAGCAGTAGATCGCAGCCCCCGGATACGCCTTGCCCAGCGCCGCGTCGGCGCGCGCGATGAAATCGGGGACGCGCGATATCGCGACCGAGATATCGTGCTTGACGTTGGCAAACTGGGCTTCGGGGACGGATTCGCGGATGCTCCAGAGCGCCCGCGACTCGGCGTCGCTTTTCGCGACCACCGCATTGGTTGCGAGCCCGCGCTCGAGCGCATCGGCCAACCCCCGTTCCAGCCTCCGGCCGAGGGCGTCGCCGTCGCCGCCATCGGCGAGATCCACCAGCACGTACCATTCCCCGGGGCCCGGGAGAGGATCGCGGATCGCCGGCCGGTGCGCCAGGACTGCGTTTACGCAGCGGCGCGACAGCAGCTCGAAAGCGCTGATCCGGTCGCCGCAATACCGGAGCAGGTGGCCGAGCAGCCTGACCGCGCCATCCGGATCGCGGACCCCGATCCAGGCTGTCGCCGTCGCGGTCGGCAGCGGATGCAGCTTGAGAACCGCGGCGGTGACGATGCCGAGCGTGCCTTCGGCGCCGATGAACAGCTGCTTCAGGTCGTAGCCGGTATTGTCCTTGCGCAGGCCGCGCAGCCCGTTCCAGATGCGTCCGTCGGGCAGCACCGCTTCCAGCCCGAGCACCTGCTCGCGCGCATTGCCGTAACGCAGTACGTTGACGCCGCCGGCATTGGTGGAGAGGTTGCCGCCGATCTGGCAGCTGCCCTCGGCTGCGAGCGAAAGCGCGAACAGGCGGTCCGCAGCCGCCGCGGCGCGCTGCACGTCCGCGAGCACGCAGCCGGCCTCGACGGTGATGGCGTCGTTGAGCGCATCCAATTCGCGGATGCGGTTCATGCGCGACAGCGACAGCACGATTTCGCGCCGCGTCCCCGTCGGCACCGAACCGCCGGACAGTCCTGTATTGCCTCCCTGCGGCACGATCGCCACGCCAGCCTCGGCGCAGAGGCGCACCACCGCCGACGCTTCGGCCGTGTTCGCCGGACGCACCACGCCGACGGCAGCGCCGCGATACTGCTTGCGCCAGTCGACGAGATAGGACGCGGTGTCGCTGTCGGCGGAGAGGACATTTTTCGCGCCGACGACGGCGGCTAGCGCCGCGAGGAATGTGCTTTGCATGAGCCTTGACGCGGATTTTCCCACAGCTTAACTTGCAAGACGGATGAAACGACTGCTCATTTGCGCGTTGCTGATCGCAGCGCCGGCCATCGCGCAACAGCCGCAGCAGGTTCCGCCGCCGGGGCCGATCGTGGTCGGCGCCGTGATGCCGCAATCCGGCAACCTGGCCGACCTCGCCGCCGACCTGCGCAAGGCGCTGCTGCTGTGGCAGGAGGAAGTGAACGCCGGCGGCGGGTTGCTGGGACGGCGCGTCGAACTGCTCCTGCTCGATGACCGCTCCGAGTCCGGCGAAACGGGAAAGCTCTACCAGCAGCTGATCATCGAGCACCAGGCGGACCTGCTGATCGGGCCGCTCGGCTCGGCGGCGACGCTCGGCACTGCCGCAGTGGCCGAGCGCAGCCGCCGCGTCCTGATGAACGCGACTGGTTCTTCACGCCTGGTGCACAAGTCCGGTTTCCGCTACGTGTTCCAGTCCGCCACGCCGCTCGCCGCCTACGGCATGGCGGCTCTCGAACTGGCGCGCCGCAACGGACTGAAGCGCATCATGTTGCTGGCGCGGGACGAGCCCAATTCGCGCGAGATCGCGGTCCTGGCGCGTGAAAACGCGATGGCGCTCGGGCTGTCGGTGGCGGATGTCGAGGTTTACCCGGCCGGGGCCGACGTCTTCGCGCCCCAGGTGGCGCGGGCGAGGAGCTTCGGCGCCGAGGCGTGGATTGCGTTCGGACTGCCGCCCGATGCGGTCGAGATGGTGAAGAACCTGCGCAAACTGGGATTCGCGCCGCGGCTGTTCGTCGTGCAGGGCGCGGCCGATGCCGAGTTCGTCAAGCGGGTCGGCCAGGATGCCGAGTACGCGATCGGCATTTCGGCCTACGAACGGTCGGCCGCGACACGCGGCAATGCGCAGTTCGTCCAGGCATACGCGACCAAATGGTCCGCCGAACCGGGCCTGCTCGCGGCCGAAGGCTATGCGGCGGCGAAAGTTCTGGAGCAGGCGGTCCGGCGCGCGGGCAGCGTCGACCAGGAGAAACTGCGCGAGGCGCTCGGCGCGCTCGAAACCGAGACGCCGCTGGGCCCGTACAAGGTGGACCGCGCCGGGGCCCAGGTCGGAGCGCGGCCGCTGCTGCTGCAGATCCAGAAAGGACGGCGGCAAATCATCTGGCCGGAAACGCTCGCCACGGCGAAGGATCTGCCGTTTCCTCCCTGGGATGCGCGCAAGCCGATGAAATGATCGGCGGCACGGGCGGTACCGGCGGTACCAAAGCGGCGGCAGGCAATGTCGCCCTGCCGCTGCTCATCACGTTTGCAATCCAGACGCTGGTCGCCTTCGCGGTCTACAGTGCGCCGGTGATGGCGCCGGTGGCGGGCCCCGCGCTGGGATTCTCTCCCGCGGCGGTCGGCTATTACATCGCGGCTTCCTATCTCGGCAGCATGATCGGATCGGCCGCGGCCGGCGGCTGGGTGGCGCGCTTCGGGCCGATTCGCGTCAGCCAGGCCGCGCTCGCGCTGTGTCTCTGCGGCCTCGTGCTCGCGGCGAGCGCGTCGCCGCTGCTGGTGATGCTGGGCGGATTCGTCGTCGGCCTGGGCTACGGCCCGACGACGCCGGCGAGCTCGGCGATCCTGGTGCGAACGCCGTCGCGGCATTTCTCGCTCATTTTCTCCATCAAGCAGACCGGCGTCCCGGCCGGCGGCGCGCTGGCGGGCCTGCTGGTGCCGGGACTGATCCTCGCCATCGGCTGGCAGCGGGGCGCCTTGGCGATCGGCGCCGCCTGCCTCCTGGTTGCGCTGGCGATCGGCGCGGTGCGCGCACGCTACGACCGCGAACTCGATCCGCGCGCGCCGGTGTCGCTGCGCTCCGCCGTCGCGCCGGTGCGGCTGGTGCTGGAAGACCGGCGCCTGCGGCAGCTGAGCGTGACAGGCGTCGTCTACGGCGGCGTGCAGATCACCCTGGTCACCTAACTCGTAACCTTCCTCGTGGAGAGTTTCGGGCTGACGCTGGTCGCGGCGGGACTGGTGATGGCGGCCGCGCAGGTCGCGAGCGTAACCGGGCGCGTGCTGTGGGGCGTGCTCGCCGACCGTGTGCTCGCCCGGCGCACGATGCTCGGCCTGCTCGGCATCGGCATGGGCGTTTCGGCGCTGGTCGCGCTGGCCGCCGGACCCGGCTGGCCGTTATGGCTGCTGATCGCGTATGCGGCGGTGTTCGGCGCGACGGCGGTCGGCTGGAACGGGGTCTTTCTCGCCGAGGTCGCGCGCACGGCGCCTGCCGGTCGCACCAGCGAGGCCACCGGCGGGGCCCTGTTTTTCACTTTTCTCGGCGTGGTGATTACGCCGCCGCTGTTCAATGCCGTGCTGGCGCTCGCCGGCAGCTATTCAGTTTCCTATGCGGTGTTTGCCGCGCCCGCGCTCGCGGTGGGCGTCTGGATGCTCGCTACAATGCCCAAACCATGAGTTCTCTGACCGACATTCCGGACGGATTCCAACTCGACCAGCGCATCCAACCGCACACCTTCGGCGGACTAGTTGGCCCTTTCTATTCCAGGCGCCAGGGCAATGATCTTTCGCTCGGCTTGCGGATCGAAGGGCGTCATTGCAATTCACGCGGTACTTGCCATGGCGGGCTGCTCGCGACACTTGCCGATGTGGCGCTCGGTTACGCTTGCGCCCTCGCCGGCGACCCGGATGGGGGGAAGCGCAGCTTCGTAACGGTCGATCTGTCGCTCCAGTATCTGGCCAGCACACATCTGGGCGACTGGGTGCAGTCCGAGGTCAGGGTGCTGAGTCCCGGCTCGCGCACTGCATCAGCTGCAGGACACCTGCTCGCCAACGGCAAGCCTGTCGTCCGGATAAGCGCAAATTTCAGGGCAACGGCGGCCCGCAGTCCGGAAACAGAGAGCGCTTCAGGGAAATAGATGCGGGAGGTCATCCTTGCCCACGGCCTGTGGGTGCCGGGGATCGTGATGAGGCCGCTCGCCGCGCGGCTGGCGCACGCCGGGTTTTCCTGCCACTTGTTTTCCTACATGGGCTCGGAGCGGCCGCTGGAAGCGCACGCCGAGCGCCTGGCGCGCATGGCGCGCGATATCGGACCGGCGCATTTCGTCGGCCACAGCCTGGGCGGCCTGGTGGTGATGGAGGCGCTCAACCGCCATCCCGGGACAGCGGCCGGGCGCGTGGTGCTGCTCGGCACGCCGGTGCGCGGCTGCTATGCCGGCCGGCGTATCGCGCGCTACCCGGCGGGACGCTGGTTCCTGGGCCAGAGCGAGGACCTCTGGCGGGAAGGGCGCGCGGCACGCTGGACCCGGCCCGAGGCGCTGGGCGTTGTTGCCGGCTCGCTGCCGCTGGGGCTCGGCCGTATTTTCGGTCCGCTGCCGGGCGTCAACGACGGCGTCGTCAGCCTGGAGGAAACGTCCGTCGACGGCATGACCGAGCGCCTGGTCCTGCCCGTCGGCCACAGCGCGATGCTGGTGTCGGCGAGGACCGCCTCGCAGGTCGCGGCATTTCTTGCGCATGGAAAATTCAATTCGAATCATAGCTAGCCTGCTCGCGTCCCTTTTGCTGGGGGGCTGCGAGACGCTCGCCTACTACGCGCAGGCGGTCGGCGGCCAGATGTCGCTGATGTCGCGCGCGCAGCCGGTGTCGACGCTGCTCGCCGACCCGGCCACGCCTCCGGTGCTGCGCGAGCGGCTGCAGCTCGCCCGCTCGATCCGCGAATACGCGAGCAGCGAACTCAGGCTTCCCGACGACGGCAGCTACCGCAGCTATGCCGACATCGGCCGGCCCTACGCGGTGTGGAACGTGGTCGCGGCCCCCGAGTTCGCGCTGAAGCCGCAGCAATCCTGCTTTCCGATCGCGGGCTGCGTCGCCTACCGCGGTTTCTTTGCGCAGGCGGACGCCGAGCGCTATGCGGCGCAACTGCGCGCGGGCGGCAACGACGTCTACGTCTACGGTGTGCCCGCGTACTCGACGCTCGGCCGCTTCGACGATCCCTTGCTGTCGACTTTCATCCGCTATCCGGACGCGGAGCTGGCGAGCCTGCTGTTCCACGAACTGGCGCACCACGTCGTCTACGTGAAGGACGATTCGAGCTTCAACGAGTCTTTCGCCGTTACGGTAGAGCGCGAAGGCGTGCGGCGCTGGCTCGCCGCGACCGGGCGCGGCGAGCTGCTGCAGGGTTTCCTCGAGGGCCAGAAGCGCAACGCGCAGTTCATGGCGCTGCTGGACCAGGCGCGCGCGCGCCTGCGGCTGCTCTACCGGTCGAGCCTCGCGCCCGAGGCGATGCGCGAGCGCAAGCGCGCGGAATTCGAGACGCTGAAGCAGGCGCTGGCGCCGTATCCCAGGTTTTCCGGCGCCGAACCGAACAATGCGCTGCTGGCGTCCTTCGCCACCTACACCGAACTCGTGCCCGACTTCGAGCACCTGCTGCAGGAGGAGGGCGGCGACCTGGCGCGCTTCTACGCCAAGGTCAAGGCGCTCGCGGCCAGCGAACCGTCCCGGCGGGGCCCGTTTTCGGCGCCGGAGCGCTGACGCTCAGCTGAGGGGGATGTCGACGTTTTTCTTGAAGGCCGGCCGCGCGCACAGGCGCTCGAACCAGGCTTCCAGGTTCGGGAGCCTGGGCCGTTCCATCGGCAGCCGCAGCCAGCGTTGCACTTCGCAGCCGATCGGGATGTCGCCCATGGAAAACGGCCGCGCTACATAGAGCCGGTCGGCGAGCGCGGCATCGAGGATGCGGGCCATATCGCCGGATTTCAGGCGCGAGGCCTCGACCGCCTTCATGTCGCGCTTGTCGGCAGGCGTGCGGATCAGGTTCCAGAAGGCGTCGCGCACGCTGCTCTGGAACGAGAACGCCCAATCCATCCACTGGTTGGACACCGCGCGCGCGCGCTCGTCCATCAGCCAGAGCACGCCCTTGCCGTATTTCGCCGACAGGTAGCGCACGATCGAGTGCGATTCCCACAGGATGAAGCCGTCCTCGTCCATCGTCGGCACCAGGCCGTTGGGGTTCATCTTGCGGTATTCGGGAGTGTTCACCACGCCGAACTGCATGCCGGCGTCCGTGCGCTCGTAGGGCAGGCCGAGTTCCTCCAGGCACCACAGGGCCTTCTTCACGTTGACCGAGTTGGCCCGGCCCCAGATTTTCAGCATTTCGTCACTCCCCTAGAAGCCTGCGGCCTGGCCATCCCTGCGCGGATCGCTCGCCGCGAGCCAGCCGCCGTCCATCTTCCAGATCATCTGCCCGCTGCCGAACTGGTTGTAGTCGTCCACGGTGACGATGCGGTGGCCGCGCCCGCGCAGGTCCTCGACCACCGCAGGCGGGAAGTTGTCCTCGACGCTCACGTCCATGCCCTGCACCCAGCGGAAGCGCGGGCCGTCGCAGGCCGCCTGCGGGTTCTGGCCGTAGTCCGCGATGCGCACCATCACCTGCGCGTGGCCCTGCGGCTGCATGGTGCCGCCCATCACACCGAAGCTCATAACGGGCTTGCCCGCCCTGGTGACGAAGCCCGGGATGATGGTCTGGTAGGGACGCTTTTTCGGGCCGACGCGGTTCGGGTGGCCTTCCTGCATGACGAAGGTGGCGGCGCGGTTCTGCAGCGACACGCCGATGCCCGGCACCACCACGCCCGAGCCGAAGCCCATGTAGTTCGACTGGATCATCGACACCATCATTCCCGAGGCGTCGGCCGCAGTGAGGTAGACTGTGCCGCCCTGCGGCGGCTTGCCCGCGGCAAAGGCTTGTGCCTTGTTTTTATCTATTTTTTTTGCTCTTTCTTTTAAATAATCCTTGTTCAAAAGCCTTTCCGGCGGGAAAGGCATGTAATCAATATCCGCCACGTAGGCGAACGCATCGGCGAAGGCGAGCTTCACCGCCTCTATCTGGATGTGAAAGCTTTCGGCGGAATCCACCGGGATCGAGGCCAGGTCGAAATGCTCGAGGATGCCGAGCGCGATCAGCGCCACGATGCCCTGGCCATTGGGCGGAATCTCGTGGATGGTGTAGCCGCGGTAGTCGTGCTGCAGCGTGCCGACCCAGTCGGATTTGTGGGTGGCGAGGTCCGAGACGCGCATCGCGGCGCCGTGGGTTTTCGCGTGCGCCTCGATCTTCTCCGCGAGTTCCCCGCTGTAGAACGATGCGCCCTTCGTCGCCGCGATTTTCTCCAACGTGGCCGCGTGCTCGGGGAACTTGAACACTTCGCCGATTGCCGGCGGCCGGCCGCCCGGCATGAAGGCTTCAGCGAAACCCGGCTGCACCTTGAGCTCCGGCACCTGTGCGGCCCATTGTTTCGCGATGGTCGGCGACACCATGAAGCCTTCGCGGCCGTAGCGGATCGCGGCCTCGAAGAGTTTCTCGAAGGGCAGCTTGCCGAACCTGGCGTGCAGCTCGACCCAGGCCGAGACGGCGCCCGGCACGCTGACTGAATCCCAGCCGCGCACCGGCACCCTGCCGTGCCTGGCGAAGTACT
Organism: Burkholderiales bacterium; assembly: GCA_035308765.1. Classification (GTDB taxonomy): domain Bacteria; phylum Pseudomonadota; class Gammaproteobacteria; order Burkholderiales; family SG8-39; genus RBG-16-66-20. Next base: position 116,839 of record DATGGA010000040.1, read on the forward strand.
CGGGCGACCAGCCCGCGGGCGAGCGGCCCGAGGCGTTCAGGCCGTGGAGTTTTTTTCCGTCCCAGACGATCGCGTAGGCGTCCGAGCCGATGCCGTTGGAAACCGGCTCCACCAGCGTCAGCGTGATGGCGGTGGCGAGGATCGCATCCACCGCGCTGCCGCCTGCGGCGAGCATCTGCACGCCGGCCTGCGCGGCGAGCGGCTGCGATGTGCAGACAACATTGCGCGCGAACAGCGGCTTGCGCGGCCAGTTGTAAGGGAATTGCCAGAAAAAGGGCATGCTCATGGCGTAATTGTAAGCGGCTCCGGTGCGCACGTTGCTCGCGGCGGCGGGCATTTCGCTACAGGAAACCGATGCGCCGGCGCTTCAGCGGCTCGGGCGGTGCCGTGAGTCGCCGGAGAGCGCCAAGGATGTGGCCGATGCTGCGATCGTGTGAGCCAATCTTGCGCTCCAGCTCGTGCAGACGCTTGGCGAATTCCCTGTGCGATGCGATGACTTCGCGCATGCGCACGAATGCCCGAACCACAAACAGTCCGACCTCGACCGCCCTCGGCGAATTGAGCACCGACGCCGCCATCAGCGCACCATGCTCGGTAAAGACGAGGGGCATTGCGGGTGAATACTTGAGCCGGCGAAGGTGGTCACAATTTGTGACCACCTGTTTCTTTTCCGCTGCCCGAAGCCGGAACGCGAGGTCGGCGGGGAATCTGGCGGAATTTCGCTTCACCTGCTGATTGAGCTGCCTGGTCGTAACGCCGTAGAGAAGCGCCAGATCGGCATCGACCATCACGCGCTGCCCGCGGATGGTGTGGATGCGATCCGCGATTCTCTCAACCGGACGCACGGTCGCTATCTCCTGAATCCGGCCTATCGAGCGGGTTCGTCATCCCGCTGCCTATCTCGCCAATTGGTTATCCATGCAGTACTGTAACGCCATGATTCCAGGAGGCGTTGACAGCAAGCGCAGGGCTTCAGGTCTAAGATAGGCCGCAATACTTCTTATGATTGAACGTTGGGCGTTCTTTATCACGATCACGTGTGCTGGGAGGATCAAAAATGAAAACCTTGCTTTTCGCTCTCGCTCTCGCTCTCGCACTCACCACTTTCATTGCGCCCTGCGCTGTCGCTCAGAGCGGCCTTGTCACCGTCCCGAGCAAGTATTCTGTCGCGGAGACCACCGACAGATTGGAGGCCGCAGTGAAAAGCGAACCTGGTTTCCTGATATTCGGACGGATAGATTATGTCGCCATAGCCGCGACACAAAGCGCCAAGATACGGCCCAGTCAACTCCTGCTCTTTGGTCGTGGTGGCGCCCTGCAATCTCTCCTTTCGGCAGCACCGACATTGGCCCTCGATCTGCCGCTCAAGGCGCTCGTGTGGGAAGGCGAAGGCGGCAAGGTATGAGTCAGTTACAACACCGCAGAATTTCTGAAAGATCGCCACTCCGCCCAAGGAGTCGACAATGTGCTGAAGCAAATTACCGAAAGGACGGCGACTTTTGTGAAGAAAGCGATCGACTGAGGTACATGCGATCGCCTAACTGGCGCTTCCACGAGGACGCGTGCCGACAAGCGTCGCGCGCCTGTGAAGCTGGACGTTAGGTGCGCATCGCCGGTCCATCTCACTGATCAAGCAGCGAGAAATGTAGTGTCGAAACTTCGTGTCCTAAGCTTCGCGACTTCCATCGATGGCTACGGCGCTGGGCCGAACCAGGATCTCCAGCATCCGCTCGGGGTGAACGGCCCAGAATTGATGGAGTGGTTTTTCCATACGCGCGCGTGGCGGAGCATGCACGGCCATGATGGTGGCGAGGCGGGAGTCGATAACGGAATTGCGGAGCAGGGCTTTGCCGGGATCGGGGCCTGGATTCTTGGGCGCAACATGTTCGGCCCTGTGCGAGGCCCGTGGCCGGACGATAGTTGGAAGGGCTGGTGGGGCGACGAGCCGCCCTATCACACGCCAGTGTTCGTGCTGACGCATCACGCGCGGGCGCCGCTCAGGATGGCGGGAGGGACGGAGTTTTACTTCGTCACGGAAGGCATTCACGCCGCTTTGGAGCAGGCCAGGGCTGCGGCAGGCGGTCGCGACGTCCGCCTCGGCGGTGGCGTATCCACTATCCGGCAGTATCTGCGCGCCGCCCTGATCGACGAGCTGCATCTCGCCATCCGGCCTGTCCTGCTCGGGTCCGGGGAGCATCTTCTGAACGGTATCGATATGCGCACCCTGGGCTATGAATGCGTGAAACACGTCGCCGGTGAACGTGCAACCCACGTTTTCCTGCGCAAGCGCGCGTGACCCGTCAGGCTAGCCAACTCGTCAGATGACGATGGCCGGGCCACTTCCCACATGGCTGGCCAAGATCGTCATCTTCATCGTCTTCGTCGGCGCGGGAATCGCGGGCTTCTTTCTCGGCAATCCGGTGCAGAAATCGCGCGCCAGCCAGGATGAAGTCTGCCGCGTTCGCTGCGCGGATCTGCACAAGTTCCACCGCCTGGTACCGGCATCGCAGTCCGTCCCTGGCGCGCCCGCCGGATACGACGGGCCGTGGAGCTGCGAATGCTATTGAGGCGGCTGAAGCGTCAGTGAGTGCTGCGGTGGCCGGTCGCGCGGTGCACGTAGAACGACAAGGGGGCGGACTCGATCATCACGGCCCCTGTCTTGTCCACCACGGCGGCCTGCAGTGTGTGCTGGACATTGTTTGAGGTCGCGGCCGCCTGCCAGTCGGCGTCGGTGATGGCGATCGCGTCGGACGCATAGGTCGCCGGCAGCGCGTTGCCGTCCAGGCTGACGCGGATTCGGTCCCCCAGGCGCGCGCGCAGCGCGGGCGAGAGCCCGACGGTGATGCCGAATCCGCCCGTGTTCGAGTGCACCGTGTCGCCGCCTTCGGGCAGCACGATGCTGATCGAGCGGTACGCGAACGGGGCCGCAGGCAACGGCGCCAGCTTCGGCACCGGCTGCTGATGGACCACGTTCGGCGGCGGCAGGTCCATCGCCTTTCCGCCCAGGGAGGGATCGTCGGAAAACACCGGCGCCCCCGACTTGTCCTTGGATTCGTATACCGTCTGCGCGGCCGCGGGCCCGCAGAGGGCCGCGGCCAGCGCGCCCGCGATGAGCCGGGTCGCCATGTCGCTCCCCTTTCTCATTCGAGGTTCAGCACCACGCGGCCGAGCACCTTGCCGGCCTTGAGGCTTTCCAGGATTTCGGTCACTTCGCCCGCCGGGCGCGTGGTGACGGGCGTCGGTTTGAGCTTTTTCTTCTTCGCCAGCGCCACCACTTCCTTCAGTTCCTGCAGGTTGCCGACATAGGAGCCGACGATGCCGATGGCGCGCTGCGCGAACGGCGGCAGCGGGTGCACCAGTTCGCCGCCGAACAGGCCGCAGATCACGTAGCGTCCGCCCTTCCTGAGCGCGGCGAGGCCGAGCGCGGCGGTGGCGGGCATGCCGACCAGGTCGATGGCGCCCGCGAGCTGGCCCATGGCGAGCGCCTGGAGTTTCTGCGCCGCGTCCGGCGCGCGCGAATCGAGAGCGAGCTTGGCGCCGAGCTTTTTCGCCGCCTCCAGCTTTGCCGGATCGATGTCGCAGGCGACGATGTTCTTCACGCCCCTGGCGCGCAGCACCGAAACGCAGATCAGCCCCAGGCCGCCGCAGCCGATCACCGCGACCCAGTCCTTCGGCCCCAGCGCCGGCAGCTTGGCGGCGGCGCTGTAGGTGGTGAGGCCGGAGCAGGCGAGCGTCGCGGCGAAGGCGTCGTCGATGCCGCTGGAATCGACGAGGTATTTCGGATCCGGCACCAGCACGTGGCTGGCGTAGGCGCCGGGACGGTTGACGCCGAGAAAGCGCGAGCCGGAAACGCAGTAGTTGTCCTGGCCGGCCTTGCAGACCGGGCACTTGCCGCAGCCGATCCACGGGAAGACGAGGCGCTTCTGGCCGATTTTCACGCCTTTTGCCTTCGGGCCGACCGCTTCGACAACGCCGAACGGTTCGTGGCCCAGCGTGAAGGGCGGGATGCAGCCGCGGTCCTTGACGTAGAAGCGCCTGCCGCCGCCCAGCTCGAAATAGCCGTCCCAGATGTGCAGGTCGGAATGGCACACGCCAGAGCGCGTGATGCGCATCAGCACTTCCGCGCCTTTCGGCTTAGGCGTGTCCTGCAAGATTTTCTGCAGCGGCTTTCCGTGTTCCAGGAATTGATAGCTGATCATGCTTTCCCCGATTCAGTCAGCGCTTGATCGATATCCCACAGGATGTCGTCCAGCGATTCGATGCCCACGGACATGCGGACCATGTCCGGCGTGACGCCCGCCTTCAACTGCTCTTCGTCGCTCATCTGCCGGTGCGTGGTCGAGGCCGGGTGGATCACCAGCGTCTTCGCGTCGCCGATGTTGGCGAGGTGGCTCATGAACTCCGCGGCGTCGATGAAGCGCTCGCCGGCGCGGGCCGCCGCCGTCCGGGTTTCTCCTTTTATGCCGAAATTCAGCAGCCCGGACGCTCCTTTGGGTAAATACTTTTGAGACAGGGAAAAATACTTGTTGTCCGGCAGTCCAGGGTAGTTCACCCAAGCCACGCGCGGGTGGCCCTTGAGGTATTTCGCCACCGCCAGCGCATTGCTGCAATGGCGGTCCATGCGCACCGGCAGCGACTCGAGCCCCTGCAGCAGGAGCCACGCATTCATCGGCGACAACGTCGGGCCGAAGGTGCGCATGATTTCCATGCGCGCCTTCATCGTAAATCCGAAATCGCCGAAGGTCTCGTGGAAGATGACGCCGTGATAGCCGGGCGAGGGCGAGGTGAATTCGGGGAATTTGCCGTTGCCCCAGTTGAATTTTCCGGATTCGACGATCACGCCGCCCATGGTGGTGCCGTGGCCGCCGATGTACTTGGTCGCCGAGTGCACCACGATGTCGGCGCCCCAGCCCAGCGGCCGGCACAGGTAGGGCGAGGGCACGGTGTTGTCCAGCACCAGCGGGATATCGTGGGCGCGCGCAATGCGCGCGGCCGCTTCGATGTCGATGATATTGATGAGCGGATTGCCGAGCGTTTCGGCGTAGATCAGTTTGGTATTGGGTTTTATGGCTTGTTCGAACGCATTCAAATTGTCGGGATCGACGAAGGTGGTTTCGATTCCCAGCTTCTTCAGGTTGACGCCGAGCAGGGTGTGCGTGCCGCCATAGAGCGTGGAGGCGGAGACGATGTGATCGCCCCCCTTGCACAGCGTGAGGATCGCGGTGGCTTCCGCGGCCTGGCCGGTGGCGGTGGCGAGCGCCGCGCGGCCGTTCTCGATCGAGGCCATGCGTTCCTCGAACACCGCCACCGTCGGATTGGAGATCCGCGAGTAGACGTTGCCGAAGGTCTGCAGGTTGAACAGGCTCGCCGCGTGCTCGGCGGAATCGAAAACGAAGGAAGTGGTCTGGTAGATGGGCGCGGCGCGCGCGCCGGTCGCCGGGTCCGGGATCTGTCCTGCATGCAGGCATAGGGTCTCGAACCCGAACTTGCGGTCGGCCATGCACGGATTCTACCGAAGGGAGTAGAGTTTTCGTCATGACGACGAAGGTTTCCGCTCCCGGAGCGGCGACGGGCCCGGTGCGTCTGCTTGTCGCCACGCGGAAGGGCGCTTTCATCCTGAAGTCGGATCCGGCGCGGCGCAGCTGGAAAACCACGGGGCCGAAGTTCCTCGGCCATGCGGCGCACCATTGCGTCCTCGATCCGCGCGATCGGCGCACGCTGCTGCTCGCGGCGCGCACCGGGCACCTGGGACCGACGGTGTTCCGCTCTCTCGATATGGGCAGGACCTGGAAGGAAGCCGCGCGCCCGCCCGCGTTTCCCAAGGCGGCGGAGGGCCAGAAGGGCCGCGTGCTCGATCACGTGTTCTGGCTCACGCCGGGCCTGGCGAGCGAGCCGGGCGCCTGGTACGCGGGGAGCTCGCCCCAGGGCCTGTTCCGCAGCGAGGACGGGGGTGTGAGCTGGGCTCCGGTGTCCGGCCTGAACGACCATCCGATGCTCGCGAAATGGACCGGCGGCGAGCAGGACGGCACGCCCGACGGGCCGAAGCTGCATTCGGTCCTGATCGATCCGCGCGATGCGCGCCATCTTTATGTCGGCATGTCGAGCGGCGGCGTGTTCGAAAGCCGCGACCAGGGAAAGAACTGGCAGCCGCTGAACGCCGGCTGCCTTGCCGACTTCCTGCCGACGCCTTACCCGGAGTACGGCCAGGATCCGCACTGCGTCCGGCTGCATCCGCTTGCGCCGGACATCCTCTACCAGCAGAACCATTGCGGCATCTACCGCATGGCGCGGCCCGAGGATCGCTGGGTGCGGATCGGCGCGAGCATGCCGAAGAAGGTCGGCGACATCGGTTTTCCGATGGTGCTGCATCCGCGCGATCCGGACACGGCCTGGACTTTTCCCATGGACGGGGGCACCGTATGGCCGCGCACCAGTCCGGGCGGCAGGCCCGCGGTCTACGGGACGCGCAACGCCGGCAGGACCTGGCAGCGCCTCGCGGCCGGACTGCCGGCGGGCCAGGCATGGCTGACGGTCAAACGCCAGGCGATGTGCGCCGACCTGCACAATCCGGTCGGAATCTACTTCGGCACCACGAACGGCGAAATCTGGGCAAGCCGAAACGAAGGTGCGAAATGGGCCTGCATCGTGCGCCACCTGCCGCACGTTTATGCGGTGGAAGCAGTGGAATTGCGGGCATGAAAGTGCTGATCCCGACGCCGTTGCGCTCGTACACCGGCGAGCGTCACGAAGTCGAGGCGACGGGACCGACCCTGGGCGCGATCCTCGAAGATCTGGACCGGCGCTTTCCAGGGATGCGTTTCAGAATGATCGACGAGCAGGACGCCATCCGCCGTCACATCCGCATCTTCGTCAATGGCGACCAGGTGCGCTCGCTGCGGACCCCTTTGCGCGCCGCTGACGAAGTCCTGATCGTGCAGGCGCTGAGCGGCGGCTAGCCGCGCTAGAGGGTGTCAAGCTACGCCGCGAGTGGCGTCACTGTAACGCGGACTTCGAGCTCCTGTTCGCCGCCGCCGAGGATCACGCCGCGCATCGGCGTGACGTCGTCGAAATCCCGGCCCCAGGCGAGCGTGACGTGGGCGTCGCTCACCAGGCAGTTGTTGGTCGGATCGAAGTCAATCCAGGAACCTGCCTCGCCCGCTCCTCCGGCGCGGTACACCGACACCCACGCGTGCGAGGCGTCGGCGCCGACCAGGCGCGGCTTGCCGGGCGGCGGTGCGGTGAGGATGTAGCCGCTGACGTAGCGCGCCGAGAGACCCAACGTGCGCAGGCAGCCGATCATCAGGTGGGCGAAGTCCTGGCACACGCCGCGCCGCTTGGCGAGCACTTCGCGCAGCGGGGTGGAAACGCTGGTCGCCTTGGGATCGAATTTGAAGTCGCCGTGGATGCGCCGCGTGAGATCGAGCGCCGCATCGACCAGCCTCCTGCCGCCGCCGAAGCTCGGCAGAGCGTAGTTCGCGAGGTCGCGGAAGCACTCGACGTGCGGCGATTCGAACAGGAACTCCATCGCCTCGAGCGCGTGCGCGCTGCCGGTGCGGCGCAGGAGCTCGCGCATCTGCTCCCACGGCGCATCGCTCGCAGGCGCCGACCTGGCAGCCACCGTTACCAGCGATTCGGCGCGCACCGAAAGCGCGGAGTGCGGCTGGGCGAGCACGATCTGCGTCACCGGGTTGCCGAAGTAATCGTTCCGCCCCGTGGTCTCGGCCGGTTCCGGCTCGATGGCGACGCGGTGCTGTTCCAGCGTCTGGAAACCGAGCACCCGCGGCGTCAGGTGCAGCAGCTGCTGCGACAGCACCACCGGCGCTTCGTAGCTGTAACGGGTTTCGTGGATGACCTGGTATTTCATTGCATGGCCGGATTACATCGCCGCATCACATCGCGAACGTCTGGCGGTTGACCTCGCCCACGTGGGCGAAGAAACGCAGTCCCAGCTGTTCCGACAGCCTGTAGCTCGCGGCGTACCACTCCTCCAGCAGCGTCGCCAGCCGCGCGCTGCCGTGCTGCAGGTCGGCGTCCGGATCGATCGCTTCCAGCGCCATCATCGCGCTGTCGAACCGCTCCTCGATGCCTTCGCCGTAGGCATCCTCGATCCTGCCAAGAAAATCGCGCAGGCCCTTCAGCTGGAACGCGATCGAGCGCGGGTTCGTGAGGTCGCGCACCAGCAGGTCCAGCACCGGGAGCCATTGCGGGCGCGCCATGTAGCGCGAGCGGTAGGTGATGCTCGAGTCGGCGAGTTCCAGCACCCAGGTGAGGTCGGCATCCGGCGGCCCGGCTAGCAGCTGCTGCAGCGCGCCGCAGAGGAACTGCAGCCGCTCGATGCGGCGGCCGATCGACAGGAAGCGCCAGCCGTGGTCGCGCGTCATGCCGTCCAGCGCGAAGCCCGAGAGCGTGATGAAGGCGGCGATGTCGCGGTCGAGCTCGGCGAGGGTGTCGGAAATGCTGACCGGTTTTGCCCGGCTGCCCGACAGGCGCCGCGCCATGTGGTTCAGCGTGCGCCAGTTGTCCAGCGACAGGCGCTCGCGCAGCTGGGAGGCGACGCGCAGCAGCTGCGCCAGGCTGCTGGCGAGGCCGGGCCGCGAGTCGTCCGCCACCGCGGCGCGCAGGATGCGCGCAACGGTCGCGTCGTCGGCGCCGGCTTCCGTCTCGGTGAAGACGCCGTTGTGCCGCAGCAGGCCGGTGATGCCGGGCCAGGCGCGCGCTCGCTCGGCCGGGGTCTCCTCGATCATGCGCACCAGCGCGATGCGCAACAGCCGCGCGACATCGTCGCAGCGCTCGGCGTTGCGGCCGAACCAGTAGAGGTTCTCCACCACGCGGCTGGAAAGGTTGAGGCCGGTGCGCACCAGGTCCTGGGCGCGCGTTTCGCGTTTGAGCAGGCTGAACTGGCTCACCGGGCCGGAGGACAGCACCCAGGTGTCCTTGCTCGAGCCGCCGCGCTGCATCGAGATCACGCGCGCATCGGGTCCGGTGGCCGCGCGCGTGAGACCGCCCGGCATCACCACGTAGCCGTCGGGGCTGGCGCAGGCGTAGACGCGCAGGCCGATCGCGCGCGCCAGCAGGTGGCGCGGCTGCGCCGGATCGCAGACCGGCGCCTGCGACAGCTGCACCAGTTCCTGCGCCACGTACATCTGCGGACGCGCGCTCAGCATCGCAGCGACGCTTTTCCTGCCGCGCGCATCCAGGTCTTCGCCGAACATCGGCTCGACGCGCATCTGCGGAAAGGCGCTCTTGATCACCACGCGACCCAGGTTGGCCAGCACGTCGGCGAGCGCCGCGGGCTCGCCGCACCACCAGGTGGCGACCGAGGGCATTTTCAGCGCCCCGCCCAGCGCGCGCTCGCACAGCTTGGGCAGGTAGCCGAGCAGCGCGCCGGTTTCCAGCAGGTTCGAGCCGAGCGCATTGGCCACCAGCACGTTGCCCCGGCGCACCGCCTCGACCAGGCCGCTGATGCCGAGCGCCGAGTCGCTGCGCAGCTCGAGCGGGTCGCAGTAATCGTCGTCCAGGCGCCGCAGCAATACGTGCACGCGCTGCAGGCCGGAGAGCGTCTTCAGCCAGATTTTACTGTCGCGCACCGTGAGATCGCTGCCTTCGACCAGCGGGATGCCGAGGTAGCGCGCGAGGTAGGCGTGCTCGAAATAGGTTTCGTTGTGCGGCCCGGGCGTGACCAGCACCGTGAGCGGACTGGCGCCCGCATTTTCCTTATCAACGGGCGCCCAGTGCGCGAGGCTGTCCCGCATGGTGGCGAAAAACCCGGCCAGACGCTGCACGTTCAAGTCGCTGAACAGGTCGGCGAACGGGCGCGAGATCACTAGCCGGTTCTCCAGCGCATAGCCCGCGCCCGAAGGCGCCTGAGTGCGGTCGTCCACCACCCACCAGCGGCCGTCGGGCGCCCGAGCGAGGTCGGCAGCGTAGTGGTGCAGCATCACGTCTCCTGGAACCCTGATGCCGTGGCAGGGCCGCAGGAAGCCCGAGTGGCCGTAGATCAGCGCCGGCGGCAGCAGGCCTTCCTTGAGATAGCGCTGCTCGCCGTAGACATCCAGCAGCACGCGGTTGAGCAGGGTGGCGCGCTGCGCGATCGCCGCCTCGATGCCGGCCCATTCCTCGGGAGGGATGATGAGCGGCAGCATGTCGAGTTCCCAGGGGCGGTCGGCGCCCTCGGGGTCGGCATAGACGTTGTAGGTGACGCCGTTCTCGCGCACCTGGCGCTGCACCCACTGCACGCGCTCGCGCATCGTTTCGGGCGTCGTCCCAGAGAGCTGCTCGAACATCCGCTGCCAGTGCGCGCGCGGCGTCTGCGCGGCCGCCAGCATCTCGTCGTAGCGGGCGGGGCCTGCAGCGTATGCGCTCAGCAGTTCTGGCATCATCCGCGGCGCAGGTTAGCACCCGCACCGTGGCGGTGCAAAAACGCCCGGCCCACGGTTCAACTTGCCGCGAGGATGGTGTTTTTGAGGATGGGAGAAATCTGGGTGGCCCAGCGCTTGCCGCTGAACACGCCGTAGTGCCCCACGCCCGCTTGCATGTGATGCCGCTTCATGTAAGGCCGCAGGCCGCTGCACAGGTCGTGCGCGGCGAGCGTCTGGCCTACCGAGCAGATGTCGTCGCGCTCGCCTTCCACGGTGAGCAGCGCGGTGCGCCGGATGGCCGCCGGATTGACGCTGCGGCCGTGACACTCGAGCATGCCGCGCGCGAGGTGATATTCCTGGAACACGCGCTGCACGGTCTCGAGATAGAAGTCGGCGTCCAGGTCGAGCACCGCGAAGTACTCGTCGTAGAACGCCTTGAGGACGTCGGCTTTCTCGCGCTCGCCGTCGGCGAGCATGCGGTGCATCTCGATGTGCGCTTTCACGTGGCGGTCGACGTTCATGCTCATGAACGCGGCGAGCTGCACGAAGCCGGGATAGACGCGCCGGCCGGCGCCGGGGTAGACGCGCGGCACGGTGGCGATGAGGTTGCGCTGGAACCACTCGATCGGCTTGGAGGTGGCGAGCTCGTTCACCTTGGTCGGATTGATGCGCGCGTCGACCGGCCCGGCCATCAGCGTCATGCTGGCGGGCTGCAGCGGGCTCGCGTCCTCGGCCAGCAGCGCCACTGCCGCGAGCACCTGCACGCAGGACTGGCAGACCGCGACTACATGCGCGCCCGGGCCCATCGTCTCGATGAATTTGACGATGTGGTCGATGTATTCGTCGAGGCCGAAGCGCCCTTCCGACAGCGGCGCATCGCGCGCGTTGTGCCAGTCGGTGATGTAGACGTCGTGCTCGGGCAGCAGCACCTCGACGGTGTTGCGCAGCAGGGTGGCGAAATGGCCCGACAGCGGCGCCACCAGCAGCACCCGCGGCTGGGGCATATCCACGTCCTTGGCAAAACGCACCAGGGTTCCGAATGATGTGGTGCATAAGGCCTCTTCGCGCACTGGAACGGTGCGGTCGCCGATCCGCACGCTATCGACCGCGAACGAAGGACGGCTGTGCGTCAGGGCCGTCTGCGCCAGCATTTCATAGGCTGCCGCGATGCCGCCCGGGCGGTCTCCGGCGCCGGCACCTGAGGCGAGCCGGGCGAGCCAGCTCCTGCCGTTGCTCGCCAGCGCCCGCACCGGGCGCATCAGGTTGTTGCAGGCTTCGTAGGCGGCATACAGCATGGGTGCTCGCTGGCTCGTTATTTGCGTTGTGACCTGCACATGGCCGAAGCCACACTCAAGATAAGCAGCAAGAACTATTCCTCGTGGTGCCTGCGCGGCTGGCTGCTGTGCCGCATGGCGGGGCTCGATATCGCGGAGGAGACGGCGCCGATGGACGATCCGTCCACCCGGGCGGAATTGCTGCTGTTGTCGCCGTCGTTCCTGGTGCCCTCGCTCACGCATGGCGACGTCAGGATGTGGGACACGCTGGCTATCGCCGAATACCTGAACGAATTAAATCCCGGTGCGGGGCTGCTGCCCGCGGACCGCGCGGCGCGCGCGCACTGCCGCTCCATCTGCGGCGAAATGCACTCGGGTTTCGCCAACCTGCGCTCGGCGCTGCCGATGAACCTGAAAGCGCATTTCCCCGCCTACAAGGTCTGGGCCGGCGCGCGCTCGGATATCGGGCGCGTGACCACGATCTGGCGCGAGTGCCTGTCCGCCTACGGCGGCAGCTTCCTGTTCGGCGGCGCGACCACGGCCGACGCGATGTACGCGCCGGTCTGCGCGCGCTTCCTCACCTACGACGTCGCGCTGGATGCCGACTGCGCCGCCTATTGCGCGCGCATCATGGGCTGGGCGCCGATGCGCGAATGGATCGAGGCCGCGCTGAACGAGCACGAGCAGGTGGACGAGCTCGACATGGATTTCTGAGTGGCGCCGCTACGCCGGCGGGCGCACCGCTAGGCGACCCGGCGGCTGCGTCAGGGTCATCAGGATGTCTGCATACCAGGCGCAGTTGAGGTCCAGCGCTTCGTCTTTCTCGACGTCGCGGTTGGCGATGTCGAGCCGGCTGGCGTGAATGCCGAGCAGACGCCAGGCAAGGTCGGCGCGGCCGGCGCGCGGCGCGGTTTCGCGCGTGACGACCGGCGCGCCGCTGGTGCCGCGGTGCAGGCGCGCGTCGGTGAGGAAGTAGCCCTTGCCCTGGAAGCGGATGCCGAAGGCCGAGGCGATCGCGGCCTGGCGCGCCACCGGCAGGCGGTGCAGTTCGTCGTGCACGCCCAGCGGGAAACCCACGATCAGCACCGAGGCGCCTAGTTCCACCTGCTCGAGGCGCTCGACCAGGTGCGCGGGCGTGAAGGCCTGGAACCACAGCGTCTTCGGCAGCACGGCGCGTTCCAGCTCCAGCGCCACGACGTCCACGGGGCCGGCCGAATCGAAGCCTTCGAGCCAGATCGATTTGCGATCCTTGTAGAGCGGGATCGAGAAGCCCACCGTGTCGGCGGCGTTCTCCGGATCGACGTGCAGTTCGATCTCGAGCCGGTCCGGGAAATGCTCGCTCGGTTTGTCCAGCACCACGTGGCGGCTGGTGATCAGGTAGAGGCGCTTGTCGCGCTCGAAGAAGAACCCGGTCGCGTTGGTCAGCGTCTTCTCGCCGAGCATCGTGGTGACCCGCGTAACCGCGAGCAGCAGGGCTTCGATCATCCGTGTCCCATGGTACTAGCCATCGAGGCGGATGCGCTCGATATTTCCCGACAGCGTGGCGCCGCCGATGGACAGGAACAGATGCCGGTCCGTCACCGACAGGTCGAAGGCTACGCGCCGCTCCAGCCGCGCCGCGAACCCGGCGAGGAACTCGCGCTCGAAAGCGTAGATTTCGAGCGCGCCCGCGCGGTGGATTTTTTCGCCCGCGAGCTGGCGCAGCATCAGCGCCGGCGCGCGGTGGGTGTAGAGCGCGACGCGCGGCGCTGCCTTGCTCGCCTTGTGCAGCCGCGCGGCGTCGGGCGAGCCTACCTCGATCCAGGACTGGATCACGCCGGTCAGGTCGCGCACCGCGATCACGGGTTCGCCGGGACTGGACAGGCCGCGCGAAAAGCTGATGCCTTCGGCGAATTCCAGGCAGTAGGCGAGCACGCGCGTGGCGAGGTATTCGACCGACTCGGACGGGTGGCGCGCCACCTTCAGCTGCAGCGTTTCGTAGACCGAGCGGTCGACGTCGGAGAGCCCGATGGCGAAATTGTAGATCGTCGCGCTTAGCGCCATGCGCGCGGCGTCAGATCTGCTTGCGGTACTGCACGAAGCCGGAGCGCTCGGCGACCTTGTCGTAGAGCTTCATCGCCGTCAGGTTGGTTTCGTGCGTCATCCAGTAGACGCGCGGCGAGCCCGCGGCCTTCGCGGCCGCGTACACGGCCTCGATCAGCGCGCGGCCGACGCCCTTGCCGCGCGTGGTGTCATCCGTGTACAGGTCCTGCAGGTAGCAGACCGGCGCGATCATCGCAGTGTTGCGATGGAACAGGTAATTGACCATGCCGACAAGCTTTCCTTGCTGCTCGGCCACCATCGAACGCATCGGTTCGTAGGCGTCGAAGAAGCGCGCCCAGGTCATCCGCGTGACCTCGGCCGGGATCACGCGCTCGTAGAAGCGGTTGTAGCCTTCCCACAGCGGCGCCCATTGCGGGAAATCCGCGGCAACGACCGGACGAACGGACATCGGACCTGGCATGGCGGCTCCTCGGTTTGCGCGCGCCGCTAGCGGCGCAGGTCGAGCGTAAACGGAAAATTTGGATTGCGCTCTTCGGGGCGGACGGCGATGCGGCCCGGGGTGTGGGCGATGCGGGAGAAGCGCGCCAGGCGCCGGCCTTCGGCGGCGTAGGCGTTGACGGGGAAGTCGGCATGGGCGCGGCCGCCGGGATGGACGACGTGGTACTGGCAGCCGCCGAGCGACTGGTTCATCCAGGTGTCCACGAGATCGAAAGTGAGCGGCGCCTGCACGCCGATGGTCGGGTGCAGCGCGGAGTAGGGCTGCCAGGCGCGGTAGCGCACGCCTGCGACGTATTCGCCGACGTTACCGGTGGGCTGCAGCGGAATGGCGCGGCCGTTGCAGGTGAGCACGTGGCGCTCGCCGATCATGCCGGTGGCGCGGATCTGCAGGCGCTCGACCGAGGAATCGACGTAGCGCGCGGTGCCGCCGGCGGCGCTTTCCTCGCCGAGCACGTTCCATGGCTCGAGCGCGCTGCGCAGTTCGAAGCGCGCGCCGCGCGCGCTGAATTCGCCGATGCGCGGGAAACGGAATTCGAAGTGCGGAGCGAACCATTCGGCCTCGAGCGGGTAGCCGGCTTCGGAGGTTTCGTGGACCAGGTCCTCGAAGTCCTGCCAGACGAAGTGCGGCAGCATGAAGCGGTCGTGCAGCTCGGTGCCCCAGCGCACCAGTTTGCGCGGCCGGTAGGGCTTGTGCCAGAAGCGCGCCACGAGGGAACGCAGCAGCAGCTGCTGGGTCAGGGACATCCGGGCGTGAGGCGGCATTTCGAAGCCGCGCAGCTCGAGGAGGCCGAGGCGCCCCGTCGGACCGTCCGGCGAATACAGCTTGTCGATGCAGAATTCGGCACGGTGGGTGTTGCCGGTGGCGTCGATGAGCAGGTTGCGGAACAGCCGATCGACCAGCCAGGGGGGCGTTGCAACGTGCGTTTGTTTTTCCAGTTCTTTAAAAGCGATTTCAAGCTCGTAAACGGAATCGTTTCTGGCTTCATCGACTCTCGGGTGCTGGCTGGTCGGGCCGATGAACATGCCGGAGAACAGGTAGGACAGCGCCGGGTGGTTGTGCCACCAGGCGACCATGCTGGCGAGCAGGTTCGGCCGCCGCAGGAACGGCGAATCCGCCGCCGTCGGCCCGCCCAGCACGAAATGGTTGCCGCCGCCGGTGCCGGCGTGCCGGCCGTCGAGCATGAATTTCTCGGTGGTGAGCCGCGTGTGGTGCGCGGCGTCGTAGAGGAAGGTCGTGTTGTCGACCAGCTCCGTCCAGCTCTTCACCGGGTGCACGTTCGCCTCGATCACTCCCGGGTCGGGCGTGATGCGCATCGCCTCCAGGCGCGCATCGCGCGGCGGCTCGTAGCCTTCGAGGATCACCGGAATCTCGAGTTCGGCGGCGGCGGCCTCGACCGCGGCGACCAGTTCCAGGTAATCCTCGAGCGCGCCTGCGGGCGGCATGAAGATGTAGAGCACGCCGTTCCTCGGTTCGGCGCAGATCGCGGTGCGCGTGATCCACGCCGCGGACTCGAACGGCCCCGGAACGCGGCTGGCAGCCACTTTGTCCGTTGGCGCCACCGCCTGCAGGACGATTTTCGACCGGCGCGGCAGGACATGCTGTTTCTGGAACGGATCCGGCGCGTGCAGCCGCGGCTGGTCGACGGCGGACGCCCAGGGCAGCGAATCGAGCGGCAGGCGCAGGCCCAGCGGCGAGTCCCCGGGCACGAGGTAGCAGCGCTCCTCCCGCAGGAACCATTTGCCCGAATGCCACCGGTTGTTGTTTTTGGAAACCGGCAGCACGTGCCCGGCCGTCTTGTCCAGCCCCCGGTGGAAGATTTTGCGCATGCGCGCGCGTTCCAGCGGATCGTCGAGGCGCGAATCGAACGGATCCACGTTCGCCGGCAGCTTGCGCTCGCGCCACAGGTAGTACCAGGTGTCCTCGAAGGCGGGAAAGACGAACGCCGGATCGAGACCGAGCTGCGCCGCCAGCATGCGCAGGAACAGCGCGGCCTGCTCTTCGGTGGCGTTGTTGTTTTCGGCGCTCTCGTCCGCGATCAGCGCCGGGTCGTTCCACACCGGCTCGCCGTCCTTGCGCCAGAAGCAGGACAGCGACCAGCGCGGTAGCGGCTCGCCGGGGTACCACTTGCCCTGGCCGAAGTGGAGCAGGCCCCGGGGCGCGTATTTCGCCTTGAGCTTCTTCAGCAGTTCCGTGCCCAGCCTGCGCTTGTCCGGCCCCATCGCCTCGGTGTTCCATTCGGCGCCGTCGCGGTCGTCCGCCGAGACGAAAGTCGGCTCGCCGCCCATGGTGAGCCGCACGTCGCGCGACTGCAGCTCGGCGTCCACGCGCAGGCCGAGCGCGTCTATCCGCGCCCATTGCTCGTCGGTGTAGGGCTTGGTGACGCGCGGCGCTTCCCATATCCGGTCCACGCGCATGTGGTGCGTGAATTCGACTTCCGCTTTCTCGGTGGCGCCCGTGACCGGCGCCGCGCCCGAGGGTTCGGGCGAGCAGGCGAGCGGGATGTGGCCTTCGCCCGCGAACAGGCCGGAGGTCGCATCCAGGCCGACCCAGCCCGCGCCGGGCAGGTAGGCCTCGCACCAGGCGTGCAGGTCGGTGAAGTCGTGGTCCGTGCCGGACGGGCCGTCCAGCGATTTGACGTCGGGCTTGAGCTGGATGAGATACCCGGAGACGAAACGCGCCGCGATGCCGAGGTGGCGCAATAGCTGCACCAGGAGCCAGGCGGAATCGCGGCAGGAGCCGCTCGCGTTGGCGAGCGTTTCTTCCGGCGTCTGGATGCCGGCTTCCATGCGGATCAGGTACCTGATGTCCTTCGCCAGGCGCAGGTTCAGCGCGACGAGGAAATCCACCGTGGGCGCCGGCGTGCGCGGGATCGAATCGAGGTAGCGCTTGAAGCGCGGCGATGCGGCAGCGCGGACAAGATATGGCGCCAGTTCGTGCAGCTGTTCCTCCGCGTAGCGGAAGGGAAATTTGTCCGCGCGCGGCTCGAGGAAGAAATCGAAGGGATTGATGACCGACATCTCGGCCGCCAGGTCCACCTCGATCTTCAGTTCGCGCACCGGCTCCGGAAACACCAGCCGCGCCAGCCAGTTCGACTGCGGATCCTGCTGCCAGTTGATGTAGTGCCCGGCCGGCGACACGCGCTGCGAGTAGGACAGCACCGGCGTGCGCGCGTGCGGCGCGGGCCTGAGGCGCACCACCTGCGGCCCGAGCATGATCGGGCGGTCGTAGCGGTAGTGCGTGACGTGGCTCAGTACGACGTGGATGGACACCGTTTTCCCTCTCAGGCGCTGCCGAGGTAGGCGCGCTGAATGCGCACCGCGAGCTCGTTCATGTCGGCGATGCACTCGGTCAGGTATTCGTGCAGCCCGTCGCGGAAAATCTCCTCGATGTCGGCGTTGGTGAGCCGCGCGTGCAGCTCGCTCGCCAGGCGCTTGGCGGCGCGGTCGTGGCCCTCGATGCGCTCCATCGCCTGCGTCACCTGGTCGAAGCAGGCGGCGAGCGACCTCGGCATGCGGCGCTCGAGAATCAGCAGCTGCGCCACCTTTATCGGGAAAATCTGGTCGCGGTACAGCGTGAGATAGGTCTCGAAGGAGGACACCGAGCGCAGCAGCGCGGTCCACTGGTAGTGGTCGAGCGCGCCGCCGACGTCCTTCACCGAGGGCAGGTGGACGTGGTATTTCACGTCGAGGATGCGCGCGGTGTTGTCGGCGCGTTCCAGGAAAGTGCCGAGGCGCGAGAAATTGAACGCGTCGCCGCGCATGATGGTGCCGTAGGTGACGCCGCGGAACAGGTGCGAGCGGTCCTTCACCCAGTCGAAGAACCTGGTCGCGCCGGCGCCCGCGATCTCCGAGCGCCGCACGCGCCGCATCTCGAGCCAGGTGGTGTTCAGGGACTCCCACATTTCGGAGGTGATCTGCCAGCGCACGGCGTGGCCGTTCTCGCGCGCGCTGCGCAGGCAGCTATAGATCGAGGAGGGGTTGTCCGGATCGAGGGCGAGGAAATCCACCAGCCCCTGCAGCGTGACCGGCTTTTTCTGCTCGAAGTAGCGCTCGGCGCTGTCGGTGATGGTGAGCGGCGCCAGCAGGTTCTGCTCGCGTGTTTCCCTGGTGCCGAAAAGGACCATGTTGGAAGTCACGCCGAGGATGCGCGCCATGTTCTCGGCGCGCTCGATCTGGCGGCTCATCCAGTAAATGCGGTCGGCGACGCGTGACAGCATCTATTCCACTACCCAGGTGTCTTTGGTCCCGCCGCCCTGCGACGAGTTGACGACGAGCGAGCCCTCCTTGAGCGCGACGCGCGTGAGTCCTCCCGGCACCAGCTTCACCTCCTTGCCCGAGAGCACGTAGGGCCGCAGGTCGACGTGGCGCGGCGCGACGCCGCGCTTGACGAAGGTCGGGCAGGTGGACAGCGACAGCGTAGGCTGGGCGATGTAGTTGCCCGGATTCGCCTTGAGCAGCTTGCGGAATTTCTCCCGTTCCGGCCTGGACGCCGTCGGCCCGACCAGCATGCCGTAGCCGCCGGAGCCCTGCACCTCCTTCACCACCAGGTCCGCGAGGTTCTCCAGCACGTGAGCGAGGTCTTTCGGCCTGTCGCAGCGCCAGGTCGGCACATTGGAGAGGATGGGTTCCTCCTTCAAGTAGAAGCGGATCATGTCCGGCACGTAGAGATAAGTGGACTTGTCGTCCGCGACGCCGGTGCCGACCGCGTTGGAGAGCGCCACATTGCCCGCGCGGTAGGCCGCGAACAGGCCCGGCACGCCGAGCATCGAATCCTTGTTGAAGGCGAGCGGATCGAGGAACGCGTCGTCGATGCGCCGGTAGATCACGTCGACGCGCTGCCGGCCGCTCGTCGTGCGCATGTAGACCGTGTTGTCCTTGACGAACAGGTCGGCGCCCTCGACCAGCTCCACGCCCATCTGCTGGGCGAGGAAGGCGTGCTCGAAATAGGCGCTGTTGTACTGGCCGGGCGTCAGCACCGCCACCACGGGGTCCCGTGCGCGCGGCGGCGCCGAGGCGCGCAGCGTTTCCAGCAGCAGTGCCGGGTAGTGCTCCACCGGCAGGACGGTCTGCCGCTCGAACAGTTCGGGAAAGAGCCGCATCATCATCTTGCGGTTCTCGATCATGTAGGACACGCCGGAGGGCGTGCGCAGGTTGTCCTCGAGCACGTAGTACTTGCCGTCCGAGTGGCGCACGAGATCGATGCCGGCGATGCTGGAATAGACGCGGTTGGGCAGGTCGACGCCGCGCATCTCGTTCTCGAAGCCGCTGTTCTTCAGCACCTGCTCCGGCGGGATCACGCCCGCCTTGAGGATCGCCTGCTCGTGGTAGATGTCGTGCAGGAAGCGGTTCAGCGCATCGACTCGCTGCTTGAGCCCCTTTTCGAGGGCCGTCCACTCCGCGATCGGGATGATGCGCGGAATGGTGTCGAACGGGATCAGCCGCTCGGCACCTTGCTCGGCACCGTGCGCATCGCCGTAGACGGCGAAGGTGATGCCGACGCGGTGGAAGAGGAGGTCGGCCTCGCGGCGCTTCTCCGCCACGCGCCTGGCGGGAGTCGCCGCCAGCCATTCGGCGATGGGGCTGAAATGCGCCCGCACCCGGCCGTCGGCGGAGCGCATTTCGTCGTATTTTTGTCGGCGTTCCAAGCGGAGTTCCCCCTTAGGAACGAGCAAGACACATGCCAGGAAACGCTGTCAGTACCTACTTTATCAGCTCAGCGGATCGTCCTGCGGGTCTGGGTTCGGCTTGACCACCGCACGCCGGTACTCCGAGGGCGGGATGCCGACCTGCTGCTGGAAAAAACGGGTGAAATTCGACTGCGCGGAGAAGCCCAGTTCGGCCGACACTTCGGCGATCTTGGAACTGCCCGTGGAGAGCTTGGAGATCGCCGATTCGACGCACAGCATGTCGAGGTATGAGCGCGGCGAACGCCCGGTGCTGAGCTGGAACAGGTCGTAGAAGCGCGAGCGCGACAGGCCGACCTGGCTCGCGAGCTCGTTCATGTTCACTTCCTTGTTCGGGTGCGCGCGCAGCAGCGCCAGCGCCTTGCGGATGCGGTTGTCGGCGAACGGCGAGCCGCGCCAGAGGCGGGCGCCGGACTGCCGCCGCGCGAGATAGGTCTCCACGATCGACAGCATCAGCTCCTGCAGCATGAATTCGAGCCGCTCGTGCGACAGGAACTGGTCGTTCAGCACCTCGACCGCCAGCGTGTCGGCGAGCTGCCGGATGCGATGCGTGATCGACTCGACCGCCGAGGCGAAGGGCCGGCTGGCGGCATTGAACACCGCGGGAAAACCGCCGTAGAGCCAGTCGCTGGAGGCCTGGAACACCAGGAGCTGCGCGCTCGATCCGGCAGCCACCATTGCCTGGCTGGCGACCCCGGGATTGAAGAACAGCAGGTTGTCGCGCGCCAGGCGCAGCGGCTCGCCATCGACCTGAAAATCCAGGTCGGCGCCTTCCTGCTTGATCACGATCTGCGGCGCGATCGCCGTTTGCAGCGCTTCGCCGGCCGCAGCCTCGATCAGCTGCAGCCGCCCGAAACTGCCGTCAAATACCCTGATGGGGCGGGCCATGCTGCAAGCTTAATGTCAGGAAGCGAATATAGCTAGTAGGCCAGCCAGCGGGGCCTTTTGGCCGAAATGACCCGGGTATTGACCCCCACCCAGTTGAGGCCGCCGAACAGGCGGGCGTGCTCGATTTTCACGCAGTGGTCCATGACGGTTTCCAGCCCGGCCTCCCGAGCGAGCGCCGCCGCTTCCTCGTTTATTACCCCCAGCTGCTGCCAGAGAACGCGGGCGCCGATCGCGATCGCATCGCGCGCCACCGGCAGCACGTCGGCGGTCTTGCGGAACACGTCCACCAGGTCCACCTTCTCCGGGATGTCGCGCAGCGACGCGTAGCATTTCTGCCCCAGCACTTCCGGGTATTGCGGATTGACCGGGATCACGCGGTAGCCGTGCTCCAGCATGTACTTCGCCGCGAAGTAGCTCGGCCGGTGCCAGCTCGCCGACAGGCCGACCACGGCGAGCACGCGGCACTCTTTCAATATGCGGCGCAGCGTGTTGATGTCGTCATGCATGCCGCTACTATAATCCAGCCTCCGAAGGAAAACGCGCGAGGGAGGACCAATGTACGTCGAGGAGCGCATTTACACGCTGCAGGTCGGCAAGGTGGCGGAGTATTTCAAGAATTACGAGCAGTTCGGTATGCAGGTGCAGTTGAAGCATCTGCCGAACCTGGTGGGCTACTACACCACCGAGGTGGGCGAGCTGAACCTGGTGATCCACATGTGGGCCTACGACGACCTGAACGACCGCGAGCGCCGGCGCGCGGCGATGCAGGCCGATCCCGAGTGGCAGGCCTACCTGGTGAAGAACCGCCCCTTCATGATCTCGCAGGAAACGCGCATCATGAAATGCGCGCCGTTCTTCCTCGAGCGGCTGAAGAAAATGCTCGCGGCGGCAAAGTGAGCTCACTCCATCCGCAGCTGGTGGCGCTGCTCGAGCGCGCCGCCAAATCGCCGCTGCCGCCGTACTACGAGGTGCCGCCTGCGGTGGCGCGGCGCTTCTACCGCGACACGCGCGGGCCGCTGACGCCCGACCCGCCGGCCGTCGAATCGGTGCAGCTGCTGCTTGCGCCGGGGCCCACCGGCTCCGCCGGTCCTGTTCCGGTGCGCGCCTACCGCCCCAAGGGCGCAGGCAAGGAAGAAGTGCTGCCTGCGCTGGTCTTCTTCCATGGCGGCGGCTGGGTGATCGGCGACCTCGATACTCACGACGTCGTCTGCCGCACGCTCGCCAACGGCGCGCGCTGCGCGGTGTTTTCGGTGGAGTATCGAAAGGCACCCGAGGCGCCGTTTCCGGCGGCAGTGGATGATTGTTTTTCCGCCCTTACTTTCGTTTCTGGGAATTCGGAACGGCTGAAAATAAATTCAAAACAGATTGCCGTCGGCGGCGACAGCGCGGGCGGCAATCTCGCCACGGTGATGGCGCTGATGGCGCGCGACGCGGGCGGTCCGCCGGTGTCGTTCCAGCTGCTGATCTATCCCGGCGTCGACCAGCGCATGGACCATCCCTCGATCGACCGCAATGGCGAGGGCTACCTGCTGACGAAAAAGAGCATGCTGTATTTCCGCGGCCACTACCTGCCGAAGAAGGAAGACTGGCTCGACTGGCGCGCCTCGCCGCTGCTGGCGAAGACCCTGGCCGGGCTGCCGCCCGCATTCGTGATGACGGCAGGCTTCGACCCCTTGGTGGATGAAGGCCGCGCCTATGCTGATAGATTGAAAAACGAAGGCGTACCCACTGAGTACAAGAACTATGCCGACATGGTGCATGGCTTCATCACCATGGGCCGCGTGCTCGACACCACCAACGTGGCGCTCGCCGATTGCGCGCAGGCGCTGAAGAAGGCCTGGGGTAATTGAAAGCAGATCTTAAAACCCGGCATGGCGGTCGAATACTTGCGGATGCGCTCGTCGGCCACGGCGCGCGCCTCGCCTTCGGCGTGCCGGGCGAGAGTTTCCTGCCGGTGCTGGACGGCCTGCACGACCTGAAGGACCAACTCAGGTTCGTCGTTTGCCGCCAGGAAGGCGGCGCGGCCTACATGGCGGAAGCGTCGGCCAAGCTGTCCGGGCAGCCCGGCCTGCTGTTCGTGACGCGCGGTCCGGGCGCCACCAACGGTTCGGTCGGCGTGCACACCGCGTTCCAGGATTCGACGCCGATGATCGTGTTTGTCGGCCAGGTGGGCAACGACTTCGTCGAGCGCGAGGCTTTCCAGGAAGTCGATTACCGGCGCATGTACGGCCCGCTCACCAAGTGGGTGGCGCAGATCGACCGCGCCGAGCGCATCCCCGAGTACGTGAGCCATGCCTTCCAGGTCGCCACTTCGGGCAGGCCGGGTCCGGTGCTGCTCGCTCTACCGGAAGACATGCTGTTTTCCGAGGCGGCAGTCGCCGACGCGCCGCATTTCCGCACGCCGCGCGCGGCGCCTTCGCCCGCGGACATGAAGGAACTCGAGCGCTTGCTGGCGGGCGCGAAGCGGCCGTTCCTGCTGCTGGGCGGCGGCGGCTGGACCAGGCAGGCGAGCGACGGGCTGCGCGCGTGGGCGGAGGCCACCGGGATCACGGCCGGCTGCGGCTTCCGCTGCCAGGATTACTTCGATAACCGCCATCCCGGCTACGCCGGCGACGTCGGCATCGGCGTCAATCCGAAACTCGCGCAGCGCGTGAAGGATGCGGACGTGCTGCTCGTGGTCGGCGAGCGCCTGGGCGAGATGACCACCAGCGCCTACACGCTGGTCGAGTCGCCGGTGCCGAGGCAGAAACTGGTTCACGTGCAGTCCGGCGCGGAGGAGCTGGGACGGGTGTATCAGGCGGCGCTGCCGATCAACGCGAATTATGAAGAGTTTGCTTTGGCCTTATCTTCGATAAAAATAAAAAATGACGAATGGAAGAGCCAAAGCAGGTCGGCGCACGAAGACTATCTTGCCTGGAACAAACCCATTGCCATGCCCGGCGCGCTGCACTACGGGGAAGTCATCTCCTGGCTGTCGCTGAATCTGCCCGCGGACGCCATCGTCACCAATGGCGCGGGCAATTTCGCCAGCTGGCTGCACCGGCATTTCCAGTACAAGGGCTGGCGCACCCAGCTCGCGCCGACCAGCGGCTCGATGGGCTACAGCGTGCCCGCGGCGGTGGCGGCGAAAATCACCGAACCGGGACGCACCGTAGTCGCGGTGGCCGGCGACGGCGAGTTCCTCATGAACGGGCAGGAGTTCGCCACCGCCGTGCAGTACGGCGCGGCGATCGTGGTGCTGGTGGTGAACAACGGCATGTACGGCACCATCCGCATGCACCAGGAGCGCGAATACCCGGGCCGGGTGTCTGGCACCGAACTCGCCAATCCGGATTTCGCCGCCTATGCGCGCGCCTTCGGCGGCCACGGCGAGACGGTGGCGCGCACTGCCGACTTCGCGCCCGCGTTTCAGCGTGCGCTCGCCTCGGGCAAGCCGGCGATCGTCGAACTGAAAATCGATCCGGAGGCGATCACGCCCTCGGCCACGCTGTCCGGATTGCGCGCCGCCGCGCTGGCCGGCAGGAAATAACTATCGCGTCATCGCGACGAAGTCCTTGTCGCCCTGCAGCTCGCGCTCGAATTTCAGGAACTGCCAGTAGCCGCAGGTCTTGGCGTAGGGATAGCCGCGGCAGGCGGATGGACGCGCCTCATACACCGTGCAACGGCGTTCCTTGGGGTCGAGGAAGCGGCAGGCGGTGCCGAAGAATTCGTCCTTGCGCTTGCGCATGCCGCGAACCTTCTCTTCCTTGTCTTACAGCGTGAAGCGCTCCTCGGCGGTGTCGTAGTCCACGTCGAAATGCTTTGCCAGCCGTGTGATGTCGGTGCGCGACACCTCGATCAGGGGATAGCTGCAGCAGTAGCCGGGACATTTCTTGCAGTCATATTCTTTTTCCTGCTTCATTTCGGTGCGGCTTTTATTTGAGAGGCGCGAATTCTACGCGAGTTATGTGAAACCCTTTCGGGGTTTTGCTGCGTTTCATCCCTGTGTACCCACCCACACTTGGAGGAAACACCATGAAACCCCTGAAATCCGTTTGTGCGGCGTTGCTGGCCGCGTTTTCCGCTTCGGCTGCCGCGGTAGGCGGCCTGGCCGATGTCAACGTCTTTGACCGTACCGAGGGCCGGCAACTGCCGGTGTACTGGCATGAAGGCCGGGCGTATGTGGCCGGCAAGCCCGGCAACGAGTATTCGGTGCGTGTCCGCAGCCGCCAGCGCGAGGACGTGCTCGGCGTGATCTCGGTAGACGGCGTCAACGTAATCACCGGCGAGACCTCGGCCACTCAGCAGAGCGGCTACGTGCTCGCCCCGTATCGCCAGTTCGACATCAGCGGCTGGCGCAAGAACCTCGCTTCGACGGCGGCGTTCTATTTCACTTCGCTGCCGGATTCCTATGCCGCGCGCACCGGGCGCCCCGACAACGTCGGCGTGATCGGCGTGGCGCTCTTCCGCAAGAAGGAGGAGCCCGCGCCTGTCGCCCGGCCCGCGCCCGCAGCGCGCGCGGAGGCGCAGAACGCGCCGCGCGCCGCGGACCGGGACGACCGCCTGGGCACCGGCCACGGCCGAATCGAGGCCTCGCAGACGCGCTACGTGGATTTCGAGCGCGCCAGCAGCGAACCCGCGGAAACCGTCGTCATCTACTACGACAGCTACCGCAACCTGCTCGCGCGCGGCATCGTTCCGCCTCAGTACCAGTATCCGCCGCGCAGGCCGGCGCCGAATCCCTTCCCGGGCTTTGTTGCCGATCCGCCCGCGTAGACTAGGAGGGGATGGAGGCCGGCGACGAACAGCTCATGCTCGCGTACCGCGAAGGCGACGCCGGCGCCTTCGAGCAGCTCTACAAGCGCCACAGGGGCGGGCTCTACCGCTTCGTGCTGCGCAGCGTCCGCGACCGGGCGACGGCGGACGAGCTCTACCAGGAGATCTGGATGCGGGTGATCGAGGCGCGCGGGCGCTATGAACACTCGGCGCTAAGTGCCGGTGCAAAGCCGGCGAAATTCACCACCTGGCTGTACACGATCGCGCACAACCGGATGGTGGACCACTGGCGCAAGCGTGGCCTCACGCTCGTGTCCCTGGACCAGAAAGAGCCGGGCGTGGCCGAGCCTGCCGCCGGCGCCTGCTACGAGCCGCATCGCGTGCTGGAGGCGAAGCAAAGCCTGGCGCGTTTCGCGCGCGCGCTGGAGGCGCTGCCGCCGGCGCAGCGCGAGGCCTTCCTGCTGCACGAGGAAGCCGGCATGAGCGCGGCCGAGATCGCGCAGGCCACCGGCGCCGGCGAAGAGGCGGCGAAGAGCCGGCTGCGCTACGCGTTGTCGAAGCTCAAAGAGGCCGTGGCCGATGAGTGACGATCTGAAGGTGTCGCAGAGATACCGGGAACTGGGCACCGAGGAACCGCCGCGCGCGCTCGACGACGCAATCCTCGCCGCCTCGCGGCGGCAGACGGGTTTTCCGGCACGGCCGTGGACGCGGCGCTGGGCGGTGCCGCTGTCGCTCGCCGCGGTGGTCGTGCTTTCCGTCACCGTCACGCTGCGCATCCAGCATGAGCAGCCCGGAATCGAAGTTCCCGCACCTCAGGCCAAGCAAACGGCGCCGGCGACTTCCGCGCCCCCCGCGCCGGCGGCAGAGGCGCAGCCCAGGGTGAAACAGGAGCGGCCGCGGAAACCCGTGGCGCGACGGGAGCCCGGGCCTTTCCCGCCGGCAGCGCAGGACAGGCTGGCTGCGGACAAGGCCTCCGTAGCCGCGCCGGCCCCCGCGGCTGCGCCGGCGGCAGCAGCGCAGATGCAGACGCAGCGCGCGAAGGCGGTGACGGACACGCCGGAACGCGAACTGGAGCGCATTGCCGGGCTGCGCCATCTGGGCATGCACGGCGAGGCGGACAAGGCGCTCGCCGAATTCCACAGGCGTTTTCCGGACTACGACATCCCGGAGGCGATGCGCGCGCGCGTCGAGCGGCGCTAGCTAGCTCTTCGGTTTTTCGCCCGCGGCCTGCAGGAACACGGCGCAGGAATCCAGCTTGCCCAACTGCGCGCGCCTGGCGGCCTGGTACTGGCTGCGCACGAGCGACGCGATCGGCGCCGGGCGGTCCAGTTCCTGCGCGAGGGCAAGGAAGTAGCGCAGGTCCTTGTCCATGAGCTCGAGCTGGAACTGCGGCGAGAAATCGCGCTTGAACATTTTCGGCAGCTTGGTCTTCATGAGCCGCGAACCGGCCGCGCCCTCGGCGAGGACTTCCATCGCCGCGTCGCGGTCCAGGCCCGCCGCCTCCGCCATCTGCGCCGCTTCGGCGATCGCCGCGGTGAGCGAAGCCGAGAGCATGTTGTTGACCAGCTTGAGCGTCGCGCCGGCGCCCGAATCGCCGATCCGGCGCACCATCTTGCCCATCGCCATCAGCACCGGCTGCGCCTTGTCGAAGGCGGACTTGTCGCCGCCCACCAGGATCACCAGCTCCTTGCCCTGCGCCTGCACGAGCGAGCCGGACACCGGCGCATCGAGGTAGAAAATGCCCCTGGCCCTGGCGGCGAACGCCGCTTCGCGCGCCATCGCGGGGGTGTTGGTGCTCGAATCCAGAATGATCGTCCCGGGCGCCGCGGCGTCGACCACGCCCTTGCCGCCCAGCATCACCTCGCGCGTCGCGATGTCGTCCGAGACGATCGAGCAGACGAATTCCGCGCCCTTCGCGGCGGCGGCCGGCGAATCGCAGACCTCGATGCCCTTGTCGGCGAACGGCTCCGCCTTCGCCTTGTCGCGGTTGTAGACGCGCAGCTTGTGCCCTGCGACATGCAGGTTCATCGCCATGCGCGAGCCCATCGCGCCCAGGCCCACGAACGCCACTGTGCTCATCGGTTTCTCCTCATCGGTGTTTCGGTTGCGGCAGCAGTTTCACCAGTTCGGCATCATGCACCAGCCGGATGTTCTTCTCCACGGCGAAGGCGCGCGCGTTGTCGGTGATTTCTCCGGCGGCGACGTAGATGGCTTCGTGCGCCTCGCGCCCCCGCCGCGCGGCTGCCAGTTCCTTGAGCGGCTCGACGCCGGCGCGCGCCACTTTCCAGCGCTTGCAGCCGACCAGGGAAGTGCGCCCGGCCTTCGCAAGCTCAAAATCGGCGCCGGCAATCTGCAGCCGGTTCACGGCATAGCCGTCGCGGCGGAAGGCCTCCTCCAGCGCGCCCGAAAACTCTTCCCAGGACAGCTCGCGCAGCGATTCGAGCGCGGCGGCGATGCGCTCGGCGCCGGGCGCGCGCAGCTGCTGCCAGCCGGCGTAGCAGCCGATGACGAAGAACGGCAGCGAGGTGAAGAACGCGTAGAGCGCGAAATTGCCGGGCAGGACGGTGCGCGTGAGCGCGAAGATCCCGGCGGCGACGGCGATGCTGATCCACCACGGCGAGCGCAGCAGGATCGCGAACAGCGAATCCTTGTTCAGTGGTGAAGAATTTTGGAAAGGAACAACTGGGCACGCTCGGAGCGCGGCGTGCCGAAGAATTCGTCCTTGGTGCAGTCCTCGATGATCTTGCCCGCGTCCATGAAGATGACGCGGTGGGCGACCTTCTTGGCGAAGCCCATCTCGTGCGTTACCACCATCATGGTCATGCCTTCCTGCGCGAGCTCGACCATCACGTCCAGCACTTCGTTGATCATTTCCGGGTCCAGGGCCGAGGTCGGTTCGTCGAACAGCATGGCGATCGGATCCATCGACAGGGCGCGCGCGATGGCGACGCGCTGCTGCTGGCCGCCGGACAGCTGTCCGGGGAATTTATCCTTGTGCGCGATCAGGCCGACGCGGTCGAGCAGCTTGAGGCCCTTGTCGCGCGCCGCGCCCTCGGTGCGGCCCAGCACCTTGATCTGGCCCAGCGTCAGGTTCTCGGTGACCGAGAGGTGCGGGAACAGCTCGAAGTTCTGGAACACCATGCCGATGCGCGAGCGCAGCTTCGGCAGGTCGGTCTTCGGGTCGCCCACGGAGATGCCGTCCACGGTGATTTCGCCCTTCTGGAAGGGTTCCAGCGCGTTGACGCACTTGATGATGGTGGACTTGCCGCTGCCCGAGGGCCCGCAGACCACCACCACCTCGCCCTTTTTCACTTCGGTGGAGCAATCGGTCAGAACCTGAAACGACCCGTACCACTTGCTGATGTTTTTGATTGAGATCATTTGATTCCTACCGGATGATTGCAATGCGGCTCTGAAGGTTCTTTACCAGCGTCGAAAGGCCGAACGAAATAACGAAGTACACCACCGCGACGAAGGTGTACATCTCCACCAGGCGATAGTCGCGGTTGGCGACCTTCGTGGCCGCGCCGAGGAAGTCGGTGGCCGAGATCACGTAGACCAGCGAAGTGTCCTGGAACAGGATGATGGTCTGCGTCAGCAGCACCGGCAGCATGTTGCGGAAGGCCTGCGGCAGCACGATCCTGCCCATGGTCAGCCAGTAGTTGAGCCCGAGCGCGTAGCCGGCCCAGACCTGGCCGCGCGACACCGACTGGATGCCGGCGCGCATGATTTCGCAGTAGTAGGCCGCCTCGAACATGGTGAAGGTGATCGCGGCCGAGAGGAAGGAGCCGACCTTGACCGGGTCCTGCGAGCCGATGATCCAGGCGCCGATGTAGGGCACCAGGAAGAAGAACCAGAAGATGACCAGCACCAGCGGCAGCGAGCGCATCAGATTCACGTAGCCGCCGGCGGCGAGGCCCAGCAGCCGGAATTTCGACAGCCGCATCATGGCCAGCAGCGTGCCGAAGAAGATGCCGCCCACCATCGCCAGCCCGGTCAGCGTCAGCGTGAAGGTCATGCCGTCCCGGAACAGGTAGACCCAGGAGCGCTGGATGACGTCGAAGTCGTAACCCGAGAACATGTCAGTGCCCCCCTGCCGTGGGCGAGGCGCTGATCAGGCCGGGCACGCGCACTTTTTTCTCCAGCGCGCGCATGCCGATGACCACCACCAGGTTGGTGAGCAGGTAGATGACGGTCGCCGCGCTGAAGGCCTCGAATACCTTGAAGCTGAATTCCTGCATGGCGCGCGCGCGGCCCGTGAGCTCGAGCAGGCCGATGGTCAGCGCGACCGAGGAATTCTTGATCACGTTCATGAATTCCGAGGTCAGCGGCGGCAGCACGATGCGGAAAGCCTGCGGCAGCAGCACGAAACGGTAGCTCTGCCCGAGCGTGAGCCCGAGC
This sequence comes from Burkholderiales bacterium, assembly GCA_035308765.1. Lineage (GTDB taxonomy): Bacteria > Pseudomonadota > Gammaproteobacteria > Burkholderiales > SG8-39 > RBG-16-66-20. The sequence goes on from DATGGA010000040.1 coordinate 146,740, forward strand.
GCGGTGCCCGCCATGCCCTGGCCCCGCGACAGCGAGCCGATGCCCGATTTCACCTGTTCGGCGATGCGTACGGAGGTGTACAGGCCGAGGCACATCACCGCGGGCAGGTAGGAGCCCCAGGGCGGCGGCATCTGCTTCACCCAGTCGCCGAGCCCCCTGGGAAGCAGTTCGGGCACTACGAAGAACCACAGGAACATCTGCACGATCAGCGGGATGTTGCGGAACAACTCGACGTAGGCGTTGCCCAGCCGCACGATCCATTTGTGCGGCGTGGTGCGCAGCGTTCCCACCACCGAGCCGATCGCGAGCGCGATCACCCAGGCGGCGAGCGCGGTGGCCAGCGTCCAGCCCAGGCCGACGATCAGGTACTTGAGATAGGTCCCCGTGCCGCCGGGTTCGGCGGCGAGGAAGATGCCCCAGTCCCACTTGTAGTTCATGTCCGGCTCAAAAAAAGCGGGGAGCCTGAGCTCCCCGTTCTTTGCTGTCGCTGCTTACTCGTAAGCCTTGGGATCGCCCGAGGACGTCGGATTCGCGACCACTTTCTTGAACGCCGCGCCCATCGGCAGGTTCAGGTTGATGCCCTTGGGCGGAATCGGATGCTCGAACCACTTCGAGTAGATGGCGTTGATCTGGCCGGACTTGTAGACCTCGGTCATCGCCTTGTCGGCGAGCGCCTTGAAGGCCTTGTCGTCCTTGCGCACCATGATGCCGTAGGGCTCGACCGAGGTCGCCTCGACGGAGATCGCGTAGTCGCCCGGCGTGCGCGAACTGGCGACCAGGCTGGCGAGCAGGATGTCGTCCATCGCGAAGGCGGCGGCGCGGCCGGTTTCGACCATCTGGAAGGCTTCCGGATGGCCGTTGGCGGAAATGATGTTCATGCCGAGGTTTTGCGCGGCGTTGATCTCGGTCATCCCTTTGATATTGGTGGTGCCCGCGGTCGAGACGATGGTCTTGCCCTTCAGGTCGGCGAGCTTGCTGAGGTTGGCGGACTTCTTGTAAACCCAGCGGTTGGCGGTGACGAAATGCGTGATCGTGAACCAGACCTGCTCCTGGCGCGCGATGTTGTTGGTGGTGGAGCCGCACTCCAGGTCGATGGTGCCGTTGGCCAGCAGCGGGATACGGTTGGCCGAGGTGACCAGCTGGTAGTTGACCTTGAGCGCCGGCATCTTCAGTTCTGCCTTGACCGCGTCGACGATCTTCGCGCACAGGTCCATCGCGTAGCCGATGGGCTGCTGCTTGTCGTCGTAATAGGAAAACGGCACCGAGGCGTCGCGGTTGCCGACGGTGATGCTGCCGCTGTCCTTGATTTTCTTCAGAGTGCCTTCCTGCGCGGCGGCGCCGAAGCTGACAAACAGGGCGGCCGAGCAGGCCAGCAGGGCAAGACGTTTCATTGATTCCTCCGATGTAATTGTCGAATTATTGTAATGACCGGATGCGCGGTTGCCTAGCACCGTCAGGGAGCGCGCCCGCGCGCCGGCCTCCAAGCGCCGCGCCCTCGCGCCGGGGGTCGGCACCCCCGGCCAGTCCGCCGGGCGTGCGCATGATGCCCTGGGTTCCGCTCACCAGGTCGACCAAGGCCACCGGGTGGCCCATGGCGCGCAGCGCGGCGGCCACCTTTTCGAGGGAAGAGCCGCGCTCGATCTCGGTTTCGCGGTTGCGGCTGCCCATGTTCGGTGCGGCGATCGCCTGCTGGATGGTCTGCTTCCAGTCGATGAAGGCGACCAGCGTCTTGGCGACGTAGTTGATGATCGCGGGGCCGCCCGCGGAGCCTGCCGCCAGTTGCAGCGTGCCGTCCGGCGCGAACACGAAGGTCGGCGCCATGGCGCTGCGCGGCCGCTTGCCCGGTTCGACGCGGTTGGCGAGCGGGCGGCCGCCTTCCTCCGGGATGAACGAGAAATCGGTGAGCTCGTTGTTGAGCAGGAAACCGTGCACGAAAATGCGGCTGCCGAATATCGACTCGATGCTGGTGGTCATGGCCACCGCGTTGCCCTCGCCATCGACGATCGACAGGTGGCTGGTGCCGCCGACTTCCACGGTCGCATCCGTGCCGAGCGCGGCGCGCGCCCCAGCCGGCTTTCCCGGCAACGCGCGCAGCATGCTTTTTGCAGGGTTCACCAGCATTGCGCGCTCGCGCAAATATCCCGGATCTATCAATCCGGCCGTCGGCACCGGCACGAAATCCGGATCGCCGACGTAGTAGTCGCGGTCGGCATAGGCCAGGCGCCCCGCTTCGGCGAACGTGCACCGCGCCGCTCGATCCCGGCCGCATTTCCGCCATCGGGAAGCGCTCCAGCACGCCGAGGATCCCGAGCACGGCGATGCCGCCGGAGCTCGGCGGCGGCATGCCGCAGACGCGATGCGCACGATAGTCGCCGCAGATCGCTTCCCGTTCGATCGCGCGGTAGCCGGCGAGGTCCTGCTCCGTGATGTCGCCTGGTTTCGGCTGCGACGCCACCGCCGCGACGATGTCGCGGCTGATTTCGCCCGTGTAGAACGCATCCGGACCTTCCTCGGCCACGCGCCGCAGCACGGCCGCCAGTTCAGGATTCCTCAGAAGATGGCCGACGGGCAGCGGCCGGCCGTCGGAAAGGTAGAAATAGGCGCGCGCCGCGGCGTCGCGGGGCAGCAGGGGATCGGCGGCGATCAGGCGGTGCAGGCGCGGCGACACCGCGAAGCCTTCCTCCCCCAGCCGGATCGCGGGCTCGAACAGGCGGCGCCACGGCAGGCGGCCGTGCTTCGCATGCGCCATCTGCAGCATGCGCAGCACGCCCGGCACGCCGACCGACAGACCCGAGCCGATGGCCTGCGGCAGCGTCATCGGCGCGCCGTCCGGGCGCAGGAAGCGGTCCGGGCGCGCCGCGGCCGGCGCGGCCTCGCGCCCGTCGTAGGCGGAGATCTTCTTTGCCGCCGCGTCCCAGTGCAGCAAGAAGGCGCCGCCGCCGATGCCGGAGGCCGACGGTTCGACAACATTGAGCACCATCTGCACCGCGATCGCCGCGTCCACCGCGCTGCCGCCCGCACGCAGCATCTCGATGCCCGCGCGCGCCGCATGGGGATTGGCGGCGGCGACCATATACTCCGCGGCACCCGCCGGGGGCGCGGCGACGGCGAGCGCCAGCGCGAAAATTCGAAGGAGGCGGTTCATGTCTCGGCGCGGGACTAAAATCCACGCAGCAGCCAGTATGAACCACTCCACGCGCATCGAGCACGACCTGATCGGCGACCGGCAGGTTCCCGCCGGGGCCTACTACGGCGTGCACACGCTGCGGGCGCTGGAGAATTTCCCGATCACGGGCACCTCGATCTCGATCTACCCGGACCTGGTGGTCGCGCTCGCCTGCCTGAAGCAGGCCGCCGCCATCGCCAACCGCGACCTCGGCATGCTGGACGGCGAGCGCGCGGATGCGATCGTACGCGCCTGCGAGGAAATCCGCGGCGGCGCGCTGCTGGACGAATTCGTGGTCGACGTGATCCAGGGCGGCGCCGGGACCTCGACCAACATGAACGCCAACGAGGTGGTCGCCAACCGCGCGCTCGAGCTGCTGGGCGCGAAGAAGGGCGAATACGGCCGCCTGCATCCGCTCGACCACGTGAATCTCTCGCAGAGCACCAACGACGTCTATCCGACGGCGGTCAAGCTGGCGCTGCAGTTCGGCCTGCGGCGCCTGCTCGGCGAGATGGCTTTCCTGCGCAAGGAGTTCGAGTTGAAGGCGGCGGAATTCTCCGCGGTGCTCAAGATCGGCCGCACCCAGCTGCAGGACGCGGTGCCGATGACGCTCGGCCAGGAATTCTCCACCTACGCCGTGATGCTGCAGGAGGACGAGAGCCGCCTCGGCGAGGCGGGCGGCCTCGCGCGCGAGATCAACCTCGGCGCCACCGCGATCGGCACCGGCATCAACGCGCACCCCGAGTACGCGCAGCGCGTCACGCGCATCCTGTCCGAGCTTACCGCCGTCGAATTCATCGTCTCGCCCAACCTGATCGAGGCGACGCAGGACGCGGGCGCCTTCGTGCAGCTCTCGGGCGTGCTGAAGCGCGTGGCGGTGAAGCTCTCCAAGGTCTGCAACGACCTGCGCCTGCTGTCCTCGGGGCCGCGCGCGGGCCTGGGCGAAATCAACCTGCCGGCGGTGCAGGCGGGTTCCTCGATCATGCCGGGCAAGGTGAACCCGGTGATCCCCGAGGTGGTGAACCAGATCGCATTCGAGGTGATCGGCAACGACATCACCGTCACCATGGCGGCCGAGGGCGGGCAGCTGCAGCTGAACGCCTTCGAGCCGGTGATCGCGCACAGCCTGTTCAAGAGCATTTCGCACCTGGCGGCGGGTTGCCGCGTGCTGGGCGAACGCTGCGTGCGCGGCATCACCGCCAACCGCGATCGCGCGCGCGAGCTGCTGGACGCGTCGACTGCGCTGGTGACCGCGCTCAACCCCTACATCGGCTACGCGCGCTCCAGCGAAATCGCCAAGGAGGCGCTCGCCACCGGCAGGCGCGTCTACGACCTGGTGCTGGAGAAAAAGCTCATGACCCGCGAAGACCTGGAGGCGCTGCTGCAGCCCGAAGTGCTCACCCGGCCGCATTTCAGCACCGTGCACAAGCCGAAAACCGACCAGTAGGGCATGAACGAGGTCAGCCGTCTCACGCTGGCGCATTACGACCAGCGCGCGGAAGAATTCTGGAGCCGCACGCGCAACCACGACGTGCGCCAGAACATGGACGCGCTGCTGCAGGCCATCGAGGGCGTGCCTCCCTTTGCCATTCTCGATTTCGGCTGCGGCCCCGGCCGCGACCTCAGGACTTTCACGGCGCTCGGCCACGTCGCGGTCGGCGTCGAGGGCTCGGCGCGCTTTGCCGCCATGGCGCGCGCATACAGCGGCTGCGAGGTCCTGCAGCAGGATTTCCTGAAGCTCGACCTGCCGCCGGAGCGATTCGACGGCGTATTCGCCAACGCTTCGCTGTTCCATGTCCCGGGCCGGGAATTGCCGCGCGTGCTGCTGGAATTGCGCGCGGCGCTGAAACCGGGCGGCGTGCTGTTCAGCTCCAATCCGCGCGGCGGCAACGAGGAAGGCTGGAACGGCGGGCGTTACGGCGCCTATCACGACCTGGAGGCCTGGCGCCGCTACCTGACTGCCGTCGGATTCGCCGAGCTTTCCCACTACTACCGGCCGCCGGGGTTGCCGCTGGAACAGCAGCCCTGGCTCGCGAGCGTCTGGCGTCGGCGATAATGGCGATATGGAACCGCGCATTTCACCCATCTGGGCACCGACCGAGCAGGCGATCGAGCAGGCGCAGATCACGCAGTTTGCGCGCCACGTCGTGCGCAAGTACAAGCTCGAGCTGAACACCTATCCCGAGTTCTACCAGTGGACCATCGATAACCTGGAAGAATTCTGGTCCGAAGTCTGGGACTGGTGCGGCGTCATCGCCTCCCGCAAGGGCGGCACGGTGCTCCTGGACGGCAACAAGATGCCGGGCGCGAAATGGTTTCCGGACGCGCGCCTGAATTTCGCCGAGAACCTGCTCAAGCGCGGCGACCAGGGCGACGCCTTCGTGTTCTGGGACGAGCGCGGCTTCCAGCGCCGCGTCAGCTACTCCCAGCTGACCAGCGACGTGTCGCGCGCCCAGCAGGCGCTGGCCCAGCTCGGCCTGCGCCCCGGCGACCGCGCCGCCGCCTTCATCCCGAACATGCCCGAGACCGGGATGCTCGCGCTCGCCGCGCTTGCGGACGGCATCGTATGGTCGTCCTGCTCGCCTGATTTCGGCACCAGCGGCGTGCTCGACCGCTTCGGCCAGATCGAGCCCAAGATCCTCTTCGTCGCCGACGGCTACCGCTACGGCGGGCGCGAATTCGACGTCCTCGAGCGCGTGGCGAAAATCGCCGAGGGCCTGCCCAGCCTGCGCAAGATCGTGGTGGTGCCGCACTTGCGGCCGCGGCCCGACGTCTCCGACATCCCGAAGGCGGTGCTGCTGGAGGAATGGCTGCGGAAATTCTCGCCGGGCGAAATCAAGTACGCCCAGCTGCCGTTCGAGCACCCGGCCTACATCCTGTTCAGCTCCGGCACCACCGGCACGCCGAAATGCATCGTGCACGGGGCGGGCGGCGCGCTGCTGCAATCGCTGAAGGCGCTCAAGCTCCACTACGACATCCGGCCGGGCGACCGCTTCTTCTATTTCTGCACCACCAACTGGGTGGTCTGGAACATCCTGTTCCACGCGCTGGCGGCGGAAGCGACGGTGATGATGTACGACGGTTCGCCCTTCGAGAGGAACGGCAGGATCCTGTTCGACTATGCCGAGAAGGAGCGCATCACCCACTTCGGCACCTCGGCGAAATTCATCGATGCGCTGGAAAAGCGCGGCCTGGCGCCGATCGAGACCCACCGCTTCCCGGAGATGCGCATGATCATCTCCACCGGCTCGCCGCTGGTGGCCGAGAGCTACGACTACATGTACTCGAAAGTGAAGGCCGACGTCTGCCTTGCCTCGATCTCGGGCGGCACCGACATCATGGCCGCCTTCGCCGACGGCAACCCGGTGCTGCCGGTCTACCGCGGCGAAATCCAGTGCCGGTCGCTCGGCACCGCGGTCGAGGTGTACAACGAGGCCGGCGAACCCGTCGTCGGCGAGAAGGGCGAACTCGTCTGCACCAGGCCCATCCCCTCGATGCCGCTGGGTTTCTGGAACGACAGGGGCGGCGAGAAATACCGCAGCGCCTACTACGACAAATTCCCCGGCGTCTGGACCCACGGCGACTGGTGCGAGCTCACCGGGCGCGGCACCATGATCGTCTACGGCAGGTCGGACGCCACGCTCAACCCCGGCGGCGTGCGCATCGGCACCGCCGAAATCTACCGCCAGGTGGAAAAGATCGACGAAGTCGAGGAATCGGTGGCCATCGGCCAGCTCTGGCCGCCCGACAAGCCCACCGACACCCGCGTCGTGCTTTTCGTCCGCCTGCGTCCGGGATTCGTCCTGGATGAAAAAACGGTGGAAAAAATAAAGGCGCGCATCCGCGACAACACGACGCCCCGCCATGTCCCCGCGAAGATCGTCCAGGTGCCGGATATTCCGCGCACCAAGAACGGCAAGGTGGTCGAACTCGCGGTGAAATCCGTTGTCCACGGCATGTCCGTGGGCAACACCGACGCGCTCGCCAATCCCGAAGCCCTGGAACTGTTCAGGGACCTGCCCGCCCTTGCCAGCTGAAGGCTGTAAGTTCCCGCCCCCGGCGGCGACTATCGCAAAAGGAGACATCACATGAGATTCCTGAACCTGCTTCTGATCGCCGGCCTCGCGGCCTGCATGTCTTCCAGCGTGGCGGCCGGCCCCTTGCCGGATCCCGCGGCAGACGTACCGCTCGCCAAAGCCCCGGGTGCCGAAACCGCCGTGTTCGCGGGCGGCTGCTTCTGGGGCGTGGAAGCGGTGTTCGACAACGTGAAGGGCGTGAGCAAGGCCGTGTCCGGATACTCCGGCGGCACGCTAGCCTCGCCCAGCTACGAACAGGTCAGTTCCGGCACCACCGGGCATGCGGAATCGGTCAGCGTGACCTACGACCCCTCGAAGGTCACCTACGGCCAGCTGCTCAAGGTGTTCTTCGCCGTCGCGCACAATCCGACCGAACTGAACCGGCAGGGCCCGGACTCGGGCACGCAATACCGCTCGGCGATTTTCTACGCGAGCCCGGAGCAGCAGCGCGTGGCGCAGGCCTACATCGCGCAACTGCAGGCGGCGAAGGCGTTCCGCCAGCCGATCGTCACCGAGGTCACGCCGCTGAAGGCGTTCTATCCTGCAGAGGGGTATCACCAGAATTACCTGGTACACAACCCGTACCAGCCCTATATCGTGATCAACGACCTGCCGAAGCTCGCGGCGCTGAAGAAGGACCTGCCGGCGCTGTATTCCGGCAAGTAGCGTCGCGAACCGGCGGCCGGGGCAGGGCTAGTCGCCGGCCTTGATCCCGGCCTGCTTGATCACCTTCGCCCACTGCGGAATCTCGCGCTCGATGACGGCCGCGAGTTCCGCGGGCGTGCCGCCGATGGCGTCGGCGCCGATGTCGTTCAGCTTCTTGCGTATCTCGGGCGTCGCCATGATTTTCGCGCTCTCGCGGTGCAGTCGGTCGACGATCGCCTGCGGCGTCCCGGCCGGCGCCATGAGCCCGAACCACGGCACCGCCTCGAAACCCGGATAACCGGATTCCGCCATCGTCGGAATATCCGGCGCGATCCCCGAGCGCTTGATCGACGTCACCGCGAACGCGCGCAGCTTGCCGTCGCGCACCAGCGGCAGCACGTTCACCACGTTGCCGAACGACATGCTCACTCGGCCCGCGAGCAGATCCGGCAGCAGCACGGTAGTGCCGCGGTAGGCAATCGGCTCGATCTCGAGCTTCGCCATCGACTTGAACAGCTCGGCCGCGAGATGCTGCGACGTCCCCGCGCCCGCATGTGCGTATGTGAGCTTGCCCGGCAGCGCTCGCGCCAGCGCGACCAGTTCCGGCAACGTCTTCGCCGGCGAACTGATCGGGACCACCAGAACATTCGCCGCGACAAACATCTGCGAGATCGGCGCGAAATCCTTGATCGGGTCGAAGCCGAGCTTGTCGTACATGCTCGGGCTGAAGATGAGCGAGCCATTGCCGACCATTCCGAGCGTGTAGCCGTCCGGAGCAGCCTTAGCGACGCGAAGCGCCCCAATGTTCCCACCCGCGCCGGTGACGTTCTCAACGACCACAGGCTTTGCTAACGCTTCGGCGAGCTTGTCCGCGAGCAGACGCGCGGCCACATCCGGAGCTACACCTGGTGTGAATCCAACGAGGATACGTACCGGCTGCTCCGGGTAATTTTCTTGCGCGAATGCAGTGCCCGCGGCGAGAAGAATCGAAAGGACGGCAGCAATGTCGCAAATGATTTTCATTGCACCTCTCTTCGATTTAGTGCGTTTTAACTTTGAATTTTGACGACCTACGTTGCATCATGCTTCGATCGCCGTCCCTCTGCGTGCTTCCAACCTTTCGGAGCTTCAACGCCTACGAGCTTGAGTGCGGCGCACAGTTTGGGCTTGAGAAAGCGGTCGAGAGTTTCTGCGCAGTTGTGACACAGGACTAGGGCGTTTTCCGTCACATTGGGGCCACCGTCCGCTGCGGCGATGATATGTGCCACCTGCAGACCATAGTTATGAAGCGCAGGGATTTTAAACCCGCACATTTCACAACCTCCTTCCCATCGTTTTGCTTTTTCTAAGTGCTTAAAGACTGGTTCGCGAAATGGCACACCGCCCTCCTTTCGCTGCGGGAAAGAATCAAGTCTGATCCTATTTCTGCCACCCTATTTCTGCCTCCAACAATTATTAGGAGGCGCATTCGGATTCCCTCTGATGCCAACGCAGAAGTGACCGATCTGCGTGATTTCCCGCGCAGGGCGGGTCGACTACCGAGTTAGCCTGATCCGCCTAAACGATCCTACTTTTTATTTCTCGGAGGTTGAGGAGGCGGCGGTGGAGGGATGTAGCCCTCGGTTATTGGGCGTGGACTGTCCCGCGTCGGACGGCGTGGCGGCGACGGCGGGCTTTGCGGGGACGACGGGGGTCGTCGTGGCGGAGACGGGGGTTTCTTGTCGGTCATTTCGCGCTCCCTTCGTAGAAAGATTGAAATTTGCAAACGCTGTTATGAAGCATACGCCCGCCAAGAACAGAATGGCTCCAACAGCGTTCAGTAAAGCTGTCCATCGGGCAAACGCGCCTCCTGGGCGCTGCTGATAGATGGTTCCATCATCCACTTGCTCGATGGCACGCCGCAATGCCAAGTGGCTCAAGTAGTACGACGTCAAAACAGCAAAGGTGCTGAATGCCCAAGCGAGCCACGCCGCAAAAAGAAAGGACGGACAGAGGATAGGGTTTGGACCAACAACGTCCCTTAGGAATACAAAGGAGATGCCAAGCGCACCTCCGGACAAGGAAAGGACAGTCTTGTCAAAATCTTCCTGGGACTTTTGTTCCGCAGCGACCAGCCATTTTCGATAGTCAAGAAGCTGATCTGATTTACTGCTCTTCTCGTTCATGCATACTCCAATTTTTCTCCAGAGAACCTGGAGCAGCAATTGAGGTCTAGCTAACGCGTACAGTTTGTCAGTTAGGCAACTAACAATCGGGCTAGTGCAGCGTCGCGCGACGACGCTCGTAGATGCCTTGCAATAGGCGGAGCGAACCGCGGCAAATGGCTTCGTGGGTGAGGGCGTGGCCGAGGTCTTCGATGATGTCGAGGGTGACGGGGACGTGGAGGCCTGAGAGGACGCGGGCGGCGCGCTCGGCGTAGACGCGCGAGACGACAGAGTCGTAGCCGCCGTGGACAAGGTGAATCCTCGAGTCCATGCGCGTGCCGACTTTCGGCAGTTGGGCGAAGCGCGCGGAGTAGGCGACGACCGCTCCGGCGAGTTCGGGGAAGGCTTTGACGGCTTCGAGAGCGACGGTGCCGCCCTGTGAATAGCCGATCAGCACGGTGCGCTCGAACGGCACGCGGTGGTTGGTCTGCTCGCGCCGCACTAGCTGCTCGATCTTCGGCAGGATGGCCGAGATGCGGTCCATGCGGTTTTCGTCGGTGAGGCCCGAGGTCGAGAACCATTGCTGGCGGCCGAGGTCTTTGCCATAGCGCGCGAAGCCGCTGGGGACGACCAGCGCGGCGCTGGGGAAGCGGCCCTGGTATTTGAACGCCGCGGGAATCATCGAGCGCGCATCGGCGCCGCTCGCATGCAGGAATACGAAGAGGTGTCGGGTCGGTTGCTGCGGCGTGGACCCGAAGCGGTAAACCTGCTGCATTGGGTCATTCTGGCCCTGCCGTAGCCGTTCTGTAAACTGCCCGCAGCAGAAAACGAAAGATCCCGAGGTAACTCCATGCAAAAAAAGCGTTTCTTCTCGACGGTCTGGGCCCTGGTCCGGCCTTACTGGGCTTCCAGGGAGCGCGCAAAGGGCCTGGTCCTTCTCGCCACGGTCGTCGCGCTGTCGCTGATCCTGGTCTGGAACGAGGTGCGCTTCAATACCTGGAACCGCGACTTCTACAACACCTTCGAGGCCAAGGACCAGGCGGAGTTCTTCAGGCAGCTCGGCCAGTTCACGCTGCTCGCGGTGGTATACATACTCTCGATCACCTACCGGCAATACTTCCAGCAGATGCTGTTCATCGAATGGCGCAGCTGGCTCACCGAGCGCTACCTGACCGGCTGGATGAAGGACCGGGCCTACTACCGGCTCCAGCTGCTGGACAAAGGCACCGACAACCCGGACCAGCGGATCGCCGATGACCTGAACATCTTCGTCGATCTGACGCTTTCGCTCGCGCTGGGCCTGCTTTCCTCGGTGGTGACGCTCGTGTCCTTCGTCGGCATCCTGTGGAAGATTTCGGGGGCGCTGAACATCGCCGGCTTCGACATTCCCGGCTATCTGGTGTGGGTGGCCGTCATCTACGCCATCGCGGGCACCTGGCTGGCGAACGTCGTCGGCCGCCCGCTGATCGGGATCAACTTCGAGACGCAGCGCAACGAGGCGAACTTCCGCTTCCACCTGGTGCGCCTGCGCGAGAACGCGGAGGGAGTCGCGCTGTACCACGGCGAAGCGGGCGAGCTGGCGAATTTCCGCGGCCGCTTCCGCGCCGTGATCGCGATCTGGATGACGAAGATCGTCAAGCAGAAGCATCTGAGCTGGTTCCAGTCGTTCTACGCCCAGATCGCGATCATCTTCCCGTTCGTCGTCAGCGCGCCGCGGTTTTTCTCCGGCAAGGTCCCGCTCGGCGAGATTTTCCAGATCGCTTCCGCGTTCGGCCAGGTCCAGAGCGCCCTCTCCTGGTTCGTCGACGCCTACGGCAGCTTCGCCAGCTGGAAAGCGACCGTGGACCGGCTCACCGGCTTCACCGAGGCGCTGGAGCGCGCGCGCGCCGAGGCCGGCCGCCTCGACGGCGAGCGCATCGAGGGGATCGAACCGGACCTGTCGCTGGACCGGCTCGAGCTCGACCTGCCGCAAGGCGAGCCTTTGCTTTCGCCGACGACATTGCGCCTGAAACAGGGTGAGTCGGTGCTCGTCGTCGGAGCTTCCGGAGCCGGCAAGAGCACGCTGTTCCGCGCGCTGGCAGGCATCTGGCCGTACTGGAAGGGGAAGATCGCGCTCCCGGCGGGCGCGAAGTTATTGTTCCTGCCGCAGAAGCCCTACCTGCCGATCGGCTCGCTCAAGCATGCGGCCTGCTACCCGGAGGATGCCGCGGCGATCTCGGACGAGGTGGCACGCGAAGCGCTCGCCGCCGTCGGCCTCGCGCACTTGTCGGAGGATCTTGCGCGCGAGGAAAACTGGGCGCAGCTGCTCTCGGGCGGCGAGCAGCAGCGGCTCGCGTTCGCGCGCGCGCTGCTGAACCGGCCCGGCTGGCTGTTCATGGACGAGGCCACCGCGGCGTTGCCCGAGGAGGACCAGGCGGCGCTTTACCGGCTGCTGAAGGAAAAGCTGCCCGCCACGACGCTGGTTTCGATCGGCCACCGGGCGAGCCTCGCGCAATTCCATGCGCGGCGCCTCGCCTGGCAGGGCCAGGCCCTCAGCCCGGGATGATGAGGCTGCAGCGGTTGACCCGCCACGGTTCAGCCGGGGGCGAAGGAATCAGCGGTCTCTACCGGACTCCAGCTGAGACGGTTTAAACACCGTTGCCCACTTCTCTCGGAAATATAGTGCAGTGAGTACCTTCCAGTTGGACTGGTATGGCGTGCACACGCGCGTCACGAATCCCCGGTACACCTCCCCACAGATCGAAACAGGAGGGAACTACCGTGAAAGCGAATCGATTCTTTTTTCTGTTGCTCAACCTTGCGGCCGGCATCGCGTGTGCCGCCGGCGAGGTGCAAATTTACGTCCTCTCGAACCGCGCCGACCTGATCTCCGGCGGCGATGCGCTGGTTGGGATCGTCATTGCACCCGGCGTCGATGCCTCCTCGATGCGCGTGACGTCAGGGACGCGCGACGTGACTGCGGCCTTTGCGGTGCGCGCCGATGGACGCTATCTAGGCCGGATTGACGGCCTCGCGCTGGGCGCGAACGTCGTCACGGCGCGGCTTGCCGATGGCCACGGTGCGCGCATCACCATCACCAACCATCCCGGCGGCGGGCCGGTGTTCAGCGGCCCGCAGGTTCAGCCCTGGTCGTGCAATCCCGGTGCGACGGATGCGCTGTGTACCCGGGCGCCGAGTTACCAGTACTTCTACGTTCCAGTGGGCATTGACCCATGGGCGACATCGGGACTCATCGGTGCGCCTGATATGCCAGATGCCTATTTCCTGACTTACGACCCGGCCAACCCTACGCCCGCTGCGCTGATCGCGCAGACCACGACCGATCAGGGGCAAACGGTGCCGTTCATCGTCCGGGTGGAGACCGGTTCGGTGGATCGGGGCCAGTACCAGATCGCGGTCCTGTACGACCCTTCCAAGCCCTGGGACTACCGGAACCCGCAAACGGGCTGGAATCAAAAGCTGTTTCTCGTCGGAGGGGCCGGGTGCGGCATCTCATACCAGGAAGGGGCGGCACCCGGCGTGTTGTACGGCAAGGTGCTGGGACGCGGCTTCGCGACGATGTCCATCGACCTGGAGTCCACCGGAAACGACTGCAACATGGTCGTGCAGGCCGAGTCGCTGATGATGGCCAAAGAGCACCTCATCGAAGCGTATGGTCTGGTGCGTTACACGTTTTCCATCGGCGGATCCGGCGCATCGATCGTGCAGCATTGGAACGCCAATGCCTATCCGGGCATCTATGACGGGCTGATCGTCGAAGCCAGTTTTCCGGATGCCTGGACGGAAATGGTAAACACCGAGGATTGCGTCTCCCTTGTCAGCTACTGGACGGATCCCACGCGATGGGCTACGGGGGTAGTCTGGAACCCGCCCGATCAGAGCGCCGTGGAAGACGGCGACGCGCCATCCGGTTGCGTGGCATTCGCCGAAGTATTTGAGGGGTTGTTCACGCCGGCAGACGAGACGGGTCAGGTACCGGCTAGCGATGTCTACGATCCGCAAGCGAACCCCAACGGGGTGCGCGGGACGCTATGGGACTACGGCATCGCGCAGCTTGGACGCCGGGCGTCCCAGGCATGGGGTCCGGTCGAGAGGGCTATCGGCTATGGCTTCGCGAATCGCCCGCTCGACACCGTCGGGATTCAGTATGGGCTGAAAGCGTTGATGAACGGTCTGATTACGCCGGCGCAGTTCGTCGATCTGAACGCCAAGGTGGGCGGGCACGACATCGACTACAACGCCCAGCCCCAACGCACCCTGGCCGATTCCGCCGCATTGTTCGTGGCGTATCGATCGGGCTACCTCAACCAGGCCAATAACCTGCACGTCCCCATCATCGACCTGCGCGGCACCAGCAACGCCGACCTCCACGACACCTTTCACAGCTGGTCGATGCGTGCGCGCCTGGATCGCGCCAACGGCAACCACGACAACCAGATCATCTGGGATTCGTTTACCGCGTCCGGATTCGTGGTCGATGAGGCGCTCGAAACGCAGGCGTTCTTCCTCATGGATCGGTGGCTGTCGGCGATCGAGGCAGACATGAGCGACCGGTCATTCGCCCAGAAGGTCGTTTACGACAAGCCGTCCGATGCGGTGGATCGGTGCACCGTTACGGGCACGGATATCGCGGGCCCATGCGTCATTCCCCCAAACGGGACGGCCCGTCTGGGTGCGGGAGAGCCGCTCACCGACGACACTGCAAAATGTCAGCTCAAGGCCTTGAACCGTACCGACTACCTTCCGATCCTGTTCACCGACGCGCAGTGGCAACAGCTTCAGCAGGCGTTTCCGGCTGGGGTGTGCGACTACAACCAGGCCGGCGTGTATCAGCAGGCGACGTTGCCATGGTTGACCTATAAGAACGGGCCGGGCGGACAACCGCTGGGCGCCGCGCCGCAGTCCGAATCGTTCTGAATGGAAGAGGGTAAAAGAGTCTGGGATGCGATCATTCAATGTACTCCGGCGCCTTCGGCAATTTCGAACTTTGCGCAAAGTCGTGGTTGATCCACAGCTTGGCACCGGTCGCCTTCATGAACGAATCCATTTCGCTCATCGACTGCAGTGTCTGCGCCGGGCTGTAGTTGATCGACGGAACGCGTTTTGCATCCCAATTAGCTTGCAGATGCACGAGATCACCTGAAAGCAGCACTGGCCCGGTCTTTGGCAAGCGAACGAACAACGCTTGATGGCCTGGAGTATGGCCAGGAGTGCGCTCGATCACGACAGAGCCATCGCCGAACACATCGAAGTCGCCGTCAAGCTTAACCACCTTCGCATCGCGCAGCTTCTCGAGGCTCGTGTTAATCAGCCCGTACCTCTGAGCCCCCGGACCGAAGGCAGCCTCGTACTCTGTCCTCTGCATATAGATGGTCGAGGTGACGAAGAGACCGGCATTGCCCGAGTGGTCGGGGTGCGAGTGCGACATCGCAAACACGCCGACATCCGAAGGGGCGAGTCCGAGCTCGCGCAGCGACTCCACAAGCGGCTTCTTCCGGTATCCGGTGACAAGGCCGTTCGACGCGGTTTGTCCGTTCGGCAGTGCAGCGAGCCCATCCGGCAAGCCGCTATCCCAAAGCATCCACCCATTCGCGTGCTTGATCAGGTAGCAATTGTTGCTGAATACCCAGGGCTTGTCGGCGTCCGCGGGCGAAGTCCAGCGCGATAGATCCTTGACGTGGTTTTCACCGCAGTCAATTACATAGAGTCGCTCGACGCTCGACGGGTAATTTACAGTTGCACAGGCTGAAACCAGTAGGACGACGACTAAGACAATTAACCTGTTCATGGGGTCCTCGGAAATGATCTGGCTGACGCTTCCGGCGTTCAACTAGCGGCCCCGATAGACGGGCGGTCGATTTTCCCGCGCAGCGCGAAGGCGCTCCTGGAAGTCCTCGCTCTGGGAAAGTCTTTGGGCCTCGGCGCTGAGCGCCGCATAAGCGACGACTTCGCCTTCTGCCTGCGCACGGTGCGCCGAGGCGAGAGTGGCGCGCACGCCAAGAGGCCCGGCATCGGCGATCTTTCGCGCGCAATCGACGGCGCGCTGCAATTGCTGTCCCGGCGCGGTGATTTCCTGCACGAGGCCCATGCGGCGCGCTTCCTCCGCGCCCCATTCCTCGCCTGTCAGCATGTAGCGCATCGCGTTGCCCCAGCCCGCTTCACGCACGAAACGAACGGTTGCCCCGCCGAAGGGAAAGGTGGCCCGAGTGACTTCCGCTTGGCTGAACACCGTGTCGCTTGCGGCAAAACGCACGTCGGCAGAAAGAAAAAGCTCGTGACCGCCCAGCTTGGTGCCGCCTTGCACCGCCACCACGACCGGTTTTGTCCGTGGCGGAGCACTCGCGGCAGCCGGGAAATTGAACGGATTCATGAAATCCGGGTCCTTCGGCGGGAACTTGCCCAAGCGCCGCGCTTCGGCGATTGCCGGACCGTCGGCGCCGAGCGAAAAATCCGGGCCGCGGCCATAGAGCACGGCGACGCGCAGCGCGTCGTCATGCTCGAATTGATAAACAGCTTTCCCCAAGTCAAGGATCAACGAGGGGTCGAGAAGATTGCGCGCTTCGGGCCTGTTGATTCCGATCATCAACACACCGCCTTTCAATTGTTCCACGAGCACTTTGCCTTGAGCCGCCCCGCCCATCGGAGCGTCTCCTTTCGCGTCGGCCTGTGCGAGCGCAATATCCGGTTTGCCGAGAGCGGCTGTGGCTGCGAGGGCGATTGCTCCGGTGCTCAAGGCAAGAAAGTCGCGGCGGGCGGTGTTGGTGCGCGTATCGAAATCTTCCATCTCGGGTCTCCTAGTAAAAGGTTGAATCGCAATTGCTTGCCGAGCGAATTTCAAACCTTCGATGTATCGGGGATGTGTCTGGGAGGCGTGTCTTTGTATCGCTCGTTGTCTGCGGGCGTCGCAGATACATGCTGATACAAAGCTGCGGGCGATACCGAGCCGGAATCGGATGGATAATGGTCTGCCATGGAGCGCCCGGACAGCATCCTGATCGTCGACGACGATCTCCAGATTCGCGAGCTACTCGTCGAATATCTTGCGAAAAACGGTTTCAAAGCGACCGCCGCGGCTAACGGCCCGCAAATGCGCGCAGCGCTCGCGGCTGCAACTGTCGACCTGATCGTGCTCGATCTGATGTTGCCTGGGGAGGATGGGCTCATGCTGTGCCGAGATTTGCGCGCCGGCGCGTCAAAGGCGGTACCGATACTGATGCTCACTGCGCTTAGCGAAGAGGCCGATCGGATCGTGGGTCTGGAGATGGGCGCGGACGATTACTTGGTGAAACCCTTCGCCGCCCGTGAATTGCTTGCGCGCATTCGTGCCGTGTTGCGCCGAACCCGCATGCTCCCGCCGAATTTGCGGTCGAAAGATTCAGCGCGCACGCTTGCTTTCGGAGATTGGATGCTCGATACCGCGGCCCGGCACTTGGTCGACCCCGCCGGCACGATGGTTTCCTTGAGCGGGGCGGAGTATCGATTGCTGCGGGTGTTCCTCGAGCATGTGGAGCGGGTGTTGAGCCGGGACCAATTGCTGACGCTGACGCAAGGCCGCGAAGCAGAGCCGTTCGAGCGTTCCATCGACCTCCTGGTAAGTCGCCTGCGCGAACGCTTGCGCGACGAGGCGCGCGAGCCGCGCTACATCAAGACCGTACGCAGCGAGGGTTATGTATTCTGCGCCCCTGTCAAGACGGGGGAAGGCGAGACGTGAACTTCCCCCCCCTTGCGGTTCTTTCCCGTTTTCTGCCCCGATCTCTTTTCAGCCGGCTGGCTTTGATTCTATTTTGTGGTCTGGGCACCGCGCATGCTTTGTCTTTCTGGCTGATACGCCTGGAACGCGAGCAAACCGCCAAAACGATGATGAGCAACTATCTCGCGAAAGACGTGGCGATCGCAACGGCGATTTTGGAGCGCACGCCCGTCACCGAGCGTCCCGCATGGCTCGTCCGGTTGCAGCGTGGAAACTACCGATATGTCCTCGGTCCAGTGCCGGAGGGAGAGGTGAGTGAATCGGCTGCGACCAGGCAGATGGTCGCCGCGATTGCAAGCGCGCTTGGTCCGAACTACGCCGTTACCGCAACATTGCCGACGCATCCGTCCGATGCCGCGCAACTGCGCGTGCACTTGCGGCTTGCCGACGGCACGCCGCTGACCCTCGAGATGTTCCCTTCTCGCGTTCCCGGTTCGGCGTGGGCATCCGTCGCATTGTCGCTGCAACTGCTGGTCCTGGCCGCTTTTACCTGGATTGCCGTGCGGCTGGCGACCCGTCCCCTGGCGCGGCTCGCGCAAGCGGCCGATGCGCTAAGACCAGAACACAAAGTGGACCCGCTGGATGAAAACGGGCCGGTGGAAGTGGCACAGGCGGCGAAAGCGTTCAATGCCATGCAGCGCCGAATCGCCGATTATCTGGCGGAGCGGGTGCAAATCCTGGCTGCGATCTCGCACGATCTGCAAACACCGATCACGCGTATGCGCTTGCGCGCCGATCTGCTCGACAACGATACCGCGCGCGAGAAATTTCAAGGCGACTTGAACGCGATGCAAGAGCTCGTGGAAGAAGGGATCGCCTACGCGCGCAGCGCTCAAGGCTCGACCGAGGCGGCTTGCTCGACGGATCTCCATGCCTTGCTGGACAGTCTGGTGTGCGACTACGCGGATGCGGGACAGCGCGTGCGTCTTGCGGGCAGCATCGACAACCCCATCACGACCCGGCCGAAAACGCTCAAGCGCGTCATCATCAATCTGGTGAACAACGCGCTCAAGTTCGCGAAGGAAGTAGAGATCGCGGTAGAGCTTGGCACGTCCGATGGCGTCTCGATAGCGGTGCGCGATCGCGGTCCTGGCGTCCCGCCGAACGAATTGAAAGCCGTGCTGCAGCCGTTCTACCGCGTCGAAAGTTCGCGCAGCCGCGAGACCGGAGGCACCGGCCTCGGGCTCGCCATCGCCCAGCAGCTCGCGCTTGCGCTGGGCGGGACGCTCACGCTTTCGAATCGCATTGGCGGAGGACTGGAAGCGCGTCTGTCTTTGCCAGTCGCGACAGAATGAAGAGACGCTCGCGTGCCGCAGCGTTAGCGGGTGGCGAAGCGACTTGCTCAAGGACCGCCCAGGATGATGCAGGTCGTGGTGCCGTGGGCGTAGAGCTTGCCCCCGGCGTCTTCGATGCGGCCTTCGGCGGTGGCCGTCTGCCGGCCCATGTGCACGACCTTGCCCGTGGCGCGTATCGGCCCGGTCTTGAGCGTGATGGCGCGCACCAGGTTGGCCTTGATCTCCAGAGTGGTGTAGCTCTTGCCCGCCGGCAGCAGCGTCTGCACGCAGCAG
Source organism: Burkholderiales bacterium (assembly GCA_035308765.1). Lineage (GTDB taxonomy): Bacteria > Pseudomonadota > Gammaproteobacteria > Burkholderiales > SG8-39 > RBG-16-66-20. Next base: position 166,089 of record DATGGA010000040.1, read on the forward strand.
CCCATCGCCGAATCGAGCATGGTGAAGGCGATGCCGCCGTGCACCACGCCGATCGGGTTGTAGTGCTGCTCGGCGGGCGTGAGCCCGAACACCGCGCGGCCTTCCTCGACTTCCACCAGGTCCATCGACAGGAGTCTGGCGATCGGCGGCGACGGCAGCCTGCCGTCGCGCAGCGCGCGCAGGTAATCGATCGGCCTTGGCAGTTTCCTGCCTTCCTCGAAGGTGGCGATCGGGTCTTCCCAGGTCACGGTGAGCGAGCGCGTCATTTGTGTCAGTCCCCTTTTTTGATTAACTTGCGGCGAGCACGGCCAGCGCGGCACCCAGCGCGAGGCACAGCGGCGAATAGAGCAGCGTGTCCATGCGCGCGAACTTCGAACCGCGCGCCCGCTTGAACGACGTTTTGAACGCCGGTACGCCGTCGATTTCCGGGACCGCCGCGTTCTTGCCCGAGCCGCCGCCCGCCGCCCAGTAGAAATGCATCAATGCAAGGAAAGCAAAAACGGCCGCCGTGATCAGCGCGAGCATGCTGCCAGTCTCAAGTCGTCAGGCGTTCTTTGCGGGTTGAGGGGAGGTCGCGCGTTTTTTTCGCATAGAGCACCCGCTTCAGGTATTGGCCCGTGTGGCTGAGCGTGCTGTCCGCACTTTGCGCCACCTGTTCGGGCGTGCCCTGGGCGACGATGCGGCCGCCGCCGTCGCCGCCTTCGGGCCCGAGGTCGATCACCCAGTCGGCGGTCTTGATCACGTCCAGATTGTGCTCGATCACCACTACGGTGTTGCCCGCGTCGCGCAGCCGGTGCAGCACGTGCAGCAGCAGGCCGATGTCGTGGAAGTGCAGCCCGGTGGTCGGCTCATCCAGGATGTAGAGCGTGCGGCCGGTGTCGCGCTTGGAGAGTTCCAGCGAGAGTTTCACGCGCTGCGCCTCGCCGCCCGAGAGCGTGACCGCGCTCTGCCCGAGCTGGATGTAGCCCAGGCCGACGTCGGAGAGCGTGGCCAGTTTCTTCGCGACCGCGGGCACGGCGGAAAAGAATTCCACCGCCTCGACCACGTTCATCTGCAGCACCTCGTGGACGGTCTTGCCCTTGTAGCGGATCTCCAGCGTCTCGCGGTTGTAGCGCTTGCCGTGGCAGACGTCGCAGGCGACGTAGATGTCTGGCAGGAAGTGCATTTCCACCTTGGTCACGCCGTCCCCCTGGCAGGCTTCGCAGCGCCCGCCCTTGATGTTGAAGGAGAAGCGCCCCGGGTCGTAGCCGCGCGTGCGCGCTTCGGGCACGCCGGCGAAGAGTTCCCGGATCGGCGTGAACAGGCCCGTGTAGGTGGCGGGATTGGAGCGCGGCGTGCGGCCGATCGGGCTCTGGTCGACGCTCACCACCTTGTCGAAGTGCTCCAGGCCCGACACGGACTCGTGCGGCGCCGCCTCCGCCGCCGACCCGTAGAGGTGGCGCGCGACCGCGGCGTACATGGTGTCGTTGACCAGCGTGGACTTGCCCGAGCCCGAAACGCCGGTGACGCATACGAACAAGCCGACCGGCAGGTCGAGCGTCGCTTTTTTGAGGTTGTTGCCGCTCGCCTCGCGCACCACCAGGCGCTTCGGACCGGGCCTGTTGCGCAGGCGCGGGATGACGATCGAAAGCGCGTGCGCGAGGTATTTGCCGGTGAGCGAGTCCTTGGAGGCGATGATCTGCCCGGGCGTCCCTTCGGCGACGACGCGGCCGCCGGCGTGGCCCGCGCCCGGTCCCATGTCGACCACGTAGTCCGCGGCGCGGATCGCTTCTTCGTCGTGCTCGACCACCACCACGCTGTTGCCGAGGTCGCGCAGGTGCTTGAGCGTGTCGATGAGGCGCGCGTTGTCGCGCTGGTGCAGGCCGATCGACGGTTCGTCCAGCACATACATGACGCCGGTGAGCCCCGAGCCGATCTGGGACGCGAGCCGGATGCGCTGCGACTCGCCGCCCGAGAGCGAGCCGGCGGCACGGTCGAGCGCCAGGTAATCGAGCCCGACGTTGACCAGGAACTCGAGCCGGTTGGCGATCTCGCGCACGATGCGCTCGGCGATTTGCTGTTTCGCGCCCTGCAGTTTCAGGGTTTTGAAGAATTCGAAGGTTTTTCTCAGAGGGAACGAAGAAACTTCATAAATCGTCTTTTCCCCCACCTTGACATGGCGCGCCTCGCGCCGCAGGCGCGTGCCGCCGCAGTCCATGCAGGTCTGCGTGTTGCGGAACTTGGCGAGTTCCTCGCGCACCACCACCGAATCGGTCTCGCGGAAGCGGCGCTCCAGGCTGGGCAGCACGCCCTCGAAGACGTGCTCGCGCACCTGCGTGCGTCCGCGCTCGGTGATGTAGTGGAAGGCGATCTTCTCCCTGCCCGAGCCGTGCAGGATGAGCCGCTGCGTGGCGTCGTCCAGCATCTCCCAGGGAACCTCGATGTCGAAGCCGTAGCGCTGCGCGAGCGAGTTCAGCATCGAGAAGTAGAAATGGTTGCGCCGGTCCCAGCCCTTGATGGCGCCGCTGGCGAGGCTCAGGTTCGGGTGCGCGACGACGCGGCGCTGGTCGAAGAATTCCACCGCGCCCAGGCCGTCGCAGCGCGGGCAGGCGCCCATCGGGTTGTTGAAGGAGAACAGGCGCGGCTCGAGCTCGGCGAGCGCGTAGTCGCAGTGCGGGCAGGAAAATTTCGACGAAAAAAGAATTTCCTTTTTATTTTCCAGGTCCAGGACGATCGCCCTTCCATCCGCGTGGCGCAGCGCGGTCTCGAAGGATTCCGCCAGCCGCTGCTTGCCCTCCGCCTTGGCGCGCAAGCGGTCCACCACGACTTCTACGGTGTGCTTCGAGTTCTTCGCCAGGCGCGGCGCATTCTCGAGTTCGTGAACCCTGCCGTCGACGCGCACGCGCGTGAAGCCCTGGGCGCGCAGCTCGTCGAACAGCTCCGCCTGCTCGCCTTTGCGCCCCGCCACCACCGGCGCGAGGATCATGAGCTTCGCGTCCTCGGGCAGCGCCAGCACCTGGTCCACCATCTGCGCCACCGTCTGCGCCTGCAGCGCGACGTTGTGGTCGGGGCAGTAGGGCGTGCCCACGCGCGCGTAGAGCAGGCGCAGGTAGTCGTGGATTTCGGTGACGGTGCCGACCGTCGAGCGCGGGTTGTGGCTGGCGGCTTTCTGCTCGATCGCGATCGCGGGCGACAGGCCCTCGATCAGGTCGACGTCGGGCTTTTCCATCAGCTCCAGGAACTGGCGCGCGTAGGCCGACAGCGACTCGACGTAGCGCCGCTGGCCCTCGGCGTAGAGCGTGTCGAAGGCGAGCGAGGATTTGCCCGAGCCGGAAAGCCCCGTGATCACCACCAGTTTCCGGCGCGGCAGGTCGAGACTGATGTTCTTGAGATTGTGCGCGCGCGCGCCGCGGATGCGGATTTGTTCCAAGGGCGATTTTCGAGAAGGGAAACTTGCTACTATAACTCTTTCACCCTGCCTCGCCCCACCCCCTTGAACGCCGCGGTCAACGGCGTGCCGGGGTCTGCGTTGGGTGAGAGACAGCGGGCTTGAACCAGGAGAGGTGGCACATGGCATCGGTAAACAAGGTAATCATCGTTGGCAATCTCGGGCGGGACCCGGAGACGCGCTACCTGCCGAGCGGCGAGGCAGTCACCAACATCAGCGTCGCCACCACGGAGACCTGGAAGGACAAGGCGAGCGGCGAAAAGAAGGAGGCCACCGAGTGGCACCGCATCAGCTTCTTCGGCAAGCTCGCCGAGATCGCCGGCGAATACCTGAAGAAGGGCTCGCAGGTCTACGTCGAGGGGCAGCTGCGCACGCGCAAGTACCAGGACAAGGAGACCGGCAAGGACCGCTACAGCACCGAAATCCGCGCCGATCGCATGCAGATGCTCGGTTCGAGAGCCGGCGCGGGCGAGCCCCGCGGCGAAGCCGACGGCGATCATGCGCCGAAGAGCGGCGCAACGGCGAAACCCGGCGGCGCGGCCAAGAAGCCGGCCGGCAAGTTCGACGATATGGAAGACGACATTCCGTTCTGAGAACCTGCTGTTGGCGCTATAATCCATGCTAATTCAGGAACTTGAAGCACCGGAGCGATAGCCCACCCCACACATGCCGATCTACGAGTACAAATGTTCGGCCTGCGGCCACCAGGAGGACCACCTCCAGAAGCTGAGCGAGGCGCCGCTGACCAGGTGCCCGGCCTGCGGCAAGAAGAAGTACGCCAAGCAGCTCACGGCGGCGGGCTTCCAGCTGAAGGGCTCTGGCTGGTACGCGTCCGACTTCAAAGGCGGCGCCAAGAAGACGGACGAGGCCAAGCCCGAAGCCAAGGCTGAAACGAAGACCGAAACGAAATCCGAAACGAAATCCGAAACGAAGGCCGAGACGAAAACCGAAGCCAAGCCGGAAAAGAAGACGCCGGCCAGCACCACGAATTGACGCTTAAAGGGCCACGCTAGCGGCCCGGCAACCTTGCCGGGCCTTTTTGTTTCCATCCCATGAAAAAATACCTCATCGCCGGATTGCTGATCTGGATTCCGCTGGTCATCACGATCTGGGTGCTCAAGCTGATCGTGGACTCGCTCGACCAGACGCTGCTGTTGATGCCCGTGGAATGGCGCACCGAATCCGTGTTCGGCATCCACATCCCGGGCCTGGGCGTGGTGATCACGCTGGTGATCGTTTTCCTCACCGGCGTCTTCGCCACCAACCTGCTCGGCGCCCGCCTGCTGCAGTGGGGCAACGACCTGGTGCAGCGGATTCCGGTGGTGCGCTCGATCTACTCGAGCGTGAAGCAGATTTCCGACACGCTGTTTTCTTCCAGCGGCCAGGCCTTCCGCAAGGCGCTGCTGGTGCAGTGGCCGCGCGACGGCATGTGGACCATCGCCTTCCTCACCGGCCGGCCCGGCGGCGATCTGGTCAACCATCTGCCGGGCGATTTCATCAGCGTGTACGTGCCGACCACGCCCAACCCGACCGGCGGCTATTTCGTGGTGGTGGCGCGCAAGGACGTGATCGAGCTCGACATGAGCGTGGATGACGCGCTGAAGTACGTCATTTCCATGGGCGTCGCCCCGCCGAACGGCGGTCCGCTGGGAAAATGAGCGCCACATGAGCATGCGCACACACTACTGCGGCGAGTTGTCCGCCGCGCTGATCGGCAAGACGGTGACGATCGCCGGCTGGGCGCACCGCCGCCGCGACCATGGCGGGGTGATATTCATCGACCTGCGCGACCGCGAAGGCCTCGCGCAGGTGGTCTGCGACCCGGACCGCGCCGAGGCGTTCAAGCTGGCCGAAAGCGTGCGCAACGAATTCGTCATGCGCGTCACTGGCCTCGTGCGCGCGCGGCCCGGGGGAACCGTCAATCCGAACCTGAAATCGGGCGAGGTCGAGGTGCTGGCGCACGAGGTGGAGATCCTCAACCCCTCGCTGACGCCGCCGTTCCAGCTCGACGACGAGAACATCTCGGAGACGGTGCGCCTGGAGCACCGCATCCTCGACCTGCGCCGCGAAGCAATGCAGAAGAACCTGCGCCTGCGCCATGCCACCGCGAAGGCGGCGCGCGGCTTTCTCGACGGGCACGGCTTCATCGACATCGAGACGCCCGTGCTCTACAAGTCGACGCCGGAGGGCGCGCGCGAATTCCTCGTGCCCTCGCGCATCAACGACGGCCAGTTCTACGCGCTGCCGCAGAGCCCGCAGCTGTTCAAGCAGATGCTCATGATCGCGGGCTTCGACCGCTACTACCAGATCGTGAAGTGCTTCCGCGACGAAGACCTGCGCGCCGACCGCCAGCCCGAGTTCACACAGATCGACATCGAGACCTCGTTCATGGGCGAGGAGGCGATCCGCGCGCTGATGGAATCGCTCGCCCGCCACCTGTTCAGGGAAGTGCTGGGCGTGGCGCTGCCGGATCCGTTCCCGGTGATGAAGTACGAGGACGCCATGCGCGACTACGGCGTCGACAAGCCCGACCTGCGCGTGCCGCTCAAGCTCGCCGAACTCACCGACATCATGAAGGACGTGGACTTCAAGGTATTCTCCGGCCCGGCCAACATGGCGGGCGGCCGCGTCGCCGCGTTGTGCGTGCCGGGAGGCGCCACCATCTCGCGCAGCGAGATCGACGCCTACACCGAGTACCTGCGCACCCTGGGCGCAAAGGGCCTCGCCTGGATCAAGGTGAACCAGCTCGGCAAGGGCACCGAAGGCCTGCAATCGCCCATCGTTAAATTTTTTCCTTTGCCTGTCATGGATGAAATTCTGTCCAGGACAAAAGCAAAGGCAGGCGACCTTATTTTCTTCGGCGCCGACAAGGCCGAAGCTTGCAATGCCCACCTGGGCGCTTTGCGCCAGAAGGTGGGCCACGACCGCGGCCTGGCAGAGAAGGGCTGGCGGCCGCTGTGGGTGGTGGATTTCCCGATGTTCGAATACGACGAGGAATCGAAGGAATGGAAGGCGCGCCACCATCCCTTCACCAGCCCCAAGGACGGCCACGAGGTTTTCATAGAAACCGATCAGGCGAAGTCCTACGCCAAGGCCTACGACATGGTGCTGAACGGCTGGGAAGTCGCCGGCGGCTCGGTGCGGATCCACCGCCAGGAAATCCAGCAACAGGTGTTCCGCGCGCTGAAGATTTCGCCTGAGGACCAGCAGGCGAAATTCGGATTCCTCCTGCAAGCGCTGCAGTACGGCGCGCCGCCGCACGGCGGCATCGCCTTCGGTTTCGACCGGCTGGTGACCTTGATGGCCGGCGCGGAAGCCATCCGCGACGTGATCGCCTTCCCGAAGACCCAGCGCGGCCAGGATCTCGTCACCGGCGCGCCGTCGCCGGTCACCGAGCGCCAGCTGCGCGAGCTGCACATCCGCCTGCGGAACGTCCCGCCGCAGTGAGGTTTGTCGCCGGACTGTTTTGTCTGGTTCTTTCCGTAGTCGCTTTTGCCGGTGAAATTCGCTACGCAGACCTTCCGCCAGAAGCCCGCTCTGCGGTCGTTCTCATAAAGAAAGGCGGACCGTTCTCTTATGAGCGGGACGGGGTCATTTTCGGCAACCGGGAAAGGCTGCTGCCGCCGCGCCAGCGCGGCTGGTACCGTGAGTACACGGTCGATACGCCGGGCGAGAGAACACGCGGCGCGCGCCGCATCGTCGGCGGCCGGGATGGTACGCTGTACTACAGCGACGACCACTACCGCAGCTTCAAGAGAATCATCGAGTAATGGGCAAACTCCTGCAGCGCCTGGGCGATGCTTCCAACTCCGGCGTATACCGGGCTCCGCGCAGCGAGGAGATCCTGGACGCCGCGCAGGGCAGCACGCTGAAAGTCGCGCGCATCGATCTCAAGGGCGTGTCCGAGAAGGAGGCGCTGATGCAGCACATCGCGCTGGCGCTCGAATTTCCGCGGTGGTTCGGCGGCAACTGGGATGCGCTGGAAGACTGCCTGAGCGATCTTTCCTGGTCGGCCGCCGCCGGCCACGTCCTGCTGATCGAGCACGCGGACGCTCTTGCGCCGGACGGGCGCGGCATCCTGATCGACGTCCTCGCCTCCGCGGCGGCGTCCTGGGCGGCGCGCAAGATCCCCTTCTTCGCCGTTTTCGTGAACGGCGCACCGGCGCTGCCAGAGCTTTATCGAAATCGAAAGTGACCACCAAGCTGCCGTTGTCGGTGCTCGTGATGGCGCACACGGCCGCGCTGGAAGTGCTGCTGCTGGAGCGCGCCGCAAGGCCCGGCTTCTGGCAATCGGTCACGGGATCCCTCGACCGGCCTGACGAGCCGCCGGCCGAAGCGGCGCGGCGCGAACTGCGCGAGGAAACCGGCATCGAGGCCCGGCCGCAGGACCTCAGGCGCTGGAACCTCGCCTATACCTTCGAGATTTTCCCGCAGTGGCGGCACCGCTTCGTCCCGGGCACGACGCACAACACCGAGCACGTATTCAGCGTAGCGCTGCCGGCGCGCGTCCCGGTGAGGCTTGCGCCGGAGGAGCACACGGCCAGCCTTTGGCTGCCCTGGGAGGATGCAGCGGCCAAATGTTTCTCGTGGTCGAACCGCGATGCGATCAGAATTCTGGGGTTATGCGCGCGCTGATCCCCGGGACCGCGGCCTGCCTGCTGGCGTTCCTCGCCGTGGGCGGGGCGCGCGGAGCGGACGATATTTCGGTCGAGACCACGCGCCGCGGCGAAGCGATGGAAGTGATCTGCAAGGCGACGCTGGAGGCGCCGCCGGAGCTGATCTGGCGGACGCTGACGGACTACGGCCATCTCGCCGAGTTCATTCCGGGCATGCGCAGGAGCCGGGTCATCGAGCAGCGGGGCGCGGTGTCCGTGGTCGAGCAGTCGGGCGTGGCGACGTTCCTGTTCTTCTCGACGCCGATCGAGGTGACGCTCGCCTCCACCGAGCGCCCGCCGAATGCCATCGAAGTGAGCATGATCAAGGGCAACCTGAAGCGCCTGGACGGCGCCTACCGCATCGAGCCGCAGCAGGGCGGGCGCATGCTGCTCACCTGGAACGGCATCGTCGAGGCGCAGTCGCTGCCGCCGCTGCTGGGCGAATTGGTCATGCGCGCGAACATCGCGGACCAGTTTCGCGGCATGGTGCGCGAAATCGAACGGCGCGATGCGTTGCGCCGCGACAAACAGCGGGAAGCGAAACCGTGAGGCTGGCCCCGCTCGCCGCAATCATGTTTGCCGCCGTCGCCTCCGGCTGCGCGACGCTGGAGGCGCCGTTTCGCGCCCATCTCGAGTCCGGCGCGCCGCAGGAGCGCGAGTGCGCCGAGTGGTACCGCACGCTGGATGAGCGCGTCGCGGCGGCCGGCACCCGCGACGCGCAGGACACGCGCGTCGAAGGTTTCCCGTACCTGCGCGTGAGCCGCCTGCTGGCGGCGCTGCGTCCCGTGGCGGCATCGGACGAATACGCGATGCAAGAGTTCGCCGACAGCTTGCTCGCGCTCGACCTCCAGGCACGGCGCTACGAACTCATGAACCTGCCGCCGGAGCAGATGCCCGAATTGCGCTCGGCGCTGCAGCGCACGCAGGACTGCGGCAAGCTGCTGCGCGAAATCGACCTGGCGAAGCCGGAATCGCGCCAAGCGCTGCTGCAGCGCGCCGAGGTAGCGGACGATTACCGAACGCTGGACAGGATCGCCGGCCTCTACTGGATCACGCGGATCCCGTTTGCCGCCGGCGTGCAGCGCTACGAGGCTAAGACGCTGGCGGCGTTCCGGCGCGAGCCGGTGCTGCCCGAGGGCGCGAGCCTGGTGCGCTACGCGCCCGAGCCCGGCTGGCCGACGCCGCGCTCGAGGGTGGTGGCGATCCTCGAGACCTCGGCGATGAATCCGCTCGGCGTCCCGGAACCCACCGAGAGCGACGTGAAAGCCCTGCTCGCGGCCTATGCGCCCACGTTCGAAGTCGAAGTAAAGGGCGACTACGACCGCTTCGGCGCGCTACGCTGGCTGCGCGACATGGACATGCCCACGGTGGAAGGCGCGGACCTCGCTGTATACGGCCATCCGGCCTGGACGCGCTATGAGGGCAAAGTGCTGCTGCAGCTCGTCTACACGCTGTGGTTTCCGGAACGGCCGCCGCAGTCGGAAGGCGACATCCTGGCCGGCAAGCTGGACGGCATCACCTGGCGCGTCACGCTCGCGCCCGACGGCGAGCCGCTGGTCTACGACACGATCCATCCCTGCGGCTGCTACCACATGTTCTTTCCGACGCCGCGCGCCGCGGCGAAGCCGCCGCCCGGCGGACTCGGGGAGTGGATATTCTCGCCGCAGTCGCTGCCGCGTATCGCCGACGGCGAGCGCCCGGTGCTGCGGATCGCCAGCGGTACGCACTATATCGAGCGCGTGTCCGTCACTCGCGGCACCGACAGCGTGGTGCGCTACGCGCTGCGCCCCTATGGTGAGCTCCGCTCCCTGCCTCGCCCGGATGGCACTCGCAGCAGCGCTTTTGGTCCTGACGGTCTGGTGCCGGGAACGGAGCGCGCTGAGCGCCTTACATTCTGGCCGATGGGCATCGTTTCCGCGGGCCAGATGCGGCAGTGGGGGCGGCAGGCGACGGCCTTCGTCGGCCGGCGGCAATTCGACGACGCCGACCTGTTCGAGCAGCGCTTCAAGTTCGACCTCAAGTGACGCCCGCCCCGGCCTGATGCTGCGCGTCGTCACCCTAAACATCCATAAAGGTTTGTCGACGTTCAACCGGCGCATGGTGATCCACGAGTTGCGCGAGGGCCTGAACGCGCTCAAGCCGGACCTGGTTTTCCTGCAGGAGGTGCAGGGCCTGAACCAGCGGCACGCGGTGCGCTTCGCGGAGTGGCCGGGGAAATCGCAGCACGAATTCCTCGCCGGCGACGAGCTGCAGCACGTTTACGGCCGCAACCGCGTGCACCAGTACGGGCATTACGGCAACGCGCTGCTGTCGCGCTTTCCGATCCTGTCCTCGGAGAACGAAGACGTCTCGGACCACCGCTTCGAGCGCCGCGGGCTGCTGCACACCGTGGTCAAGGTGCCGGGCTGGAAGCGCAACCTGCACTGCATCTGCGTGCATCTGTCGCTGCACGAGGGCGGCCGGCGGCGGCAGCTGGATGCGATCGGGGCGCGGCTGGAGGCGCTCGCCGAGAAGCGCCTGCCGGTGATCATCGCCGGGGATTTCAACGACTGGCGCCAGCGCGCAAGCCGCGTTCTCGAGCAGAGCCTCGGGGTGACCGAAGTGTCGATAGCGGCGCCGGGCGGGCGGCACCAGCGCACGTTCCCGAGTGTGCTGCCGCTGTTCCGCCTGGACCGTATCTACGTGCGCGGCTTCGACGTGTTGCGCACGCAGGTGCATCGCGGACCGCCATGGTCGCTGCTGTCGGACCATCTCGCGGTAAGCGCGGAGCTAGAGCGTGCCTGAATATGTGGACGGCAACCGTGTCACGCTGCTCAGGAACGGCGAGCAGTATTTCCCCGCGCTGGTCGCCGCAATCGACGCCGCGTCGGCCGAAGTATTCCTGGAGACCTACATTTTCGCCGACGACCGGAGCGGGACCGCGGTCGTCGAAGCCCTGGCGCGCGCGGCTGCGCGCGGCGTCGCGACGCATCTCCTCATCGACGGCTTCGGCGCGCACGACTTCGCGCCGCGCTTTCGCGAGATGCTGGCGCGGGCCAACGCGGAGGTTCTCGTCTTCCGGCCCGCGGTCAGCGCCTGGCCGCCGTGGAAGCAGCGCTCGCGGCTGCGCCGCATGCACCGCAAGCTCGCCAGCGTCGATGGCGCGGTCGCCTTCGTCGGCGGCATCAACATCATCGACGACTACGACACGCCGCATCAGGCACCGCCGCGCTACGACTACGCGGTGCGCATTGAGGGCCCGCTCGCGGCGCAGGCGCGCGCCGAGGCGTCGAAACTCTGGACGCGCGTCTCCTGGGCCACCTTCGGCAAGCGCTGGCGGCGCTGGCCGGGATTCGCGGCGCTGACCGGCCGTGCGCCGCGCCGAGCGCCGCCGCCGGCGGCGCCGGCGGGCGGGCAACGTGCCGAGCTGGTGGTGCGCGACAACCTGCGGCACCGTCACGACATCGAAAATGCGTATGTCCAGAGGATCGAAGCGGCGCGCTCGGAGGTGATCGTCGCCAATGCGTACTTTTTTCCAACTCGGAAGTTCCGGCACGCGCTGCTGCAGGCTGCGCGGCGCGACGTGGCCGTCACGCTGCTGCTGCAGGGCAAGCCAGACCACCCGATGCTGTATTACGCGTCGCGGGCGCTGTACCGTTCGCTGCTCGGCGCGGGCATCCAAATATACGAGTACTACCCCAGCCTCCTGCACGCCAAGGTCGCGGTGTTCGACGGCAAGGTGGCCACGGTCGGGTCTTCCAACATCGACCCGTTCAGCCTCGGGCTGGCGCGCGAAGCGAATGTCTTCGTCGATGATCGGCCGTTTGCCGCCGAGTTGCGCCTTAGCCTGCACGAAGCGATCGAGCAGCGCGCGCGCGCGGTGCCGGCAAACTACTGGCAGCGCCTGGGATTCGCGCTGAAGGCGCGAATCTGGCTGGGCTATCGCCTCGCGCGCCTGGCGATGAGCCTGTACCGGTTCAACGAGCTGCGCTAGCTGCGTCCGGCGGGGCGCCGGCGGAACATGCCCCAGCCTTCCATAGTCATCACGGTCTCGCCGCGCTGATTGACGGCTTCCCAGCGCGACTGCAGCAGGCCGATGTCCGGCTTGCTTTCCGAGACGCGCGCGCCGATGGTGAGATGGCGGTAGGTGATGGTGTCCCCCGAGCGCACCGGTGCGCGCCACCGTATGTTGTCCAGGCCCGGGGAGCCCAGGCTGGCGGAGCGGTTGACGTATTTGTCCACCATCAGCCGCATTGCCATGGCGCAGGTGTGCCAGCCGCTCGCGATCAGGCCTTTGAAAAACGATTTCTTCGCCGCTTCGGGATCGACATGGAAGGGCTGCGGGTCGAACTGGCGCGCGAAGGCGATGATCTCCTCCTCGGTGAAGGTATGGCTGCCGATTTCCGCCGTGCCCGCTTCCTGCAGGTCTTCCCAGTAAAGCAGTTCGTCCGCCATCTCAGTTCTCCGTGGGCGCGGCGCGCTCGTACCGGCGCACGCGGGCCCGCAAGTCCTCGGGCAGGGGCGCGGCCTTCATCGTCTCCGGGTCCGCGTTCACGTACACCAGCTCGGCCGTGATAAGCGGCGCGGCCGAAGGCTCGGGCCGCTCGCGCCAGATTTCGAACGCGAACGTAATGCTGGAGCGTCCCAGCTTGGCGACGCGGCTGTGCACGCGGAGTTCGTCGTCGTAGCGCGCCGAACCCAGGTATTCCACTGCGGCCTTGCGCAGGAATATGTCGTTGGCGTACTTGTCGACGTATCCGTCGGGGTAGGCAAGGCCGATCGCGCGAAAGTAGTCGGCGAACGCGGTGTCGATGTAGGTGAGGTAGTGGCCGTTGAATACCACCTTCTGCATGTCCACCTCGGCCCAGCGCACGCGCAGGCGGTGCACGCATTTGTAGTCCGTGCGGGAGTCGGATCCGGCCATATTTTCAGAGTGTAATATGGTCCGCGCGATGGACGAGATGGTTCTGCGCAGCATGGCGAAATGGCCGGATGTTCCGGACGTCTACGGCTGGCTATCCCTGGATCGCCGCGGCAATTGGCTGATAAAGGGAGAAAAAATCGGCAACGCCGCGCTCAGGGATTTTATTTCCAGGAATTACGCTGCCGATGCCCGCGGCCGCTGGTATTTCCAGAATGGTCCGCAGCGCGTGTTCGTGGCGCTCGCCTACGCGCCGCTGGTGCTGCACTTCGATGGCGAAGCGCTGTTCGACCATTGCGGCAGGCCATTTCAGCCCGAGCAGGCGTTCCTTGACGATGAAGGCTCGGTCCTGATGCTGGGAAAGCCCGGATTGGGCCTGCTGGACGACCGCGATCTGGCGGGCTATGCCGACCGGGCGCAGGGGTTGCCCGAGATCGACTGCGGGACGGTGCCAGGACGCTTTGGATTCGTGACTAATCCCTCCGCATGAATCCTTGCGCCGCGGCAAAAATCTCTTTATAATCCGGCCTCTTTTTTAATGCCTGGGCGGCTACGCGTGTAGCAAACGTGGCCGCCCGGTTCGTTTCTGGAAACGAAAAAACATGCCTACCGTCAATCAGTTAATGCGTCACGGGCGCGTCGCCAAGAAGGCCAAGTCCAAGGTCCCGGCCCTGGTTGGCTCGCCGCAGAAGCGGGGGGTGTGCACGCGGGTCTACACCACGACGCCCAAAAAGCCGAATTCGGCGCTGCGCAAGGTCGCCAAGGTGCGCCTCACCAACGGCTTCGAGGTGATCGGCTACATCGGCGGCGAAGGCCACAACCTGCAGGAGCACTCGGTGGTGCTGATCCGCGGCGGCCGCGTGAAGGACCTGCCGGGCGTGCGCTACCACATCGTGCGCGGCTCGCTGGACACGCAGGGCGTGAAAGACCGCAAGCAGAGCCGCTCGAAGTACGGCGCCAAGATGGCGAAGTCGGCCTAATTCAAAGAGAGAACGCATGCCCCGCCGCAGAGAAGTCCCCAAGCGCGAGATCCTGCCCGATCCGAAGTTCGCCAGCGTCGACCTGGCGAAGTTCATGAACGTGCTGATGACGCGCGGCAAGAAGTCGGTCGCCGAGAGCATCGTTTACGGCGCGCTGGCGATGATCAAGTCCAAATCGGGCAAGGACCCGATCGAGGTGTTCTCGCAGGCGGTGCAGAACGTCAAGCCGGTGGTGGAAGTGAAAAGCCGGCGCGTGGGCGGCGCGAACTACCAGGTTCCCGTCGAAGTGCGTCCGGTGCGCCGGGTGGCGCTGTCGATGCGCTGGATCCGCGAGGCGGCGCAGAAGCGCGGCGAGAAGTCGATGATGGCGCGCCTGGCGGGCGAGCTGGCCGAGGCGGCCGAGGGCCGCGGCGGCGCGATGAAGAAACGCGAGGAAGTGCACCGCATGGCGGAGGCCAACAAGGCCTTCTCGCACTACAGGTTCTGAGGACATAGACAGGTAAATGAGCGTGGCCCGCAAAACCCCCATCGAGCGTTACCGGAACATCGGAATTTCGGCGCACATCGACGCCGGAAAGACGACCACGACCGAGCGCATCCTGTTCTACACCGGCGTCAATCACAAGATCGGCGAGGTGCATGACGGCGCCGCCACCATGGACTGGATGGAGCAGGAGCAGGAGCGCGGCATCACCATCACGTCGGCCGCCACCACCTGCTTCTGGAAGGGCATGGACCTGTCCTATCCCGAGCACCACATCAACATCATCGACACCCCGGGCCACGTCGACTTCACCATCGAGGTCGAGCGCTCGATGCGCGTGCTGGACGGCGCCTGCATGGTGTACGACGCGGTCGCCGGCGTGCAGCCGCAGTCCGAGACGGTGTGGCGCCAGGCCAACAAGTACAAGGTGCCGCGGCTCGCGTTCATCAACAAGATGGACCGCGTCGGCGCCACGTTCTTCAAGTCCTACGACCACATCAAGAACCGCCTCAAGGGCAACCCGGTGCCGATCCAGATTCCGGTCGGCGCCGAGGAAAAGTTCGAGGGCGTGGTGGATCTGGTCACCATGCAGGCGATCTACTGGGACGAAGCCTCCCAGGGCATGAAGTTCGAGCGCAGGGAGATTCCCGCCGAGCTGCTCGCCGAAGCCAAGGAATGGCGCGAAAAGATGATCGAGGCCGCCGCCGAAGCGAACGAAGAGCTGATGAACAAGTACCTCGAATCGAACACGCTGTCGGTCGAGGAGATCAAGAAGGGCCTGCGGCTGCGCACGATCAACAACGAGATCGTGCCGATGCTGTGCGGCACCGCGTTCAAGAACAAGGGCGTGCAGGCGATGCTCGACGCCGTGATCGACTACCTGCCTTCGCCCGTGGACATCCCGCCGGTGAAGGGCGAGAACGACAAGGGCGAGCCGGATTCGCGCCGGCCGATCGACGATGAGCCGTTCGCGGCGCTCGCGTTCAAGATCATGACCGACCCGTTCGTCGGCCAGTTGTCGTTCATCCGCGTCTATTCGGGCGTGCTGAACTCGGGCGACACGGTATTGACCTCGGTGCGCGGCAGGAAAGAGCGCATCGGCCGCCTGCTGCAGATGCACGCCAACGAGCGCGCGGAAATCAAGGAAGTGCGGGCCGGCGACATCGCTGCCGTGGTCGGACTGAAGGACGTCATCACCGGCGAGACCATCTGCGACGTGAAGAAGTCCATCACGTTGGAGAAAATGGAGTTCCCGGATCCCGTGATCTCGCAGGCCGTGGAACCGAAAACCAAGGTCGACCAGGAAAAGATGGGCGTGGCGCTGAATCGCCTGGCGCAGGAAGACCCCTCGTTCCGCGTCCACACCGACGAGGAATCGGGCCAGACCATCATCTCGGGCATGGGCGAGCTGCACCTGGAGATCATCGTCGACCGCATGAAGCGCGAGTTCGGCGTCGAGGCCTCGGTCGGCAAGCCCCAGGTGGCCTATCGCGAGACTTTCAAGAAGACGTTGGAGTCCGAGGGCAAGTTCATCAAGCAGTCGGGCGGCCGCGGCCAGTACGGCCACGTCTGGCTCAAGCTCGAACCGCAGCCCCACGGCACGGGCTACGAATTCATCGACGGCGTCAAAGGCGGCCGGGTGCCGAAGGAATTCATCCCGGCGGTCAAGAAGGGCGTCGACGAGGCGCTGCTGGACGGCGTGCTCGCCGGCTACCCGGTGGTGGACGTGAAAGTGACGCTGTTCGACGGTTCGTACCACGACGTGGACTCGAACGAGAACGCGTTCAAGATGGCCGCGATCTTCGCCTTCAAGGACGGCATGCGCGCCGGCAACCCGGTGCTGCTCGAACCGATCATGGCGGTGGAAGTCGAGATGCCCGAGGAGAAGATGGGCGACGTGATGGGCGACCTGTCCTCGCGGCGCGGTGTCATCCTGGGGATGGAAGACCTGGCCGGCGGCAAGACGATCAAGGCCGAGGTGCCGCTGGGCGAGATGTTCGGCTACTCGACGACGGTGCGCTCGCTCACCCAGGGACGCGCCACCTACACGATGGAATTCAAGCACTACGCGGAAGCGCCGAAGAGCGTTGCCGAAGCGGTCATCAGCGCCAAGACCAAATAACAACCGTACCGACCAGGAAACATCATGGCAAAAGGCAAATTTGAGAGAACGAAGCCGCACTTGAATGTGGGGACGATCGGGCACGTGGATCACGGCAAGACGACGCTGACGGCGGCGATGACGCACATACTTGCGAAGAAGTACGGCGGGGAGGCGAAGAACT
>DATGGA010000041.1:0-45981 GCA_035308765.1 Burkholderiales bacterium
GTCGCCGGAAGAGTTCGCCGTCTACCTCGCCCAGGACCAGGCTAAGTGGGGCAAGGTGGTCCGCGCGATCGGCTTCAAGGCCGAATGAGCGCGCCGCTCAGCCGGATTTCTTGCCCGATATCGAATCGAGCAGGTCGCCCATCGTCTGGTCGGCCCAGTACTCCGGATCCTTGTCGATGATCGCGTCGCCCTTGGCGACCACGTCGGCGGCGATCTTGCGGCGCTGGCAGAAGCCGCGCCAGAATTGCTTGATTTCTTCTGCTGACATTTCCATGGCATGGACCCGAACGGAAAGATCTTAAAAAACTAGCCCACCAGCAGGGCCAGCTTGGCGAAATGGCCGAGGTTGTCCTCCACGGCCCTGGCGAGGTTCCTCCGCAGGGCATCGATGCCGGGGCTGGAGGACTTCAAGACGCCATTTTCCACCAGTTTGACCAGACGATCCACTATCGCGTTGCGGTCGTTCGTGCCGTCCAGCAGCTGCAGCATGTGCCGGTCGAAGTCATCGAGCAGGCCGGACTCATGCAGTTGGTTGGTCACAGGCTCGCCGCTGCCTGCCTGGCGCCTGGCAAGGGCGCTCGCAACGGGCCGGTCGGTGATCGACGTCACGAACGGCGCTTTTTGCGAGCGGAGAACCACTAAATTGTGCGCATAGCCTTCGAGGATCTGCGCGGCGAGCATCTGCACATCATGGCTCGAAGCTGCCTTCACGAGCTCTTCGAATGAGATGGATTGCGGCCAGATCTCCGCCAGGCGGCGGAACGCGGCCTTGACCGCTGGAACGGTGGACGTCAATTTCGTTCCATCCGCCAATTGAAAAATCTCGGGCTTCGAGGATTGGATGTCGACCTGTTGCGACAGCGGCCTCGCCGCGGAGGCGATTTCGAATCCTTCGATACGCTGGGGGGTCAGGTTCCGCTCGATGGCGATGTCCTTCCGGCAGAGCAGGGACTGGCGGAAGCGCCGGTTGCGCAGGATGTCCCTGAACTGCTCGGTCTTTATGATTTCGCCCGAGATTTTTTTCAGCGCGGCAAAGGTTTCCTGAGAGAAAGGGGCTGCCAGCATGGCGCTGAAATCCGCTTCGGCGAGAAACTGCAGTCCGTGGCGATCAGCGTGTTCAGCGAATCGATGGAAGTAGATCGGTTCGTTGACGTCTTCCAGGTGCTCGTGGCACAGCTCCGAGTCGGCGTATTCGCGCCAATGCTCCTGCTCTTCCTTGAGCGCGGTCGCGTACGGGTGGTACGCCGGCGCGGACTCGGCCAGAAAATCGAGCAACTCGCGCGCCCGCGCGATCCGGTCGGACAGCTTGGCAGTCTCCCTCGTGTGGTAGCGCGCCATTTCCCGCACCATGCCGCGGAAATTCCATCCGGGGTAGGTGTTGTAGCTCACGTACGCGACACCATTGGGGGACAGGTTCTCGCGGCAGATCTGCAGCAGCTTGTCCCGCACATTGGCCGGAACCCAGGAATACACGCCGTGAGCGATGATGTAATCGAAGGTGCCGAGGTCCTTGGTGATGCCGAGAATATCGAGCTGCCTGATTTCGATGTTCTTCAAACCCAGGGTGGCAACCATAGCCTGACCATCCTCCACCTGGCGCGCTGACAGCTCGGCGCCGAGGAACTGGCTGCCCGGAAGCGACGACGCCATCGGAATGATGTTGCCTCCGCTGCCGCCCCCGAGTTCCAGCACCCTGCAACTGTCAATGGGAGTGGGATGCATGCCAAACAGCGTCGCCAGCACCGCCAGCCTGTCAGGATGCGACTGTGGATAGGGTTTCTTGCTGTAAGGCACCTCGTCGTAGCTGGAGGAAGACACGGCGCCTCAGTCCTTCAAATGGTATTCAATAAGTTCTTCGCCCACCTCGAAGAGAGGCGCCTTGAAGCGGTATTCCAAGAGCCGTAGTTTACGTCACGTTTTCCCCACGTTGGGACCGGCAGGTTTTCACAAAACTCTGAACGCTCGCTTTCGACCCATGGCGGTCATTCGGGGTGTAGGCTAAAAGGCATCTGGTGCTTGCGAATAGGCGTCCCATGGAGCATTTGTTCAGCGCGGGAAAACTGCTGCTGCTCGACTTGGCATCGACGTTGCTATTCCTCATCGTCTATCTGCTTACCAAGAACATTCCCCTCGCAGTCGCCCTCGGCATTGTGCTGGGTTTCGCCCAGATTGGCTGGCAGGTCTGGCGCAAAAAGCCGATCGACACCATGCAGTGGATGAGCCTGATCCTGGTCGTGGCTTCGGGCGCCGCGTCCTTGATCACCAGCGATCCCCGCTTTGTAATGTTCAAACCGAGCCTGATCTACATCGTCGTCGGCGCGGTGATGCTCAAGCCCGGATGGATGAACCGTTACCTGCCGGCGGTCGCTCTGGAGGCGGTGCCAGACATCGCCATCATCTTCGGGTTCGTCTGGTCGGGGCTGATGTTCTTTTCCGCCGCGCTGAACGTGATCGTCGCTCTGAACTTCAGCGTGCTGGCCTGGGCGTCGTTCATGCCGGTCTACGGCATCGTCAGCAAGCTCGGCCTGTTCCTCATCCAGTTTGCCACCATGCGTTACATTGGCGTTCGCCGCTACCGCGCGCAACTCACTCCGCCGTCGATGACCTGACGAAACATCAGCCGATGAACTGAAGGATCTCGGCTGCTGAAAGTGGAGAGTGATGATGGATCGCCATATGGCTCCTCGACCTGGACTCGAACCAGGGACCTGCGGATTAACAGTCCGACGCTCTACCAACTGAGCTATCGAGGAATCGTGAGAAGGGGCTGAATTATATAGAAAACCCCGCCCGGAAACCTACTTGCGGATGACTTTCGCAATGGCGTCGGCGACGTAGTCGATGTTCTTCGTTGTCAGCGCGGCGACGCAGATGCGGCCGGTCTCGATGGTGTAGATCGAATATTCGCTGCGCAGGCGCAGGACCTGCTCCCGCGTGAGGCCGGAGTAGGAAAACATGCCGCGCTGCTGCAGGATGAACGAGAAGTCGCTGCCCGGGACACGTTTGTGGATGCCGTCGACGAGCGCCTTGCGCATCGCCTTGATGCGGTCGCGCATCGCGCCCAGTTCCTGGTCCCAGAGCGTGCGCAGCTCAGGCGTGGTGAGTACCCGCGCGACGATGTCGCAGCCGTTGGTCGGCGGGTTGGAGTAGTTGGCGCGAACCACGCGCTTGAGATTCGACAGGACGCGCGCGGCCTCGTCGGCGGTTCCGGCCACCACGCTGAGCGCACCCACGCGCTCGCCGTAGAGCGAGAACGACTTCGAGAAGGAACTCGACAGGAACACCGGCTGCGTCGCGTCGGCGAACAGGCGCGGCGCATAGGCGTCGGCGTCGCCGCCGTCGGCGAACCCCTGGTAGGCGAGATCGAGAAACGGCAGCAGGCTGCGCGCCATCACGACCTCGAGCACCTGTTGCCATTGCGGCTGCGTCAGGTCCGCGCCGGTGGGGTTGTGGCAGCAGCTGTGCAGCACCACGATCGAGCCCGCGGGCATCGTCTTGAGCGCCGCGAGCATTCCGGCGAAGTCGAGGCCGTGGGTGGCAGGATTGTAGTAGGGGTACGACTGCACCGTGAATCCCGCGCCCTCGAACAGCGCGCGATGGTTTTCCCAGCTCGGTTCACTGATCCAGACCCTGGCGGCGGGGTCGACCCGCTTGAGGAAATCCGCGCCAAGCTTGAGGCCGCCCGTGCCGCCCAGGGCTTGCACGGTCACGACGCGATTCTCCTTTACTGCAATACAGGAAGGACCAAAGATAAGTTCGCGAACCGCCCGGTCGTAGCTCGCCAGGCCGTCGATCGGCAGGTAGGACTTGGGCGCGCCGCTTTTGAAGCGGATCTCCTCCGCGCGGCGCACGCATTCCAGCAGCGGCACCTTGCCGTTGTCATCCGTGTACACGCCCACGCCCAGGTTGACCTTTTTCGGATTCTGGTCGGCGACATACGCCTCCGTGACGCCGAGGATCGGATCCTTCGGCGCCATCTCAAGCGAGGCGAGGGGGGAGGGCTGGTGGGGCGCGTTCATCTGCTAGACTCGAAGGTTGATTTTTACGCTCAGATTTTACCCGTGGACCTCACTTTCCCCAACAGTCCGTTCAAACTGCATCAGCCGTATCCGCCCGCGGGCGACCAGCCCGAGGCGATCGCCAAGATGGTGGAGGGGATACACGACGGCTTGGCGTTTCAGACGCTGCTGGGCGTGACCGGATCGGGCAAGACCTTCACGATGGCGAACGTGATCGCGCAGCTCGGCCGCCCGGCGCTGGTGCTGGCGCCCAACAAGACGCTGGCGGCGCAACTGTATTCCGAGTTCCGCGAGTTTTTCCCCGAAAACTCGGTCGAGTATTTCGTCTCCTACTACGACTATTACCAGCCCGAAGCCTACGTGCCGTCGCGCGACCTGTTCATCGAGAAGGATTCGTCGATAAACGAGCATATTGAACAAATGCGCCTGTCGGCGACCAAGTCGCTGATGGAGCGCCGGGACGTGGTCATCGTGGCCACGGTGTCGGCGATCTACGGCATCGGCGACCCGTCCGAGTACCATGGCATGATCCTGCACCTGCGCCAGGGCGAGAAAATGTCGCAGCGCGACGTCATCGCGCGGCTGGTGGCGATGCAGTACGACCGCAACGAGCTCGATTTCCGCCGCGGCACCTTCCGCGTGCGCGGCGACGTGATCGACGTGTTTCCCGCGGAGCATGCCGAGCACGCGATCCGCATATCGCTGTTCGATGACGAAGTCGAAAAGCTGGAAGTATTTGATCCGCTCACCGGGCGCGTGCTGCACCCGATGGCGCGCTTCACCGTCTACCCGTCGAGCCACTACGTGACGCCGCGCGCCACCACCCTGCGGGCCATCGAAGCCATCAAGGCCGAATTGCGCGAACGGATCGATTTTTTCCAGAAAGCGGTGAGGCTGATCGAGATGCAGCGCATCGAACAGCGCACACGATTCGACCTCGAGATGCTGGTCGAGCTGGGTTTCTGCAAGGGCATCGAAAATTATTCGCGGCACCTGTCGGGACGCAAGGCGGGAGAACCGCCGCCGACGCTGATCGATTACCTGCCGCAGGATGCGCTCATGATCGTCGACGAGAGCCACGTCACCATCGGGCAACTCGGCGGCATGTACAAGGGCGACCACTCGCGCAAGTTCAACCTGGTCGAATACGGCTTCCGGCTGCCCTCGGCGCTGGACAACCGTCCGCTCAGGTTCGATGAATTCGAGGCAGTGGTGCGGCAGACCATCTTCGTTTCCGCGACCCCGGCCGACTACGAGGCGAAGAAGTCGGCCCAGGTGGTGGAGCAGGTGGTGCGCCCGACCGGCCTGATCGACCCTCCGGTCGACGTGCGGCCCGCCACTACCCAGGTGGACGACCTGCTGTCGGAAATCAGCCTTCGGGTGAAAAAGAACGAGCGCGTGCTCGTCACCACGCTAACCAAGCGCATGGCCGAGGAGCTGACCGAGTACCTGGACGAGCATGGCGTCAAGGTCCGCTACCTGCACTCCGAAATCGAAACCGTGGAACGCGTCGAAATCATCCGCGACCTGCGGCTGGGCGAGTTCGACGTGCTGGTCGGCATCAACCTGCTGCGCGAGGGCCTCGACCTGCCCGAAGTGTCGCTGGTCGCGATCCTGGATGCCGACAAGGAAGGCTTCCTGCGCTCGGAGCGTTCGCTGATCCAGACCATCGGGCGGGCCGCGCGGCACATCAACGGCGCGGCCATCCTGTATGCCGACCGCATGACCGATTCCATGAAGCGCGCCATCGCCGAGACCGACCGCCGGCGCAACAAGCAGATCGCCTACAACAAGCAGCACAACATCACGCCGATCGGCGTCAGCAAGCGGATCAAGGACCTGATCGACGGCGTCTACGACGCGGACGGCGCGCAGCAGGAGCTGAAGGCCGCGCAGGCCGATGCGCGCTACGAGGCGATGAGCGAGAAGCAGCTGGCGCGCGAAATCCGCGCCCTGGAAAAGCAGATGCAAGACCACGCCCGGAACCTGGAATTCGAGAAGGCGGCGGCGGCGCGCGACCAGCTCGGCGAGTTGAAGAAGCGTGCCTTCGGCATCGAGCTGCCGGCCGAGTGACAGGCTGTGAAATAAATAGCGCTTTATGTTCGGCAACGCACAGACAAAGTCGCTGCGTTGTGGTGGATGGGATTAAGGGACATACTGCGCCTCGCAGCGGAAACATGGGAGACACCATGAAGACGTGCGTGGCGATCGTGCTTTTTCTTTTCGGCGCTTCCTGCCTCGCCCAGGCCTACCCGGAGCCTGAGGCGGCCGCGGCCTGGCGTGCGCTGGCCGCAAGTTACGTGCGCAAGGCCCTCAAGGATCAGACGCTGGCGAAGGATCCGGCCTTGAACGCGCGCGTCGACGCGGTAATGGCGGCAGTCGGCGCTGCCGTTGCCGCCATCGATTCGCGCTTCGCCAGCTCCGAATGGAAGGCCATCCTGATCGAGGATTTTGGCCACGGCGCAGTGGCTTTCCCGGGGGAAACCGTGCTCGTGGACGCGAAGTTCGTGCGCATGCTGAAGCTGAACGACGACGAGTTGGCGCTGATTTTCTGCCACGAGGCGGCGCATGTCGTGGCCGGGCATGCTTCCGCAAAGCTCTCGTTCATGGCGGAATTCCTCGGCAAGGAGAAAGTACCCGACGCGCGCACGGCGCTGCTCGAGTTCCTTGCCAGGGATTCCTATGCTGCCGCGTTCCAGCCCACCGCGCGGCTGCAGGAGCGCGAGGCGGACACGCTGGGAGCGGCCATTTTCTATGCTACCGGGTTCGATTCGCGGCGGGCGCTGCGCCTGTTCGACAAGCTGGCGGAACTGGAGGCGCTGGACGGCGACCGGGCGGGGCAGGGCACGGACACCCACGATCCGGCGATGGTCCGCAAGCAGTCGGTCGCCGGCGTGATCGCGGAACTGCAGCAGGCGGGCCGCGCTACTGCTGTCCCTTTACGACCATGACGTTTTTCACCGATGCGACGCCCTTGATGCCGCGCGCTACCTGGACTGCCCGGTTGATGTCGGTCTGGGACCTGACGAAGCCGCTCAGCTGGACGATGCCCTTGAATGTCTCGACATTGATTTCCGCCGACTTCAGTGAAGCGTCGCCGAGCACCGCGGCCTTCACCTTGGTGGTGATGACGCTGTCCTCGACATAGCCCCCAGTGGTTTCCTGCGGCGCCTTGGCCGAGGAATAGCGGGTTTTGAGATCGGCGCTCGCGGTTTCCCTGTTGTTTCTCGCATCGGCGCTGCACGCGTCTTTCTCTGCGCCGGACATGGCGGCGCAGGCCGCCTGGGCCGACTTGTAATCGGCGGCAATGGCGTCCTTGGCCGACTTGTAGTCGGCTTTGGTCATGTATTGCGCCGTCGCGGCGGCACTGAAGGCGAGACCGATCGCGACCGCAATTGCGTGGGTGGCGGTTTTGTTCATGGCGATTCCTGTTTTGAATGCGGGGAAGCCGTTGACGATAGGCGAGCAAGGCTGCCGGGTCGGTGCGTTGACGTGCATAAGAACCCCGCCCTGCGGCCGCAGCATGGACACTTGCAATCGGTTCAGCGCGCCGCCAGCTGCGGCTTGCCGGTTACTTTCAACCGCCGCTGCGCATCGTCCACCAGGATCCGAAGTTTTTCCTGCCGGCGCCAATACCGGGCGTTCGGCGCGCCGTCCCGGCTTTTCTCGCCGGCCAGCGGTGCCATGCCCCGGCTGCGTTTCAGCCGAGCCTGCTGCAGCCTGCGTGCCGCTTCGTTCGCGTCGACGGCGGCGGCAACGCGCCGCGATGAAATGCCGGAAATTCTCGTGCTCGGGCGCTCCGCTTCGGCCCCCCGGGGCGCGTCGGCCTGCATCGCCGGCGCTGTGTCGGGATGGTCGGTGAACGTGGTCCTTCCTCCGGCATCGACCAGCTTGAATATGGCTTGCGCCGATACGTCCGTTGCGGCGCAGGCAAGCAGCGCGATCCACGCGCTTGTAATCGCAATCCGGACAGCCTGGCGCGAGTTCATCTTGCGATCGACGTTACGCCGGCCGGGCCGGGAAATCGGTGCGCTGGCACACCTGCCGCGCGCCGCTCGCAGACGTGATGCCGGCCATGCGGCGAAAACCGTTCGTTGGCGCGCTTAGCGCCCGGTCAGCCGTCAGTTATTTCTTGGTGCTCATTTCGTTGCCGACGCTCGTCACGCCTTCCACGGCACGGACGAGGGCGATCGCCCTGTCGATCTCCGCGCCTACCGCCCCGACAGATCCCACCAGTCGCGGTTGCGGCTCATGAAATCCTCCAGCTCCCGGTCGGCTTCCTGCTTCGAAATGCCGCGCTGCTCCTGGACTCTGCCGAAGATCCGGTCGCGGTCGCCGGCGGCCACGGCGAGCGGGTCGCCGGTGAGCGCGCCCCAATGCTGCTTCGCTTTTCCGCTGAACTGCTTCCAGATGCCGCCGAGACGATCCCGGTTCATGCGGAATGATGGTCTTCCCGAATTCGAGCCTCCGTGCGTTGCCGTACATACAGGGCATTGCTTTTGAATTAAAAACGATCCAATCACCATGCCTGCGCCACATACGCCCAAGCAGAATCATCTGCTCGCCGCCCTGCCGGACGCGGAGTACGCCCGCCTGCTGCCCGATCTGGAACCGCTGCCCCTTGAATTGGGCCTGCCGCTCTACGAATCCGGTGGTCCGCAGGAATACGTCTATTTCCCCACCGCCAGCATCGTGTCTCTGCTCTACGTCATGCATGACGGCTCCTCGGCGGAGATCGCGGTGGTGGGGAACGAGGGCGTGGTGGGCATCGCCTTGTTCATGGGCGGCGAAAGTACCCCGAGCCGCGCCGTGGTGCAGAGCGCGGGCGGCGCATACCGGCTGAAAGGCGGCGCCCTGAAAACGGAGTTCGAGCGCGGAGGCACGCTGCAGCACCTGCTGCTGCGCTACACCCAGGCACTGATCACGCAGATGGCGCAGACCGCGGTATGCAACCGCCACCACGCGGTCGAGCAGCAGTTGTGCCGCTGGCTGCTGCTGAGCCTGGACCGGTTGTCCTCGAACGAGCTGACCATGACCCAGACGCTGATCGCCAACATGCTGGGCGTGCGCCGCGAAGGCGTGACCGAGGCGGCCGGCAAGCTGCAGGCAGAGGGACTGATCCAGTACAGCCGCGGCAAGATCACCGTGCTGGACCGGCCGAAGCTGGAAGCGCGGGTCTGCGAGTGCTATGCGGTGGTCAAGCAGGAAAGCGATCGCCTGCTGTCCGGCAAGCGCCAGACCGCCGATCGATATTTGTGATCGACAACAGCCTGCTTGCCGCGATGCCGCGCAAGGCGTATGCGCGCCTGCTGGCCAATCTCGAGCCCATCACATTGAATTTCGGCGAAGTGCTCTACGAGCCGGGACAGACGATCCGTCATGTCTACTTTCCCGGCGCCTCACTGGTGTCGCTGTTGACGCTGGCGGACGGCCACCTGGCGCTGGAGGTCGGCCTGATCGGCCGCGAAGGCATGGTCGGCATTCCGCTGGTGCTCGGACACCGTGTGTCGGCCGTGCGCGCACTGGTGCAGGGGAGCGGAGCCGCGCTGCGGATGACGTCCGCGAACTTCATAAAGCAATTCCGGCTCAGCCTGCCGTTGCAGCGCGAGCTCTACAGTTACGTCCACACCCTGATGGCGCAAATTTCGCAGACCGCCGCCTGCAACCGCTTCCACGTGGTGGAGCAGCGCCTCGCCCGCTGGCTGCTGATGACCCACGATCGCGTCAAGTCGGACCAGTTCCGCATGACGCATGAATTTCTCGGCCACATGCTGGGGGTACGGCGGGTAGGAGTCACCAAGGCCGCTCAGGCGCTCCAGGAACACAGCCTGATAAGCTACAGCCGCGGTGCCATCACGATCCTGGATCGCAAGGGCCTAGAAGCCGCCGCCTGCCAGTGCTACAAGGTGGTCAGGGACATGCACGAGGGCGCGTAGGCCGGGCGCCAAAGAAAAGGCCCGGAAGGGGGTTGCCGTTCCGGGCCCGGTACTGCGGGCGTTCGTCGGGGGAGGAGGATGACGAACACCCGAACACATCTTGCTTCGCCGCTGGAATCCGCTCTGTACGACTGCGTACATGAACTGCGGATTTTTCGCGGCTTGCTTCCGGTGCTAACGGACCTCGTGGCCGATCAGGCCGCCGATGGCGGCGCCGCCGACGGTACCGAGCGGGCTGCCGCCCGTGAGAACCGCGCCGCCGACCGCGCCGACGCCGGCGCCGACCGCGGTGTTTTCCTGGCGCTGCGACATTCCGCCGCAACCGGCCAGGCCGAGCACTACCGCCACGCTGGCCGCACTGACCGAAAATCTCTGGATCGTTTTCATTGGAATACCTTTTTCGGACATCGTTTGACTGCAGATTACTGCTGGGCCTTGGTGCCGATCACTTCGACGTCGACCTTGCGGTCCGGCTGCAGGCACGCGATCACTTTCTTGCTCTTGGCGCCGGGGCAATCCATGCCCGGCTTGGTCTTGCCTGTGCCTTCGGCGCTCATGCTGTTCGACTGGACGCCCGCGGCGACCAGGTAGGCCTTGACCGCTGCCGCCCGCCTGTCCGAGAGAGCCTGGTTGTACTGGTCGGAACCGATGCGGTCGGTACTCCCCATGACCTTGATGGATTCGAGATTGATGCCGGGTAGCTGGCCTGCGAAACCATCCAGCGCGGCTTTGCCTTCGGGGCGTAGGACTGCTTTGTCGAACGCAAACAGCACGTCTGCGTCGAAGGTCACTTTTTGGTAAACGCGCTGCGGGGGCGCGGCGGCGATTACGGCCGGCGCGACGTACGGCGCCGGTGCGGCCTGTGCGAGCGGCGCCGGGTTGCATTCGTTGTAGCCCGGCGGCGGGCCGTAGGCATTGTGCCAGCACTCGCCGAAGCCGTTCTTCCAGACCTGTTTTCCCGTGTCGTTCCAGGCTTCCCTTTCGGAGGCAGGGCCGATGCTCTGTGCGCGTGCGGCGCCGGACGCGAAGCCCAGGACCAGGGCGCAGGTCACGGCCAGACTGAGCTGCTTTTTGGAAAATGAATTTTTCATGGTTTCTCTCTTTATGACTAAGTTGCGCGGTTTCCGCCTTGCCTTGTCGCCTGCGTACATCTGACTGCCAGCAAAAGCGGAAAGATACTGAGCGGTCTCGAACAGCAGCATGTCCTTCAGCGGAAGGATGGTCTGAGGCCCAGCGCACATACGGGGAAATATCGTTGCTGCACGATGCAGGCAACCAAGGAGAACCAGCATGCTCTACACCGTCGCCGTCGTCCTCGTCATTCTTTGGGCTCTCGGGCTTGTCTCCGCCTACACCATGGGCGGCTTCATCCACGTCCTGCTCGTGATCGCGGTCGTGATGGTTCTGCTGCGGCTGATCAGCGGACGCAGTCCGCTCTGACGGCGGCTATGCGGCGGCAGGAACTTGCTGGCGATGCCGCACGTCGGACAGCAGGCGATTCAATTCCTTCCTGACGACGGCGTAGCACTCGCAGGCGCTTGCCTCGAGCCCGGAGCGCTCAAGCACCGAAATGTGGCCGCGGCGGTAGTTGATGACGCCGGCGCGCTGCAGGTTTCCTGCCGCCGCGGTGATTCCTTCGCGGCGCACGCCCAGCATGCTGGCGACCAGTTCCTGGGTCATCACCAGTTCGCGCGACGAGACCCGGTCCAGGGTCAGCAGCAGCCAGCGGCACAGCTGCTGCTCCACCGAATGGTGCCGGTTGCAGGCCGCGGTCTGGATCATCTGCGCGATCAACGCCTGGGTGTAGCGCAGCAACAGCCGCTGCGTCACGCCGGCGCGGTTGAATTCCTGTTTCAGGGGGTGGCCGGCGAGGCGGTAGCCGTGGCCCGCGGTCTGCACCACGGCCGAGCTCGGCGTGGTGTCGCCGCCCATGAACAGCGCCATGCCGACGACGCCTTCATTGCCCACTCCCGCCGTTTCGGCCGAAGCGCCGGACTCCATCACATAGTGCAGCGACACGATGGCGGTGGTAGGGAAGTAGGCGTGCTGCATCTTGCCGCCGGGTTCGTAGAGAATCTGGCCGAGCAGCATCGGCACCAGTTCGAGATGGGGCGACAGGCGCTCGAACTCGGCCGTGGGCAGGGCAGCGAGCAGGTGATTCTGGTTCGGGCTGTGGGGCGACGGCATCGCGGTTACTGCTTGGTGGTGATTTCGACGCCGATGCCGCGATAGCCGATGAAGCGGGAGGATTGATTGAACATCGGCTCGCCACTGACGCGATATTGCTGCTGGCTGTTATCAGTATTCGTCCGGCTGAAAATGAAATCCAGAAACGGCTGCCGGGCCGCGATGGTCGCCAGCAGCACTTTGCGCTCCGCCTCATTCCAGCCTGATACCGGAGGGCCGCTGCCGTCAGCTCCGAGGGCGTTGACGCGGATGCCGAGCATCTCGAGCACCGGGCCGGAAACCTTGGTGAATTCGCCGTTTTCGTCCTGCTCCCAGTACCAGTCGGAGCACAGATTCGTCAGGCTGCGAAAGCGCGCTTCGCTTTCGCGCAGCTCGGCAGTGCGGTCCCGCACCGCCTGCTCCAGCTCCTTGCTGTAGTTTTCCAGTTTCTTGTACAGCAGCCGGACTTCCAGCATGTTGTGGATGCGGGTCTTGACCTCGACCAGGTCGAACGGCTTGCTGATGAAGTCCTTGGCGCCGGCTTGCAATGCCCGCAACTTGTGGCCGGGTTGGGCGGTGAGCACGAGCACCGGGAGGTAGGCGTCGGCGTCGTTCGTCTTGAGGGCCTCGATCACCTGGAAGCCATCCATGCCGGGCATCTGCAGGTCTAGCAGGATCAGGTCGTAGCGGTTCCTGCGGTGCATGGCGCAGACATCCTGCGGCTCCATGGTCGAGGAAACCCGCAAGTAGCCGGCTTCCTTCAACATCTGACCGAGCAGGCTGATATTGGTCTCCTGATCGTCGACGATCAGAATGCCGGCGTCGAGGATGTCGGATCCGGGAATCATGTCGCTTGTTCCTTGGTTGTTGCGCGGCCCGATATCGTTCGCGAATGTTGCAGCGCCACGTCCAGCGCATCCATGAACTCGTCGACCTTGATCGGCTTGGTCAGGTAGTTGAAAAATCCGGCTTCCATTCCTTTTTCAATGTCGCGCGGTACTGCATTGGCGCTGAGCGCGATGATCGGGATATGCGCGGTCGTCGGATCCTTGCGCAGGATTTTCAGGGCCTCGATGCCGCTGATGCCGGGCAGATTGATGTCCATCAGGATCACTTCCGGCTGGTAGGCGCGGGCAAACTCGATGCCGAGATTGCCTTCCGCTGCGCTCAGCAGGCGCAGGTCCGGGCGCCGCGCGATGAGTTGCTCGACCAGTTCAAGGTTGGCCGGATTGTCTTCCACGTAGAGCAGCGTCCGCGGTGGTGTGCCTTGCGGCAAGAGCGGCCGCACCAGCGCCGCACGTTCCGCTTCAAGCACTGCAAGCAGGGGTGCCTTGGTAAGGGTCAATTCAATCCAGAACGTGGTTCCTACCCCGACGGTACTATCCGCGCCGATGGCGCCGCCCATCAGATCGACCAGTCGCTTGCTCACGACCAGTCCGATGCCGGTGCCTTCCTCCGCGCTGGCTTCCCTGCCGAGCCGGTTGAACGGTTGGAAAAGCTGCGCGACCTGCTCCGGCCCCAGGCCCGCGCCGGTGTCACGGATGCTGATCCGGATCCTGTCCGCCGTTTTCTGGGCGTACTCCACTGAAACCGTGCCGCCGGGCTTGTTGTACTTGATGGCGTTGAAGAGCAGGTTGATCAGCACCTGCTTCATCCTGGTCCGGTCAGCCTTGACGAAGGGGGGGGCATCGAAGCGCGGAAAGGTCATTGCGATGCCGCGCTTGTGCGCCTGCGGCTCGATCATGGCGCGGCATTCGAGCATGACCTCGACCAGCGACACGGGCTCCTGTGACAGCGTCAGCTTGCCGGATTCGATCAGCGCAAGATCTAGGATTTCGTTGATCAGTTCCAGCAGGTACCACCCGGCCTTGAGGATCTGGTCCAGGTTGCGCTTTTGGGGAAGCGTGGGCGGCGGCGAGCCGGACTCCATGAGCTGGGCGAAGCCGAGGATCGCGTTCAGCGGCGTGCGCAACTCGTGGCTCATGCCGGAGAGGAAGTCCGTTTTCGCGTGATTTGCCTTGTCCGCTGCGACCATGGCGGCGTTCAGTTCAGTCTCGACGAGCTTGCGCGCCGAATTGTCGCTGCCGATCAGCAGGTAGCCGATGAGGTCGCCGTAGTCGTCGCGTAGCGCCGTGATCGACACCACGGCCGGAAAGCGGCTGCCGTCCTTGCAAATATAGGTCAGCTCATAGACGTCTTCGATGCCGCGCGAAGCCTTGAAGGCCAGTGCCTCGAAGCCCGGCGCGATGGGGGTCGCGAGCTCGAGGCTCAATGCGCGGGCGCGCGCGGCCACTTCCTCCGGGTCGTGGATGTCGCTCGGGCTTATCCGGTTCACGACTTCGGCGGCCGTGTAGCCCAGCATGCGCTCTGCGCCGACGTTGAACAGCTGGATGACGCCCTTCTCGTCGGTGGCGATGATCGAAAAATTGGCGCTGGTCAGGATCGCGTACTGCAGCGCCCCCGTCTTCAGCAAGGCCTTCTGGCGCCGTGCGTCGGCAGCCCCGGGTACATGACCGGTAAGGGTGGAACCGCCTCCTGTTTCAGACATGAAGATCGCAGCCTCGCAGAGTCAGAGGGAATCCGCGCCTCCAAGGAGGCGCCCGCAGACAATGGCGGTTCGGCAGGCGGGCGTCTGTGTGCTGACGCACACAAGCCGGTCAGGCCCGCGGGGGCCACGCCGTTTGAAACTCAATCACCGCCTGCCTTTCGGGCCGTTGTGTGCGTTGCCGAACGGAATCGGTAGCGATCGCGGTGCCAAATGCGACGGATGAAAACCACAATATTCATCGGTGTTGCGTTACTGGCCATCGGCGCGGCAGTTCTCGGCTATGACCACTACAGCTACACGACGACCGAGACCGTGTTCCAGGTCGGATCGATCAAGGCGACCACCGAAGAGACGCATACCGTGGCGCTGCCGGCGATCCTCGGCTGGCTGCTGGTAGGCGGCGGCGTCTGCGTGCTCGGTTTTGGCGCGCTGTCGAAGAATAGCTGAAGCGGGGTATGCCTTCATGAACATCCATCTGGGCCTGACGCCGCTGGTATCGCTGATCGCGGGGATTCTCATCCTCGTCATGCCGCGGCTGCTGAACTACATCGTCGCCCTTTATCTGATCGTCATCGGGCTGATCGGCATCTTCGGTGCGGGCAACTTTCACTTCTGACATGGCAAAGGGTCAGCTCAGAAGCAACCGCGAGAAGAAGAAGCCGAAGCAGGAGAAAAAGCCTGTCACGCCGACCTCACCTTTCAGACAGCCGGCGCCAAATCCGCGGTAGTTCGCTTTTGCAGGGTCACTTCCACCCGGTGCTCCAGTCGATCGTTTGCGAGTGATATGTACGCCTCAGCTTGCACCACGCCGTCCACGCTCACGGTCATTCCGGCTGCGAAGGCTTGGCGAACGGTGATGTGGTACATGGTTTCGCGATAGCGATAGTGCAATTTGAATTCCTGCCAGCCGTCCGGCAGGCAGGGCGCGATATGCAGCCTGTCCGCAGTCAGACTCAGTCCCAGCAGCGATTCCACGACCAGCCGGTACATCCAGCCGGCGGAGCCGGTGTACCAGGTCCAGCCGCCGCGGCCGGTATGCGGAGCGACTGCATAAACGTCAGCTGCCATGACATAGGGCTCCACCTTGTAGATGGACGTGTGCTCCGGCGATTCGCCATGGTGCAGGGGATTGATCATGCCTAGCAGCTCCCATGCGCGCGCGCTGTCGCCCTGCATGGCGAAAGCCATTGCCGCCCAGATCGCCGCGTGGGTGTACTGCCCGCCGTTTTCCCGCACGCCGGGTACGTAGCCGCGGATATAGCCCGGATCCATATCGGACGAATCGAACGGCGGGTCCAGCAGCTGGATCAGTGCGTGATCGCGGCGCACTAGGCGCCGGTCCAGCGCGTTCATCGCGAGGCGCGAGCGCTCGGGGGCGCCCGCTGCCGAGAGCACCGACCAGCTTTGCGCGATGGAATCGATCTGGCATTCCGAATTGCCGGCGGAACCCAGCGCGGTGCCGTCGTCGAAGTAGGCGCGCCGGTACCAGTCGCCGTCCCAGCCATGCGCTCCGATATTTACGCGCAGCCGGCCGGCCTCGGCTTCGCAGCGTTCCGCGAAGGAGGCGTCGCCTTCCCCGCGCGCCAGCGTGGCGAACTGCAGCAGCACCTGGTGGAGGAAAAATCCTAGCCAGACGCTTTCGCCCTTGCCCTTCGGGCCCACTAGGTTCATGCCGTCGTTCCAGTCGCCGGTGCCGATCAGCGGCAGGCCGTGAAAGCCGAATTGCAGCCCCTTGAGGATCGCCCGCACGCAGTGCTGATACAGGCTCGCGCTCTCCAGCGAGCGCAGCGGCAGGTCGTAATACGAGTCTTCTTCGATGCCGAGGGCGCGGCCATCGAGAAACTGGACCTGCTCGTTCAGGATCGCACGGTCGCCGGTCGCCAGAACGTAACGGCAAACCGCCAGCGGCAGCCACAGGTAGTCGTCCGAGCAATGGGTTCGCACGCCGCGGCCGGAAGGCGGATGCCACCAGTGCTGCACGTCCCCTTCGAGGAACTGGCGGGAGGCGCATAGCAGCAGGTGCTGGCGCACCAGCTTCGGATCGGCATGTACCAGCGCCATCACATCCTGCAGCTGATCGCGGAAACCGAATGCGCCGCCAGACTGGTAGTGACCGGTGCGGCCCCACAGGCGGGCGGCCATCGTCTGGTAGACCAGCCAGCCGTTGCACAGGACGTTCAACGATTGGTCGGGGGTTTCGATCCGCACGGCGCCAAGCGTGGTTGCCCAGTATCTCCGGACCTCTTCGAGGGCGGCGCGCGCGGTGCCGGATTTGCGCAGGCGCTGCACCAGGCGGCTGGCCTCGTCGGCGCCGCGCCCGACGCCCATGCGGAAGATGATTTCGCGCGACGCGCCGGCGCCCAGCTCGAACGGAATCTGGATCGCGGCACAGGGATCCATGGCCGCACCCACCTTGCCGGAAAGCCTCGCCCTCGAGAGCGCTGCCGGATTGCGCAGCGTACGGTTGCGGCCGATGAATTCCGTGCGATTGCCACTGATGGTCCGGGTGACGTCATCGACGTCGAAGAAGGCGACCTGCCCGGCGAATTCCGGGTTGTAGGCGTTGCGCGCCAGCAGCGCACCGCTGTTGAGGTCGATCTCCGTGACCACGTGCATGCTCGATTTCTGGCGCAGGTCGCCGAGCACCCATTCCGCGTAGCCGGTCGCCGAGAGCCGGCGCGGCCGGCTCGACGCGTTGCGTACTTTCAGCACCGCGAACTTGACCGGCTGGTCCAGCGCCACGTAGACCGTCAGTTCGGTGACGATGCCATCCTCGCTGTGTTCGAAGATGCTGTAGCCGAAACCGTGCCGGGTGACGTAGGCGCCCGTGCCGCGGCAAGGCAGCGCGGATGGCGACCAGAATTTCCCGGTCTCTTCGTCTCGCAGGTAGAAGGCCTCGCCGCTGGCGTCGCCGACGGCATCGTTGTGCCAGGGGGTAAGGCGGAACTCGTGCGCGTTCTGGCTCCAGGTGTAGGCGGCACCGCTGTCGGAAACCACGCAGCCGAACTGCGGATTCGCCAGCACGTTTACCCAGGGCGCCGGGGTGTTTTGCTCGCGCGTAGTCGTGATCACGTACTCGCGCCCGTCGGCGGTAAAACCGCCGAGCCCGTTGTAGAGGATCAGCGTGCGCGGCGCCTCCGCCGGCGGCGCCGGTTCGGCGCTCCGGGCGCGGGTCGCGGCAAAGCGCGGAATCGCCGGTTCACTCTGGGGGCGCCGCTTGACCTGCTGCGCGAGCGTTCCCTGGCTGTCGGTGAAGACGGCGCGCGCGACTGACTGCAGGAGGATTCGGTCTTCGTTCGATATCTGGTCGGCGGATCGCACGAAGATGCCGCCGGGCCTGTCGATCACACCCGCTTCCTGTCCCGCCGCGATCAGGCCCATGATCTGGTCGTGCAGCAACTGGCGGTAGCCGCCGCGCTCTTCGTTCCAGATCACCAGGTCCACCACGAGCCCCTTCAGGCGCCAGTAGGCGTGCGCCTGGACCAGCTGGCGCACCAGTTCGATGTTGGCCGGGTCCTTCAGCTGCACCAGCACGATCGGCAGGTCGCCCGAGATCGCGTAGCCCCACAATCCGGATTGCCCGCGCCGGTTCTGGGCGATGACGCCCGCTTCCGCCCGCAGCGAAGCGTTGGCGTAGATGATCGAGCTGGCCAGGCGGCCATAGAGCTGGGCGTCGGCCTCAGTGACGTTGATCTGCCGCAGCGCCACCTGGCTGTGTGTCCATGCCATTTCGAAGGCGCGATCGGCGAGACGCCGGTCCTGGTATTTCTCGGCGAGCTGGAGGCAGGCGGCGCGGTTTTCGCCGATGCCGGTGACCAGGTCGAATGTGGCGGTCTGCAACGAGTCCAGTTCGATACGCCGGCGTATGGACACGATGGGGTCCAGCACCGAACCCTCGCTGCCCGAGAGCGCGCCGGCTTCGCGCATCGCCTGCGGATCGCTCAGGTCGTTGCCGCGGCCGATGAAGCGCGAGCGGTCCGTTTCATAGGATGTCTCCGCTGCCTCCACGCCGTGCACCGCCATCATGTGCAGCATGCAGGGCGTCTGTTCACCGCGCGAGCGGGGGCGGCGCGTGCACAGGATGGCCTGCCGCGCGTGCACGATTTCGGTCTGCACGAAGAGGTTGCTGAACGCAGGGTGCAGCGCGTCCGCGGAAGCCGATGCCAGCACCACTTCGGCGTAGCTGGTCACCTCGATCGACTTGCGCGCGCGCGAGCGGTTGGTGATGCGGACCCGGCGCAGCTCGATGTCGTCCTCGGGCGATACGACGATTTCGGTATGCGTGTCGAAATCCGCGTCGTGCCGGCGGAATTCCACCCGCTGCTCGGTGAATATCGCCTCGTAGGAATCCGTGCGCTTCAGCGACGGCTGGAAAGCCGACGACCAGACCTTGCCGCCGCCCAGGTCGCGCAGGTAACAGAATGTTCCCCATGGGTCGCCGGTGGGGTCCTCGCGCCAGCGGGTGACGGCGATGTCGCGCCAGCGGCTGTAGCCGCCGCCGGCGTTCGTGACCATCACGTTGTAGCGCCCGTTGGACAGCAGCTGCACGCCCGGGATCCTCGTGTCGGGCGTGTCGAAGACGCGCATCGGCATCTCGAAGGTCTCGGCCAGAGCCCGCGAGTCCATGCGCTCCGGATTGTCCGAATACAGCGCCTTGGCCCTGGGTATCCTTTCCTGCAGCAGCAGCAGGGTGGCCTGGAACAACGGGTCCGATATGAAGCGCCGCTGCATAGACCGGTCCAGCAGCAGGTACGCCAGCGACAGCAGGCTCATCGCCTGGTGGTGCGCCATGAAGGATTGCACGATAGCGCTGGTCTCCGCGCGGCGCAGGCGCGCCGGCGTGTAGTCGATCGCCTCGTAGAAGCCGTATTTGCCGAGGCAACCGTGCGCCGCGAGCCGTTGCAGGTTTTCGCACGCCGCTTCGGGCTCGATCATCAGTGCCAGTGCCGATGCATATGGCGCGATCACCAGGTCTTCGCTCAGGCCGCGTTTCAGGCCGAGGCCCGGGACGCCGAAGGCGCGGTACTGATAGTTGAGCGCGGTATCGACGGTGTTGTATCCGGATTCGGACATGCCCCAGGGCACGCCGCGCCGGGTGCCGTAGTCGATCTGCCGCCGCACCGCGGCACGGCAGCTCTCATCCAGCAGCGTGGCGTCGTAGGCCGGCATCACGATCAGCGGCATCAGGTATTCGAACATCGAGCCGCTCCAGGAAAGCAGCGTCGGACCGGTGCCGGCATTTACCAGCAGGCGCCCGAGCGCGAACCAGCTTTGCTGCGGCAGCTGCCCCTGCGCGATCGCCACGAATACCGCCAGGCGCGCCTCCGATGCCAGCAGGTCGTAATAGCTGGTGTCGCGCCTGCGCTCGGTCACATTGAAGCCGATCGCCAGCAGGTGGCGAACCTCGTCGTAGAGGAAGTCGTAGTCCATGACCGCCATTTCGCCCGCCTGCAGCGCAAGCCGCGCGAGTTCGTCGATGCGCGCTCGCGCGGGTGAAATGCCTTGCGCCGCGAGCTCACGCAAGGTCGGGATTGCGCCCGTGTGCGCCGATGCCAGCAAGGTAAGTTCATCCGACAGGGCGCGGCATTGCCGGTCGACGGCGTCCGATATCAGGGCGGAGTGTTCCAGCAGCTTTTCCAGCACGCGGCGTGCGGCGGGCAGGGTGGCCGGCCGGTTCGCCAGCGCCGAATCCAGTTCCTCCTGGAAGCGGAGTAGGGGAAGCGACGCAGGTTGCTGCCCGGCGTCGAGCAGCGCTTTGCAGCTGTCTTCGATGCCCTCCAGCCATCGGGCCGCGAGTATCGGCTGGTCGGGCAGCGCCGTGAGCCCGGCGCGCAGCGTCAGCAGGTGGCCGGCAAGGTTGCCGCTGTCCACCGTCGAGACATAGACCGGCAGCAGCGGGCGCAGCGACTGCGTGTCGTACCAGTTGTAGAAGTGGCCGCGGAACCGTTCCAGCCCCTGCATCGTTGCAAATGCATTGCGCGTGCGTTCGATGAGCTGTCCTGCCGGCAGGTAGCCGAAATCGTAGGCGGAGAGGTTCGCCAGCAGCGAGAGGCCCATGTTGGTTGGCGAAGTGCGGCGCGCCAGCGCCACCGCAGGGCGTTCCTGGAAGTTGTCCGGCGGCAGCCAGTGGTCGTCCGGTCCGACGAAAGTCTCGAAGAAAGCCCAGGTCCTGCGCGATACCAGGCGCAGGAACTCGGTCTGTGGCCGCGCCAGCCTGACTGGCGGGCGCGTCAGTGGCCGGCTGAGCCACCACGCCAGCAGCGGGGACAGCAGCCACAGAAGCAGGACGGGCGCTGCGACTGGCAGCGCCCCAGGCTGCTTTTGAGACAGGTACAGCGCCGCGGCAAGGGCGAGGAACGGTGCGATCCACATCGACCGCAACGACGCCGCCAGGCCGGCGCCGGCCTGGAGATCGCTCCATGGCGTCCACTCGAGAAGCCGGCGGCGCGTGATCAGCATCCGGACGGTGGTCCGCAGGATCGCGTCCAGGCAGGCGCAGGCCTCGAAAGGCAGGCAGGCCAGCGTGAACAGCGCCTGCGCGAGGCGTTGCCCTGTCGAGCGCAGGACTCCGGCGAGATGCTGGCGCAGCACGGTATCGGCCGGTTTCCGGAGCAGCTCCACTAGCGACGCGCTCATCGCTGGCAGCAGCAGGATGGCGAGCAGCGACAGGGTCAGGAATGACGCCGGCAGCAGGAGCGACCAGCCCAGCAGCAGCAACACGGTCAATGCCGGAGCCACCAGCGTGCGGCGCAGGTTGTCGAGGATTTTCCACTGCGACAGCCCGGAGAGCGGATTGTCTTCCGTACCGCTTTCGCCCTTGGGCACTCGGCGGCGCAGCCAGCCGGCCAGCTGCCAGTCGCCGCGCATCCAGCGGTGCCGCCGGCTGATGTCGGCGCCGTAGCTGACGGGATATTCCTCGTAGAGCTGCACGTCTCCGGTCAACCCTGAACGCGCATAGCAACCCTCCAGCAGGTCGTGGCTGAGCACGCGGTTGTCGGGGAAACGGTCCTTGAGTGCCCGTTCGAAAGCATCCACGTCGTAGATGCCCTTGCCGATGAACGAGCCCTCGGCGAACAGGTCCTGGTAGATGTCGGAGACCATGCGCGTATAGGGATCGATGCCCGCCTCGTCGCCATGTAACAGGGCGTAGCGCGAACGGTTCGCGTACGCCAGGCTGACCGCGACGCGCGGCTGGAGAATGCCGTAGCCTTCCGTAACTCGACCTCTGGCGGCGTCGTAGCGGGCGCGGTTGAGCGGGTGAGCCATCGTGCCGACGAGCTGCCGCGCCGAGTCGCGCGGCAATTGCGTGTCGGTGTCCAGCGTGATGACGTACCGGACGCCGGACAGCGCGGCGGTCCGGCCGACGACGCGGGAAAACGCGGCAGCAGGGCCGCCCCGCAGCAGCGCGTTCAGGTCGCCGAGCTTGCCGCGCTTGCGTTCGCGGCCCATCCAGACGCCCTCGCGCGGATTCCAGCGGCGCGGCCGGTGGAAGAGAAAGAAGACGTCCCTGTCAGGTTCGCCGCCTGCGCCGCGGTATTTTTCGTTCAGGTCCCCGATGCGCTGCGCGGCTATCTGAAGCAGCGGCTCATCCTGCGGCTGGGTTTCCTCGTTTGCATCGGTGAAATCGGTGAGCAAACCGAAGTGCAGGCGTTCGTCGCGGTTGGCCAGGAAACGGACTTCCAGCGCCTCGGCCAGGTCTTCGACGTTCTGCGCGCTGCTGATGAGCGTAGGAATCACGACCAGCGTCCGCGAGTCCTCCGGGATTCCCTTGGAGAAATCCATCCGTGGCAGCGGCAGCGGCACGGTGAGCAGGGTCGCCAGCCAGTTCACCAGCGCTATCGCGAGGTGGCTGGCGCAGGGCACGGCCAGGATGCCGCATAGCGCGAGGATCCAATCCTGTGCTCCGTCCTGATGTGCCAGCGCGAGCAGTCCCGCCGTGAATGCCGCGGTCAGCAGCGCGAGCGGGCCGAAATATGCCAGTCCGCTGCGCCTGCGCCGGATGGCTTCGACAACGGAAGCCCGCATCCGCGCAGCCGCTTCCAGCTGCGGCAGGCCTTCGCCGACGAGATAGCAGCCGACGTGCGCGGCGCGGCAATCGCCGCCTGCGCCTGCGGCAGCCTGGAGCGCCAGCTGCACGCACTGGCGCGCGACCTGTTCCTCGGCGAGTCCGCTGCGCCTGGCGATCTTCTCGAGCACGTGGCGGTAGTGATCGCGCGTGGCGAAATCCATCCGTCCGTAGACGCCCCCAGGGTCCTCGCATAGCGTGCGTTCGGCGATGCTCAGCGTCTCGACGAATGCATGCCAGTCGGTGGCGGCAAGCAGGCGCAGGCTGCCGATGCTGTTGCTGATGGAGACCTGGTCGGCCGCCTGCTGCTGGTTTTCCGACTGCACCAGTTGGGCGATGGACAGGCCGATTTCCGACAGCCGCTGCTCGATCCAGTTGAGGGGCATGGCCAGTGCCGCGCTTTGCCCCTGCAGCCGCCGCGCCAGTTCCGCCACGAAGGAACTGCTCATCGGCGGATCGGAGCGCGCCATGTCCGCGACTACCAGGATCAGGCTCTTCGGGTCGCTCTGCGCGGTT
The DNA here is from genome assembly GCA_035308765.1 of Burkholderiales bacterium. Lineage (GTDB taxonomy): Bacteria > Pseudomonadota > Gammaproteobacteria > Burkholderiales > SG8-39 > RBG-16-66-20. Next base: position 23,251 of record DATGGA010000041.1, read on the forward strand.
TCCGTCATCTGGCTCGCCCAGAAATCGGCCAGGTCCCGGCCCATGCGATGGGCGATGATGCGGCTGCCGGCGCGGCGCAGGTTCTCGATCAGCGCGAGGCGCAGCATGATCGGCACTCCCCACAGCTCTCCCAGGGTCAGCGTTGAAACGGTCTGGTAGGCGGCGATGAAGCGGCCGAAGCTATCCGGATCAACCTGTCCATCGCCGTGCGAGATGGTTTCCAGGGCGATGTCGTAGACCCTCGGCAAGCCGGCCGACGGTCCGCCGGCCAGGCGCGGCAGCTCGCGGCTGTAATCCTTGGGCAGGTGCCGCCTGGCGGTGCGTATCTGTTCTTCGATCAGGTGGAAGTTGTCGAGCATCCACTCGCCCGCGGGAGTGACAGGATGACCTTCCTTGATCGCCGCCGTGAGCAGGCCGCAGGCCCGGAGCAGCACCCCTTCGTTTTCCGCCAGGCGCGCGAGCAGCAGGTCGCGCGTGCGCTTGGCTCCCGGGGAGTGCGAGGCCGCCAGCGCCTTGCCGTGCTGTTCCATCTGGTCGGCGCTGAACAGTTCCGCCCGCAGCGGCGGCTCTTCTGCGCCGTAATCGGCCATCCAGCCGCCGCGCCGGAACAGCGCCAGTACCTGGAACAGGCTTCGGGAAACGATATTGCCGCTGATATTCAATCGCCCAGCCCGGTGCAATTCATGAAAAAAGGAGAGGCCCGGAACGGGATCGCCGCTGCCGGGCCTCAGTGCATCAGGTGTCCATCAGGGAGATCTGGCCCATCAGGGGGTGACGGGCCTGAACACCCATGCCAATGATGTGCCCCACAGGCGCCTCGGTCTGTGCGGTAGCGTACACACCGTACATATACATTCAAATCCGGACCATGGCGCTGCCGCCGGGACTGCCCGAGAGCGTGAATAGCAGCTCCGCGCCCGCCACAAGCCGCGCGGCCGGATCGACTTCGAAGCGATCGATTCTCGGCGCCGCGATCGAGATTGCGGATTGTTGCGCCTGGGCAGGACTCGAAGACATCGCGGCAGGCAGGAACGCCGCCAACGCGACGAGTGCCGCGCCGATTTGTGATTGTGCGTGAACGTACATACGCCGGACAGTCTTCACCCTAGTCTTCGCCGGCAGGCATGAACCAAGTCACCGCCCTCCAGCTGCCGTACAGACCGCGCTTCCGATTGATGGCGTTCAGGACAATCACATTTGCGCTGCTGTGCGCGGGAACAGGATTGGCTTTCGCCGACGATATCGAGGTATCCGCCGCCCTGCGCGCCAGGTACCTTGCGATGCAGGAGCAGCTTGTCCACAACCAGTTCGGGCGGCCGCTCCACCTGGACTCGAGCGAGGCCCCGGGCGAGGTAAGCGGCGACATCTACGCTCTTATCAATTCCCCGTTTGAGTCGGCGGGCGCCGCTCTCAGCGCCCCGGGAGACTGGTGCGACATGCTGTTGCTGCATATCGATACCAAAGGCTGCCGCGTTGCAAGCGGTAGCGCGGAGACCGTCCTCAGCCTGTGGATCGGGGCGAAACATGACCAGCCGCTTTCGGATGCGTCGCGGGTGAACTTTTCATATCACGTCCACGGCCATACTGAAAACTACTTGCGGGTCGATCTGGATGCCAAAAACGGGCCCATGAGCACGCGAGACTACCGCATCGCGCTAGAAGCGGTTTCGCTGCCGAACGGACAGACCTTCATCCACCTCGCTTTCTCCTATGGCTACGGCAGTCTGGGGCGGTTTGTGATGCAGGCCTACCTCGCCACGCTCGGCAGGAGCAAAGTGGGATTCACGGTCGTCGGCGCGCAACCCGATGGACGGCCGCGTTACATTGGCGGCGTGCGCGGCGCGGTGGAACGTAACACCATGCGCTATTACCTCGCCATCGAGGCCTATCTGGGCGCCTTGTCGATGTCGTCGCCATCGCGCTTCGAAATACGCATTCGCGACTGGTACGCGGCGTCCGAGCTCTACTCGCGCCAGCTGCACGAGGTGGAGCGGGGCGAGTATCTCGACATGAAACGCAAAGAGCATGCTCGCCAGCAGGCAGGCCCCGCCTGATCAGGCTTTCATTCCCTCCAGCGTTCGAGCGGGACGATAGCCGAGGGCTCCATGGCTGCGCCGCAGGCTAAGTCAAATGGATTGCGGGTATGTGCGCGAACGCACGGAATGGCCCTGCTGCGCGGGCGAGACTCGCCTCCCGTAACGAATTTGGAGATTCCTGTCATGAGACTACTCAAGCGCTTTCCGGCACTGTTCCTTGCCGTCGCGTTCGCCTCGGTTCTGGGTTGCGCGGCCACGGCCACTCATGAGAGCACCGGCGAATACACCTCCGACACCTGGATCACGACGAAAGTGAAAGCGGCGCTCGTGGAGGATCCGATGGTCAAGGCGACCGAAGTGAACGTAGAAACATTCAAGGGCGTAGTCCAGCTCAGCGGCTTCGTGAGCTCCGATGCGGCCATGTCGCAGGCGGTGAGCGTCGCGAGCGGCATCAAGGGCGTGAGCTCGGTCAGAAACGACATGCGCATCAAGTAATCGTCGAATCCACATGAACGGCGCGAGCGGCGTGAAACCCGCGCGCCCCGAGGCGGATCCGGTGGTGCGAACCAACAAGCTGCAAAGCTGGTTCGTCGGCAGGCATCCGAGCGCGCAAGAAATTTAGCCAGGAAATACCATACCCATCAACCTGGAGGAAATGCACATGAACTGGGACCGCATCGAAGGCAACTGGAAGCAATTCAAGGGCAACGTCAAGGAACAGTGGGGCAAGCTCACCGACGACCAGCTCGACGTCATCGCCGGCAAGCGCGACCACCTGGCCGGCAAGATTCAGGAATCGTACGGCATCTCAAAGGACGAGACCGAGAAGCAGCTCTCCGAATGGCAGAAGAAAATGAAGGACAAGCAATGAACGGGCGCAGCGTAATGGCGATCGTCATCGGTCTCGCGTTCAGCGCCGGCGCGTTGGCGCAATCGATGTCGAAAGACCAGTACCAGTCCGGCAAGGACGACATCGCCGCGACGTACAAGGCCGCAGCTGCGGCCTGCGGCTCGTTTGCCGCCAATGCAAAGGACATCTGCCAGGCGGAGGCGGACGGCAAGCGGAGCGTCGCGAAGGCGGATCTGGAGGCCAGGTACAAGCCGTCGGTGGACGCCAGCTACAACGTGCGGGTCGCCCGGGCTGATGCCGACTATTCGGTGGCCAGGGAAAAATGCGACGACAAGGCGGGCAACGTCAAGGATGTCTGCGTCAAGGAAGCCAAGGCCAACTCGATAGCCGCCAAAGCCGACGCCAAGGCGTGGATGAAGACCGCCAACGCCGATCAGGCAGCGACCGACAAAGGCAACGCTGCGCGCAAGGACGCGACTTCCGACAAGCGCGACGCCGATTACGCCGTGGCGCGGGAGAAGTGCGACGCCTTTGCGGGCAACGTCAAGGACAACTGCGTGAGCAACGCCAAGGCGAAGTTCGGCAAGTCGTAATTCGAAGGGCGCCGGGGGCCGTCGTATCCGGCGCTGACGCTGGCTTCCCTGTCGATATGGGTCAGTTCCACCAGTTACGCCATCTCCGACGCTTGGCGCCTGCCAGCACGGCGCGGGCTTTTGCCACTTCGTCGGCGTTGCCATGCAGGATAAGAACGCACTTGTCCGCCTTGACCGCCGTTTCGTACTTGATCACCTGATTGTTCGGAACGCCGATCCGGGTCAGCGCAGCTCCCAGCGCCGAGGCGCCGCCCAGGACCACAGCGCCTTCGAGCGCGCCGACTAGCACGGTCACCAGCGGCCCGGCCATCGCGATAAGGCCGAACCCCGGCAGGAAAAACACGGCGGGCCCGAACAGCAGGCTCCACATGGCACCCCAGAAGGCGCCGGCACCGCCCCAGGATTTGATCCGGTCCCCAGCGGTATAGAACCCGACCGGATGCTGTTCGCCGTGATTGCCCATGCCGATCAGCGACAGTTTCTTCATGTCGAATCCTGACCTGCTCAGGGCCCGGATGGTCTTTTCCGCTTCCTCTTGCGTGTCGAATACGTAGCAGGGATTCATAGATCGACCAACTCCAGTTGCGCGCCATTCTGGGTGAGCTTCTTGCCTGCGGGCAGCCTGAGGTAGGGCCCCGAGTCCTCGACCGGGATCCCGTACGTGAAGGTCATCGGGCCCCGGCTGAAGTCGCCGGCGCCGTAGCCCCGCAGTACGCTCAAGCGCTGGAAGTGAAATGTCGCAGTGGCACCGTCGCTGCATTGCAACTGCCCCGAGCCGCCAAGTGCAACGCTGGAAGTGAACTGTCCGACGCAGATGAGGGCGGGATTTTTCTGCGAATGAATGGTGATGGTTCCCGCGCCGCCGAGATGGCCTTCGGCCTCGCCGACGAACAGTTCGCCCGCCAGTATCGCGATGACGGCGCCCGTTGCTGAAAGCAGCCCTGCGCTCGCGGGTGCCGCCGGGCCAGCCACGCCGATACCGGCGGCAAGAACTGTGAGCAGAATATTGCGCATCGGCAAAGTATGGCCCGGCCTCCGGGATGTGCCGTGTGCTGGCACACACACCTTGGAATCAGTTGCGGGCGCCGCCGATTTTTCCGCTGCACATGCTTGCGCGCGCCGCAATCTGCAGGGGAATGCCCTGACTGCGGGTTTCGTGCAGGAAGACGTACTCGGCGATACTGGATGGCGGCCCCACCTTGTCGATGGAGGCGGCCGATACCCAGCCCAGCGCGGCGAGCGACAGTATGAGCAACAGCCCGCCTATCCTCAGGATTCCCATATTGCTCCCCTCGACGCCGCTGCTATTTGAGCCGCATGCTGTCGCGGACGGAGATCACGCCGCCGACGTTGCGGGCCACATCGAGCGCCGTTCTGACGTTTGCCAGCGTACTGACGAAGCCGCTCAACTGGACGACGCCTTTGAAGGTTTCGACGTTGATTTCAGCGGATTTCAGGCTGGGCTCGTTGAATATCGCCGCCTTTACCTTGGTGGTGATGACCGAATCGTCGACGTATTCCCCGGTTCCTTCGTGTGTTCGCGTGGAGGCGCAGCCCACAACGGCCGTCATCGCCAGGGCGAGAAGAAACGCAGAAATGCGCTGGAACGGTTTCATATTCGGACTCCGGGTGGTTGAGGATTGGCGCTCAAGCTAGACGTCGGCGCACCGGCGGTCTGTGCGCTGGCACACGCGCATGATCTGGCAAAGCTTTATGTGCGGTATGGAACATATGGATCGTCAAAAGTGCTATCGTGGCTATCCACCTTCGGCGTCCTGGAGCCTGGTTATCCCTACGTCCCATCATCCGAAGCAGAACCACCTTCTCGCAGCACTGCCGGCGATGGAATTTGATCGCCTGTTGCCCCATCTGGAGCTGGCCCCGATGGCATTGGGGCAGGCGATTTACGAGTCCGGCGGGCGCCTGCAGCACGTCTATTTTCCGACCACGTCGATCGTGTCGCTGCTCTACGTCCTGGAGGACGGCGCATCGGCCGAGATCGCAGTGGTCGGCAACGAAGGAATCCTCGGCATATCGCTGTTCATGGGCGGCGAAACCACGCCGAGCAGGGCCGTCGTGCAAAGCGCCGGCTACAGCTACCGGCTCAGCGCGCAGCTGCTCAAGCAGGAATTCAACCGCGCCGGCCCGGTACTGCACCTGCTGCTGCGCTACACCCAGGCGCTGATCACGCAGATGGCGCAGACCGCGGTGTGCAACCGGCACCACTCGGTGGAGCAGCAGCTGTGCCGCTGGCTGCTGCTGAGCCTGGATCGCCTGGATACGAAAGAGCTGACCATGACCCAGGAGCTGATCGCCAACATGCTCGGCGTGCGGCGCGAAGGAGTGACGGAGGCCGCCGGGCATTTGCAGCGCGCCAGGCTCATCCGCTACAGCCGCGGCCGCATCTCAGTGCTCGACCGGCCGGGACTGGAAAAGGAAGTCTGCGAGTGCTACGCGGTGGTCAAGAAGGAATTCGACCGCCTGCTTTCCGACATTCCCCGCGGCGATCCATTTCTTGCGATTGCGCAAAAGCGCTCTTAGCTAGAATCGCGGGGTGCCCGACAACAGTTTCCGTCTGCTCTTCGTCTGTACCGGCAACATCTGCCGCTCACCCACTGCGGAGGGCGTATTCAGGGCCATGGCGGAGAAGGCAGGGCTTCAGGTGCACGTCGATTCCGCCGGCACCCATGGCTACCACGCCGGCGAAGCGCCGGACAGGGCAGCCGTAGCGCACGCGTTGCGCCGCGGCTATGACATTTCAGGATTGCGCGCGCGCCAGGTGGCGAAGCGCGATTTCGAGGCGTTCGACATGGTGATCGCAATGGATCGCGGCCAGCTGCTGCTCGTGGAGGAACTCTGCGCGCCGGAGTACCGCCACAAACTCAGGCTGATGCTCGATTTCGCCGGTCTCGAAGACAATGACATCCCGGACCCTTACGGCAGGGGTCCGGAGATGTTCGAACTGGTGCTGGATATGGTCGAGGCCGCTTCACGCGGGCTGCTCGACCATGTCCGCAATCACTTGTTGCGCGTTTCGACCTGAACCAGTTCGGTTTCGGCAACCGCCGGGGCGGCGGGTTTTTCGCGCCGTGGCCGGCCCAGTTGCACGGGCTCCGGTTCCGGCAACGGCTGCACGGCCTTGGAACGGTCCGTCTCGACCATCTGTAGCCCGGCGCTGGAGAGGATTTCCTTCGGGTCGACCCTGGGCGCCTCGTGACGCGGCGCCTCGACGGCTTTCGGTGCTTCCTCGCGGATCTGCACCGGCGCTTCCGCGCGAATGTGCTCCTCCATTCGAGGCTCAGGCACATGAACCGGTTGTGGTACAGCTTGTTGGTGCGGCTGCGACTCGCCCTCGTGCGCCATCTCCGCTTCGCGCTGCATTTTCAGCCGGTGTTCCTCGAGCTGTTGGGCGTAGAGCGATTGCTCCGGGTTGTGCTGCGCATGCTGGTGCTCCGGCCGGCGCTCGCCCCGATCGCCGCCCCCGCCACCACCGCGTCCGCGACCGCCGCGTCGCCGCCGGCGATGTTCTTCTCCGCCTTCCTGCGGGGGACGATTGCTATCCTGCTGGCCCTGCTGCGGCGGGCGCTGCGGGCGTTGATCCGGCCGGTGTTCGCCCTGCGGGCGTTCCATCGGCTGGCGTTCCGATTGCGACAATTCGCCCTGCTGCGGGGTTTCGCCTTGCGGGCGTTCCGGGCGCGGCTGCTGCTGCGGCGGACGTTGATCGCGCCGCTGCTGATGATCGCGCCTGTGGTCGCGGTCGCCGCGTTGCTGGTTGTCCGGTCTGCCGCCGCGGCCGTCGCGCTGATGATCGCGCCTGCCGTCGCCGCGTCCGTCACGACCGTCGCGTCCGCCGCGTCCGTCACGACCGCCGCGGCGATGATCCTGCCGATTCCGGTGCTCGTCGCGCGAGCGCTCGGGGTGTTGCGGGCGCGCCTGGCGCATCGCGGGTTCATTGGCCGCAACCGGCTGTTCCGGCTGTTTCTCTGTCTTGAGCCAGCCAAACAGGCGACCCAGGAAACCTGAACGCGCCGGTTCCTGCGCCTGGGGTACGGGGGCGGAGCGGGGTATCTCGGCCCTGGCCGCCGGTTCCGGAACGATGGGCGCCGGCTGGTCGGGCACGATGCCTTGCACCGCCGCCTGCGGGCGTTCCTTTTTGGGTTCGGCCTCCTTGCCGGGCGCTTTGGGTTCTTCGGGCTGCTCGACCAGCTCGTAGCTCGTCGGAACGTGTTCCATCTGGTTCAGTTCGTCGTGCTTCAGGCGCTGCACCTTGTAGTGCGGCGTCTCGAGGTGCGCGTTGGGCACCAGCACGATGTTCACCTTGATGCGCGCCTCCAGCTTCTGGATTTCGGCGCGCTTTTCGTTCAGCAGGAACGAGGCCACGTCCACCGGCACCTGCGCGTGCACGGCGCCAGTGTTTTCCTTCATCGCCTCTTCCTGGATGATGCGCAGCACGTGCAGCGCGGTCGACTCGGTGCCCCGGATGAAGCCGGTGCCGCCGCAGCGCGGGCAGCTGATGTGCGCGGTTTCCTCGAGGGAAGGCTGCAGCCTCTGGCGCGACAGTTCCATCAGGCCAAAGCGCGAGATCTTGCCGATCTGCACCCGGGCGCGGTCGTGCCGCAGCGAGTCGCGGAAGCGGTTTTCCACTTCGCGCTGGTTTTTCTGCGATTCCATGTCGATGAAGTCGACCACGATCAGGCCGCCCAGGTCGCGCAGCCTCAGCTGGCGGGCGACTTCTTCCGCCGCTTCCAGGTTGGTGCGGTAGGCGGTTTCCTCGATGTCGTGGCCCTTGGTGGCGCGCGCCGAGTTGACGTCGATCGACACCAGCGCCTCGGTGTGGTCGATCACGATCGCGCCGCCCGAGGGCAGGTTGACGTGCCGGCCGTAGGCGCTCTCGATCTGGTGCTCGATCTGGAAGCGCGAGAAGAGGGGCACGTCGTCGCGGTAGAGCTTGACCTTGCCGACGTTGGCCGGCATCACGGTCTGCATGAAGGCCACGGCCTGCTCGTAGATTTCCTCGGTGTCGATCAGGATTTCGCCGATGTCGGGCTGGAAGTAGTCGCGGATCGCGCGGATCACCAGGCTCGACTCGAGATAGATCAGGTATGGCTTCTGCGACGGCTCCTTGCCGGCGCCGTCTATCGCCTGCCATAGCTGCAGCAGGTAGTTCAGGTCCCACTGCAGTTCCTCGATCGAGCGGCCGATCGCCGCAGTGCGCGCGATGACGCTCATGCCTTCCGGGACCACCAGCTGGTCGATGGTGTCGCGCAGCTCGTTGCGGTCTTCGCCCTCGACGCGGCGCGAGACGCCGCCGCCGCGGGGGTTGTTCGGCATCAGGACCAGGTAGCGTCCCGCCAGGCTGATGAAGGTGGTGAGGGCGGCGCCCTTGCTGCCGCGCTCGTCCTTTTCGACCTGGACGATGATGTCCTGGCCTTCGGTCAGCGCGTCCTGGATTCTCGCGCGGCCGGCATCCACGCCCTGGCGGAAGTAGGCCTTCGCGACCTCCTTGAAGGGGAGGAACCCGTGCCGTTCCTCGCCGTAGTCGACGAAGGCGGCTTCGAGGCTGGGCTCGATGCGGGTAATGATGGCTTTATATATGTTGCTCTTGCGCTGCTCCCTGGCGGCCGACTCGATGTCGAGGTCAACCAGTTTTTGTCCTTCGACGATGGCGACGCGCAGTTCTTCCTGCTGGGTCGCGTTAAACAACATGCGTTTCACTTATTTTTCTCCCGCGCGCGCAGGAGCTATGTTGCCCGGATGCTCAGTGTTCTCCTTGGGGGAAAAGACCAGTCAAGTGGACCACGCTGTAAGCGCGCGTTTCCAGTACCATCGCTACTTCCGGTGAGCGAAATTAACCACTGCACTTCGGGTCCGGCACTTTGCCGGACAGGAGGCGGGTTGCAGGTTCCGGCGCGTGGCTTGCGCTCACCGCGTCTTGTGGTCCCTGTGCCTCGCAACGCGAAGTCAGTTCTCGGATTGTATTGAAAATGAATGACTTAAGCAAGGCGCGCGCGACGACGCTCGAAGTCGGGGAGGAAAGCGAGACCCAGCGCCTCGACAATTTCCTGCTGCGCCGGATGAAGGGCGTGCCCAAAAGCCACGTCTACCGCGTGGTCCGCAGCGGCGAAGTCCGGGTCAACAGCGCCCGCGTCAAACCCGACTACCGGCTCAAGCTGGGCGACAAGGTCAGGGTGCCGCCGGTCAGGGTGGCGGATACGTCAAGGCCCGCCGCAAAGCCGATCGAGTACCCGATCGTTCACGAGGATGCCTCGATCCTCGTGATCAACAAGCCCTCGGGCGTCGCGGTCCACGGCGGCAGCGGGGTCAGCCAGGGGGTGATCGAATCACTGCGCGCGGCGCGCCCCGAGGCGAAGATTCTCGAGCTCGTGCACCGTCTGGACCGCGATACCTCCGGGCTGCTGATCGTGGCGAAGAAGCGCAGCGCGCTGGTCGAACTGCACCGCATGCTGCGCGACGGCGAGGTCGAGAAGGTCTACGTCGCCGCCGTCAAAGGCGCTCCGGCGGGCAAGCATTTCGACATCAAGGACCCTCTTCACAAGTACGTCAACGCCAAAGGCGAGCGGCGGGTAGCCGTGAAGGAAGGGGGCATGGAAGCGGTCACCAGGGTCAAGGTGCTGGGGAGTTCGGCCGACCTGAGCTTCCTTCAGTTGCGCCTCCTGACCGGACGCACGCACCAGATACGGGTGCACCTCGCCCATGCCGGGTTCCCGGTCCTGGGCGACGACAAGTACGGCGACTTCGAGCTCAATCGCGCGCTGGCGAGGCAGGGCGTGAAGCGGTTGTTCCTGCATGCGCGGCGGCTCGCGTTCAAGCACCCCGTCGACGGCCGCCGGATTGCGCTGGACGCGCCGCTTCCCGGGGACATGCAGCGCTTTTGCAGCGCCAACTTCGGCGGCCACGATGCCTGACAAGCGCTATCCGCTGATCGTGTTCGACTGGGACGGCACGCTATTCGATTCCGCGGCTGTGATCGCCGACTGCATCCAGGACGCGGCACGCGATATGGCGCTGCCGGTGCCCGACCGCCGCACGGCGAGCCACGTGATCGGCCTCGGCCTGAACGATTCGCTGCGCCTCGCGCTGCCGGAGCTGGCGCCGGACCGCTATCCGGATTTCCTCGCCCGCTACCGGAGATATTTCGTCGAGCGCGAAGATTCGCTCAGCCTGTTCTCCGGCGTGGCCGAGCTGCTGGCGGAACTCGCGAGCCGCGGCCACCTGCTTGCGGTTGCCACCGGAAAGCCGCGCCGGGGGCTGGATCGCGCATTCGCGGCGAGCGGGCTCGGGCCGATGTTCGCAGCTTCGCGCTGCGGCGATGAAACGAATTCGAAGCCTCACCCCGCGATGCTGCTCGAGCTGATGGCCGAATTGGGCCTGCGGGCGCCGCAGCTGCTGATGGTCGGCGATACTTCGCACGATCTGGGCATGGCCAAGAGCGCGGGCGTGGAGGCGGTGGCAGTAACCTATGGCGCGCATCCGATCGAGACCTTGCGCGAATTTGCGCCGCGCGCCTGCGTGGCGAGCGTCGGGGAGTTGCGACAGTGGCTGACGACGAACGGCTGATCTGCGAATCGACTGCATTGGCGAACGCCGGCAAGGCGGTGCGCTTCGACGTCGAGTATTTCGGTGAACGCGCGCCCGCGTTCGTGGTGCGCTTCGAGGGGCGCGTGCATGGCTATCTCAATCGTTGCGGCCACCTGCCGATGGAGCTCGACTGGCGCGAGGGCGAGGTCTTCGACTCCGAAGGACGCGATTTGATATGCTCGACTCACGGCGCGACCTACTCCGCGCAAAGCGGGAAATGCCTTGGCGGGCCCTGCGGCAGCACGCCGCTCGTTCCCCTGCAGGTCGAGGAGAGGGACGGCAAGGTCTACTTCAAAGGAATCGACGATGGCTGACAACGACGGACGGTGGGAACGGGGCCTGATCGAGAAGCTCGCTACCGCGGCCCTGAAGGAGCAGCGCCGTGCGCGCCTCTGGGGCATATTCTGGAAGCTGCTGACGTTCGCCTACATCACGTTCGTCATCGTGATGGCCGTGGACTGGAAGGGCTGGGGAGAATCGAAGAGCGACCGCCACACCGCGTTGGTCGAGATCAACGGCGTCATCGCGCCGGGCGCCGACGCCAGCGCCGACAAGGTCATGACCGCGCTGCAGGCCGCGTTCAAGGACAAGGGTACGCGGGGCGTGGTGCTCAGGATCAATTCGCCCGGCGGCAGCCCCGTGCAGGCTCAGAACATCTTCGACGAGATGCGCCGGCTGCGGCAGAAGTATCCGGAGACGCACCTGTATGTCGTGGTCGAGGACCTGTGCGCTTCGGGCGGTTACTACGTCGCTGCCGCCGCCGAGAAGATCTACGTCGCCAAGGGGAGCATCGTCGGCTCGATCGGCGTGCGCATGGACGGCTTCGGCGTCGTCGGCCTGATGGAGAAGCTGGGCATCGAGCGACGCCTCATCACCGCCGGCAAGAACAAGGCGCTGCTCGATCCGTTCCTGCCGGAGGAGGCATCGCACAAGCAGATCGCGACCGACCTGGTCAACGAGATCCACGAGCAGTTCATCGCCGCGGTGCGCGAAGGCAGGGGCAAGCGGCTGAAGGAGACGCCCGACATGTTCTCCGGCCTGATCTGGACCGGGGCGAAAAGCGTGGAGCTGGGGTTGGCCGACGGTATCGGCGGACTCGATTACGTGGCGCGGGAGGTGATCAAGGCCGAAGACATCGTCGACTACACGCAGAAGGACAACCTCGCCGAGAAGGTCGCGCGCCGCCTCGGCGCCGGCGCCATGAGCTCTCTGCTGGAGTTCGCGACGCGCTCGGGGCTAACGGCCTACTGACAGCATCAGAAAGACAGTCGGCCGCTTGCCGATCGCCGGGCGCGCTTTGCGCCAGCGCGAGATGGGTTGCGTGTGGACCTGTTCCGACGCGAGCGTGAGATCCGTGGCGATGCAAAGCAGGGTCTTTTCCGGCAGCGATTCCAGCAGGCAAGCCAGCAGGACATCATTGCGGTAAGGCGTTTCGATGAATATTTGCGTTTCGCGCTCGCTGTGGGAGCGTGCTTCCAGTTCCTTGATCCGCTTCTTTCGCTCTTCTGTTTCGCGCGGCAGGTAGCCGCAGAACGCGAAGCGCTGGCCCTCCAGCCCGGAGGCCATCAGCGCCAGCACGATCGACGACGGACCGACCAGCGGCACGACGCGGATGCCCGCGTCATGCGCCGCTTCCACCAATGCCGCCCCGGGATCGGCGATAGCGGGGCATCCCGCTTCGGACAGGAGCCCCAGAGAACTGCCGGCCTCGAGATTCCTTATGTGCGGTGAAACATCGGCGTCGATAGTTGCCACACCAAGTTCCTGGAGCGGGCAAGGCATGTCCACATCCTTCAGGAAGGCGCGCGCCGTCTTCGCGTTTTCGACCACAAAATGACGCAGGCTTCTGATCATCGCAAGCGCCGGCGCGGGCAACGCCGCCACGGCTGTGCCGCCTAGCGGCGTCGGAATCGCGTAGAGAATGCCGGCCATCAGCCGAGCACGGGAGCGCCGGCGTCGGCGAGCAGTTCGGTAAGCGCGATCAGCGGCAGGCCTATGAGCGAGGTCGGATCCTCGGTCTCGATGCGCGCGATCAGCGCGATGCCGAGGCCTTCCGCCTTGGCGCTGCCGGCGCAGTCGTAGGGCTGCTCGATGCGGAGATAAGTTTCGATCAGCGCCGGCGTGAGGTCGCGGAAGGTGACGCGGCAGCCGACGACCCTGCCGCCCTGTTTTCCCGTCTTGGTATCGATGACGACCACTGCGGTATCGAAGTTAGCGGTCTTTCCGCTCACCGCGGTCAGCTGGCGCAGCGCGTTGGCATGATTGCCGGGTTTATCCAGCCTGCTGCCGTCGCAGGATGCGACCTGGTCGGAACCTACTATCAGAGCATCCTGAAAACGCGGCGCAACGGCGCGTGCCTTGGCCTCGGCGAGCCTGAGCGCCGTAGCCGCGGGGGGCTCGCCCGGAAGCGCCGTTTCTTTGGTCTGCGGATCGGCGCATTCGAAAGGGATTCCGAGGCGCTCCAGCAGCGCCCGGCGGTACCTGGAAGTGGAGGCGAGGACGATCCGCCTGGGCGATGGCATGACTTTGTTTTGACAGAGATTTTTCAGGATGATACCATTCGCCCCCGTATGTCGCACCAGCCGGTCATCGACGGCCTTGAATTCGCGAGGACCGGCTCTGAGTTGCGGGGGGCGTGGCCGGTGGCCGATTTCCCGCGCCTTCGCGATGTGCTGCGCACGGATGAAGGAACGCTGCAAGGCGAATTGCGGGGCGTGCCGGAGGAACTGGGATGCCCGGCGCTGAGACTCAGGGTCGACGGCGCGTTGCAGCTGGTTTGCCAGCGCTGCCTTGGAGCCCTCGATTACCCGTTGCATATCGAGGTGTCGCTGCATCTTGCCGCGACGCAGGCCGAGATCGACGCGGATTCGCTGCAGGCCGAAGGGCCGGAGCGGATCGTCGCCAGCCGGGAAATGCCGGTACGCGATCTGGTCGAGGACGAAGTGCTGCTCGCGATTCCGCTTGCGCCGCGGCACGAGCATTGCGGGGGCAGCGCGGCTCAGGCGCCGCGCGAAGGGCAGTCGCCGTTCGCCGGGCTGCGCCGAATGGTTGATGGCAGGAAGCATTGAAACCTTAATTTCGAGGAGTAGAACATGGCAGTCCAGCAGAACAAGAAGTCGCCGTCCAAGCGCGGCATGCATCGTTCGCACGATTTCCTGATCGCGCCGTCGCTTGCGGTCGAGCCGACCACCGGCGAGACGCACCTGCGCCACCACATCAGCCCGACCGGCTACTACCGCGGGAAGAAAGTCGCCAAGGGAAAGGGCGAGTAACCGCGCCCGCTCTGCGCGGTGACCATCACCGTAGCGGTAGATTGCATGGGGGGCGACCACGGCCCCCATGTCACGGTGCCGGCTGCGCTTGAGTTCCGGCGCGGGCATCCGGACGTGGACATCGTCCTGGTCGGCTTGCGCGACGCGATCGAAGCGGAGCTTGCCGCGCTGCGCGCCACCGCCGGGCCGAACCTGCGCGTGCAGCATGCGGCCGAAGTCGTGGCGATGGACGAATCCCCGGTCAAGGCGCTGCGCTTCAAGAAGGATTCCTCGATGCGCGCAGCGATCAACCTGGTGAAAAGCGGCGCCGCGCACGCCTGCGTCAGCGCGGGCAATACCGGCGCGCTGATGGCGATCTCGCGCTTCGTGCTGAAGACGCTGCCGGCGATCGACCGGCCGGCGATCGCCACGGTGCTGCCGAACATGCGCGGCGGCTACACCTACGTGCTGGACCTGGGCGCCAACGTGGACTGTACGCCGGAGCAACTGATGCAATTCGGCGTCATGGGGGCAATGCTGGTGGCGGCCGTCGATCACAAGGAGCGGCCGAGCGTGGGACTGCTGAATATCGGCATCGAGGATATCAAGGGCAATGACACGGTCAAGGAAGCCGCCGAGCTGCTGCGCGCGAGCGGCCTCAACTTTCACGGCAACGTCGAAGGCGACGATATCTACAAGGGAACCGTCGACGTGGTCGTGTGCGACGGGTTCGTCGGCAATTCGGTGCTCAAGGCCTCGGAAGGCGTGGCGACCATGATCGTCGCCTTCCTGCGCCAGGAATTCTCGCGCAACCCCTGGCGCAAGCTGACCGCGCTGGTCGCGATGCCGGTGCTGAAGGCGCTGCGCGCGCGCATGGATCCGGGCCGCTACAACGGCGCCAGCCTGCTCGGGCTCAAGGGCGTGGTCATCAAGAGCCACGGCTCGGCGGACCGCTACGCTTTCGGGCAGGCGCTGCAGCGCGCGGTGGAGGAAGTGCGCAACGACGTCGTGCGCCGGATTACGGACCAGATGGCCGGGGCGCGGGCATGATCCGGTCGCGCATCGTGGGCACGGGAAGCTACCTTCCGCCGCGGGTCGTCACCAACGACGAGCTGGCGAAAAAGCTCGATACCAGCGACGCATGGATCCAGGAGCGCACCGGTATCAAGCAGCGCCATGTCGCCGAGGAATCGCAGGCGTCCAGCGACCTCGCGCTGCAGGCAAGCCGCAACGCGTTGCAGGCGGCCGGCCTGAGGGCCGACGACATCGACCTCATCGTCGTCGCCACTTCGACGCCGGATTTCATCTTTCCGAGCACCGCCTGCCTGCTGCAGGCGAAGCTCGGCGTGAAGGGCTGCGCGGCGTTCGACGTGCAGGCTGTCTGCAGCGGTTTCGTCTACGGGCTCGCCACCGCCGACAACTTCATCCGCGCCGGGACGCACAAGCGCGCGCTGGTCGTGGGGGCGGAGGTGTTCTCGCGCATCCTCGACTGGAACGACCGCTCCACCGCCGTACTGTTTGGCGACGGCGCCGGCGCCGCCGTGCTGGCCGCCGGCGAGCAACCAGGTGTCCACGCGTCGGTGCTGCACGCCGACGGCAGCCAGGTGGGTATCCTCTCGGTGCCGGGTAATGTCTGCGGCGGCAAGATCATCGGCTCGCCGTTCCTGCAGATGCACGGCAAGGAGGTCTTCAAGCTGGCGGTCCGGGTCCTGGACGAATCGGCGCGCGAAGTCGCGGCCGCGGCGGGAGTCATGCTGGAAGACGTCGACTGGCTGATCCCGCACCAGGCGAATGTGCGCATTCTCGAAGCCACCGCAAAAAGAATGGGACTGCCGCGCGAGCGGCTCGTAGTCACGGTAGACCATCATGCGAATACTTCGGCGGCGTCGGTGCCGCTGGCGCTGGACGAGTACGTGCGCGCCGGAAAGATCCGATCCGGCCACAAGGTGATGCTGCAGGGGGTGGGCGGCGGCTTTACCTGGGGCGCTTCGCTGGTGACGATGTGAGAATGCATCGATGAAACTGGCAATGGTTTTTCCCGGGCAGGGTTCGCAATCGGTCGGGATGCTGAAGACTTATGCGGAATTGCCGGGAGTCGAAGCCGTTCGCGCGGAAGCGCAAGCGGCGCTCGGCGCCGATTTCATGCGGTTGCTGGATGAAGGTCCTCCCGAGCAGCTGAATCTGACGGTCAATACGCAGCCGGCGATGGTCACCGCGGCGATCGCGGCCTACCGCGCCTGGCGCGCGCTCGGCGGTCCTGAGCCGGGCGTGGTCGCGGGCCACAGCCTGGGCGAGTATTCGGCGCTGGTCGCGGCCGGAGTGATTCCATTGCGAACGGCGCTGCCCATGGTGCGCTTCCGCGCCGAGGCGATGCAGGCGGCGGTGCCGGAGGGTCTGGGCGCGATGGCTGCGATTCTCGGACTGGACGACGACGCGGCGCGTGCGGCGTGCAGCGATGCGGCGCAAGGCGAGGTGGTGCAGGCCGTGAACTTCAATGCGCCGGGGCAGGTGGTCATCGCGGGACACAAGACCGCGGTGGCGCGCGCCATCGAGGCCTGCAAGGCGCGCGGCGCCAAGCGCGCCATGCCGCTGCCGGTAAGCGCGCCTTTCCACAGCAGCCTCATGCAGCCTGCGGCGCACAAACTGGAGGGGTACCTGAAGGATGCGGTTTTTGCGGCTCCTGCCATGCCGGTCATAAACAATGTCGATGTAAAAACGGAATCTGATCCGGGCAAAATCAAAAACGCGCTTGTCCGCCAGGCGGCGTCTCCCGTGCGTTGGGCGGAAATCATTCGTGCCATGGCGGGACAGGGTGTCACGCATGTGATCGAATGCGGGCCCGGCAAAGTGCTTGCCGGACTGGTGAAGCGCATCGACCCGGGGCTTCAGGGACTGGCTGCGGCAGACCGGGCTTCGCTGGAAGCGGCGCTCGTGGCGATCAAGGGAGGCTGATCATGCTGGAAGGTAAGGTCGCTCTCGTAACAGGCGCGTCGCGCGGCATCGGGCGCGCCATCGCGGTCGAGCTCGCCAGGCAGGGCGCCAAGGTGGTCGGGACCGCGACGACGGTAGCAGGCGCCAGGACGATCTCCGAAGCCGGCCTGGCCGGCAAGGTCCTGAACGTTCGCGACGCCGCGCAATGCGACGCCGTGCTGGGCGACATCCAGAAGGAATTGGGCGACATCGTGATCCTGGTCAACAACGCCGCCGTGACGCGCGACAACCTCGCGCTGCGCATGAAGGACGCCGACTGGGACGAAGTGATGGAAACCAACCTGAAGCCGGTGTTCCGGCTGTCGCGCGCGGTGATGCGCGGCATGATGAAAGCGCGCTGGGGCAGGATCATCAACATCACCTCGGTAGTCGGCGCCTCCGGCAATCCGGGACAGGCGAACTACGCTGCCGCCAAGGCGGGGGTCGTCGGCATGGCGAAATCGCTGGCGCGCGAACTGGGCAGCCGCAGCATCACCGTCAATTGCGTCGCGCCCGGATTCATCGACACCGACATGACGCGGGCTCTGCCCGACGAACAGAAGAACGCCCTGCTGGCGCAGATCCCGCTGGGCCGCCTCGGGCGGCCGGAAGACGTCGCCGCTGCGGTTGCCTATCTCGCGTCGCCTGCGGCGGCCTATGTCACGGGAGCGGTGCTGCATGTCAACGGCGGAATGTACATGTCATGAATCCGGTAAAATAGCGCTTGCGAACAGGGAAGGAGCACCGCATGGAAAGCATCGAACAGCGGGTCAAGAAAATCATTGCCGAGCAACTCGGCGTCAACCCGGCGGAAATCAAGGACGAATCGTCGTTCGTGGACGATCTGGGCGCCGATTCGCTCGACACGGTCGAGCTGGTCATGGCCCTGGAAGAGGAATTCGAGACCGAGATCCCGGACGAGGACGCCGAGAAGATCACCACCGTCCAGCTCGCCGTCGATTACGTGAAGTCTCATTCCAAGGCCTGAGCACGCCCGACAGTGCAGCGCCGCAGAGTCGTCGTCACCGGGCTGGGCATCATCAGCCCGGTGGGCAATACCGTCCCGCAGGCCTGGGCTAGCGTTCTCGCCGGAAAATCCGGCGTCAACCGGGTCACCGGCTTCGATCCTTCGCGCCTCTCCAGCCAGATCGCAGGCGAGGTGAAGGGCTTCGACGTTTCGCAATACCTGTCCGCGAAGGAAGCGCGGCGCATGGACAGGTTCATCCACTTCGGCGTGGCGGCGGGGCTGCAGGCCTGGAAGGACTCCGGAAACGCGGTGACGCCGGAGACGGCGGAGCAGTTCGGCATCAATTTCGGCTCGGGCATCGGCGGCCTGCCGATGATCGAGGACATGCACGACGAGCTGCTCAAGAGCGGCCCGCGGCGCATCTCGCCGTTCTTCATTCCCGGCAGCATCATCAACATGATCGCCGGCAATCTTTCGATCATGCTCGGCACCAAGGGGCCGAATCTCGCCATCGTCACGGCCTGCACCACCTCGACGCATTGCATCGGCGAAGCGGCGAAGTCGATCCGCTACGGCGAAGCCGACGTCATGGTCGCGGGCGGCGCGGAAGCCTGCGTCACCGAACTCGCCATGGGCGGGTTCGCTTCCGCGAGGGCGCTGTCGACGCGCAACGACGACCCGGCGGGCGCGAGCCGGCCATGGGACCGGGACCGCGACGGCTTCGTGCTGGGCGAGGGCGCCGGCGCGGTGGTGCTGGAGGAACTCGATCACGCGAAAAAGCGCGGCGCCCGGATCTATTGCGAGCTGGCCGGCTACGGCGTGTCCTCCGACGCCTTCCACATGACCGCGCCGGCCGAGGACGGCGACGGCGCGTTCCGCTGCATGACCAAGGCGGTGCGCGATGCCGGCATGGGCATCGAGGACATCGACTACATCAACGCGCATGGCACTTCCACCGGTCTCGGCGACATCGCCGAGACCGTGGCGGTGAAGCGGCTGCTGGGCGGGCGCGCGACGAAAGTTGCGGTGAACTCCACCAAGTCGATGACCGGACACCTGCTGGGCGCCGCCGGCGGCGTCGAGGCCGTGTTCAGCGTCCTCGCGCTGCGCGACCAGGTTTCTCCGCCGACCATCAACCTGCAGAATCCGGATCCGCAATGCGATCTGGATTACGTGCCGAACACGGCTCGCAAGATGACCATCCGCGCGGCGCTGTCCAATTCGTTCGGCTTCGGCGGCACCAACGGCACGCTGGTTTTCAAGCGGGCCTGAAGGGTGGATTTCTGAACCGCGCTCAGCCCTTGCGGCTCGAGTTATCGCCTTCGCGCTGGTTAGCCGCGGCTATCCTGGCGATGCATGCGGTTGCGGCGGGCAGCGTTGCCGCCGTTGCGCCCGGCCCGGCCGGCGCCGCACTTGCCGTTCTGCTGGTTGCCCTGGGCGCTGCAGCAGCCTGGGACCGCGCGCTGTTGCGGGGCTGCCGCTCGCCGCGGGCGATCGAAATTCTGGGCTCGGGGGAGGCACTGCTGGTATTCGCCGACGGCAAGGCGGCCGCCGCCAGGGCGGTCCATGGCAGCGGGATCACGCGCCATTGGGTGGCGTTGGCTGCCGGCTCGCCGATGCGGCGCAGCCTCCTGGTCACCTCCGGCATGCTGCAACCTGGACCGTTTCGCCTGCTGCGGCTCTGGGCGGTCTGGGGCAGGGTCCCGGGCGTGGCGCCCGGACAACTTCCGGCGTGACGCCAGGCCCGCCGGTGCGCCGAACTATTTGCAACCCCGGCAGTCTATGGCACAAGGGCATTGCGGGCGGGGGACCCGGTTGCCATGTCTGAGCGCGAGGCGGACCAGCTGCTGGTCGAGCGCGCGCAGCGCGGCGACAAACGGGCCTTCGAGTTGCTGGTGGAGAAGTACCAGCGCAAGCTGGCGCGGCTGTTGTCGCGCCTGGTTCGGGATCCGGGGGAAGTGGAAGACGTGACCCAGGAAGCGTTCATCAAGGCCTATCGGGCGCTGCCCTCGTTTCGCGGCGACAGCGCTTTTTATACCTGGTTGTACCGGATCGGCATCAATACCGCCAAGAACTACCTGGTGGCGACCGGAAGGCGGGCGCCGACCTCGACCGAAATAGAATCGGAAGACGCGGAAGGCTACGCGGAAGGCGAGTTGCTGCGCGACATCAACACGCCCGAGAGCCTGCTGCTGACGAAGGAAATCGGCAATACCGTCAACGCCGCGATCGAGTCGCTGCCGGACGAATTGCGCAGCGCGATCCAGCTGCGCGAGCTGGAAGGCATGAGCTACGAGGAAATCGCGAAGTTGATGGATTGCCCGATCGGCACGGTGCGGTCGCGGATCTTCAGGGCGCGCGAAGCGATCGCGGAGCGGCTCAAGCCGCTGCTGGACTCGAAAGACAAGAGGTGGTGATGAAAACGAAAATCTCGGCACTGGTGGACGGCGAACTGGAGCGGCACGAGGCGGCATCGCCGCTGGATGCGCTCGGCAACGACGAGGCGGCGCGCGAAGCCTGGCGCACCTACAACCTGATCGGCGACGCGATGCGCGACACGCGCATGCTGTCGGCGGGGTTCGCCGGGCGCGTCGCGGCCAGGCTGGCCGAAGAACCCACGGTAATGGCGCCCTCGCGCCTTTCCTGGCGCTCCGAGCGGCCGCGCTGGCAGCTGCTGTCCGCTGCGGCGAGCCTGGCGGCGGTGGCGATGGTGACTTCGGCCTGGTACCTGCTGCAGGACGGCGCGGCACCCGCGCCGCGGATCGCGCAGGTCGCCGCTCCGGTAGCGCAGGTGTCGCCGCCTGATTCGGCGAACGACTATCTTTACGCCCACCAGGGTTATTCGCCGCGCAATTCCCTGCAGGGCGTGGCACCCTATGTCCGCATGGTCTCAAGCGAATCGAGGGCGGCCAAACAGTGATCAGGGCGCTCGGCATAGCGCTGGTCGTGTGCGGCGGCCTCGCCCAGGCCCAGGGGCAGGAGCAGACGTCGCCTGAGGCCAGCGCGCTGCTGCGCAAGATTTACCAGGCAACCGAAAAACTGTCCTACGCCGGCACCTTCGTCTACCAGCAGGGCAAGCGCTCCGAAACGTCGCGCATCACGCGCGTGACCGGGCCGGGTCCCGACGGCGACGTCGAGCGCGTCGAAGTACTGGACGGCATGCCGCGCGAGATCGTCCGCACGCGCGATACGGTCCGCTGCTACATGCCCGACAGCCACACGGTGAAGGTGGAGCGCCGCACCGGCCAGCGCAGCTTCCCCGCGATGCTGCCGGAACAGATCTCGGAACTCTCGCGCAACTACAGCATCACGCGCGGCGAGCCGCTGCGCATCGCCGGCTACGACTGCGATGCGGTGGTGCTGACGCCGAAAGACGAACTGCGCTACGGCTACAAGCTGTGGGCGGATGCCGCCACCGGCATGCTGCTCAAGGCGCGGACCGTCGATCGCAAAGGCGAGACCATCGAGCAGTTCGTGTTCACGCAGCTGTCGATCGGCAACGTGCCGCGCGAGCGCGTGAAGAGCCTGCAGAAGGCGGCGCAGCACTGGCGCGTCGAGGACGCGGCGGTGGCGCCGACGAACGTCGCGGGCGCGGGCTGGACGGTCGGCGCCGAGCTGCCCGGATTCCGCAAGATCATCGAGGTGACGCGCAGGCTGGGCGAGGCGCGGCCCGTGAGCCAGGTGGTCTATTCGGACGGCCTTGCCGCGGTCTCGGTATTCATCGAACCCGCCGCCGGCCGGGCCGAGGCGGTGCGGCCCGGCCCCTCCAGCCTGGGCGCGTTCCAGATCTACACCCGCGAGGTGGCGAACCATATCGTGACCGTGGTCGGCGATGCGCCGGCAGCGAGCGTGCAGCGGATCGCCACCACGGTCGAATACAAGCGGCCGCAGTGATGAAAATTCAGGGGGGTTGCGCATGAAATGGTCGAGAATTCCGCTTGCATTGGCCGCGTTCCTGTTCGCCGGTTTCGTGTCCGCGCAGGGGCGCGAGCTGCCGGATTTCGTGAAGCTGGTTGAAGATCAGGGCGCCGCGGTGGTCAACATCAGCACCACGCAGGCGGTGCGCCGTCCGACGGCGGCGGTGCCGCAGATCCCGGGCATCGAGGACGAGGAAGTGCAGGAATTCTTCCGCCGCTTCATGCCGCGCCAGCAGCCGGGGCCGCAGCAGGGTCCGCGCGCGGAGAGCCGCTCGCTCGGCTCGGGCTTCGTCATATCCGCCGACGGCTACATCCTGACCAATGCGCATGTCGTCGACAGCGCGGACGAGATCACCGTCAAGCTCACCGACAAGCGCGAATACAAGGCCAAAGTCATCGGCGCCGACAAGCGCACCGACGTGGCGCTGATCAAGATCGAGCCCAGCGCGCCGCTGCCGATCGTGAAGATCGCCGATCCGAACAAGCTCAAGGTCGGCGAGTGGGTGGTCGCGATCGGCTCGCCGTTCGGCTTCGAGAACACCGTCACC
>DATGGA010000042.1:0-59332 GCA_035308765.1 Burkholderiales bacterium
GCTGTTCGCTTCAACGCTCATGCGAAAGCCCGCGGTGTGGCACCTTTCGAGACCTAACCACGCGCACCAATGGACGCCGCGTGACAGACTGCGCTATGCAGTCGGCAATTCGCGCGGCGCCATTGAGCTTGGTACGTTAGAGCGGACTATCTGGTGGCGATAATTCTGGCTATAATATAGCCAGAATGCGGTTCGAGATACTCCTGGCTCCCGAGGCCGTCGAAGACCTGCGCAGATTGAAGGCCGGCGAACGATCAGCGGTAAAGGAGGCTCTCGAGACCCATTTAAGGCACGAACCAGCCAAGACCAGCCGTAGTCGAATCAAACGTTTGCGCGGAATGGCGCAACCGCAGTATCGGCTCCGAGTCGAAGATGTTCGTGTGTTCTACGATGTTTCAGGTTCGGCCGTCGAGGTATTGGCGATCGTGCTCAAACCGGAGGCCGAGTCATGGCTAGCCCAGTTCGGAAGGTCAAAGTGAAGGAAGTGCCCCTGTCCGAGGTCAAGGACGACTTGTCCCGCTTTCTTCGGGAAGCCGAGACACAGGATGTCGTCATCACGCGCCATGGCAAACCGGCCGGCGTGCTAATCGGGTTCAAATCGGAGGACGATTGGTTCAACTACCGGCTTGAACACGATCCGCGGTTCTTGCAACGCGTTGAGCAGGCTCGCGCGAGTTTCCGTGTGGGCCGAGGCGTCAAGCTCGAAGACGTCAAATAGCGGTGTACCGCAACCGCCTGGCCGGGCCGGACGCGCGCGCGAAATAGGCATCCTTTCGTCGTCACCATGAACGGCCTCAGTCCGTCGACCGTCACGCTGCTGGTGCTGATCCCGCTGATCATATGGCGCGTCTACAGCCGCTTTCGCCGCATGGTTGGGCGCCAGCGCCTGTCCAGGGTTCGCCCCTGGATCACGCTGAGCATCTTTCCCGCGCTCATCGTCCTGCTTTGCTTCGCAGCGCATTCGCATCCCGAGCGCCTGTGGTGGCTTGCGGGCGGCCTGTTCCTTGGTCTGCTGCTGGGCGTCTTCGGGCTGAGCAGGACGCGCTTCGAGCCGACGCCGCAGGGCCTGTTCTACACGCCGAATGTCCATCTCGGCATCGCGCTGTCGCTCCTGTTCGTCGGCCGCATCGTCTATCGCTTTGTCGAGGTCTATGTCCTCGAGCCGGCCGCGTTTCACGGCATCGAAGATTTCGCGCGAAGCACTCTGACGCTGGCCGTTTTCGGACTGCTTGCGGGTTACTACATCGCCTATGCGGCAGGTCTCGTGCGCTGGCGGTTTCGCATCCTGCGCGCCAGGCGCTAAGCTTCGCGCTTGCCTCCGCAACAGCATCTTCTCAAGGGTATCGCCTGGCTCGGCATCGCGATCGCGTCGTGGGGCGGGCTGTTCTCGATCGCCAAGCGCACGCTGCCGGTGCTGGACCCGTTCTTCCTCGGCTCGGCGCGCTACGCCGCGGGCGTGCTGCTGTTCGTCGCGATCCTGTGGATCACCGAGGGCAGATCGGCATTGCGTTACGGCGGGCGTTTCCTGCATGCCGCCGTGTACGGCCTGTTCGGTTTCACGGCCTTCAACACCTTGGTCTGGTGGGGGCTCTCCTACACGCGCCCCGAGCATGCGTCGATCATCATGGCGCTGCAGACGCCGATGACGGCGGTCGCGGTGTGGCTCACGCGCGGACTGCGGCCGTCGCGGTTCACGATCGGCTGCATCGCGGTGGCGATCGGCGGTGTGCTGCTGGTGGTGACCAAGGGCAATCTCTCGCACGCCTTCGAAGGCGGTTCGCTGACGGGCGACCTGCTCGTGTTCCTCGGTTCGGCGAGCTGGGTGATCTACACCATGGCCGGCAGCCATTTCTCCGGCTGGTCGCCGCTGCGCATGACGGTGCTGACCTGCATTCCGGGCACCGTCGGCCTGGTCGCGATCAACGTCTTCACCATCGCCAACGGCTACTCGGCGCTGCCGACCCTCGACCAGGTCTGGTCGGTGAAATGGCAGCTGGGTTATTTCGTGATCTTCACGGTCGTGCTCGGCGTGCTGGGCTTCAACAACGGCGTGAAATACCTGGGGGCGCTGAACGCGATGCTGATGCTGACCCTGATTCCGATCATCGTGTTCACGATCGAGACCTGGCTGGGCCGCAGCTTCGCCGCGATAGAAATCGCCGGCGCGATGGTGGTGGTCGGTGCGCTGGCGGCCAACAACTTCTACCTGAGGCGTGCGCGCCCTACGCCTTGATCCCCAGAAGCCTGGCCGCGGTGCCGCCGAGGATCGCGACGCGGTCGGCATCGGAGAGGCCCGGCGTGTTCAGCACCTCGTCCACGGCAGTCTTCGTCCACGGAAACGGGTAGTCGGTGCCGATCACGAGCTGGTTGGTGCCAAACTCGGCGGCGAGGTGGCGCACGCCTTCGGGGCTGAACACCATGGTGTCGTAGTACATCTGCGCGAGGTACTCGGTGGGCTTTTTCTTGAGCGGGCCGTAGGTGCCGCCGGGACAGGCCTCCGGCAGGGTGGTACAGCCGTGGTCGGAGCGGCCCGCATAGGAGGGCAGGAACCCGCCGCCGTGCGCGCTGCAGATTTTCAGTCCCGGGAATCGGTCGAGCGTGCCCTCGAAGATCAGGTGCGAAAGCGCAATCGTGGTTTCCAGCGGGAAGCCGATCACGTTGCCGAGGTAGCCGTTGCCCTTCAACCGTCCCGCGATCTCGCTGGTCGCCCCCGTAACCTGCGGGTGTATGAAGACCAGCACGCCGAGCTGCTCGGCCTTGGCCCAGAACGGGTGGAATTTCGGGTCGCTGAGTTCCATGCTGTCGACGCTGCCGCCGATGGCTGCGCCGCGCAGGCCGTATTTCTTCACGCCGTCCTCCAGCTGCCGGGCAGCAAGGTCAGGATATTGCAGGGCCACCGATGCGAACGCGACGAAACGGTCGGGTTGCGCGCCGCAGGCCACCGCGAGCTGCTCGTTCTGGATCTCGATCAGTTTTTCCGCGACATCGCGTTCGGCCTTGTACCAGTATGGATTGATCGAGAGCGCCTGCATGTCGATGCCCTGTGCGTCCATCGCCGCGATGCGCGCTGCGACGGGAGTCCCCATCTCCAGGTCCGGCCGCAGCGAAGGCCCGCCGAGCTTGAGATTCATGAGCGCCATGGCTTGCGGTACGGCGCAGTGCGCATGCACGTCGATCACCTTGGCGCGCCTACCCGAAACGATGACTTCGCGCCGCCGCGCCTGGGCGGCTGCGGGGCGCGAGGCGAGCAGATCGCAACCCACGAAAGCGAGGCCGGCGAGCGTGCCGGCGGTGGAACCGAGAAATTCGCGGCGATTGGTCATGGCGCTCCTCTTCCGGGAAAGGCGTTTGCGAGTTACTTGACCGGCACGAGCCTCAGCACCTGGTGCGGCTCGGCTTCCAGCGTCTTCCTGTCGGTGCGCATCGGGATGTACTCGTTCTTCGCCCAGGCCGCGGTGAGGTCCTCGTAGTGGGGCGAGAGGATGTTGCCGGACTGGCCGCCGGAATGGATGTAGAGCGATTTCTCCAGGTTCGAGAGGTCGTAGATCGCGCGCAGGCTGGCGGCGTGGCGGTTGGCGAAGGGGCGGGCTTCGTCATTCATGTTGTTGCGCCCCACGTTCACGGTATAGGCGTCGCCGGGCGAAGGCACGGTGATGTCGAAGATTTTCGCCAGCAGCGGCTGGCGTCCGAACGGGCGGTGCTCGTGCAGCGCGGCGTGGGCCTCCCCCCAGCGCCAGCCGGCCTGGTCGCTGCCGTAGCGCCTGCCAAGGTCGGCGAGCGCGGCATCCAGCGACAGCGCGAGTACTTCCCCGCAGGTTTCCACCGCAGGCGTGCGCACGTCGTCGCACCAGCGCGCGTAGCTTTCATCGCCCGAGAGCACGGCCGAAACGAACGGTGCGCGCGCGAGCCAGTTGGCGCCGAACGCCTCGCCCAGCTCGTCGGCATAGATCGCGCGCGTGAGCTCGCGCCACCATGCCCAGGCGATCAGCGGTTCGGCGCGGTCCGGCGCCATCGCGCCGTCCCATTTCGCCAGCAGCGCCAGCGCCTTGCGCGCCTCTTCGCTGCGCGGCCGGGTGGCGAGCAGTTTCGGCAGCAATTCGCGCATCGCCAGCGACACCACGTCGGCCTGGATGCGCGCGAAGCTCTGCACCGTGTGCTTCGGGACCGCGTCCAGCAGCTGCTGGATGCGGTCGGCGCGGTAAGGGGGCTGCCACTCGGAACTGATGAAGGGCGCGTAGCCGGGCGGCGTGATGCGTTGATTCGCCGTCACCACCGCGTTGCTTGGCGGATTGAAGCTGCGCGGCAGCTGCTCGAACGGGATGTAGCCGTCCCAGTCGTACTTCGCCAGCCAGCCCGGCGCCGGCGCCATGCCCTTCAGGTCGTTGGCGGGTTTTCTCACCGGCACGCGGCCGGCGGCGACGAAACCGATGTTGCCCTCGATGTCGGCGTACACCATGTTCTGCTGCGGCGTCTGGAAATCGCGCGCCGCGGCGAGGAAGCCGTCCCACTCGCGCGCACGCGCCATGCGCAGCGACGATTGCACGGTGCGGTCGTCGTCGGCGAGTGCGGTCCAGGCGAAGGCGATCGCATACCCGCGCGGCGCCTGCTGCCGCGTCTCGCTCAGCACATCCGAGATCACCGGGCCGTGCCGCGATATGCGCACGCGCAGCTGCTCGGGATCGGCCCCCTTGACCTTGATCGTTTCCTCGATCACCTGGAACTGGCGCGTGCCGTCGGGCGCGAGATAGCCGCCCGCCGCATCCAGTTTTTCGAGGTACAGGTCCTGCACGTCGGGGCCCGTGTTGGTGAAACCCCAGGCGATGCGGTCGTTGCGGCCCAGCACCACCCCGGGAACCCCGGGCAGCGTGGCGCCGATGACGTTCACGCCGGGGGCCGAAAGGTGCGCGAAATACCACACCGGCGGCGCAGTGAGGCCCAGGTGCGGATCGTTGGCGAGCAGCGGCTTGCCGCTCGCGGTTCGCTCGCCGGAAACCACCCAATTGTTCGAACCCAATCCGTCATTGTCGGGGGCAAACCGCGCAAGCTGAACGGCGTCGCGCTCGAGGGCGCCGTAGAGTTCCTTCAGGTCGGGCAGCGCCGGCGGCTGTTCGCCGGGATAGGGCGGCATGAACTGGTTGATGCGGGCCATCGACAGCGTTTTCGCCAGGCGCATGCGCAGCAGTTCGCTGCGCCAGTTGCCGCCAAGTTCCCAGGCCATCATCTTGGTCCAGGCGATGGAGTCGGCCGGCGACCAGGGCTCGGGGCGCGCGCCGGTGAGCCAGAATTCCGGCGGCAGCACCGGATCGGATGCGAGGAAGGCGTTCACACCCGCGGCATAGGCTTCGAGCATCCCGCGCACATCGGAATCGATGTTGCGCAGGTTCGCCTCGGCCGCGCGCCGCACGCCCAGCGTGCGCAGGAAGCGGTCGGTCTCCAGTCCTGCAGCGCCGACGATCTCGGAGAGGCGCCCCGCGGCGATGCGCCGGTTCATCTCCATTTGCCAGAGCCGGTCCTGCGCGTGCACGTAGCCCAGGGCGAAGCAGGCGTCTTCCAGGCTGGCAGCCGAAATGTGGGGGATGCCGTAGCGGTCGCGCAGGACTTCGACCGGACCGGCCAGGCCGGCGAGGCGCACCTCTCCCTCGGTCCTCGGCAGGGACTGGCGCAGATAGAAGTAGGCCGCCCCAAGCACCAGCGCCGCAAGGAGCAGCACATAGGCGGAAAAACGTAAAAATCGTCGCATTTCGCAAAGAATACCCGCAACCCCACCGCAGGCGCGGGCCGCCTCAATGTCGCACTGCCGCAAATCTGCTATGGTCTGCTGCGATGCTCTACAACTGGTACGAATCGCAGCACATGATGCTCGGGCCGTGGCGCTTCGCGGCGGAGGCCGCCCGCAGCTGGTTCGGCCACCCCTTCAGCCCGCTTTCCTACTTGCCCATCGCCCGCAGGGTCACCGCCTCCAGCGAGTTGTTCCTGCGCGTCACGCAGCGCTACGAGAAACCGGCCTGGAATATCGACAGCACGACGATAGACGGCAAGGAAGTGGCGGTGGAAGCCGTCACCGAACTCGACAAGCCGTTCTGCAAACTGGTGCACTTCCGGCGCGCGACCAGCACGCGCCGCAACGATCCCCGCGTGCTGCTGGTGGCGCCGCTCTCGGGCCACCACGCGACGCTGCTTCGCGACACGGTGCGGGCGATGCTGCCCGAGCACGAGGTCTGGGTCACCGACTGGATGGACGCGAGAATGGTGCCCCTTTCCGCCGGGCCGTTCCACCTCGCCGACTACGTCGATTACGTGCGCGAGTTCATCACGCTGCTGACGGATCCGCGGCAGCCGAATCTGAACGTGATCTCGGTATGCCAGCCCACGGTGCCGGTGCTCTGCGCGGTGGCGCTGATGGCGGAGAACGGCGAAGGCGCGCCACCTAAGACAATGGTGATGATGGGCGGCCCGATCGACGCGAGGAAGAGCCCGACCGCGGTGAACAACCTCGCCACGCAGAAGCCCTATTCCTGGTTCGAGCAGAACGTGATCCAACGCGTGCCGGACAAATACCCGGGCTACATGCGGCGCGTGTATCCGGGTTTCCTGCAGCACCTGGGATTCGTGGCGATGAACCCGGACCGCCATCTGAACGCGCACTGGGACTATTTCAACCACCTGCTGAACGGCGAGGACAACGCAGCCGAGAAGCACCGGGACTTCTACGACGAATACAACGCCGTGCTCGACCTGCCCGCCGAGTACTACCTCGACACCATCAAGTCCGTGTTCCAGGATTTCGCGCTGCCCAAGGGCCGCATGTTCATCCGCGACCAGCTGGTGCGCCCGCAGGAGATCCGCGATACCGCGCTGCTCACCATCGAGGGCGAGCTGGACGATATTTCTGGCAACGGCCAGACCGAGGCCGCGCACCTGCTGTGCCTCAACATTCCGCGCCAGCGGCGCGAGCACTACGTCGCCCCGGGCGCCGGCCACTACGGCATCTTCGCCGGCCGGCGCTGGCGCGACACCATCTATCCCAAGGTCAGGGATTTCATCCGCAAGTATGCTTAGGAAAATCGGGCCCCGAGCCCGATTTTGCTAGAGTTCATAGCTGGTTCCTGCTTTGTCCATCACCGTCTTCTCGACCATTTCCCGCGACAGGTTCGGCGCAAACAGTTCGATGAAGTCGTAGGCATAGCGCCGCAGCCAGGCGCCGCGCTTGATGCCCAGCCGGGTGGTCGAGAAGGGAAACAGGTGCGAGGCGTCGATCGCGCGCAACTGCCGGTCGCGCTTCGCGTCGAACGCCATCTTCGCCATGATGCCGACGCCCAGTCCCAGCTCGACGTAGGTCTTGATCACGTCCGCGTCGGACGCGGTGAGCACCACCTCGAGCTTCAACCCGCGCTGCTCGAAGGCGCGATTGACCATGGAGCGGTTGGCGAAGGCGAAGTCGTAGGTGACGATCGGATATTTCGCCACGGCCTCCAGAGTCAGCGGCCCGGCTTTGAGCAGCGGGTGCCTCGGCTTTACCACTACGCAGCGGTTCCACTGGTAGCAGGGCAGCGCGGCCAGCGCCGGGTGCTCCGCGATCTGCTCGGTCGCGACGCACAGGTCGGCCTCGCCGGCAGCGACCTGCGCGCAGATCTGCGCCGGGTTGCCCTGGTGGATCACGATCTGGACGCCGGGATAGCGCCGCTTGAACGCGGCCACTGCCTTCGGCAGCGCGTAGCGCGCCTGCGTGTGCGTGGCGGCGATGGTGAGCGTGCCGAGCTTTTCGTTGGCGAACTCGGCGCCGGCGCGCTTCAGGTTGGCGGCCTCGGCCAGCATGCGCTCGGCGATCGCCAGCACGGCGCGCCCGGGTTCCGTGACGCCGGTCAGGCGCTTGCCGTTGCGAATGAATATCTCGACCCCGAGCTCTTCTTCCAGGGCCTTGATCTGTTTGCTTATTCCGGGCTGGGAGGTAAACAGGGCCTCGGCCGCGGACGACACATTCAGGTCGCGGCGGGCGACTTCGGCAAGGAAGCGGAGTTGCTGCAGTTTCATATACCTTTGAGGAATAATAATCTAACTCGATAGTCTTTGAAAGAATAACGAGCGTCGGTAGCATGGCCCGCCATGGATACCGGCCTGCTGGTTCTCCTCGGCATCACCTTCTTCGCCGCCTTCGTCAACGGCGCCCTCGGCTACGGGTTTTCGTCGCTGACGGTGCCGGTGGCGCTGCTCTTTCATAGCAGCCGGATCCTGAACCCGGCGCTGGTGCTGATCGAAGTCTTCATCAACCTCCACGTGCTGTTCATCAACCGCGGCAGCGTGCGCGCTGTCTGGAGGCGCGTGTACCCGATCCTCATCGGCCTGCTGCCCGGGGTCGCGCTCGGCAGCTATGTGCTGGCGTCCATCCATCCGGGCTGGCTCAAGTTCGTGACCTATGCCTTCCTGCTGCCGTTGATCCTGGTGCAGGCGGCGGGCGTGCGCCGGCCCATCCGCTCGGAAAAGCTGCTTGGCGTGCCCTTCGGCGCCGGGCTCGGCTTCCTGTATTCCGTCACTACGATTTCCGGCCCGCTGCTGGCGGTGCTGTTCAACAACCAGGGCCTCGTGAAGCAGGATTTCCGCGCCGGCCTCGCGCTGATCCGCGTCGCCGAATCGCTGCTGACCGCGTTCGCCTACTGGCAACTCGGCCTGTTCGTGGCCGACAGCCTGACGATCGCGGCCGGGATCGCGCCCGCGGTACTGCTCGGCATACCGCTGGGCGCCATCGCCATCCGGCGGCTCGACGCTGAAACCTTCCGCCGCATCTGCATGAGCTTCGATGTCTGGGTGGTGGGATTCGGGCTGTCTCGCGTACTGGCGGACCTCAAGCTTTCCCACGGTGCGCTCGCCTACGGACCGATGGTGGCCGCAGGCTTGCTCGATGCATGGCTTCTCTACCTGTTCTTTTCGCATGTATATCTACGACAACATCGACCAGCGGCTGGTTGACGAACGGGTGGCGCAGTTCCGCGACCAGACGCGGCGCTTCCTCGCCGGTTCGCTGTCCGAGGACGATTTCCGTGCGCTGCGCCTGAGGAACGGCCTCTACGTGCAGCGCTACGCTCCGATGCTGCGCATCGCGATTCCCTACGGGCTGCTTTCTTCCCGCCAGCTGCGCAAGCTGGCCGACATCGCGCGCCGCTACGACCGCGGCTACGGTCATTTCTCCACGCGCCAGAACCTGCAGCTCAACTGGCCGAAGCTAGAAGAGGTGCCCGATATCCTGGCCGAGCTCGCCACGGTCCAGATGCACGCCATCCAGACTTCGGGCAACTGCGTGCGCAACATCACCACCGACCATTTCGCCGGCGTGGCGCCCGACGAAATCGTCGATTCCTTCGTCTGGTGCGAGCTGATCCGCCAGTGGTCCACGTTCCACCCGGAATTCAATTACCTGCCGCGCAAGTTCAAGATCGCGGTCAGCGGCACGGTCGCCGACCGGGCGGCCACGTTCGTGCACGACATCGGGTTGTACGCCGTGAAAAACTCCGCGGGCGAGGTCGGCTTCAAGGTCATCGTCGGCGGCGGCCTGGGGCGCACGCCGGTCATCGGCCACGTGATCCGCGATTTCCTGCCCTGGCCGCACCTGCTCACCTACCTGGACGCCATCCTGCGCGTCTACAACCGCTACGGCCGGCGCGACAACATCCACAAGGCGCGCATCAAGATCCTCGTCAAGGAGCGCGGCCCGGAGAAATTCCGCGCAGAGGTCGAGGCCGAGTGGGCGCACCTCGAGGACGGCCCGGCAACGGTGGTCGAGGAAGAAATCCGCAGGATAGAAGCGCGTTTCACGCGCCCAGCGTATGAAAAGCTGGCCGATGTGGACTATACCAACGTGAAGACGCCGTTCACGGCGTGGATGCGGCGCAACGTGCATCCGCACAAGCTGCCCGGCTACGCCGCGGTCAGCATCTCGCTGAAGAAGACCGGCGTGCCGCCCGGCGACGTGACCTCCGACCAGATGGAGCGCATCGCCGAGCTGGCCGACCACTATTCCTTCGGCGAGCTGCGCGTGACGCACGAGCAGAACCTGGTATTCGCCGACGTGCGCCAGGCGGAGCTGCACGGCCTGTGGCAGCAGCTGCGCGAGCTGGGCCTCGCGACGCCCAACATCGGCCTGCTCACCAACATCATCGCCTGCCCGGGCGGCGATTTCTGCTCGCTGGCGAACGCCAAGTCGCTGCCGGTGGCCGAAGCGCTGCAGCGGCGCTTCGACGACCTCGACTACCTGCACGACATCGGCGAGCTGGACCTCAACATTTCCGGCTGCATCAACGCCTGCGGCCACCACCACGTCGGACATATCGGCATCCTGGGCGTCGATAAGAATGGCGAGGAGTGGTACCAGATCACGATCGGCGGCGCGCAGCAGGGCAGGATCGGCAGGATCATCGGGCCGTCCTTCGCCCGTGCCGACATTCCCGACGTGATCGAGCGGCTGATCGAAACCTAT
The DNA here is from genome assembly GCA_035308765.1 of Burkholderiales bacterium. GTDB lineage: Bacteria > Pseudomonadota > Gammaproteobacteria > Burkholderiales > SG8-39 > RBG-16-66-20. The sequence continues at coordinate 10,469 of DATGGA010000042.1, forward strand.
CTCGAGAGGCGCGACAGCGAGGCGGAACGCTTCGTCGACGTGGTGCACCGCATCGGCATCGAACCCTTCAAAACCGGCGTCTATGGCAACCCTGATCAAAAATCGACGGATCGTCGCGCAGCTCTCGCCGCCTGACCTGGTGCTGGAGCCGACGGACGATCCGGCCGTGCTCGCCGCGGCGGCCGGGCTCGCCAGGGTGATCGCCGTCAACTTCCCCAGGTTCGGCGACGGCCGCGGTTACTCCATCGCGCGCCTGCTGCGCGAGCGCTACGGCTACCAGGGCGAGTTGCGCGCCATCGGCGAAGTCGCGCGCGATCATCTGCAGGCGATGGCGCGATGCGGCTTCGACGCCTTCCAGTTGCGCGAGGGCGAGGACCCGCAGGAAGCGCTGGCCGCGTTCGACGATTTCGGCGACAGCTACCAGGCCACCGTTGCGCAGCCGCTGCCGCTATTCCGCCGCCGGCTCGCCTGAGCAGGCCCGCATGGCGCCCGAATTGCTCCTGAAGGTCGATGCTGCGCTAGCGCTGCTGCAGCGGGTGGCGATCGAGTACCGGCCGGCCGCATTCGCCAGCAGCCTCGGCGCCGAGGACATGGTGCTCACCGACATGATCGCGCGCCACCGCTTCGGTATCGACATCTTCACGCTGGATACCGGCAGGCTGCATGGCGACACGCTGCTGCTCGCGGGCGAGATCGAGCGGCGCTACGACAGAAAAGTGGAGCTGGTGAAGCCGGACCCGGCGGCGGTCAACGAATATGTCGCGCATTTCGGCCGCGACGCCTTCTACACCAGCGTCGAGCTGCGCAAGCGCTGCTGCGAAATCCGCAAGGTGGAGCCGCTGCGGCGTGCGCTCGCCGGCCGCAAGGCCTGGATCACCGGTCTGCGGTGCGGCCAATCGTCCGCCCGCGCCGAAGTTGAGGTGAAGGAGTTCGACGTCGGGCACGGCATCGCAAAATTCAATCCGCTCGCCGAGTGGACCGAGGACGACGTCTGGAGCTATATCCGCTTTTTCGAGGTGCCCTACAACGCGCTCCATGACCAGGGCTACCGCTCGATCGGCTGCGCGCCCTGCACGCGGCCCGTGGTCGCGGGCGAGGATGCGCGCGCCGGGCGCTGGTGGTGGGAAATCAAGGCAGCGACCGAATGCGGCATTCATTTTTCTCCCGACGGAAAGCTGGTCCGCGAAAAAGTGCCGACATGAAATTCGAACGCAGCCACCTCGACTGGCTCGAATCCGAGGCCATCTACATCCTGCGCGAGGTCGCGGGCGAGTGCGCCAACCCGGTGCTGCTGTTTTCCGGCGGCAAGGATTCGCTGGTGCTGCTGCGCCTCGCCGAGAAGGCGTTCCGGCCCGGGCGTTTTCCATTCCCGCTCATGCACATCGACACCGGCCACAACTTCGACGAGGTGATCGCCTTCCGCGACGCGCGCGCCGCCGAGCTGGGCGAGCGGCTGATCGTGCGCGCGGTGGAAGACTCGATTCGCCGCGGAACGGTCCGTCTTTCATCGAAGAAACAAAGCAGGAATGCGGCGCAATCGGTGACGCTGCTGGAAGCCGTCGCCGAGTTCGGCTTCGACGCCGCGATCGGCGGCGCGCGGCGCGACGAGGAAAAGGCGCGCGCCAAGGAGCGGGTGTTCTCCTTCCGCGACGAGTTCGGCCAGTGGGATCCGAAGAACCAGCGGCCGGAACTGTGGGACCTGTACAACCCGCGCGTGCACAAGGGCGAGCACGTGCGCGTATTTCCGATCTCGAACTGGACCGAGCTCGATATCTGGCAGTACGTAGCGCGCGAGAATCTCGCGGTGCCCTCCATCTATTACGCGCACCGGCGCAAGGTGGTCCGCAGGAACGGTTTTCTTTTCATTCCGAAACATGGCGAGAAAAGCGAAGAGCTGTCGGTCCGCTTCAGGACGGTCGGCGACGTCAGCTGCACCTGCCCGGTCGAATCCGCCGCCCTGGATGCGGGTTCTATTGTCAAAGAGACAATAACTTCACGACAGACCGAACGCGGGGCCACGCGCATGGACGATCAGACTTCCGATGCCTCCATGGAACGGCGCAAGAAGGAAGGATATTTCTGATGAGCCTCCTGGGAGAAATTGAACGCAATCGGGTCGCGGAACTCGGCGTCCTGCGCTTCATCACCTGCGGCAGCGTGGACGATGGCAAGAGCACGCTGATCGGGCGCCTGCTTCACGACAGCCGCACCATCCTCCAGGACCAGCTGGAAGCGGTGGTGCGCGCTTCCGGCAGGCGCGGCTCGGGAGAGCTCGACCTTTCGCTGCTCACGGACGGGCTGGAAGCGGAGCGCGAGCAGGGCATCACCATCGACGTCGCATACCGCTATTTCAGCACTGGGCGGCGCAAATTCATCATCGCCGACACGCCCGGCCACGAGCAGTACACGCGCAACATGGTGACTGGGGCCTCGACCGCCGCCGCGGCGGTGATCCTGCTGGACGCACGCAAGGGCCTGCTGCCGCAGTCCAAGCGCCACCTGTACCTCGCGCACCTGCTCGGCATCGGCGAAGTGATCGTCGCTGTGAACAAGATGGACCTCGCGGGCTACGCCGCGGACGTGTTCGAAGCGCTGCGGGCGGAATTCGGGCAGTTCGCGACGGGACTTTCGATCCCGAAGCTGCAGTTCATCCCGATGTCGGCGCTGCGCGGCGACATGGTGGTCGAGCGCGGCGCACGCCTTGGCTGGTACCGGGGCCCGACACTGCTGGAGGCGCTGGAAGCCGTCAACGTAGTAAATGAAACCGCGGCGCGGCCGCTGCGCTTCCCGGTTCAGTATGTCGCGCGCGGTGGCGAGCGAGGTTATATGGGCCGCATCGTCTCCGGCACCCTGCGCCCGGGAGACGAAGTGGCGGCGCTGCCTTCGGGCCGGCGCACCAGGGTCAGGGGCATCATGGTCCTGGACCAGGTGCGCGGCGCGGCGGCGGCGGGCGACTCGGTTACGCTGCTGCTGGCCGACGAGCTGGACGTATCGCGCGGCGACATGCTCGCCGACGTCGTGCGGCCGCCGCGCGCCGCCAGAGCCTTCGAGGCCAAGCTCTGCTGGCTGGCGAACGAACCGCTTGCGCCCCGGGGCCGCTACCTGCTCAGGCACACCACGCGCACGGTCAAAGCGAAGTTCGCCTCGATCAGCTATCGTATCGACGTGCAGACGCCCGGCCGCAAGCCGCTGGACAGCGAAGTTCGCATGAACGACATCGTGCATGCGGAGCTGATCGTGCAGCAGCCGCTGTTCGTGGACTCCTATGCGGTGGACCGCGCGACCGGCGCCTTCATCCTGGTCGACGAGGCCACCAACCAGACCGTTGCGGCGGGGATGATCGAGTGAACGGCATCGTTTATCTGGTCGGCGCAGGGCCGGGGGCGCCGGACCTCCTCACGCTGCGCGCGGCGAGGCTGCTCAAGCGCGCCGACATCGTGTTCCACGACGCGCTGGTGCCGCCGGGGATACTTTCCTTGGCGTCTAGGGCGGTGAAAATGGAAGTCGGCAAACGCTCCGGCCGGCATTCGGCGGCGCAGCGGTTCATCAACAAGCGGCTGGTGGATGCAGCGCGCAAGTACCAGGTGGTGGTCCGCCTCAAGGGCGGCGATCCCATGCTGTTCGGCCGGGCGCACGAAGAACTCGGGTACCTCAGGAAATGCCGCGTCCGCTTCGAAATCGTCCCGGGCGTGACCGCAGCGCTTGCCGCCACGGCGGACATGGAGACGTCGCTTACCGCGAGGGGCCTGTCGCGTTCAGTTGTGTTCCTGACGACGCGGGCCGCGGCCGGCGAGCGTCCCAACGATTGGGTGAAAGCAGCGCTTGCCGCAGATACCTTGGCGATCTACATGGGCGCCGGAGAAGCCGAAGCGATCACGCAAGCGCTGATCGGGGCGGGCAAGCCGCCCGGTACGCCGGTTGCCCTCGTCGAACACGCTTCGTTGCCTGGTGTGCGCAAGCTTTCAGGGACCCTGGAGCAGCTGCCGGCGCTCGCCGCGCGTTGCGGCAACGGACCCGTGGCAATACTGATGGGCGAGGTCTACCGGGATGCAGTCGCGTCGAACATAATCGCACCGTGGCTAAACAAGCGATCCTCCGGCGAGCAGTCGTCCTTTTCGCCCACGGCGCGCGCGACCCCGAGTGGGCGCGGCCGTTCCGGCAGCTCGTAGCCGAGCTGGGCGAACTGCTGCCCGGCGAGCGCGTCGTGCTCGCCTTCCTTGAATTGATGCAGCCGGCGCTGCCTGAGTGCGCCGCTGCGCTGCACGGCGACGGCTTCCGGTCCTTGAGGGTCGTACCGGTGTTTCTCGGCGCGGGCGGCCACCTGAAAAACGACCTGCCTGCGCTGGTTGCCGGAATCCGCGAGCGTTACGAGGATCTGGAAATCACCGTCGAGCCGCCCATAGGCGAGCAGCCCGGGGTGATCGCCGCGATCGCGGCAGCAATCGCGCGTTGAATCGCCTGCTTTTCTTCTACGTCATCCTTTTCTTATTTTTCTCCGCCTAGGCGCAGACCTGGTTTCGCCCTGCCCGCTTGGCCCGATATACCGCTTCGTCAGCCCGGGCGAGAAGATTCTCCAGAGTAAGCGCCGGTCCCGCCAAGGTGGCGGCCCCAACGCTGACGGTTACTGCCTCGGGCGGGGCGCCCTCTCCGATGTCGAGGGGGTGCGTCTGAACCTCGGAGCGCATGCGCTCCGCCGCCATCAGCGATTGCTCCGCCGACATTTCCGGCAGCAGGACCACGAACTCCTCGCCGCCGAAGCGCGCCACGAGATCGACCGCGCGCACGCTTCCCGTGAGGAGCGCGGCGAGCGCCTTGAGGCAGGCATCGCCGGCGAGGTGGCCGTGCCGGTCGTTGATCGCCTTGAAGTGGTCGATGTCGACCATGAGCAGCGACAGCGGCATCCGTGCGCGGACCGCGCGCGCCTTGTCGTATTCGAAGCGCTCGGCGAACTTGCGCCGGTTGGCGAGGCCGGTGAGCGGATCGTGCAGCGCGAGCTGCGCCAGCAGCTCCGTCGCCCGCTGGAGGGCTTCCTCCGCCCTTTTGCGGTCAGTAATGTCGCGGCCGATAGTGACAATCAGCCACTCGTCGTTCACGCGCAGCGCGCGGCGATGAATCTCGGTCCATCTCTCGCTGCCGTCGCTCCTGACGAAACGGCTTTCGGAATTCGTTCCCCGCTCGCCGGCTGCAATCACCTCGTCGTACTCGCGCCTGATGTTTTCGCGATCCCTGCCGAGCACATCCTGCGGCCCCATCCGGAGCAGTTGCTCGCGTGTATAGCCAAGCCGGCTGCAGGCGGCAGCGTTGACGTCGACGAATTTCATGGTTGCGGGGTCGGTCAGGTAGATCGAGTCGACGGAAGAATCCATCGCAAGGCGGAATCTGAGCAGGTCCCGCTCGCTGCGCTTGTGCTTCGTGATGTCGGTATAGATCGTGATAAAGCTGCCGTCCGGCAGCGGGAGACCGCGGACCTCCACCGCCGATCCGTTGGGCCGCACGAGCTCGAAAACATGCGGCTCCATCCGGTGCGCCCGCTCGACGGCTGCGCGAATCTTCTCTTCGGGATCGCCCGGGCCGTACTCGCCGCGCTCGGCGTTGTAGCGGATGAAAGTCTCGAGAGGCACCGCGCCGTGCGCCGCCAGACCCGGCGGAAGTTCGAGCAGGCGCAGGAACTCGTTGTTGAGGGCGCGCACGATCAGCTCGGAGTCGACGAGGGTCACGCCGCAGGGAAGATGATCGATGACCGTCTGAAGGGTCTTGCGCGTCAGCTTCATCGGCCGGCACCCACCTTCACTCCCCGAACGACCGCTTGGGATCGAAAGCGGTCATTCGACAGGATCACTACGGCCGTCGCGTAGTTGCGACGCGCTAGTCTTTGCGCAATTGGGACAACCAGTGTTCCATCTGGCGCCCGGCGGCCTCGCGCCCGCCCAGGCCGAAGGCAAGGGCAAAGGCCACGGCGACCGAGCCCAGCGTGAGGCCGAAGGCGAGGTTGACGATGTCGTCGGCGATACCCATCGCGCGCAGTCCCATCGCGATCACGAGGCCGAGGATCGCAACGCGCGCAATGCGCGCCAGCCAGGGCCGCTTGTCGCCGCTCGCGCGGCTCAGGGCATCGAAGGCAAGGTTGGCGAGCCAGAAGCCGATCACCAGGATGGAGCCGCCGAGCAGCACTTCGCCGCCGAATTTGATGAACATCGACACCAGGTCCCGTACCTGCGTGAAGTCGAGCCGGTGCGCCGCCTCGACGGCGGCGAACAGCATGGCGAAGAACAGCACGAGGCCCCGGATCAGGCCCGAGGGCTTTAGAGTGCCGGAGAAGGCGCCGCTGATGCCGAGCCGCTGCGGCAGCGTGTCGATGCCCATCCCCGCGAGCAGGCGTGCGAGCACGTCGGACGCGAATTTCGCCACGTACCAGGTGACCATCAGGATCAGCGCCGCGGCCACCAGGTTCGGCACCGCCTGCAGCAGGCGCTCCAGCATCTCGGTCGCCGGCCGCGATATCGCGTCTATCCTGAGCGCGTCCAGCGCGGCGATCAGCGTCGGCACGAAGACGAAGATGAAGACGATGGTGCCCGCGAGGCGCGACAGCTTCACCGTCTCCGCAAGACCGATCTGGCTGCCCATCCTGTCGGCTCCCGCGGCCGCAAGCAGGTTGGTCACCAGCCCGCGCATTACCCTGGCCACCAGCCAGCCGACGAAGCCGATCACCGCCGCGCCGAACACGTTGGGCACGATGTCGAGGAACTTGGAGAGCATCGCCTGTACCGGCTCCAGCAGCCCGCGCAGGTCGAAGGCGGCGAGGATGCTCGGCACGAAGAGCAGTATCACCAGCCAGAACAGCACGTTCGCGACCGTCTTGCTCATCGGTTCCATGCCCGCTTCCTTCGACAGCCGCTCGCCGAAGGTGCTGGCGCTGAGCGCGCGGTTGACCACCGCCTGGATCAGCGTCGCTATCAGCCAGGCGATCAGCACGAGGATCGTACCCGCCACCAGGCGCGGCGCGTAGCTGACGATTTGCGTCACCAGTTGCGCGAACGGGTTGGAAATGCTCTCCAGGTGCAGCGAATCGAATACCGCCACCAGCATCACCAGGATGATCAGCCAGAACACGCCAGCCGAGATGCCGGACTCGACGCCCACCTGCTGTCCGGTGCTTTCTTCGATGCGTACGTCAACCTTGAGCATGTGGAGCAGGCGACGCGCTCCTGCGCGCGCGACCACGGCCACCAGCCACCCGACCACGATGATTCCCAGCGCGCCGAAGATGCCGGGCAGTTGGCTGCCCAGCGTGGATTGAAGCGAAGTTGCGAGCACCGAGAAATCCATGCCGACCTCCCTTTAGAGTGCCTGCCTCCTCCGGATCGCGATCCACACTGCGTACAGCGCGAGCGCTACGAACCAGGCAAGCGACCACTCGGCAATCGACAGGCCGAGGAATTTCCAGTTTACCTCCGCGCATTGCCCGGAGCCCATGAACAGCTTCTCGAGCATGCGGCCGAGCGGGAAGTTCTCCATCATGAAGAAAAGGTCGGGCCCGCATGCAGGCACTTGATCTGCCGGAAGATGCTGCAGCCATACCTGACGGGCGGCGGTGCCGAGGCCGCCGAGCGCGAACAGCGTTGCGGCGGCGCAGTAAAGATATTTTCCCGTCCTGCCGGGTGAATGCAGCGCAGCAACGGCAAATACCGCGAGCACCACGTAAAAAAATCCGCGCTGCACGAGGCACAGCGGGCAGGGGTCCTGGCCGCCGAAATACTGCAGGTAATAGCCAAAGGCGAGCAGGCCGGCGCAGGCCAGCGCAGGCGCCGCGTAGAGCAGGCGATCGCGAGTCATCGAGCGATTATCGCAGAAGGAGTTTCGTCGCCTGCGCGGCGAGCGCGTCGACGGAATATTTTCCGCCGGCGTGGAACCATTTCGCGCTCCAGTTGACTGCGCCCAGCACCAGCAGGCGCGCAACCTTCGGGTCGCCTGCGATCAGCCCGGCGCGCGCGAGCTCGCCGAGCATCCGCTCCCAGAGCGCGTCGTAGCGGTCCCGCAGCGCGATGACGCGCCGTCGGTTCGCGGGCGTCAGCGAGCGCCAGTCGTAGAGCAGCACCGGGATGAAATCGTTGCCATCGTCGTGGATGGTGCCGAGGTGCGAGCGCACGAGGCGGCGGAACTTCGCGCGCGGCGGCAGCTTGAGCGCGAGCACGGCTTCGGTGCGCCGCAGGCCCTCGGCGAGGCCTTGCTCCATCACCGCCAGCAACATCTCCTGCTTGCTCGCGAAATGGTAGAACGGGCTGCCAGAATGCATGCCGGCGGCCGCCGAGATGTCGCGGATGGTGGTGCCGTCGAAGCCTTTTTCGCGGAACAGGCGCGCGCAGACGCGCAGCAGCTCGCCGCGTCTGTTGCCGTTCTGACTTTTCTTCAGTCTGCTCTTAATCTGGGAAGGTCTTCCGGGGCTTCGATTTCCATCCGCAGCAGCTGGGCGGCGACGTTCTTGCCGAGGTTGTCCATGCGCAGGCTGCGCGCCGCGCCGCCCTGCAGGGCGGCGTTGAGCACGATTTTCAGCGCCAGAATGTTGTCCAGCGGCCAGAGCTCCACGGGACCCGAGCCCATGGCTGAAAAATGCTTCGCGATGCGCTCCTTCGTCACCTCGCGCTTGAGCACCGCGTAGGTCTCGGCGTCGAAGGCGAACAGGCCGATGTCGGCGCGGTCGGCCTTGTCGCCCGAACGGGCGTGGGCGATTTTCCAGAGGGGAACGCGCATCAGATCTTTTCGATTTCTACGTTTATTTTCTTTTCCACCAGGTCCCTCGAAACCAGGGTGGGCCAGATTCCCAGCAGTTCTTTCGCCGGCTGTATGCCCTTCATGCTGCCGACGTAGGGCGGCCCCGAGAGTCCGAGCCACGGAAACAGTCTCCCGAATCCGTCCGCCACGCGCCTGTCCTTCGTGCGTACCGTCATGCGCAGGAAGCACTCGTTCAGCTGGTCGCGGTAAGCGGGATCGGCGTTGCCGCCGAGCAGCGAGTCGTAGCCGATGTATTCGACATTCGTTTCCTCGACGGCCCAGCCGCGCTCTTTCACGAGCGTGGCGATGATCTCGGCGCTCTTCGCGCACTTGGCATAGGCCTCGGGCCAGGCGAAACCGATCATCCCGGTTCCCATCCAGCCGTCCTGGTAGCCGGCGACGACCTTGAGCGTTTTCGGCCGCGGCGCGCCCGAGGCGCCGGAAATGCGCACCTGGTCGCCGCCAAGGTCGTCGAATTTCAGCGTGCCCATGTCGAGGACCACATCCGGCGAGAAATAGGCATGCGGGTCGTGCACCTCGTACAGCAGCTGCTGGCGGATGGTGTCGAAGGAAATCCGGCCGCCCGTCCCCGGGGGTTTCGTGAACAGCGCGGTGCCGTCTTCCGACACTTCCGCGATCGGATAGCCGAGGTGCGCGTAGTCGGGCACCTTGGCCCATTCGCCCGCCGAGCCGAAATTGCCGCCCGAGCCCTGGCCCGAGCATTCGAGCAGGTGGCCTAGCGTCAATCCGGCCGCCATGCGGTCCCAGTCGTCCCACATCCAGCCGAATTCATGCGCCAGCGGCCCCAGCGTGAGCGCCGCGTCCGCAACGCGCCCGGTGAGGACGATGTCGGCGCCTTGCGCCAGGGCGCGGGCGATAGGCTGCGCACCGAGATAAGCGTTCGCGAACAGCATCCGCTCGCGCACCGCGGAAATATCGCCGCCCGTGTCCATGTGCGCGAGCGGTTCGCCCGCGCCCCGCAGTTCGTCGATGCGCTCAAGCACCGAGTCTCCGGTGATAGTGGCGATGGCCGCCTTCCAGCCCTTGTCGCGGAACGCGCGCGCTATCGCCTCGCGCGCGCCCTGCGGATTGAGGCCGCCGGCGTTGAGCACGAACTTGACGCCGTGTTTCGCCGCCAGCGGCCAGAGTTCGGTGAGCATCGGCACGGCGTCGCGCGCGTAACCCGCGCTTGGATCTTTCTGGCGATCTTTCTGCAGGATGGCGAGCGTCAGCTCGGACAGGTGGTCCGAGGCGATGTACTGCACCCCGCCGCGCTCGATGGAGGCGCGCACCGGGCGCCACGAGTCGCCGTAGAAGCCGAGGCCGGCGCCGACGCGGACCGTTTTCATCGAGCTGTCCATCGAAATTCAGTCTAGTTTCCGCCCGGATGAAAAGCAATTGCTTGGTAGAATCCGCCGGCGGAAGGCGCGCTTTTCCGGACCACCATGACAATAGCGGCTCGGCGGCATGAAATTTGATCTCGATGCGCATGCGCGGGCGATCGAGCGCGACGGCTACACCGTCGTCGAGGATTTCATGGACGCGGCGCGCCTCGCCGAAGTGCGGCGGGTGCTCGGTTTCTACCTCGGCGCGCACACGGGCCGCAATCCCTTCGAAGGCCGCAGCACCGAGCGCGTCTACACGCTGGTGGCGCGCGGCAGGGTGTTCTGGGACATCGCGCTGGATGCGCGGGTGCTCGCGCTCTGCGACCGCTTCCTGCTGGAAGGAAGTCTATTGACGGCGAGCCAGGCGATCTGCATTCGCCCGGGCGAAAAGCCGCAGGACTTCCACCACGACGATACCTTCTACACCGTGCCGCGGCCGCGGCCGATGGTATCGATCTCGACCATCGCCGCTGTCGACGCTTTCAGCGCCGAGAACGGCGGCACCGAGATCATTCCGGGCAGTCACCTGTGGGGCGACGACTGGCGGGCGAAGGCCGCCAGGGCGCAGGCGGTCACGGTCACGATGCCGGCAGGTGCCTGCGTGATGTTCTCCGGCCTGCTGGTGCACCGCGGCGGCGCCAACCGGTCTTCCGGGCCGCGCCTCGCTTTTTCCAACCAGTACTGCCAGCCTTGGGCGCGCCAGCAGGAGAATTTCCTTTTCGGCGTGCCGCTGCAAGTGGCGCGGCAGATGCCGCAACGGTTGCAGGAAATGCTCGGCTACTCGATCTATCCTCCTTTCATGGGCCAGCTCACCGCCAGCCATCCGGCGAAGGCGCTGCAGGCCGGCTACGAGAACCGGGTCGTTGCCCAGGCGCGAGCGGCGGGGGCGCGGCTGCCCGAGTGATACTGGCGCCGCGGATGGGGGAGAATATGGATTCACCAATGCAACAACACGGAAAGGGAGACAGTCGATGAAATATCCATTTCAAAGCGACGATGCGGGCAAGCTGATCCTGCGCCTTACGGTCGGCGGGCTGATCCTGTTCCACGGGGTCTCGAAGCTCATGAACCCGGCGGGCGCGATGGGAATGATCAGCGGCATGCTGTCGAACATGGGCATGCCCGTGGCGCTCGCCTACGGCGTCTACATCGGCGAAGTGCTTGCGCCGCTGCTGCTCATCTTCGGCGTTTTTACGCGCATCGGCGGCCTGCTGGTCGTCGGCAACATGCTCTTCGCACTCACGCTGGCGCACACCACCCAGATCTTCACGCTGAGCAAGCAGGGCGGCTGGGGGCTCGAATTGCAGGGTTTCTACCTGTTCTGCGGGCTCGCGATCTATTTTCTCGGCAGCGGCAGGTTCGCCGCCAGGCCGGATTAGCCGACCACGTACGCTGCGCCGCCGGTGGCGATAAGTTCGCCTTCGTCGTTGTGCAGTTCCATGTGGATCACCGCGATGCGGCTGCCCTTGCGCACGATGCGCCCGGTGGCGATGAAATATCTGCCGCGGCCAGGCCGCAGGTAGTCCACGCGCAGGTCGATGGTGCCGATGTTCGGGAAGGTCTCGGGCGTGCCGTCCATCTCTTCGGCTAGCGACAGCATGATGGCGAGGCCGCCCACCACGTCCAGCGTCGCGGAGATCACGCCGCCGTGCAGGATCTGGCGCTTCGGATTGCCGACCAGCTCGGGCCGCATGTCGAAGCGCAGCTTGGGCGCGGCGGGGTCGAAGGATTCCACCTTCAACCCGAGGTGCTTGTTGAAGGCGATGTGCTGCTCCATCACCTGGCGCAGCAGGGTCTGTACGGCCTGAATCTTCTTCGTCGTCATGTCGGCTCGAACTCGATGAGTAGGTTGCCCGGCGCAACCTGCGCGCCGGTTTTTACATGCACGGCTTTCACTTTCAGCGCGAACGGGAAATCGAGCCCGTGTTCCATCTTCATCGCTTCCAGCACCACCAGTGCCTTGCCCGCGGCGATCGTCTCGCCGGCTTCGGCGTTTACCGCGACCACGCGGCCGTTCATCGGCGCGACGAGCCTGCCGTCGCTGGCGCTCTTGTGCTGCGCCGGGCCGTTGGCCATGCTGCGCCGGAAGAAACTTTCGCTGCCGCGCGAGCGGTGCGCCGGGTTGTTGCTCCAGCCGGTCCATTCGCCGAAATCTGCGCCTTCGAAGCTGAAATGCGAAAGAAAACCGGTCGTCGCCTCTCCATTCGCGAAGCCTTTATTGCGTAAAACGGAAGCCAGAAAATCCTTGTTCGTCGGCACGCCGATTGCCGTTGTTTCATCCAGCGCCGCTGCGAGCTTCGCCCGCGCCAGGTCCCGCGTGGGCGCGTGGGCGATGAGTTTGGCGATCATCGAATCGTAGAAGGGCGGGATGGCCATGCCGGATTCGAGCGCATGGTCCACGCGCACCGCCGCGGACGGCCGCCAGATCTCGAGCGTTCCCGCCTGCGGCAGGAAGTTCCGCTCCGGGTCCTCGGCGCAGAGGCGCGCCTCGATGGCGTGGCCGGAGAACCGGATGTCGTCCTGCTTCATGGGCAGCAGCTCGCCTGCGGCGACGCGCAGCTGCCATTCGACGAGGTCCAGACCCGTGACCGCCTCGGTCACCGGATGCTCGACCTGCAGGCGCGTGTTCATTTCCATGAACCAGAATTTTCCGTTCTCGAGCAGGAATTCCACCGTGCCGGCGCCGACGTAACCGACTGCGCGCGCCGCTGCGACGGCCGCTGCCCCCATCTCGGCGCGCAGTTTCGCGTCTACGGCCGGCGAAGGCGATTCCTCCACCAGCTTTTGATGGCGGCGCTGCACCGAGCAGTCGCGCTCGCCGAGATGGATGCAGTTGCCGTGGCGGTCGGCGAAGATCTGAATTTCGACGTGACGCGGATTGAGCAGCGCCTTCTCGATCAGCACCCGTGAGTCCCCGAACGAATGCCGGGCCTCCGACTGCGCGGTCTTCAGCGCGTCCGGGAAATCTTTTTCATTGAAAACAATGCGAATTCCGCGCCCGCCGCCCCCGGCGAGCGCCTTGATCATCACCGGGAATTCGGGATTGCTGCCATAGCTGGGCAGTATCGGAACGCCGGCCTTAGCCGCGACCGCCTTGGCATTCGCCTTGTCGCCCATCGCCCGGATCGCGGCGGGAGGAGGGCCGACCCAGACGCGGCCGGCCTTCAGCACGGCGTCCGCAAATTCGGGGTTCTCGGAAAGGAAGCCGTATCCCGGATGCACCGCTTCGCCTTCTGCATTCAAAACGGAAGAAATATCCAGGTAAGACTCGCGTGGCGGCGATCCTCCGATGTGAAAGGCGGCGTCGGCTGCCCGCACGTGCGGCGCATCGCGGTCGGCGTCCGAATACACGGCGACGGTGCGCAGGCCCATGCGCCTGGCGGTGCGCATGATCCGGAGCGCGATTTCTCCCCGGTTGGCGACGAGGAGCGAACGGAATTTCACTTCTTTGGAAGAATATGCATGTACTTGCAGATGATGCCGAGCATCACCTCGTCGGCGCCGCCGCCGATCGAGCCCAGGCGCCCGTCGCGGTAGGCGCGCGACACCGGGTTGTCCCAGGTGTAGCCCATGCCGCCCCAGTACTGCAGGCAGGCGTCCGACACTTCGCGCCGCAGCCGGCCACACTTCAACTTGGCCATCGAGGCGAGCTCCGTGACGTCCTCGCCGGCCACGTACATCTCGCAGGCGCGGTAGGTGAGGGCACGCAAGGCCTCGATCTCGGTCTTGAGTTCCGCGAGCCGGTAGTGCACGTACTGGAAGTCGAGCACGGTCTGGCCGAACATCTTGCGCTCGCGGATGTATTCGATGGTGTCGTTCAGCGTGCGCGTCAGCCCATTGACCGAGCTTGCCGCGGCCCACAGGCGTTCCTCCTGGAACTGCTGCATCTGGTAGGTGAAGCCCGCGCCTTCGTCGCCGATGCGGTAGCGCTGCGGCACGCGCACGTCGTCGAAGTGGATCAGGCCGGTGTCCGAGGACATCATGCCGATCTTGCGGATCTTCTTGGCCACGCTGACGCCCCTGGTCTTCATCGGCAGGATGATCAGCGTCTTGTTCTTGTGCGCGGCGCCCTCGGAGGTATTCGCAAGCAGGCACATCCAGTCGGCCTGCAGGCTGTTGGTGATCCACATCTTGGCGCCGTTGATGACGTAGTCGCCACCGTCCTTCTTCGCCGTGGTCTTGATCGAAGCAACGTCCGAGCCGGCGCCCGGCTCGGAAACGCCGATGCAGGACACGTAGTCGCCGGCGATCGCCGGGGCGAGGAATTCCTTCCTCAGTTCGTCCGAGCCGAAGCGCGCCAGGGCGGGGGTCGCCATGTCGGTCTGCACGCCGATCGCCATCGGCACGCCGCCGCAGCGGATCTGTCCCAGCGTCTCGGCGAATACCATGGAGTAGCTGTAATCGAGCGCCGAGCCGCCGTAGGCCTCGGGCTTGGTGAGCCCCAGCATGCCGAGCTTGCCCAGCTTCTTGAACACCTCGTGCGCCGGGAACTGCTCGGCGGCTTCCCACTCGTCGACGTGCGGGTTGATCTCCGCGTCGATGAATTTCTTCATCGTCCGACGGATTTCCTCGTGTTCCTGGGTGAATTTCATGGGCGCGCGTCTTTCTTTGCCGTTGCTAGTCGGGCGATGATACTGCGCTAGAATTGCCGCAGGAGGATCTCATGCTGAAAACGCTTTCATTGCTGGCGATCTGCGCCAGCGCCCTGGTCGGCCCTGCGGCGTCGGCGCAAACGCCGGCCGAAGTGACGCTGACGCGCATCGATTGCGGCACCGGCGCCACGCCGACGGTTGTTGCCGAGCGCTTTACCGACACCTATGCCTACAGCAAGGACCTGCGCCTGACGTTCACGTTCAGCTGCTACCTGATCAAGCACGGCAGCGAGTACATGGTCTGGGACACGGGCTTCGCGCCGGGATCGAACCCCAACGCGCCGAAGGTGGGCATCGTCGAGCGGCTGGCGGAGCTCAAGGTCACGCCGGACCAGGTGAAGTATGTCGGGATCAGCCACTTCCACGCCGACCATACCGGCCAGCTCGCGCCGTTCGGCAACGCGACGCTCCTCATCGGCAAGGCCGACTGGGACGGCGTCACCGCGCCGACGCCGATGCAAGGCGCGAACGTGGCGGGATTCAAGGACTGGATCGGCGGCGCTAGGAAAGTCGAGCCGCTGACGCTCGACAAGGACGTGTTCGGCGACGGCACGGTGGTGATCCTGCGCACGCCGGGGCACACGCCCGGCCACAGCAGCCTGCTGGTCAGGCTGAAGGAGATGGGCCCGGTCCTGCTCACCGGGGACCTCGCCCACTTCCGCGAGAACTACGACAGCAACGGCGTTCCGGCCTTCAACTACGATCGCGCGGCGACCGTCGCTTCGCTCGACCGCTTCAAGAAGATCGCGGAGAACCTGAAGGCGACCGTCGTCATCCAGCACGACCAGCGGGACATCGGCAAGCTGCCGGCGTTCCCGGCCGCGGCGAGGTAGCGTCAGGGCCTGGCAACGCCGAACTGAACGGGGCGCGCGCTGCGCGCGTCGCCGTCCCTGCAGACCGATAGCGCGAAGCCGAGAACGTTGCGCGTGTCGCGCGGATCGATGATGCCGTCGTCGAGCATCAGCGCGCTGGTGATGAGCGCGCTTTGCTGCTTCTCGAAGTTTTCGATGATTTTGTTTTTTGTTTTTTCTATCAGTTCAACATCTACAGGCAAATTCTTCCGTTTCATCCCGCCCTCCATGACGATCGCCATGGTCAAAGCCGCCTGTTCCGCGCCCATCACCGCCGTCTGCGCGTTCGGCCAGGAAAAGAGGAACCTCGGGCTGTAGCCGCGCCCGCACATGCCGTAGTTGCCGGCGCCGAAGGAGGCGCCACACATGACCGTGAGTTGCGGCACGTTGGCGTTGGTCACCGCCTGGATCATTTTCGAGCCATGCTTGATCATGCCGGCCTCCTCGGAGGCTTTGCCGACGATGTAGCCGGTGGTGTTCTGCAGGTAGAGGATCGGCAGCCCGGCCTGGCAGCAGGCCTGGATGAAATGCGTCGCCTTGGTCGCGCCCGCGGGATCGAGCGGCCCGTTGTTGGTGACGATGCCGACCCGGTGCCCCTGCACCGCGGCGTGGCCGCACACCGTGGCCATGCCGTAGTCGGCCTTGAAGTCGAGAAAATCGGAATCGTCCGCGAAGCGCGCGATGGCTTCGCGCATGTCCACGGGCTTGCGATAGTCCGCAGGCATTACGCCCAGGAGTTCCTCCGCTGGGTACCTGGGAGGTTTTCCACCTGGAAGATCTGAATTCTTCCAGTTAAGACGCGAAAGAACTTCTCTCGCCAGCCGCACCCCATCCGAATCATCTTCCGCCAGGTACTCGCCCAGGCCGGACACATGCGTGTGCATGACCGCGCCGCCCAATTCCTCGTCGGTGGCGATCTCGCCGGTAGCGGCTTTCAGCAACGGCGGTCCGGCGAGGAAGGCCTTGGCGCGGCCGCGCACCATGATCACGTAATCGGAGAGCCCCGGCATGTAGGCGCCGCCCGCGGTCGAGGAGCCGTGCACCACCGTGACCACCGGCAATCCCGCCGCCGAGAGCCTGGCCAGGTTGCGGAAAATCGCGCCGCCGTGGACGAATCCCTCCACGCGGTACTTGAGCAGGTTGGCGCCCGCGGACTCGACCAGGTGCACGAACGGAAATTTGTTCTCGAGGGCAAGATCCTGCGCGCGCAGCAGTTTCTCGCGTCCCATGTGCTGGATCGCGCCGGCGTCGATGCCCGAATCGCTCGCCACCACCATCGCGCGCACCCCTGCGACGTAGCCGATGCCTGCGATCATGCCGCCGCCGGGGATGGTCTTCCCGGGATCGGGATGGTCCAGGCAATAGCCCGCCATCGATGACAGTTCCAGCCACGGCGCGTCCGCATCCAGCAGGCGCGCGATGCGCTCGCGCGGCAGCAGCTGGCCGCGCTTGTCGAACAGGGGTTTCGCTTTTTCCGATTCTTTGCGGGTTCTTTCTTCCAGCATTCTCAATCTTGAAATCAATTCAAGCATTCGCCTGCGATTGCCCTGGAAGGCGTCGGACGCGGGATCGAGCTTCGACTGAATGGCCGCCATTACTTGAACACCTTCGGCGTCATCGGAACACCTTCGGTGTTTGGGCCAGGTGGAAGCCGTTGAACGCCGCAGTGGGCGTGGTGTTCTGGATCGGCCGGGTGGCCTTGACGTTCGGCACCGCGCCGTCGACGCGCAGGCAGGACCCCGAAATGAACGCCGCGGCCGGCGAGAGCAGGAAGCAGATCGCCGCCGACACTTCCGATTCCGTCCCCACCCGCTGCAGGGGCGCGTGCTTCGGCAGCGAGCGGATACGCTCCTGCATCTCGGGCGGGTAGTGGTCCATTCCGCTGGAAGCGATCCAGCCGGGCGCGACGGCGTTCACGCGCACCGGCGCCCATTCGAAGGCCGCCGTCTCCGTGAAGTTGAGCATGCCCGCGCGCGCCGCGCCGGAATGGCCCATGGTGGGCATGCCCTGCCACATGTCGGCGATGATGTTGACGATGGCGCCGCCGCCGGATTTCTTCATCCACTGCGTATAGCACTCGCGCGCCATGAGGAAGCCGCCGGTGAGATTGGTGCGCACCACCGCGTCCCAGCCTTTCGCCGAAATCGATTCCAGCGGCGCCGCGAACTGGCCGCCGGCATTGTTTACCAGCGCGTCGATGCGGCCGAAGTCGGAGAGGATCGCAGCAACTGTGCTTCTTACCGCTTCCTCTTCACGGATGTCGCAGGCGTAGGAGCGTGCACTGCCTTCTGAAATTTCTTTTTCTACTGCGGCGAGTTTTTCGATCTTCCTGCCGACCAGCGCGACCTTCGCCCCGAGGGCAGCCAGCTCGTGTGCGTTGCAGCGCCCGATGCCCGAGCCGCCGCCCGTGACGACGGCAACCTGGCCCGCGAACAGGCCCGGGCGGAACACCGATTGGTAGGAAGAAAGCATTTGCTTTGCGAGTGTCGTTCAACTGGCGTTCGGTGTAAAGTTTCCGCACCATGCTGCAGATAAACGCCGGCCGGCTCTGGCAGTCGCTGATGGATCTGGCGAAGATCGGCGCCACCGACAAGGGCGGTGTCCGGCGCCTCACGCTCACCGAGGTCGATCGCCAGGGCCGCGACCAGTTCGTGCGCTGGTGCGAAGAGGCCGGCATGCGCGTGGAGGTGGATGGCATCGGCAACATATTCGCGCGCCGGGCCGGGACCGAAGCCAGGGCGCTGCCAGTGGCCATGGGCAGCCACCTCGACTCGCAGCCTTCGGGCGGCAAATTCGACGGCGCCTACGGCGTGATGGCCGGTCTCGAAGTCGTGCGTACGCTGAACGACGCGGGCATCCGCACGCGTGCGCCGATCGAGGTGGCGGCGTGGACCAACGAAGAAGGCTCGCGCTTCGTGCCCACTATGATGGGTTCGGGTGTTTTCGCGGGGGTTCATCTTTTAAGTGACGTTTTGAATCAAAAAGACGTTGACGGCATTAGTGTCCGGGATGCCCTGAACCAGATCGGTTACGCGGGCAAGGCGCAGCCGCACAAGTTGGGGGCTTATTTCGAGGCGCACATCGAGCAGGGCCCGGTGCTGGAACAGACGAACACCACTATCGGCGTGGTGCTGGGCGCCCTCGGCCAGCGCTGGTTCGACGTCGCGATCGCCGGGCAGGATTCCCACGCCGGCCCGACGCCGATGGACACGCGCAGGGATGCGCTGCTTGCCGCGAGCCGCCTGGTGCTCGAAGTGAACCGGATCGCCACCAGTTTTCCGGACTATGCGCGCGGTACCGTCGGCTTCATGCAGGTGAAGCCGAATTCGCGCAACGTCGTGCCGGGCGAAGTGCGCATGACGGTGGATCTGCGCAACGCGAAGGACGCCACGCTTACAGCGATGGCAGATGAGTTGAAAGATCTTGTCGTTTCAATAGCCAAAGAAACCAGAACGGAAATGGCGCTGAAGCAAGTCGTTTACTTTCCGCCCAGCGAATTCGCGCCCGAGCTGGTCGAAGGCGTGCGATCCGGATCGAAGGCGCTGGGCTATTCGCACCGCGACATCGTGAGCGGTGCGGCGCACGATGCGGTGTACATGGCGCGCATTGCGCCCACCGCCATGGTGTTCGTGCCCTGC
The DNA here is from genome assembly GCA_035308765.1 of Burkholderiales bacterium. Taxonomy (GTDB): domain Bacteria; phylum Pseudomonadota; class Gammaproteobacteria; order Burkholderiales; family SG8-39; genus RBG-16-66-20. The sequence continues at coordinate 29,764 of DATGGA010000042.1, forward strand.
GAGGGCGGCATCAGCCACAACGAGATCGAGAACGCGCGCGCCGAGGACATCGCCGCCGGCTGCAACGTGCTGCTGCAGGCGGTCCTCAGCCGGGCGCAGACTGCAGGATGATGGTCTGTTTGCCGTCGGCGAAGGTGACGTTCATCGCCTTGAGCGCCGTTTCGATGCGCTTGAAGGCCTGCGCGCGCACGTCGAACTGCTTGCCTGGCGCGGTCTGGAACTTGCAGCGGAATATCTTCACGCCCGGATCGACACGGTAGAGCTTGCCCTTGAGCGGCTCGATGATCAGCGGCCCGATGTCCGGGTCGGCCTGCATGTCTTCGCCGATCTTCTTGATCATCTTGCGGATTTTTTCGCTGTCGACCTCCATCGGCAGCGGAATGTTGAATTTCTCGATCACCCAGTCGCGCGAGTTGTTGCGCACCGCGCCCAGCGCACCGTAGGGCACGAAGTGCAGCGGGCCGTTGTGGTGGCGCAGCGCCACGGTGCGCAGCGTGATGCGCTCCACGGTGCCCTTGGTGGTGGTGCCGCTCTCGATGTATTCGCCGATGCGGAAGGCATCCTCGGCGAGAAAGAAGATCCCCGCGATCACGTCGCGCACCAGCGCCTGGGCGCCGAAGCCGAGCGCGAGGCCGACCACGCCCGCGCCCGCCAGCAGCGGCGTGATTTCGATGCCGAGCACCCATAGCGCCGCCATGATCAGCAGCACGCAAAGCAGCACCGCCGCCGTCACGCGCAGCAGCGGCAGCAGCGTCAGGAGGCGCGCGCCGGGGCCCGGTTCGCCGTGGTTGGCGGCAGGCTTGATCTGCCCCAGGCGATGATCGATCGAGGTCCTCAACGCGATCCAGATGGCATTGGTCAGCAGCACCAGCGCCGCCACGCCCAGTACGCGCAGGCCGAACAGCACCAGCGGCTTCTCGCTGGTCGCCAGTTCGGAGACAGGCGTGTCCAGCACGATCGCGCAGGCGCCCAGCCCGAGCAGCACGACGACGAAGCGCGCTGCCGAGAGAACGATGCCCGGCAGCAGTCCCGGATCGCTGGCGTCGTTCCAGAAAAAGAACACCATGTCGCGCAGGCCCATCTGCAGCGCGATCACGATCGCGATGATGGCCGCGATCAGCGCCGTCGAGGTGGAGTTCAGCAGCCAGATGGCGTAGATGGCGATGATCGTCAGCACCGCCAGGAACGACCTGGGAAGCCGCGGTGGCGCCCGCCTGGGCGCGCCGCCCGCCGCCTGGCGCGGGCGTTTGATGAACGCGAAAGCCGCGCCGATCAACAACACGGCGGTCAAGGTGGCGATGGCCAGGCGCAGCGCGGCGGCGGCGTGACTGGCTTCGGCGATCCGTTCCAGCAGTTCCGGAACGAACCCTTCCAGCGCGAGAAGAAAAACGGCAACCATCGCTGCAGCGGCGAGCCAGCGCGTACTGCGGGGCTCGGCCGGCACCAGCCTCAATTGCGGGTGCCCGGGCGCGAGGACGAGGGCCACGCCGATCCAGGCCAGACGCAATACCAGCAGGAAGAACGTCGCCGCGACGACCAGTTCGTGAACGCCGTGCGGCCAGGAAAACGCAGCCGAGGCGCCGATGGTCGCCACCGTGAACAGCGCCAGCCCGGCGCCCAGATAGCCGAAGCGCCGTATGGCGAGCCGCAAGGCCTGCCGTGGGGACGACACCGGCGTCGACTGCAGCGCCCGGAACGGCGCGAAGGCGTAAGTCCAGTAAAGCCATTCGACGCCGCCGCCGACCAGCAGCAGGATCAGCGCATAGGTGAAGGCCCGGACGCCGGAGCCGCTCATCAATGCGTCGGACGACGCGGCGTACACGCTGCGAATTTCGTCGGGCGCATGCGTGAGGTGGCCGCCCAGCAATTCGATCCGGGCTTTGGCGTCGGCGAGCAGGTTCATCGCGAATCCCGACAGGCCGTGCTCGGTGGCGAGCGGGCTCACGGCGCCGGCTCTCCGACAGGTTCGTGCGCATCGGCGATCCATTCCAGCGGATCGCGCGCGGCCGAGGCGTCCGCGTAGGGCGGCAGCAGGCGCGTCACCGAGATGCCCGCGCCGAGCACGAGGGCCTGGCAAGCGAGGCGATCGCCCTCGCCGGCCCCTACCCGGGCCAGCGTCTCCCTCTCGAGATCGTTCGTCGGCGAGAGCGACGGCGCGCCGGCCTCGACGTGGACGCGGCAGGTGCCACAGCGGCCGCGGCCGCCGCAGACATGCGCGTGCGGAATATCGTTGCCGCGGCTGAGCTCGAGGATGGAAAGTCCGCGCCGCCCCTGCGCGGTCAGGCCTCCGTCGTATGCAACGCTCACGGGCGTGAGCCGGTCGCGCAGCATGCGCGCGGCGAAAAAGGCGGCGGCAAGCAGCACCAGGCAGCCGTAGACGATCAGGATGCGGGCCTGGAAGGTGTCGAGCAGGCTGGTGACCTTGACGACTTCGTTCAGGTTGTCGATGACGTGCCCGCGCCAGGCTGGATCGCCCGCGAGCCTGTCGAGCACTTCCTTGCCGGCTTCCTCGAAGCCGACCAGCGCCAGGATCGGTACTGCGAACAGTACCGGCAGCACGAAACCGCCGATGCGCCGCCATACCGGCTTGAGCACCAGCCAGGAATACAGTCCGAGCGCGCCGTGCACCCAGACGATCATCACCACCAGCAATTGCTGGAAGGCGTAGCGCGGCGAGAAGCTCCAGTAGACCGCCAGCATCTGACCGAAGGTGGAGTCGAAGTCGGGCGTGACCCTGCCGGCCATATACATCACCACCGCGTGATTTAGCAGCAGCGGCGGTGTCAGCAGCCCGAGGCACAGCTGCACCACGTCGGTCCGGCTCATCGCCAGGGACCGGCGCGCCGACATCGCGTACAGCCCGAGCGCGATATGCAGCAGCGCAGCGCCGGCAAGCAGAGACACGCCGATGTTGCTGCGCCATGGCCCCATCAGCACCGGGCGCCACGCCTCCATGGCCGCGAGAGAATGGATGCCCAGCGTGAGGTTGGTGAGATGGCTCAGCACGAAGGCCATCAGGACCAGGCCGGATACCAGCCTTGCATTGCGAACCAGGGTCGCGGCTTGCATATCGGGAATTATAGGCTTGGACTAAAATTCCCCTGCCGTGATTCCGCGCACCCTTTTCACCCCCGAACACGAAACCTTCCGCGACAGCGTGCGGCGTTTCCTCGAGGCCGAGGTCAAGCCGCACGACGAGCGCTGGCAGGAGCAGGGCTACGCCGACAAGTCGGTGTGGAAGAAAGCGGGCGAGAACGGCTTCCTCTGCATGAGCATGCCGGAGGAATACGGCGGCTCCGGGGCCGACAAGCTGTTCAGCATGGTGCTGATGGAAGAGCAGGCGCGGATCAACAATTCCTCCGTCGGCTGGGGACTGCATTCCGAGATCGTCGCGCCCTACCTGTACAACTACGGCAGCGAGGTGCTGAAGAAGAAATACCTGCCGAAGATGGCGGCGGGCGACATGATCGGCGCCATCGCCATGAGCGAACCGGGCGCGGGCTCCGATCTGCAGTCGGTAAAGACTACCGCGATAAGGAAGGGCGACAAATACATCGTCAATGGTTCCAAGACCTTCATTACCAACGGCTGGAACTGCGACCTCGTCATCGTGGTGGCGAAGACCGATCCTGCCAAGGGCGCCAAGGGCACCAGCCTGGTGGTGATCGATACCTCGATGAAGGGCTTCGCCAAGGGCAAGCGGCTGAAGAAAATGGGCCTCAAGGGCCAGGACACCGCCGAATTGTTCTTCGACAACGTCGAGGCGCCGGCGGAGAACCTGCTCGGACAGGAGAACAACGGCTTCATCTATCTCATGCAGGAACTGCCATGGGAACGGATGCAGATCGCCATCGGCGCGGCGGCGAAATGCGAAGCCGCGCTGCGCTGGACGATCGATTACGTGAACGAGCGCAAGGCTTTCGGCAAGCCGGTTGCGGGTTTCCAGAACACGCGCTTCAAGCTGGCGGAAATCGCCACCGAGGTGCAGGTGATGCGCGTGTTCGTCGACCGCTGCATGCAGCTGCTGCTGGAGAAGAAGCTCGACACCGCCACCGCCTCGATGGCCAAGTACTGGGCCTCGGACATGGAAGGCAAGGTGCTTGATGAATGCCTGCAGCTGCACGGCGGCTACGGCTTCATGTGGGAATTCCCCATCTCGCAGGCCTATGTCGATGCGCGCGTGACGCGCATCTACGGCGGCACCAATGAAATCATGAAAGAAGTGATCTCGCGTTCTCTCGGGCTGGGAGGCAAAGATGGCTAGCAACGCAACTGAGGCTATGGTTTTCGACGCGATCCGCACGCCGCGCGGCCGGGGCAAGAGCAGCGGCTCGCTGCACGAGGTGAAACCGATTTCGCTGCTCACCGGCGTGCTGAAGGAACTGCAGAAGCGCCACCAGCTCGACACTTCGCAGGTGGATGACGTCGTCATGGGCTGCGTCACGCCCGTGGGCGAGCAGGGCAGCTGCATCGCCAAGACCGCGGCGCTGGCCGCCGGCTGGGATTTCCGCGCCTCGGGCGTGCAGCTGAACCGTTTCTGCGCTTCGGGCCTGGAAGCCGTGAACATGGCGGCGCAGAAAGTCCGCTCCGGCTGGGAGGACCTGGTGGTCGCCGGCGGCGTCGAATCCATGTCGCGCGTGCCGCTGGGCACCGATCGCGGCGCCTGGGCCTGCGATCCGGCGACCTCTTTCGACACTTCGTTCATTCCCCAGGGCATCAGCGCCGACCTTATCGCCACGCTGGAAGGCTTTTCGCGCGAGCAGGTGGATTCGTACGCCCTGCGCTCGCAGCAGCGCGCCGCCGCCGCGCGCAATGCGGGCCGCTTCAAGCGCTCGGTAGTGCCGGTCGAGGATTCCATCGGCGACGTGATCCTCGACAATGACGAGTTCATCCGGCCGCAGACCACGATGGAAGGCCTGGCCGCGCTCAAGACTTCCTTCGACAAAATGGGCGAGATGGGCTACGACTCGGTGGCGATCCAGCGCTATCCGCAGGTCGAGCGCATCAAGCACGTGCATACCCCCGGCAATTCCTCGGGCATCGTGGACGGGGCCGCGGCGGTGCTCATCGGCACGGAAGAAAAGGGCAGGCAGATGGGCCTCACGCCGCGCGCGCGCATCGTGGCGGTCGCGCTGTCGGGCGCCGATCCGACCATCATGCTGACCGGTCCGATGCCCGCGGCGAGGAAGGCGCTCGCCAAGGCGAAGATGCGGATCGAGCAGATCGACCTGTTCGAAGTCAACGAGGCCTTCGCCGTGGTGCCGATGAAATTCATGAAGGAAATGAACCTGCCCGACGAGATCGTCAACGTCAACGGCGGCTCGATCGCGATGGGCCATCCGCTCGGCGCCACCGGCGCGATGATCCTCGGCACGCTGATCGACGAACTCGAGCGCCGCAAGCTGCGCTACGGCCTGGCGACGCTGTGCGTGGGCGGCGGCATGGGCATCGCGACCATCGTGGAGCGCCTCTGAGATGGCGGTTTCGCCAGTCCGATTCGAAAAGGATGCCGAAAACCTAGTCACCATCACCTTCGATGCCCCGGGTGCCCCGGTCAACACCATGACCGGGGAGTGGCAAACCGCGTTCACGGAGGCGGTGGGGCGCCTCGCGCGGGAGAAAGCTTCCATCAAGGGAGTGATACTGGCGTCGGCCAAGAAAACCTTTTTCGCCGGCGCCGAGCTGAAGGACGTCCTGCAGTACGGCCCGAACGACGGGCCGCAGGTGTTCCGCTGGATCCAGGCCGCCAAGAAGCAGATGCGCGCGCTGGAAACGCTCGGCATTCCGGTGGTCGCGGCGCTCGAAGGCACGGCCCTGGGCGGCGGCTGGGAAATCGCGCTGAGCGCGCACTGCCGCATCGTGCTGGACGACCCGTCGATCCAGCTCGGCCTGCCCGAAGTGACGCTGGGCCTTCTGCCCGGCGCGGGCGGCGTCACCAAGACCGTCCGGCTGCTTGGCCTGCAGGCCGCGTTTCCGTATCTCGTCGAGGGCAAGACCATGCGTCCGCGGGAAGCCGCCGAGCTCGGGCTGATCCAGGGCGTGGCCGCGAACAAGGAAGACCTCTTCCGCATGGCGCGCGAATGGATCCAGGCGCACCCGTCGCCCAAGCAGCCGTGGGACGAGGACGGCTACCGTCTGCCGGGCGGCGGGCCGTCGACGCCGAAAATTTCCCAGATGCTCGCGATGGCGCCGGCGATGCTCACCGAAAAGACGCGCGGCCTGTATCCCGCGCCCGAAGCCATCATGTCGGCCATGGTGGAGGGGGCCTACGTCGATTTCGACACGGCGCTCCGCGTCGAGTCCAGATATCTCGCCAAGCTCGCGGTCGGCGGCGTGGCGAAGAACCTCATCTCGCTCTTTTTCAACCGCACCGCCATCCGGTCCGGCGCCTCGCGTCCGAAAGACTTCCCGAAATGGAAGGCGACCAAAGTCGGCATCCTCGGCGCGGGCATGATGGGCGGCGGCATCGCCTGGGCCAACATGAACCGCGGCGTGTCCTGCGTGCTCAAGGATACGTCGCTGGAGAAGGCGCAAGCGGGCAAGGCGTATTCCGAGAAACTCCTCGAGCGCCGCAAGAAGGACAAGAACCCGCTGATGCTGATCAAAGCCACCGCGGATGCGAAAGACCTTGCGGGCTGCGATCTCATCATCGAAGCGGTGTTCGAGAAGCGCGAGCTGAAGGCGCAGGTGACGAAGGAGGCCGAGCCGCTGCTCGCCGCCGGCGGCATCTTCGCCTCCAATACCTCCACGTTGCCGATTTCGGGCCTCGCCCAGGCATCGGCGCATCCGGACAAATTCATCGGCCTGCATTTCTTCTCGCCGGTTGACCGCATGGAGCTGGTGGAGATCATCAAGGGCGCGAAAACCTCGCCGGAGACGCTCGCCAAGGCCTACGACTACGTGCTGCAGATCGGCAAGACCCCGATCGTGGTCAACGATTCGCGCGGTTTTTTCACCAGCCGGACCTTCGGCACCTTCGTGCAGGAAGGCTGCGCGATGCTGGCCGAGGGCATCCCGGCCGCGGCGATCGAAAACGCGGCGCGCCAGGCCGGCATGCCGGTCGGTCCGCTGGAAGTGATCGACCAGACCTCGATGTCGCTCTCGATGCACGTAATGGAGCAGACCGTCGCCGACCTCAAGGCCGAGGGCAAGCCGCTGCCGCCGGAGCACCCCGGACAGAAGGTGATCGTGAAAATGGTGAAGGAGCTGAACCGCCCCGGGCGCGCGGCGGGCGGCGGATTCTACGAATACCCGAAGGATGGCAGAAAATTCCTCTGGCCCGGGCTCGGGCGGATTTTCAATGGCAGGAACGTCAAGTGGAATATCGAGGAACTGAAGGACCGTATCCTCTACCGCCAGGCGATCGAGACCGCGCGCTGCCTGGAAGAGGGAGTGCTCACCACGGCGCATGACGCCAACATCGGCTCCATTTTCGGCATCGGCTTTCCGGCCTGGACCGGCGGCGCGCTGCAGTTCGTCAACTACGTCGGCCCGGCGAGCTTCGTCGCGCGCGCGGACGAGCTGGCGAAAAAATTCGGCGAACGCTTCGCGCCGCCGAAACTGCTGCGGGACAAGGCCGCCAAGAGCGAGCCGCTGCGCTGACCGGCCCACGCTTGGCCGCCTGCCGCATCTGCGGGAACATCGAAGGCAACGCGTCCTTCTTCCCGAAGGAGATGATGTTCGGCTGGCGCGAGGAATTCGAATACCTCGAGTGCGGCCGCTGCGGCTGCCTGCAAATCGCGCGGATTCCGGCGGATCTAGGGAAGTACTACCCGCGCGACGGCTATTACTCCTACAAGGCGCCGAAACAGAAGCACTATCCCGGCTGGATGCTGGCGCTGCGGCACCAACGCACGCGTTATTTTCTGGGTGAGTTTTCGCCCGTGGGCGCGGTCATCGGCGCGCTTTCGAAGCGTCCGGAGCATTTCGACTGGCTGCGCGGCCGCGCCTCGCTCGGCTCGCGCATCGTGGACATCGGCTGCGGCGCGGGCGGATTGCTGCTCAAGCTGCAGCGCGAGGGGTTCCGTTCGCTGCTGGGCGCCGACCCGTTCATCGAGGCCGATATCGACTACGGGAACGGCGTGCGCGTCCTCAAGTGCGGCGTCGAAGAACTGGAAGGGCAGTACGACTTCGTGATGCTGCACCACTCTTTCGAGCACGTGCCGGATCCGGCGGCCACGCTGGCGGTGTTGGCGCGCAAGCTGGCGCCAGGCGGCACGCTGCTGCTGCGCATCCCGGTCTCAGATTGCTGGGCGCACCGGCACTATGGCCTGAACTGGATGGCCTGGGATGCGCCCAGGCATCTCTACCTGCACACCCAGAAGAGTATGGAACTACTGGCTGCCGGGGCAAGCATGGAGATCACCAGCGTCGTCTATGACTCTTCCGGGCAGCAATTTTCGAGCAGCGAGCTCTACATCCGCGGCGTTCCCTACATCGAACACGGCAAATACCGGCCAGGCAACAGTCTGAACTCGTTCTCGCAGGCAGAGTGGGACAGCTTCCAGGCGCGGGCCGCGGAACTGAACCGCAGGGGCGAGGGAGACACCGCCTGCTTCTACCTCCGGCGCCGGTGAGCCTGTGAGAAGATGGACCTCATGCCGCTGCCCCGCGTTTTGCAGAAACTCCGCATCCCCGTGATCTGCGCTCCGATGTTCATCGCCGGCAATCCGAAGCTGGTCATCGAGCAGTGCAAGGCGGGCGTCGTGGGCTCCTTTCCCGCCCTGAACGCGCGGCCGAAGGAGGCGCTGGATGCCTGGCTCACGGAGATCGAAAGCGGGATCGCCGCGCATCCGGGCGCCGCGCCGTTCGCCGTGAACCAGATCTGCCACAAGTCGAACGATCGCCTGGAGCACGACATCGAGGTCTGCATCCGCCACAAGGTGCCGATCACCATCACCAGCCTGCGGGCGCCGAACGACGTGATCCCGAAGATCCACGCCTATGGCGGCATCGTGCTGCACGACGTGATCAGCGTGCGCCACGCCGAGAAGGCGCTCGAGGCCGGGGTCGACGGCCTGATCCTGGTTTGCGCCGGGGCCGGCGGGCACGCAGGCACGCTCTCGCCCTTCGCGCTGGTCGGCGAAGTGCGCCGCTTCTTCGACGGGCCGATCGTGCTGTCCGGCGCGATCTCGAGCGGCGCTTCGATTCTCGCCGCGCAGGCGGCCGGCGCGGACCTGGCCTACATCGGCACGCGCTTTCTCGCCACGCCAGAGGCAAGCGTGCCCGATGGCTACAAGCAGGAATTGCTGCGGTCCTCGGCCGCCGACATCGTCTACACGGATCTCTTCTCTGGCGTGAACGGCAACTATCTGAAGCACAGCGTGGTGGCGGCGGGCTTCGACCCGCTCAACCTGCCCAAGTCCGATCCCGCGAAAATGAATTTCGGCACCGCCGGCGGCGCCGACAAGAAGGTCTGGCGCGATATCTGGAGCGCGGGACAGGGCGTAGGGCAGATCGACGCCATCGCCCCGGTGGCGCAGGTGGTCGGCAAGCTGGCCGCAGAGTATCTCGCCGCCAGGCAAAGGCTGCAGATCAACTGATGGACGTGCTGGAGATAGAGCGGCGCGGTTCTGCCGCCTGGCTCTGGCTCAACCGGCCGGAACTGCGCAATGCGTTGAACGACCTGGTTTTGAATTCGATTGCAGATTCGCTCGATGAATTGGAAAAGGACCCTGCCTGCAGGGTCATCGTCCTCGCCGGCCGCGGGCAGGCGTTCTGCGCCGGCGGCGACCTTTCCCGCATGGAGCAGGCGGCGAAGATGACCAGGGCGAAATCGAAGGCCGAGGCGGGCCGCTTCGCGAAACTGCTCTACCGGATGCACACCTTTCCGAAGCCGCTGATCGCGCGCGTCCACGGCGCGGCCTTTGCGGGCGGCATGGGCCTGGTCGCAGCCTGCGACCTGGTCGTGGCCGCCGAGGAGGCCGAGTTCTGCCTGCCCGAGGTGAAGATCGGCCTGGTGCCGGCGATGATCGGCCCTTACATCGTGCGCGCCATGGGAGAAGCGCAGGCCCGCCGCTACGTGCTCACCGGAGAGCGTCTTGCCGCGCGCGAGGCGCATCGCATCGGTTTCGTGCACGAATGCGTCGCCGCGGCGGAGCTGGATGCGCGAGTGGAAAAATTCGCCGCGCGGCTGGCGCAGGGGGGCCCGCAGGCGCTGGCGCGTGCGAAGAAGCTGCTCGCGAGGGTGGGCAAGGCGGCGATTGCGCCGGCGCTCGGCGCCGAAACCGCGGCGGTATTGGCCGAAGCGCGCACGGGCGCGGAAGCGCGCGAGGGAATACGCTCGTTTCTCGAGAAACGCAGGCCGAAATGGAACGCTTGACGTGAGAATCGGCCGCGCCGGCCTGGTGCTGCTCGCCGCGCTGCTGCTCGCTGCCGCCATCTACGCCGCCGGAGCGCGCGGATTGGCCGACGCGCATTACTTCGCGGCGCGCAGCATCCTGGTCGGCGCCACGCAGGCCGGGCGCCTGCCGGGGCCCGCAGAGCTGACGGTGGCGGCGACGGCGCTGCGCGAATCGCTCGCGCTCGAGCCTTCCAACCCGCTCTTCGTGGAGCAGCTCGGGCGCGTGCAGGAGATGCGCGCGCGGCAATTGCCGCCCGGCGATACGGCGGCCAGGGAAGCATTGCGGCTTGCCCTCGCGCAGTACCGCAGCGCGGCCTTGATGCGCCCGGGGTCGCCGTACGTCTGGACGGGCATCGCCGCCCTCAAGCTGCAGCTCGACGAAACGGATTTCGAATTCTACGGCGCGCTGGAGCGCGCCGAGCGCTTCGGCCGCTGGGAACCGGCGGTTCAGCTCGCGCTCGCCGATATCGGCTTTACCGACTGGCGCCTGCTGGCGCAACCGGCCAAGGTGCTGGTGCTGGGCGCCATCGAGCGCGCCTGGCCGCGCGAAAGCGTGGAAATCCGGCGCATGGCGGCCGCGCATGGCGACCTCGAACCGGTTTGTGCGGAGGCCGTCTCGCTCCTGCGCCGGGCCTCTCTGCTTTGCGTCAAGAAGTGACATAACACCTTGCGCGAAAAGGACTTCCATGATCCACTTTATCGGTTCGCTGAATCCTATTGAGATTGAGATGACTTCCAGTATCCGGCTCGTCCTTCTTCTGCTCGGCCTCGCGCTCGGGGCGAACGCGCTCGCCCAGAAATCCACGCCCGTGGCGACCGCGACCGCGGGCGCGGTGATCGCGGAAAAGCGCGGCTCGGTCCGCATTCAGGTGGGCGCGGAGCCGCCGCAGTACCACCAGATGGGCAAGCCGCTTTTGCCCGGCACTACCGTCGATACTGGTCCGAATTCTTCGGCTGTGATCGTCTACCCGGACGGAACCATCTGCGTGATGGGCGAGCAATCGAAGTTCCGCATTGTCCGCTACCACTACGACCCTAATGATCTCTCCAAAAGCGAGGAGTGGCTCAACCTGATCAGCGGCAGCCTGCGCATCATGATGGGCGAGATCGCGCAATTCAATCCCGATGCGGTGCGCGTGCAGGTGGGCGTGGTGACGGTGGGCGTCGATGCTTCGATCTTGCCGGGTACCGACGCGAGCGCAGTGGCGCAGAGTGGGGCGGTGGCGGTGACGGTGCAGGATGGCCGCGTAGTGGCATACCTGCCCTCGGGACAACCGCAGCAGCTCTCCGCAGGGCAAGGCATGTACCTTAGCGAGGATGGCGTCTTGCGCAGCGACACGACGGCGCATCTGCTGCAGCTGCTCGGGCAATTCGCGCAGGGACAGGACATGCAGCAGCAATTGGCGGATTTGACGGGTTACAACCAAAAGATTGTGCAGACGATTATCACCATGGCGGCGGTCACCTCGGCGCTGAAGGGCGATTCCACGCTTGACGAGGCGACCGCGCAAAAGACGGCCGCGGCGGAGATTCTGAAACAGCTGGAAAGCCTGCCGCCCCCCGGCACCATCAATCAACCGCCTCCACCGTCGGCGCCGGCCGTCGGTGTGGCAGGGACTCCCGCGACCGGCGGCGGCGGCGGCGGCTTGCCCTGCGCCGCGAGCTGTAACTGACCCGGCCCGTTTTCGATCGCACGGCGTTCTGGCTGTTCGCGGCGCTCATCGTCTGGGCGCCGATCCCGCTCGGCAGCAACCGCCCGTTGGCCTGGGCGATCCTCGAAATCGGCATCTTCCTGGCTGGCTTGCTCTGGCTCGCCGGCTACGCCAGGCGCGAGGTGGCGCCGGGTCCCGCGGTACGTGCCGCGCTGCCGGCGCTCGCGCTGCTGGTCCTCTGGCTGCTGCTGCTGCTCGCGCAATGGACTCCGCTGCCCGCGGCCGTGGTGCGCGCGCTCTCGCCGCAGGCAGCGGGGCTGCACGCGGCCGCGGACTACCTGGGGCCGCCGGATCGCCTCATCACACTCTCGTTGGATCCCCACGCCACCTTCGTTTTCTGGCTCAAGAGCTGCGCCTACGCCCTCGGTTTCGCCTTGACGCTGTTGCTGGTGCATCGCCGCCAGCGTCTGGTGTGGCTGTGCCTGGCGATCGTCGCCAGCGGGGTGGCGCAGGCGTTCTACGGCGCGCTGATGCACCTCGCGGGGGTGGACATCGAGGTGCTCGGCATGCCGGTGCTGAATTCCGCCCAGGCGAGCGGCAGCTTCGTCAACCGCAATCACCTCGCCGGGCTGCTCGAGATGAGCCTCGCGGTGGGCATCGGCCTCATGATCGCGCAGTTCGAGGACCGGCCCGCCGCGCGCAACTGGCGGCAATACCTGCAAGATCTCGCCGTGCTGCTGCTGAGCTCCAAGGCGATGCTGCGGCTGCTGCTCGTGATCATGGTGATCGCGCTCGTCATGACGCACTCGCGCATGGGCAACACGGCCTTCCTCTCCAGCCTGCTGGTGGCGGGCGTCATCGGGCTGATCCTGTCGCGGCGCGCTTCGCGCAGCATAGTGATCCTGATCGCCAGCCTGATCGCCATCGACATCCTGATCATCGGCACCTGGTTCGGCGTCGAGCGCACCCTCAAGAGAATCGAGGAAACCACCATGCATCAGGTGGAAGAGCGGGTCGATCCGAGTGTCTATGCGGTGCGCATCATCCAGGACTATCCCCTGGTCGGTACCGGCGGCGGCACCTTCTACACTGCCTTCACCCGCTATCGCGGCCAGGACGTCGGCGCCTACTACGACCACGTGCATAACGACTACGTGCAGTTTCTCGCCGAAACCGGGATCATCGGTGGTTCGCTGCTGGGGCTGCTGGTGCTGGCTTCGTTTGTCAGCGCCGTCCTGGCGCAGTCGCGCCGGCGCGATCCGCTCGCGCGCGGCGTTGCCTTCGCCGTGGTTATGGGCATCACCGCGCTCGGCATCCACAGCACCGTGGATTTCAACCTGCAGATCCCGGCCAACGCCTTCGTCTTCGTCATCCTGCTGGCGTTGGGCTGGGTGTCGCTCCACCTCGACCGCGCGCCGCGGAAATAGCGCAAATCGGGGTCAAAGCCCGATTTTCAGGGCGCGGGCTTGACCAGGCCCGCGGCTTCGCCGAAACCTATCGACGCATATCCCTCGCGCACGCAGCGCGAGCGCTGGATTACCTCATCGCCGTCCTCGATGAACACACGCGTCTCGCCCGTGGGCAGCGCGATAGGCGCCTTGCCGGCCTGCGTGAGTTCCAGCATCGAGCCGGGCGAATCCGGCGTCGGCCCGGAGATGGTGCCGGAGCCGAGCAGGTCGCCTGGCCGCAGGTTGCAGCCGCTGGAAGCCTGGTGGGTCACGATCTGCGCCGCGGTCCAGAACGAGTGGCGAAAGTCGCTGCGCGTCAGGCGCACCGGCGCCACCTTCTGCGCCCGCATCCGGGCGCTGCGGAGGTACATCTCCATGCCGATAGCGTAGCCGCCTTCACGCTGGTCCGTTTTGTCCAGCAGGTAAGGCAGCGGCGCGGGTTGGCCGCCGGGCGCACGGTCGAATGCCGCGCAGCGGTACGGCTCCAGCGCCTCCATGGTCACGATCCACGGCGACACGGTGGAAGCGAAGCTCTTGGCGAGGAAAGGCCCGAGCGGCTGGTATTCCCAAGCCTGGATGTCGCGCGCCGACCAGTCGTTGAACAGCACTACGCCGAAAACGTGGTCCAGCGCCCTGGAAATCGGCACCGGCTTGCCGAGGGGATTGCCCGGGCCGATGATGAAGCCGAGCTCCAGTTCGAAGTCTAGCCGCCTGCTGGGACCGAATACGGGCGCGGCAGCGTCAGGCGCCTTCGTTTGTCCGTTCGGCCGCACGACCGGCGTGCCGCTGACGACGATCGAGGAGGTGCGCCCGTGATAACCGATCGGAACCCAGTGGTAGTTCGGCAGCAGCGGATTGTCTGGCCGGAAGATCCTGCCGACGGTGGTCGCATGGTGGATGCCGGTGTAGAAGTCGCTGTAGTCGCCGATCACGACCGGCAGGAACAGTTCCGCCTGCCTCATCGGCACCAGGTATTTCGAGAATTTCCTGCGGTTTTTCGGCTCCGACAGCACGCCCGACAGGAGCTTGCGCAGCGCCCTCCAGGCGGGGCGCCCGGCTGCGGCGAGGATGTTCAGCGTCGGCCCCGTGTTGAGGCCCACCGCAGCGAGGTCGAGGATCTGGTCGCCGATCGCCACGCCGCCCCGGGGGCGTTCATTGCCGCGTTTCCCCCTGAATATCCCGTAAGGCAGGTTCTGGATCGGGAAATCACAGCCCGGGACATTCGCCGATTCCACCCAGCTTTTCAGCCCGGGATCATGCGTCTCATTCATTTGAAATGTTTCTTGAACCCGCTCCAGACGGCGTCGTAGTTCTTCTGCAGTTGCGGCGCGGCGAGCGCGAATTTCGTCGGCCGGAACACGTAGCGCGACTCCCACATGAAAGCGAGCGAGTTTTCGATCCGGTGGGGCTTGAGCTCCACCGCGCTGCCTTTGTCGAAGGTCGGGACATCCGGGCCGTGGCCCTGCAGGCAGTTGTGGATCGACATGCCGCCGGGCAAAAAGCCTTCCGCCTTGGATTCGTAGGCGCCGTGCACCAGGCCCATCAACTCGCTCATCGCGTTGCGGTGGAACCACGGCGGGCGGAACGTGTGTTCGGCGACCTGCCAGCGCGGCGGGAAAATCACGAAGTCGCAGTTCGCCACGCCGGGGTGGCCCGATGGCGAGGTGAGTACCGTGAAAATCGACGGATCAGGATGGTCGAAGCTCACCGTGTTCATCACCATGAAGCGCGCCAGGTCGTACTTGTAGGGCACGTAGTTGCCGTGCCAGGCGACGACGTCGAGCGGCGAATGGCGGTACTCGGACGCCCACAGGTTGCCGAGGAACTTCAGCACCACCTCGCACTTGCCGCCCCTGTCCTCGAATGCGGCGACCGGCGCGAGGAAATCGCGCCTTTGCGCCAGGCCCTGCGAGCCGATCGGCCCCAGTTCCGGCAGGCGGAAGGGCGCGCCGTAGTTCTCGCAAACGTAGCCTCGCGAAGGGCCGTCGGGCAGGCCCACTTTGAATTTCATGCCACGCGGCAGAACTGCGATTTCTCCCGGCCTGGCTTCCATTTTTCCCAGTTCGGAAAAAATCGAAAGTGAGCCCAGCTGCGGTACGAACATCATTTCGCCATCCGCATTGTGGAAATAGCGGTTGCTCATGGAGCGGTTGGCGCAGTACAGGTGCACGCCGACCCCGGCATGCGTCGCGGGGTCGCCTGAGCCCGCCATGGTCATAAGGCCGTCGACAAAGTCAGTGGGCTTGGACGGAATCGACAGCGGATTCCAACGCAGCCGGTTGGGCGGCGTCTTCACTTCGTCGAACGGACCCGAACGCAGCAATCCATTTGCGATCGGTTTGTATGGAGCGTGCATCGCCGACGGGCGCAGCTTGTACAGCCAACTGGAGAGATTCTCGGCGCGCGGCGCGGTGAATGCGGTGCCCGACAGGACCTCGGCATACAGGCCCCTGGGCGCGCGCTGTGGCGAGTTCTGCCCGACCGGAAGCGCCCCCTTCGCCGCTTCGCTGGAAAAGGTGTTGCCGAAGCCCGACTGGTAGGAAAGTTTTTCGCGTTTCATTGCCGAGGTATCTTATTCGACGGTGATTTTTCCGTCGCTGATCACCTTCGCCCACTTCGCGGCTTCACTTCTCATATAGGCGCTTGCCTCATCGGGAGAGCTTTGCAGCGGGTCGATGCCGGCGTCGATCAGCTTCTGGCGCAGTTCCGGCATGCCGATCGCCTTGCGGTATTCGGCGTTCAGCCTGGCGACGATCTCCTTCGGCGTGCTTGCGGGCGCGGCGAGCGCCTGCCACGCCCAGGCTTCAAAGCCCGGGTAGCCTGATTCCGCGACAGTGGCTAGTTCCGGCAGAGCGGCGATGCGTTTGTCGCTCGCGACGGCAAGCGCCTTCAGTTTGCCGGACTTGACCTGCGGCGCGCCGGCCGCGAGGTCGAGGAACATCAGCGACACCTGGCCGCCGAGCAGATCCTGGATCGCCGGGCCTGCGCCCTTGTAGGGCACGTGGTTGAACTGCGTCCCGGTGCGCTGCTTGAACATTTCCATCGCCAGGTGATGCGGGCTTCCCGGACCGGGCGACGCATAGTCGATCTTGCCGGGCGCCTTGCCGGCTTCCTCGATGAGCCCCTTCACCGAGGTCGCCGTGATCTTTGCCGGATTGACCACGAGCAGCAGCGCAAAACGCCCGGTCAGGCTGATGGGCGCGAAATCCTTCTGCGGGTCGTAGGGCAGCTTCTTGTAGAGAGTCGGATTGACCGCGAAGGTGGCGGTGTCTCCCAGCAGCAGGGTGTAGCCGTCGGGAGCGGATTTCGCCGCTGCTTCGGCGCCGATGATGGTCGCGGCGCCGGGGCGGTTCTCGACGACGATCTGCTGGCCCAGTTGCTGGGAAAGCTGCGCGCCGACTGCGCGGGCGAAGAAATCGGTGCCGCCGCCGGCCGGATAGGGCACGATCAGGCGGACAGGTTTCGCGGGGTAGACTTGCGCGTGCGTCGCCGGCGACGCGAATGCCGCTGTGAGCGCGATGACGGAAAAAATAAATCGAACGGACGGCATTTTCTCCCTCCAGGGGCTTGAAAGCAGAGAATAACGCGTAATCATGAGCGGACGCGAGATATGAGTGGGCGCGAAATACTGGTCGCAGGTGGTGGGATCGGCGGCCTGGCCGCGGCGCTGGCGTTGGCGCAGAAGGGCCGGCGGGTGCGCGTGCTGGAGAAAGCGGCCGAGTTCGGCGAGATCGGCTATGGCATCCAGATGGGACCGAATGTCGCCCGCATGCTGGAGCGGCTCGGCGTGCTGAAGTCGCTCGAGCCAGCGTCCGTGTTTCCGGAGGCGCTGATTTTTGCCGATGCGCTGACCAACGAGGAGATCAGCCGCATCTCGCTCGGCAAGGCTTTTCTGTCGCGCTACGAGTTTCGCTACTTCGTGATCCACCGCCGCGATCTGCATGGCGGGCTGCTGGAGGCATGCAAACAAAGGAGTGAAGTTGTCCTTGAATCATCCCGCGGAGTGAAAAGCTTTTCGCAAAAGGGCGACACCGTGACCGCCGTTTGCGAAAACGGGACCACTTACGAGGGCGCAGCGCTGGTCGGCGCCGACGGCCTGTGGTCGCCGACGCGCCAGGCCGTGATCGGCGACGGCGCGCCGCGCATGGCGGGGCACTATGTCTACCGCGGCGTCGTGCCCGACGCGCAGATCGTCGACCGCAGCCGCATCGGCACCATGACCATCTGGGGCGGACCGGACCTGCACATGGTTCAGTACCGCCTGCAGGGCGGGGCAGTGATGAACAATGTCGCGACGATCTGCAGCCGCCGCGTCCGCCGCGGCGAGCCGAACCCCGGCGCGCCGGACGAGCTCGAGGAAATCTTCGCGCGCACTCATCCGGGCGTGCGCGACAACTTGCGCTATGTCTCGCGCGAGCGCAACTGGGTGCTGCATGACCGCGATCCCGCGACCAACTGGACGGATGGCCGCGTCACCCTGCTGGGCGATGCCGCTCACCCGACGCTGCAGTACCTCGCGCAGGGCGCGCAGATGGCGATCGAGGACGGCGTGGTGCTGGCGGAAAAGGTGGCCGCCGCTGGCGAGGACTACAACCGCGCGTTCCTCGCCTACCAGCGCGAGCGCATGAACCGCACCGCGCGCGTGGTGCTGTCGTCGCGCTTCTTCGGCGAATACATCCACGTCGATGGCGGCGCGCGCGCGCTGAGGAACGAACTGGCGCGCGGACGGGATCCGGACAATCCCTGGGAAGTGGACTGGCTCTACAAAGGGATCGACGTCGACCGCGGTCTCTAGGGCGCTAGGGACGGCATCGCGCGCAGCTTGTCGTAGATCGGCGTGAAATCGGGCGCGGTGTCGCGCATCAGCTGCGCGAAGGAATCGATGACGAAATATGTGCTTTGGTAGCGGTCGATCAGGTAGTCCGTCCGGAGCGCTTTTTCGAGATCGAAATCCAATCGCCTTGGCGCGGGATCGGCGACGCTATGCGCCAGTTCGCCGCCGGAAGAGATCAATCCGGCGCCATAGGCCCTGACGCCGGCAGGCGTTTTGATCAGTCCGAACTCGATCGTGTACCAATACAGGCGCGAGAGCATCTTTACCGCGTCGAGACGCATGGCTTTCAGCCCGCCCTTGCCGTATTCGTTGAGATGGTCGGCATAGACCCGGTCGAACAGCAGCGGCACATGGCCGAAGAAATCATGGAATACGTCGGGTTCGACGATGTAATCGAACTCTTCCGGCTTGCGCAGCCAGACCGTGACCGGGAAGCGCCGGTTGGCAAGGTGCGTGAAGAATGCATCATCGGGAATCAGGCCCGGCACCGCGACGATTTCCCATCCGGTCGCCTTGCGCAGTTTTCCGGAAACCTGGTCAAATTTCGGGATGCCGGCGCCTGCGTCCAACCCCGCGATGGCGGTTATCCATTCCGGGCAGGCGCAGCGAGGCACCAGCTTCGACTGGCGGTCGTAAAGGCGCCGGAAGAGCGCGTGTTCCTCCTTGCTGTAAGCGCTCCAGTCCTGCTCTACGGAAAAATCCGGAGCGGCGAGGGAATAGTCGCCTCTCAGGCTCATGTCGTGGGTTTCAAGACTCCGCGCCGCATCTGGTCGAGCTCGATGGATTCGAACAGCGCCTTGAAATTGCCCTCGCCGAAACCCTCGTCGCCCTTCCTCTGGATGAATTCGAAGAAGATCGGCCCCAGCTGGTTCTCGGAAAAGATCTGCAGCAGCAGCGCGCCGGCCTTGCCGTCGATCAGGATTCCGCGTTTTTTCAGTTCGGCAAGATTCTCGCCGTGGCCGGGAATGCGCTTGTCCACCAGCTCGTAGTAGGTATCGATCGTATGGAGCAGCTTGACGCCGCTCGCGCGCAGCGCATCCACCGTCCGGTAGAGGTCGGTCGATCCGAGCGCGACGTGCTGGATGCCTTCGCCGTGGTAGAGGTCGAGGTATTCCTGTATCTGGCCGGCCTTCTCGGTGCCCTCCTCGTTGATCGGGATGCGGATCTTGCCGCAGGGACTGGTCATCGCCTTGCTCTTGACGCCCGTCACCTGGCCCTCGATGTCGAAGTAGCGGACCTCGCGGAAATTGAACAGGCGCTCGTAGAAATCCGCCCACTCCTTCATCCGGCCCTTGTGCACGTTGTGCGTCAGGTGGTCGATGTAAGTAAGGCCGTGCCCGACGGGATTGAGTGAGGCCGCATTTGACCCCCCCTCTTGCAGCGGCTCGAAATCCACGTCGTAGAAGCCGATGTTGCCGATGTCGCCCTGCCTGGCGCCGTTCTTGCCGCGCCAGCGGTCGATGAGATAGATCAGCGAGTCGCCGACGCCCTTGATCGCGGGGATGTTGAGCTCGCCCGGACCGGCATGGCCCGCGTAACCCCAGGCACCCAGGCCGACGCAGCGCTCGTAGGCCGCCTTGGCGTCCCGCACCCGAAACGCGATGGCGCAGATGCTCGGCCCGTGCTGGCGCGCGAAGCGCTGCGCGAACGAGTCCGGCTCCGCGTTGACGATGTAGTTGATGCCGCCCTGGCGATAGAGGATCACGTTCTTGTGGCGGTGGCGAGCGATGGCCTTGAAGCCCAGGCGCTCGAACAATTCACCCATGGCCCTGGGATCGGGAGCGGCGTATTCGATGAACTCGAAGCCGTCGGTGCCGGCCGGGTTTTCCCAGAGATCAGCCATGCGCCATTATCCTCCCGGATTCCGCGCTGAGGCATACTTGCGCCATGCAACGCGTTCCCAATGCGGCGTTCGAGCCCGTACTCGAGAAACGGCTCGAGGAACTCTGGGGCGCGCCCGTGAATCTCTACCGCGCGCTGGGCAACCATCCGGCGCTCGCCGCCGCGTGGACGGAGTTCGCCAATGCGATCCGCCACGACAGCCGCACGCCGCGGGCGTTGCGCGAGCTCATGATCCTGCGCACGGCGCAGATCGCCCGTTCCGAGTATGAATGGGCCCACCACCTCAGGATGGCGCGCAAGGCGGAGGTGAGCGAGGCGAAGATCTCGGCACTCGCGGGCTGGCGCGCGTCGAAGGAATTCGATGCCAGGGAGCGGGCGGCGCTGGCGCTGACCGAAGCGGTGATGGCCTGCAACGTCACGGACAAGGTTCACGTCGAGGTAAAAAAGCATTTCAGCGACACGGAGTTCGTCGAGCTTTCCCTGACGGCCGGTTTCTACGCGATGGTCTCCCGCATGCTGGATGCGATGCGCGTCGAGATTGACCCGGACGTACGCGACCACGCTCCGAAGCTGCGCTGAAGCCGTGACCGCCACCCCGCAGCGGACTTACCGGTACTACGACTTCGTCATGGCGGCATTCGTCGCCGTGCTGATCTGCTCGAATTTCATCGGCGCCGCCAAGCAGGCGGTGATCGACCTGCCGCTGCTGGGGCCGACGCCGTTCGGCGCCGGCGTGCTGTTCTTCCCGATCTCGTACATCTTCGGCGACATCCTGACCGAGGTATACGGCTACGGGCGCGACCGCCGCGTTGTCTGGGCCGGGTTCGGCGCGCTTGCCTTCGCCTCGTTCATGTCCTGGGTGGTCGTGAGCCTGCCGCCGGGCCCTTCGGATTACATGAAGACCTACCAGCCGGCGCTCGACGCGGTGTTCGGCAATGCCTGGCGCATCGCGCTGGGCTCCATGATCGCGTTCTGGTCCGGCAGCTTCGTCAATAGCTATGTGCTGGCAAAGATGAAGATCTGGTCCGCGGGGAAATGGCTCTGGACGCGCATCATCGGTTCGACGATCGCGGGCGAGTTCGTGGATTCGTCTTTGTTCTACGGCATCGCGTTCTACGGCATCTGGGAAAGCAGCGACATCGTCAAGGTCGCGATGATCCAGTACGTCCTAAAAACAGGCTGGGAGGTGGTGATGACGCCGGTCACCTACCGCGTAGTCGCCTTCCTCAAGCGCGCCGAGAACGAGGACTACTACGACCGGCACACGAACTTCACGCCGTTCCGGGTGAAAGTCTAGGATCCGGACGCATTCGCCGGATGCGGGCCGGGAAGCTTGCCGCTTCGGTAGGCCGCCAGAACCAGCTGCAGGCGGCTGCGCACTTCGTTTGGCGTGTCGTCAATGAAGTAGCGGCCGTCGATTTCAACGAAGTACTGTCCCGCGATCCGGGTTGCGCTCTCCCTCAGGTCCCAGACCAGGAGGCTGTGATTGCCGATGATAATTTCCGCAACGAGCCGGTTTTCGGGAGCAAAGTATTGCGCGAAGACGCGCTTGAATTCCTCTGCACCCACTTTTTCGCGGTAGTCGCGCAGCAACTCGAAGCGCCGGCGGGGCGAATTGGACAGCAGCGCAGCCGCCTCGATGTCGCCGATCGACAGGTACAGGTTGAGCAATTTGGCCGCGTTCAGCGCGCTGTCGGGCGCCAGGTCCGCCGCGGGCCGCAACAAGTGCGCGTCCGCAGCGTAGGTGCGCAGCGCATAGGTGACGCTGGCGCCGCCGTCCAGTTCCAGTGTGCGAGTGTCGGCTGCCTGGCCGTAGGCGGCTACCGCCGCCAGCCATGCGGCGAAAAGGACGCAGGCCCGACGTCCTGCCGTCAAGCCGCGGCCCGTACCGGAGCAGACCGGTAGCGCGCCAGCAGTTCTTCGCGCTTCGCTCGCGCCATCGCGGCGCTTTTCGCCTTGATGTGGCCGTAGCCACGGATGGTTTCGGGCAGCGAGGCGATTTCGACCGCCAGAGCGTGGTTGTCGCGCGAGAGGCCTTCAATCAGCGTTTCGAGAGTTTGCTCGTACTCGCCGATCAGTGCGCGCTCCATGCGGCGCTCTTCGGACCGGCCAAAGATGTCGAGCGCAGTCCCGCGCAGGCCTTTCAGTTTCGCAAGGACCTTGAATGCGCCCAGCATCCACGGGCCGAAGCTCATCTTCGCCGGTTCGCCAGTGCGCGGGTCGGGCCTGGCCAGCAGCGGCGGCGCGAGATGGAACACCAGCTTGTAGTCGCCTTCGAACATCGAAGCAATCTTGCTGCGAAACGCGCCGTCGGTGTACAGGCGCGCGACCTCGTATTCGTCCTTGTAGGCGAGAAGTTTCGCGTAATAGCGGGCCGCTGCCTCGGCCAGCTTGCTCGAACCGGTCTTGTTCTGCTCTTCCTGTCTTACCCGGTCGACGAGTTTCCGGTACCTGGCGGCGTACGCGGCATCCTGGTATCCGGTCAGGAACTGCGCGCGGCGCTCGACAAGCTCCTCGAGATTGCGCGAGAAATGCTGCTCGATCGGGATGACCTCGGCAGGAATGGCGATGCGCCGGACGCGTTCCAGGTCGGCTGCGGCACGCCGTCCCCAGACGAAGGACTGCTGGTTGAACGCTACCGAGACGCCGTTCAACTCGATGGCGCGCTCGATGGCCTCGCGGCCGAGCGGTACCCAGCCCTTCTGCCATGCGTAGCCGAGCATGAACATGTTGGTTGCGATCGAGTCGCCCATCAGCGCGGTGGCGAGTTCGGCGGCGGGCACGAACTCGGCGTTCTCGCCGCCGCAGGCCTCGCGGATGTCGTGCGCCAGGTCGCTGCCCGGCAGCTGCCAGTTCGGATTCTTGACGAACTCGGCGGTCGGCGAGGTGGTGCCGTTTACGACCGCATGCGTTTTCTGCGCGTGCATCTTGTCGAGCGCGTCGCCGGCGGCGGTTACCACGAGATCGCAGCCGAGCACCAGGCACGCATCGCCCGTGCCCAGGCGCGCCACGTGCACCTCTTCGGCGCTGGAGGCAATTTTCACGTGCGACATCACGGCGCCGTATTTCTGCGCCAGGCCCGACATATCCAGCACCGACACTCCTTTGCCTTCAAGGTGCGCCGCCATGCCCAGGATCTGGCCGATAGTGATCACCCCGGTGCCGCCGATGCCGGTGATGAGAACGCCGAACTGGTCCTGCAGCCCGGGAATTTGCGGCTCGGGCATCGCCGGAAAATCGTCGCCGGCTTTCGCGTCGGCCGCATTTGACAAGCGGCCCTTCTTCAGTTTCCCGCCCTCGACCGTGACAAAGCTCGGGCAGAAACCCTTGACGCAGGAATAGTCCTTGTTGCAGGTCGACTGGTTGATGGTCCGCTTCCTGCCGTATTCCGTTTCCAGCGGTTCGACCGAGAGACAATTGGACTTGCTGCTGCAGTCGCCACAACCTTCGCACACCATTTCGTTGATCACGGCGCGCTTCGCGGGATCGGGAAACTCGTTGCGCTTCCTGCGCCGGCGTTTTTCCGAGGCGCAGGTCTGGTCATAGATGAGCGCGGACACGCCGGGCAGCGCGCGCAGCTCGCGCTGCACCGCGTCGAGGTCGTCGCGATGGCGGACGGTGACGCCCGGAGCCCAGTTCACGCCCGCGGGATATTTTTCCGGCTCGTCGGTGACGACGATGATCGGCGTTACGCCCTCGGCGGCGATCTGGCGCGAAATGATCGCCGGGTCGAGCGGCCCGTCGTGGTGCTGGCCGCCGGTCATCGCCACGGCGTCGTTGTAGAGGATCTTGTAGGTCATCGTGACCTTGGCGGCGACCGCCGCCCGGATCGCCAGCAGCCCGGAATGGAAATAAGTGCCGTCGCCGAGGTTGGCGAAGATGTGCCTCTCGCTGGTGAACGGCGCCTGCCCGATCCAGGTCGCGCCCTCGGCGCCCATGTGAGTGAAGGTCGAGGTGCTGCGGTCCATCCACACCGCCATGAAGTGGCAGCCGATGCCGGCGGTGGCGCGGCTGCCTTCGGGCACCCGCGTCGAGGTGTTGTGCGGGCAGCCCGAGCAGAAATAGGGCTGGCGGACCGACGTCACGCGCGGCTTGGCGAGCGCCTTCTCCTTGAAGTCCAGATAGGCAAGCCGTTCCTTGAACTGGCTTCCCAACGCGGATGCCATGTCCAGTTTCGAAAGGCGCTGAGCAATCGCCCTGGCGACGATCGCCGGGTTTTGCTCGTAGTGCGCGGGCAGCAGCCAGGTGCCTGCGGGCTGGCCTTCGGCCCGGCTCCATTCGCCGTTATCGTCGAACTTGCCCACCACGCGCGGCGCACGCTTGCCGGCTTCCCATGTGTATAGCTCTTCCTTGATCTGGTATTCGATCAATTGCCGTTTTTCCTCCACCACCAGGATCTCTTCCAGCCCTTGTGCAAAGCGGCGCGCGCCCTGAGGCTCGAGCGGCCAGGACATCGCGACCTTGTAGACGCGCAAACCGATGTCGCGCGCGACCTTTTCATCGATGCCCAGGTCCGAGAGCGCCTGCATGGTGTCGCCGAAGCTTTTGCCGGTGGTGATGATGCCCAGCTTCGGGTTGGGACAATCCCAGACGATGCGGTCGAGACCATTTGCGCGCACGTAAGCAAGAGCTGCGTAAACCTTCCAGTCCAGCAACCGCGTTTCCTGCTCCAGGATGCCGTCCGGCCAGCGGATATTCAGCCCCTCCTTTGGCAGGCTGAAATCGGTCGGCATTTTTACCTGCACGCGATCCGGGTCCACGATCACCGAAGCACCGGACTCGACCACATCGGTGACGCACTTGAAAGCGATCCAGCAGCCCGAGTAGCGGCTCATGGCGTAGCCGTGCAGGCCGAAATCGAGATAATCCTGCACATTCGACGGATTGAGCACGGGAATGCAGCAGGCCTTGAGGATGTGCTCGCTCTGGTTCGCGAGCGTGGAGGACTTGGCGGCATGATCATCGCCCGCCAGCACCAGCACCCCGCCGTGCTTTGCCGTGCCCGCCGAGTTCGCGTGCTTGAAGACGTCGCCGCAGCGGTCCACGCCGGGTCCCTTGCCGTACCACATGCCGAACACGCCGTCGTACTTCGCGCCCGGGAACATGTTCAGTTGCTGCGTGCCCCAGATCGAGGTTGCAGCGAGATCTTCGTTGACGCCGGGCTGGAATCTCACGTGATGCGATGCCAGATGCGACTGTGCGCGGCCGAGCGCCTGGTCCAGCCCGCCGAGAGGCGAGCCGCGATAGCCCGAAACAAAGCCGGCCGTGTTCAGGCCGGAGCGCTGGTCGCGTTCGCGCTGCAGCAGCAGCAGGCGAATCAGGGCCTGAGTGCCGGTAAGGAACACGCGGCCCTTGTCCAGAGTGTACTTGTCGTCGAGGGAAACCCTGGCGAGGGCGGCGGAATCGACTGGGGCATTCATGGTTCAGTCTCCTCGAATCGGACTGTTAGCATATTCCTTCAGACCGCTACCTGGCGTTTGGTTCGCGCCGCCTTTCCCGTCAACTTCTGCGGCTGGTCCCAGTAGGGCTCGGGTCCGAACGACTCGGCCAGGTAGTCGATGAATACGCGCGTCTTTGCCGGCAGGTGGCGGCGGTGGGGATAAATCGCGTAGATCGCGACGTCGGTGCCGAATTCGTAGCCCGGCAGCAGGCGGACCAGAGACCCGTCTTCCAGCTGCCGGCGCACATCCCAGGTTGATTTGAGCGCGACGCCCAGGCCCGCCAGCGCCCATTCTCGCAACACTTCCCAGTTGTCGCAGGCGTAGCGTCCCGTGACGCGGACCGTGCCGCGCTTGCCGTCCGGGCTTTTGTATTCCCAATTCATGTGCAGGTCGGTGGTCGTGAGGCAATTGTGCCGCGGCAGATCGTCGGGCGTGCGCGGCGCATCATGCGTCCTGAGGTATTCCGGGCTCGCGCAGACTACACGCCGGTTCGGCGCCAGCTTGCGCGCAGCGAGCGAGGAGTCTTCCAGTTCACCGATGCGGATGGCGAGGTCGTAGCCTTCCTCGATCACGTTCACCGTCCGGTCCGACAAGCTGAGCGCAAGCTGGATTTTCGGGTAGCGCGCCGCGAACGGCGGCACCAGCGGCGCGATGTGCTTGTGGCCGAACGAAGCCGGCAGCGCCACCTTGAGAATTCCCTGCGGCTCGACGCGCTGCGCGGCGGCCGCGGCGTCGGCGTCTTCGATTTCAGCGAGGATCCGGGCGCAAGCCTCGTGATAGCTCGCGCCTTCGTCGGTGAGCGCGAGGCGGCGGGTGGTGCGGTTGACCAAGCGCACACCGAGACGTGCTTCCAGCGCCGCCAGCCTCCGGCTGACCACCGCCGTGGACACGCCCATGTCGCGCGCGGCGGCAGACAGGCTGCCTGCGGCGACCACTTTCGAGAACACCGACATCTCGTACAGCGAATCGCCCATCGAGGTTCAAATCACCTTTGCTAATATAGCAATGGAGTTTTTCTTTTATACGTTATTGTATATCGTTCAGCAAAGCCGTAAATTTGATGCACCGCAGCACCAAGCACTGAATTCAGCGTGCGGGCTGTGGGCAGAACATAAGAACGCGCCTTCCGCGGTCTCCTCCCTCCTCCTCCGCGGCAGGGTTCGTCCCCTCCGCACTTGCCGCAAGGCGGTGCGGAGAGGGACCGCGTCTGATGAACGCCCGTTACACCACCCCAACCATACAAGCGGTCATTCAAGGCTAGACTTCCTGGCAAGTTCGTACGGGAGGGGCATGAGAGTGAGGAAGCACGTCGCCAGGATGATGCTCGGCCTGGCGATCACGTTGTTCTTCATCGGGCATGCCGCCCGGGCCTACCAGTTCGGATTCATAAACCAGCTCGACGACATCATCTACGACGCACGGCTGAGATTGACGATGCCGCGCGGAGTTTACGACAACGTCGTCATCCTCGACATCGACGAAAAAAGCCTCGGCGAGATCGGGCACTGGCCCTGGAGCCGCGACGTGATGGCGCGGCTGATGGACAAGCTTTTCGACCAGTACGGTCTGAAACTGGTCGGTTTCGACGTGGTCTGGGCAGAGCGCGACACGAGCTCGGGCATGCAAAGGCTGGATGCATTCGCGCAGGGCGTATTGAAGGATGACCCGGTATTCCAGGGCGCCTACAGGCGTGAAAGGGCCAGCCTGGATTTCGACGGCCAGTTCGCCGCCAGCATGAAGGGGCGGCCGGTGGTCCTCGGGTACTACTTCAATACCGAAGAGGGCGCGGTAAAAGTCAACGCGATTCCCGATCCCGTGCTGCCCAGGGGCACGTTCTCCGGCAGGAGCGTCAATTTCACCCGTGGCGAGGGCTATACCGGCAATCTGCCGGTCTTCGTCAGGAATGCGGCGAGTTCGGGCCATTTCAACCCGCTGGTCGACGATGACGGCGTGTCGCGGCGCGTGCCGATCGTCATGGAGTTCGAAGGAGCGTATTACGAGGCGCTTTCGCTGGCGATGCTGCGCACGCTCATCGGCTTGGAATCGGGAACCGTGCCGAACGTGGAGCCGGGATTCGCGTCGGAGCGGAATGCCGCGGGCGGGTACTCGGGGCTGGAGTGGTTCAAGGTCGGCCCGGTCATCATCCCGGTGGACGATCGGGGAGCGGCGCTGATCCCCTATCGCGGTCCGCAGTTCAGCTTCCAATACGTCTCGCTCGGCGACGTGCTGAAGGACCGCATCCGGCCCGGCCTGCTGAAGGGCAAAATCGCGGTGATCGGCACCACCGCGCCCGGGCTGAAGGACTTGCGCTCCACCCCCGTGGGCAACGCCTATCCGGGGGTCGAGGCGCACGCCAACCTCATCGCCGGAATGATCGAAGGCAGCTTCAAGAAGCGGCCGCCCTACGTAGTCGGGGCCGAAATGGTCATGCTTTTTATCGTCGGCGCGGCGCTCTCGGTCCTGATCCCGATGCTCTCGGCCGTCTGGGCCACCGTCGCAACCGTGGTCGGCGCCGCGCTGGTCACCGGATTCAATATCCTGGCGTGGAGCAGCGCGGACCTGGTGCTGCCGCTCGCCACTTCGATCCTGACGATGGCGTTGCTCTACACGATGAACATGGCCTACGGCTACTTCGTCGAATCGCGCACCAAGCGCCAGGTCACCGAGCTCTTCGGCCAGTATGTGCCGCCGGAGCTCGTGGACCGCATGGCGGCGGATCCCGAGAAATACAGCATGGTGCCCAAGGCAGTGGACCTGACGATCCTGTTCTCGGACGTGAGGGGATTTACCGGCATATCCGAGACGCTCGAACCCGAAGAGCTCCGCGAATACATCAACCAGTATCTGACCGGCATGAGCAGCATCATCCGCGCCCGATTCCGCGGAACTCTCGACAAGTACATCGGGGACTCGATCATGGCGTTCTGGGGCGCGCCGGTCGAGGATCCGCAGCACGCGCGCAACGGCGTTCTCGCCAGCCTGGAGATGCAAAAGGAGTGCGCGGCGCTGAACGAAAAATTCATCGCGCGCGGCTGGCCCGCGCTCAAGATCGGGGTGGGCCTCAATTCGGGCCTTGTCCGGGTCGGCGACATGGGCTCGCAGGTGCGGCGCGCCTACACGGTGATGGGAGACGCGGTCAACGTCGCCTCGCGGCTGGAGGGCCGGACCAAGTACTACAGCGTCGGAGTTCTCGTCGGCGAGGCGACCAGGAACGCGGTTCATGACGTGGTCTTCAGGGAGGTCGACCGCATAAAGGTGAAGGGCAAGGGTGAGGCGGTCACGATCTACGAACCGATAGGCCTGCAGCCGGATGTGGGTGGGCAGGCGCTCGAGGAGCTCGGTCTGTGGGCGCAGGCACTGCGCGAATTCCGGGCGCAGCAATGGGACCGGGTGGAGGCCAACTTGCTGGAGCTCCAGCGCATGAACCCGGGCTGCGGGCTCTACGGCGCATATGCCGGCATCGTGGCGGACAAGCGCCGCAACCCCCCGCCGCCGGACTGGGACGGCGTCACGGTTTTCGACGAGAAATAGCGCCGGCGCGATACGGTAGCGCGTTCCCGGCCCGCTATCCCGGCGGGCGGCGCTCGCCCGCGTTGCCGCTGTCGAGGTGCAGCGCGATCCAGGCGAAAGCGAGCAGCACCATGAAGGCGAAGGCGTTTGCCGGGATCTGCAGGTTGAAATCCACGGTGCTGTGTATCGCGATGGAGGACACGCCCATCACCACCGCGAAGGCGAAGCCGCGCGCAAGCGGATCGCGCCGGCGCGACAGCGCAAGCACCGCGAGTATCAGCGCCATGAGCGGCAGGCTCCCCGCGATTGCCACGCCGAGCGCGCCGGTCTCGACGGCGAATTGAGTGTAGTCGTTGTGCGCGTGGTCGAAAAAGGCCCGGATGTCGGGCCCGCGGTAGCGCATGAAGGCGGTGGCGAAGGTGCCCGCACCCGCGCCGAAGAGCGGGTAGTCGCGCGCCATTTCGAGGGCGTAGACGGTCGGGTCCTCGCGTTGCCCGACG
>DATGGA010000043.1:0-23669 GCA_035308765.1 Burkholderiales bacterium
CGGCGGTATTCTCGCCTCGTACCGGCTGCGCATTGCCGGCGTGATCCGCGACTACACCATGGACGGCCGGGCACAGGCGCCCTCCGACAGCGTTGCGGCGCATGGCTAACGTGCGAGCGCGTTCCTGACCCCGATGGAGCACACGTTCCTGTTCAAGGAAGGACTGTGGCGCTCCGAGGGGGAGTTCTTCGACAGTATCGGCAACATCACCAAGGTCGCGGGAGAGGCGCACATCCGCCATTACCCGGACAAGTGGGTTTACGAAGGCGTGCTGCGCACGCTGACTTCCCAACCGGTAGAGCACCGCACGGTCTACGAAATCCAGCCGATGGCGCCGGGCAATTTCACCACGCCCTGGACGTCGAAGAGCGCTTCGTTAGGCACGCTGCACGGGCGCTTCATCCTGGCGGGCGACGCCATTCTTTCGGCCTACGAATCGGCGACCGCTCGCTACCGCGGCCAGGACACCATCCTGCGGCGCGACGAAAAGCGCTATTCGGCGCGCGGCGCATTGTTCGACGGCGGCAAACTGCTTTCGGCCTGGACCTTCGAACTGGGGCTCAGCTAGGTGTCGGCCTGGGCGCCGTTGCGCCACCATGGCTACCGCATCCTTTGGCTATCGTCGTTCGCCGCGCTGACCGGCTCGTGGATCAGCGACAGCACCGCCGCCTGGCTGATGACCTCGCTGTCGCCATCCCCCCTGTACGTGGCGCTGGTCTCGAGCGCCATCACGCTGCCGATCCTGCTCATGGCGCTGCCGGCCGGCGCGCTGGCGGATCTCTTCGACCGGCACTCCGTGCTGATCGCGACGCAGGTGTGGGTGACCGGCGTGTCGCTGACGCTGTTCGCGGTTTCGCTGGCCGGGAAGATGACCGCCGAGCTGCTGCTCGCGTTGACCTTCGCGCACGGCATCGGCGGCGCGATCCGGCTGCCGGTGGTCGCCTCGATGACGCCGAACCTGGTGCCGCGCGCTGAACTGCCAAATGCACTGGCGCTGCACGGCGTCTCCTACAACGGCGCGCGCGTGGTCGGACCGGTGCTGGCGGGCCTGCTACTGGTCTGGATCGGCGGTCCCTGGGTGTTCCTCGTTTGCGCGCTCATTTCGGTGGCCGTGACGATTGCGTTCGGCAAGGGAACCCGCCAGCAGCGCGCGAGTTCGCTGCCGAACGAGCGCTTCGTCGCCGCGATGCGGCTCGGTTTGCAGTTTGCGCGGCAGACGCCCGCCATGGTGGCCGCGCTCGCGCATGTCTGCGTCTACACCTTCTTCGCCGTGATCATGCAGGCGTTGCTGCCGCTGGTGGCGCGCGATCGCCTCGCGGGCAACGCCGGCACCTACACGCTGCTGCTGTCGGCGCTCGGGATCGGCGCCATCGCCAGCGTGATCGTGCTGCCCAACCTGCGCCGCCGACTGACGCGCGACCAGTTGCTGGTGACTTTTGCCGTGATGCAGGCGATCGCGACCGTGACGCTGTCGCAGGCGACCAGCGCCTGGATCGCCGCGCCGGCCCTGTTCTTCGGCGGCGGGGCCTGGGTGGCGACCTTCAACACGCTCAGCATTACCGCGCAGATGTCGCTGCCGGACTGGGTGCGGGCGCGCGGCACCGCCGTATTCCTCGCCAGCGGCATGGTCGGCGCCACCGCCGGCGCCTTCGTCTGGGGCCAGGTCGCATCAATGGCCTCGATCGAGCGCGCGATGGAGATTTCCGCCTGCGGTTCTCTCATCGCGCTGGCGCTGGTGCTGCGCCGCTACCGACTCGGCAGCCTGCGCGAGAGCGACCTGACGCCGGCGCAGGTGACGCCCGAGTTCGCCGCCGGCGCGACCATCGAGGGCGACCAGGGCCCGGTGATGGTGACCATCGAATACCAGATCGATCCGGCGCGCGCCGGGGAATTCTCCAAGGTCATGGCCGCCAGCCGGCGCTGGCGCCTTCGTCACGGCGCGCTGCACTGGGGCATGTACCGCGACGTGCTGGATCCGGGCCGCTACATCGAGCATTTCCTCGTGGATTCCTGGCTCGACCGCCTGCGCCAGATCGAGCGCCTGACTGCCGAGGACATGGCGCTGCGCGACCGCAAGAATGCATTCCACCTCGGCGCCGAACCGCCCGTGATGCGGCACCTGCTGATGGAGCCTACGGAAAGCCGCTGAATCTGTCCCAACGGCATTTGCTCTGCCGTCCACCACTGGTCTTTGACCCTGAATGACCGCTTTCGACTTAAAGCGGTCATTCGAGCCACATTGATAGCGCCGCAGACTTCTCAAACAGGGGTAGCTTTATGTGTAGCGTACATCAAGGCGATATTTCACATGGTGAAATAAGGCGGAGACAGACTCTTTGTGGCGGTCGGTTCAGCCAACTGTGGTTTGCCGCGTTCCGGGCGCACATCCCGAGCCTGATGTCGATTGACACGTCCGGTGGGCGCACAATATATTTTAGTCAACGGGACTGAACACCTTTAGTAACAAGAAGAAAGAGTAGGGGTTACTTTGAACAAGCGGGGGGTTGCCGCCTTGGGGGCGGCATTGGTGTTGGTTTGCTCGCCGTCATGGTCGCAAACGGACGCATTGCGAAGCGCCAACGACCTGATCAATCGCGGTAACCCCGGCGCGGCACTGGAACTGTTGCGCCCTCTGAAGGACGCGAACGCGCAAAGCGCGGAGTACCACTACCTCGTCGGCATCGCGGCGCTCGATTCGGGCGACGTGGATACCGCCATTGAAAGCCTGCGCGAAGCGGCGCGCATCAAGCCGGATCTGGCGCAGGCGCATGCCGAACTCGCGCGTGCCTACATGCAGTTCGGCAACCTGTTTCTCGCGCAGCTGGAGCTGGAGAAGGCGAAGAGCCTCAACCCTCCGCCCGCGGTCGTCGCCGCCATGGACAAGTATGTCGACGACTACCATCGTGAACTCCTGGCCGAGCGCAAGCGCTTTTCCGGATATATCTCCGCTGGTGTTGGCTACGATTCCAACGTCAACCAGGCAACGGCGGCGCAGTCGATCACCCTGCCGATCTTCGGCGGGGTCCAGGCGACGCTCTCACCGTCGCAGCAGAAGCAGAGCGACTCGTTCACCCAGTTCAACGCCCAGGTGGCCGGCTTCTACCCTCTGTCGGAGCGCGTCGAACTGATCGGCGGAGCCAGCGCACTGGAGAAGATCAATAGTAGCGTCAGTCAGTTCAATACTCGCGATGTCTCGGCAACGGGCGGTGTGCGATACAACGTTGACGACAGAAACCGCGTCAGTGTTGTCGGCACCGTGGACTCGATCGCGCTGGACAACCAGCGCGTGCTGGACAGCGGTGGATTCACGGCCGAATGGCGCCGCGTCGTGCATCCTCTCGTGGAAGCGGGCGTGTTCGCCCAGCGCTCGCGCCTGGATTACCCGGGAGCGGATTTCCGCAACGTCAATCGCACGGTCTACGGCATCAATCTGACCCCAGCCGCGGTCGGGCAGCGTCTGAACACCACGGCGCCGATGCTCATCCTGTATACGGGCACGGAGCGGACGCTGGAATCGGATGTTCCGCAACTCGGACACCGGCTCTGGGGTCTGCGCCTGGGGGACGTGCACTACTTCTCCACTCGCCTGGCGAGCTTCGAGGGTTTGAGTTACGAGAATCGCAAATACGGCGGAGCTGATCCTGTGTTCCTCAGCACGCGTCAGGACATGCAGTGGGATCTGACGTTGGGCCTGATCTACAAGCTGGACAAGGACCTGTCGCTGGTGCCGGTGTTTACCTATACCGCGAACCGGTCGAATCAGGAAGTGTTCAAGTACGATCGCGAGTCCGTGACCATGTCGCTGCGGTATACGTTCTAGATCTAGGAGTCCATCATGCGCCCATATTCCCTGTCCGTCATCGCGTTCTGCGCCGTTGGCACGGTGATGTTCGCTGCCTGCAATTCGGCCGGAAGCACGAAGGGGGGCACATTCATCGGCGGTTCGACGACCACCATTTCGAATCAGGCTCAATCGCCTTCGGCGCAGACCACGGCGTTCCAACCGATTGCGAACGGGCCGAGCACCGCTGGCGGCGTGTCGGTGACCATCCCCCATCTGCTTCTGGGTGCGGCGGCGTTTGGGTTGTCGGGCGGGGCGATCCTCGACGGGCCGGGCGCGGCGACCTTCAACGGGCTAAGTTTCATGAAATTCGTGCCGGATACCGGGACTCCGACGCTTGCCATTTATCAAGCCATGCCGCAGTCGTTCTCCGACGGCCTGATCGCCTGGGGACGCTGGACCTACAACCCGAACGAGCCCGCATCGTCCCAGAGTCTCTACAACATTAACGGCGCTGCGGGGCCGGTAGGCGGTGGAAGTTTTTCCTACGTACTGGGCGCACCTACGCCGATCGCCAATCTCCCGCAGTCCGGGACCGCCACCTATTCCCTGATTGGGGCAACGATACCGACGTCGGATGACCCCAATAATTTTGCCAATGAGAGAAACCGCTTCGTCGCGGGAGCCCTGTCGGTCCTGTGGGGCAGCGCGACCGCGAAGATCGGCGTCGATTTCACGGTCCTCGGCGGCGGCGGGGTAAATACATTCCAGGCGACCTCCACTGGCGGCCTGGCCAACCCGTCGCAATCCCAGATTTCGCTTACCCCCGGGACGGCCACCTTTGCCGGCACGCTGGCCACAACGGCATCAACGCCAGTGACCTGCTTTGGCGGTCCCTGCACCACCTCGATCGATGGCTTCTTCGTGGGCCAGAACGCCGAGCGCGCCGGACTGGCATATGTCGTTAATGTCAATGCCGGTAGCGACGCCCTTTATGGAACCGCGGCATTTACGGCAGGCGCTTCGACAGGGAGCAGTACAGGGCTCCTGTCCCAGACCAACCCGGTCAACGTGACTGTTTCCGGGGGGCCCAGCAATCCCGCTTTCCTCGTATCCAACAACGGCAGCATTGCGCAGAACCCTGACTTGTCGCTCAGCATCATCAACGTTTCCTCCGGTGTTGCCACGTATACCAGCGGCAGCACGTCCAGCACTGAGGTGGGTAGCGACGGAATCATCACCTGGGGCCGTTGGTTGAACGGCACTCCGGGCGGCAGTGTGTTCGGCAGCCCGCCGAACGCGCTTACGGGCACTGCATCCCTTCACTACATCGCGGGCGTTCCCACCGCACCGTCGGCACTGCCTGCATCCGGCACTGCGACGTTTACCCTTTTAGGGGCTACCAGCCCGACCTTCGGCAATGGCGTCGGCGGGACCGGCACAGTGACCGGGGGCACGCTCTCCGTGCTTTGGGGCGGCAGCGCGACCACCAAAGTCGGCATGGACCTGTCGTTGACCATGCCCAGCGATGCCATCTATCGCATTGTCACGACAGGGGGCCTGATGACCCCTTCCACATCCGAAATAAGCATTCAAAGCGGCAGCAGCCTGTTTTCCGGCAACATTGCCATGCCCTCGACCGGGCGGGCTTGCACGGGTAGCGCGTGTACCGCGAATGTGAGCGGATTTTTTGCTGGTGCCACGGCGCAACGCGCCGGGGTTGCATACAGCATCACCAATGCCGTTCCGTCGAACGGAGTATTCGGCGTCGCCGCGTTCACGCGGTAGCCGACTGTCCCGGCGGGTAACTCGGTCTCCGCCCGGTTGCTGCCCATGCATCCGGTACTCGCGGATTTTGGAGTCGTCAGAATCTACGCCTACGGCGTCTTGATCGCCGTAGGCGTGGGCCTCGCATGGCTGTATATACGCGCCGTCCTGAGGCCGTACTGCGCGGATGCCGAGCGGATCTCCAAGCTGTTCGCCTGGTCCGCGCTAGCGGCGTTCGTGGGCGGCAAGGCGCTCTATTTTCTGGAGGCGCCCGTGTATTTCGCGAATCACGCGTCCGAGGCCCTGGAGATGAGCGGCAGCGGCTTCGTGTTCTACGGTTCATTTCTATTCGTGATCCCGACGATCTATGCGTTCGCAGCCGTCGAGCGGATTCCGGCCGCACCGGTGTTCGATGCGTCGGCGATAGGCGGCGCCATCATCCACGGCTGCGGCAAGATCGGCTGCCTGCTGGCGGGATGCTGTTATGGACGGGTGAGCGAGCCCGGCTGGTGGACGCTGACCTTCGAGGATCCGCACAGCAACGCGCATCCGCTGCACCAGCCGCTGTACGCGACGCAGGCCTACGACGCGCTGCTGATTTTTGGCGCCCTAGGCGTGCTCTTCTGGCTGCGGGCCCGGCATCTTGCCCGGGGCCGGCTCATGCTCGTTTACGCGATACTGTATTCGGCCGGGCGCTTTTTCACCGAGATGTACCGCGGCGACGAGGAGCGCGGCTGGCTTTTCGACCACCGCATCACGCACTCGCAGTTCATCGGCGTCCTGCTCATCGCTGCATGCGCCTTGCTCTGGCTGTACTTGTCCAGGACCACGCCGCAAGCGCGCACGCCAGCGCGGTGAGCGCCCACCACAGGCGCTCGCCCAGCCAGCGCGAGTAGGGCGCGAGTCCGTCAAGCAGGCGGACATCAGCGCGCAGGATGCCATCGGAGAATCCGGGAAGCGCGGCGACCGTTTCGCCTGTGGGCGCAACGATGGCCGTCATCCCGGTATTGGTGGCGCGCAGCAGCCAGCGCCGGTTCTCGATGGCGCGGAACGAGGCGATGAGGTGGTGCTGGCGCGGCGCGACCGTGTCGCCGAACCATACGTCGTTGGTGAGGTTGACGAGCAGCGTTGCGCCCTGGAGCACCGCGTCCCGCGACATCGCCGGCACCAGGTCCTCGTAGCAGATCAGCGGCGAGGCGCGCAGCTTGTCCGAGTAGGCGAACACGGCGGTCGAGTTTCCGGCATCCAGCGGCGAGAAGGAGGCGTTCAGGGATGCGAGTTGCGGGACCAGAGACTGCAACGGCATGTATTCGCCGAAGGGCATCAGAATGCGCTTGGCATATGCCGGTGGAATGCGTCCATCGCCATAGACGGCTACTGCGCTGTTGTAGCGTTGCCGGCCATTCGTCGTGAAAGTCCCGACGAGCATTTGAGCAGCGGGCGGGAAGAGCGAATTTAGCCCCGCCAATTGCCGTCGATCGCGTATGTCCATGGGAAGAAAATCTTGCAGCGCGGACTCGGGCCACACGATGAGGCTTCCCGGATCATCGATTTGCCGCGTGAGCGCAATGTAGCGGTCGGTGGCGATGGCGGCCCGCGTTATGCCGTCCTCCTGCGTCAGGGCGACATTGGCCTGCACCAGCGCGACGCGCTGGATCGCGCCAGGGAGATCGCCGTACTCGTCCAGCCGATAGGCGCCATACGCTAGCGCCGCGGCCAGCGCGGCAAGAGGGGCGGCACAGAGCCGCCAGCGCCGAGCAGGCCACGCCGCCAGGATGCTCTCGCAGATCCAGAACAGCAGGAACCCCACCGCCTCCGAGCCCGCCAGGTCGCTGATCTGGACCAGCGGCAGGACCGCGATCTGGGTATGCGCCGGCTCCCACGGGAAGATGCGGGGCATGAGCGTTTCGGCGGCGATCCAGGCCACCGGCGTGGCGAGCGCGATGCGCGCAAGGTGCGGCGCGAGCAGCCGCGCGAAGAACGCGTAGAGCACGAACTGCAGCGCCGTCACGCAAACAAACAGCGCATAGAGCAATACGGAGACGAACGCCGGGAGACCGCTGAAATCCGCGATAGTGCGCACCAGCCAGTGAAAGGCGATGCAGCAGCCCACGGCACCAGCTACGAACATCGAACGCAGCGGCCGACCGTCGGGCGCCGTGACGAAATGGACTAGGAAGAAAGTCGAGCCGAACCAGAGGGCTGCGGCCAAAAAAGTGCCGGGCAGCAGCCACGCGGACCCCATGACCGCGCCGAGCGCGACCGGCCCCGCGAGTTGGCGCACAGTGGCAGCCACAGGAAATTTTCCGATGCTCCGCAGGAACCGTATGCGGCTAATCATTGAGCGCGGCCGGATCAACGGGACCGGAAAGGAGTTCGGGAAATTCGCCGGCCGCCGTCCAATTTGGCTTCCTTCCTCATGGCCGCGCCGCCGCGGAGATCGGACGGATACGCCAGAATAGGATTTGCGCTACCGTCAGGCACAACCGGGTCTGCATAAGAACGGTCAAAGTGCCGTGCATCAATATACAGGGGGAATCCTGTTGCAGTCGATTCGAATGATCGGGTGAAACGCCAACAAAAAGTAAGGAACGTATCTTGGCTAGCGAATAACCGCTCTTGATTTGA
Organism: Burkholderiales bacterium; assembly: GCA_035308765.1. Lineage (GTDB taxonomy): Bacteria > Pseudomonadota > Gammaproteobacteria > Burkholderiales > SG8-39 > RBG-16-66-20. The sequence continues at coordinate 8,177 of DATGGA010000043.1, forward strand.
TCGGGGAGCCGGGACCTGCATGGATTCCCGCCTTCGCGGGAATGACGTCCCTGCTCGCTAAATCTGTGGCATTTGAATCGGGTGAACCGATTCAAATGCGCGTGCAGCGCGCAGCACCAGCGCATCGGCGTAGCGCGGGCCGACGATGTGGAGGCCGACGGGCAAACCTTTCTTCGTCAGGCCGCAGGGCACTGTGGCCGCGGGCTGCTGGGTGAGGTTGAAGGGGTAGCTGAAGGGCGACCAGTCGGTCCAGCGCCTTTCTTTCAACAGGTTCGACACTTCCTTACCTGCTTCGAACGCAGCGAGCGGCAGGCTCGGCGTCACGAGCAGGTCCCAGCTCTCGTGGAAGCGGTTCATCAGAACGCCCAGAGCGCCGCGCTGCTGGATCGCGGTCAGATATTGCGCGGTGGTGTACTTCTCGCCCAGCTGCGCGGTCTCGAGCAGGCCCTTGTCCATCAGCGCGCGCTTGCGCGGATGGATATTGCGCACGATGTACGCCGCGCCCGGAAACCAGTGCGCGGCGAACAGTGGGCCCGCGTCTGTGAAGCCGGGGTCCTTGGCTTCGACGTGCGCGCCCAGCTGGGCGAAGGTTTTGACTGCATTGGCTACAAGCTTCCTGATTTCCGGATCTACCTTCGCGTAGCCCAGGTCTGCCGAATACGCGATGCGCAAACCCTTCACGCCATCGTCCAGGCCAATGCGGTAGTCGCGTGCGTCGTGCGGCAAGGCGTGCCAGTCGCGCGTGTCCGGCAGCGACAGCACGTTCAGCATCAGCGCGGCATCCGTGACGGTGCGCGTCATCGGGCCGAGGTGCGCGACCGTGCCCATGGGCGAGAGCGGCCAGGCGGGCACGCGGCCGAAGGAGGGCTTGAGGCCGAACAGGCCGGTGAAGCTGCAGGGGATGCGGATCGAGCCGCCGCCGTCGGTGCCGACGGCGAGCGGGCCCATGCCGGCCGCGACCGCCGCCGCGGCGCCTCCGGAGGAGCCGCCCGGCGTCATCTTCGGATTCCAGGGATTGCGCGTGATGCCGGTGAGAGGGTTGTCGGTCACGCCTTTCCAGCCGAATTCCGGCGTGGTGGTCTTGCCGAGCAGCACCGCGCCGTGCTCGCGCAGGCGCGCGACCGCGGGAGCGTCGTCGTTCCACGGTCCCCTGGGGTCCGTGGTCTTCGAGCCGCGCAGCGTCGGCCAGCCCTTGGTGACGATCAGGTCCTTGATCGACGCCGGCACGCCGTCGAGCAGGCCCTGTGGACTGCCTTGCAGCCAGCGCCGTTCCGATTCCTTCGCGCTTTTCAGCGTCGCTTTCGAATCGAGAAAGCAAAACGCGTTCAGTACCGGGTTCAGCTTGTCAATTCGTTCGAGCGCGGCGCGGGCCACTTCGACGGGCGAGACGCTTTTCTTCCGGTACAGCGCGAGCAGCTCGGTGGCGGAGAGGGCGCAAAGGTCGTTTTTCATGTGGGGAGTCCAAGTCCTTGTCGGGTTCCGAACAGCCAGGCGCCGCCGATAGCCCCGGGCATCGATACCGCATACAGATTCTCCCTGATCTTGCGCAGCGCGAGGCCGAGCAGTTTGCAGCGCGAAAGCAGGATGGCCGGGTCGCGGCATTCGAGCGCATAGCCGGCGATCGCCGGCGCGGCAGGCGCGTCGCCGAGGAGCGCCGCCCAGTTCTCCCGCTTTCCGATCAGCACATGGCCGCGTGCCGACGCAAGGTGCGCGTAGTCGCCCGCCGGGCGAGGCAGCAGGGCGCTGAAATGCGCCCAGCGCGAGCCCGTGGCGGCCGGGTCGTCCGCAACCACGAACAGGCAGGCGAGCTTCACGACGTTGTTCGTATGGCCGAGGTAATTCGGGCGCCAGACGGCTTCGGGTGTGTGATGCTGGACGAACTGGATGCGACCCTCCGGCATTTTATTCGCCGCAGGTCTTGCAACGGAAAAACGCGCAACTTCGCCGCTATCCACCTTTCGTTTCAAATCCACGACAGGCTGCGGGTCAAACCCGTGTTCAGCCAGGCGGCGGTGCTCGCCCTCGGCATCCGGCGTGCCGAAGCAGCACAGGTGCACTCCGGGATAGCGCTGCATCGTGGTGCGCAGGCGCTGGGCATTCGGGGTATCCATGGTAGGCGCCAGGAATTCCAGGTAGCCGTGTTCCAGCATGACGCAGACGTTGGAGGTGCCTGCGGGCCCGTCCTGCGTTTGCTGCGCGGATTCGGGCGTTACGGCGAAGCCCAGTGCCTCGAGCGCACGCGCGGCGGCGCGCAGTTCCGGCACGAAGTGCGAGACGTGATCGAGGATCAGGCTCCCGGGAGGCGGGATTTGCTGCGAAGCGACGGTCATGCGGCTAATATTATCGCCGTGATCGAACGCAGCCATCACGGCATGATCGGCGTCGCCCGCAGGCCAAACTGAAAAAACTTCTCAAGACCCTGCGTCTCTCGCCGCTGGGCGATGCAGCTGTATACGCGGAATTCGGCGACAAGCTGGATCTCGAGCTGAACCGGTCGCTGCAGGCGCTGGCCGCGGCGTTGCGCGCCCGCGCGCTGCCGTGGATCCGCGACGTGGTGCCGGCGCTGTGCGGCATCGCGGTGCATTTCGATCCCTGGCACCCGGCGCTGCCCGCTCCGGTGCTGGAGTATTTCCGGGAATTGATCGGGGAATCCCTCAAGATGGCGTCCAAGTTCGAGGACGCGGGCCGCATGGTGGAGGTCCCGGTCTGTTACGACCCTGTCTTCGCGCCCGATCTCGATGAAGTGTGCTCGTTGACGAAACTTTCCGCGCAGAACCTCCAGAAACTCCACACGTCGGCAAAACATGCGGTGCTCATGGTCGGCTTTTCGCCCGGGCAACCCTATATCGGCGGGCTGGACGCAAAAATGTCGGTGCCGCGCCGCGCGACTCCGCGCACGCGCATGCCGATGGGCGCGGTGGCGATCGCCAACGCGCAGACCGCAGTCTATCCCTACGATACGCCGGGCGGCTGGAGCATCATCGGGCGAACGCCGCTCACGGTGTTCGATCCGGCGCGCGAGCCCGCGAGCCTGTTCGCACCGGGCGACCGCGTGCAGTTCGTCGCCATCAGCCGCGCCGAATTTGCGAGACTGAGCGGGCGCCTGGAATGAGCATGCGCATCCTGAGGCCGGGGTTGCTCAGCACCGTGCAGGACAGCGGCCGCTATGGCCTGCAGCACCTGGGCGTCGTTCCCTGCGGCCCGATGGACCCGGTCGCGCTCGAACTCGCCAACGGCCTGGTCGGAAATTTCGCCGGCGAAGCGGCGCTGGAAATCACGCTGATCGGCCCGGAGATCGCTTTCGAAGCGGATACCCTGGTCGCGCTTTGCGGCGCGACATTCGACGTCAAAGCGGCAGGCCGGCCGCTGGCCGCGGACCGGCCCGTTTTCCTGCCGAAAGGTTCCGTCCTCAGCACGGGCCGCGCCCTGCGCGGCAGCCGCGCCTACCTGGCGGTGGCGGGCGGCATCGCCACCGCGCCGGTGCTCGGCAGCCGCAGCACCTACCTGCCGGCGAAATTCGGCGGGCTGGAGGGGCGCGCCATGCGCGCCGGCGACGTATTGCCTCTGGTGAAGAATTCTCCGGAGATTGCCTTCAAACGGTACCAAAGCTTTCCCTCGAAGAAGGAACTGCCTAACGGCATCCGCAGCGTGGGCTGGTCCACGCCGGCGCTGACCCTGCCGGAGCGCGAACCGATCGTGATCCACGCCATGGAGGGGCGGCACCACGCGCATTTCGACGCCGCGGCGCGGCGCGCATTCTTCGAGGCCACCTGGAAAGTGTCGCCCGATTCGAACCGCATGGGGTTTCGCCTGGTGGGACCGGTGCTGGCGCGCGCCGAAGCGGTCGAGATACTATCGGAGCCGGCCTGCCTCGGTACGGTGCAGGTGCCGGCGAATGGATTGCCGATCGCGCTGATGGCCGATCACCAGACCACCGGCGGCTATCCCAAGATCGCCGAGATCGCGGCTGCGGACGTGCCGCGGCTGGCGCAGCTCGCGCCCGGCGGCACGGTGCGGTTCGCGCGCTGTACGCTGGAGCAGGCCGGGGAATTGCGCCGCGTGTTGCGGCAGCGGCTGGATGCGGCGCTGCGCTCGCTGGCCTGGACGCACGGGAAATGAGAACGCGATGAAGAAAATCGACCTCAACTGCGACATGGGCGAGAGCTACGGCGCCTGGAAGATGGGCGCCGACGCCGACGTGATGCCCTTCATCAGCTCGGCGAACATCGCCTGCGGTTTCCATGCCGGTGACCCGGCGACGATCCGCAAGACGGTGCGCCTCGCGGTGGACCGCGGCGTCGCCATCGGCGCGCATCCCTCGCTGCCCGACCTGATGGGTTTCGGCCGCCGCGTGATGCGTATCACGCCGCAGGACATGTACGACCTGATCGTCTACCAGGCGGGCGCCGTGGAAGCCTTCGCGCGCGCCGCCGGCGTAAAACTGCACCACGTGAAATGCCATGGCGCGCTCTACAACATGGCGGCGATGGACGAAGGCCTGTCGGAAGCGATGATTCGTGCAGTGAAGGATCTGGGTTCAGGGGTGATGCTTTATGCGCTTTCACAGAGCAAGAACTTCCAACTGGCAAAAAAAGCGAATCTTCCCGTCGCCGGAGAAGTGTTCGCCGACCGCGGCTATTCGGATGACGGCACGCTCGCGCCGCGCGACGAGCCCGGCGGCCTGATCGAAGACCCTGCGGCCTCGGTGAAGCAGGTGCTGACGATGGTCGAGGAAGGCTACGTCACCAGCCTCGCCGGGAAACGCGTCGCGGTGGCCGCCGATACCCTGTGCCTGCACGGCGACCAGCCCGGCGCCGTGACGTTCGCGCAAACCCTCAGGAAAGTATTTTCGGAAAAAGGAATCTCCGTTGCCGCTCCCTAAACTGTTCGAACCGATCCAGCTCGGCGGCATCACGCTGCCCAATCGCGTCGTCATTGCGCCGATGTGCCAATACTCCGCGGACGACGGCTGCACCAGCGACTGGCATCTCGCGCACCTCGGAACCATGGCCTGCTCGGGCGCGGGCTTGTTCGTGGTCGAGAAGACCAACGTGACTCGCGAAGGGCGCATCACGCACGGCTGCACCGGCCTGTACAGCGACCACAACGAGGCGGCGATGGCCCGCGCCGCGCAGCTCTACCGCGGCATCACCCGCAATCCGATCGGCATCCAGATCGGGCATGCCGGGCGCAAGGCCTCCTCGCAACCGCCCTGGCAGGGCGGCAAGGCGCTCGGGCCGGGCGAATCGCCCTGGCCGACCGTCGCCCCTTCCGCCATCGCCTTCGGCGACGGCTGGCACGTGCCGCGCGAGCTGACCCGCGAGGAAATCAGCGGGCTTGTCGACGCGTTCGTGGCCGCGACGCTGCGCGCGAAGCGCATCGGCTTCGACGTCGTGGAGCTGCATTCGGCGCACGGCTACCTGCTGCACCAGTTCCTGTCGCCGCTGTCGAACCGGCGCAGCGACGAGTACGGCAAGGACCGGATGAAGTTTCCGCTCGAAGTCGCGCGCGCGGTGCGCGACGTCTGGCCCAAGGAGCGGGCGCTCGGCATCCGCATCAACGCCACCGACTGGGTGGACGGGGGCTGGACGCCGGAGGATGCGGTGGTCTACGCGCGCGAATTGAAGCGCATCGGCCTCGACTTCATCTGCGTCTCGAGCGGCGCGACCGTGCCGTACGCGAAAATCCCGGTAGCGCCCGGCTTTCAGGTCGGCTTCGCTGAGAAGGTCAGGAAGGAAGCGGGAATCAAGACGCGCGCCGTGGGCATGATCGCCGACGCAGACCAGGCGGAGGCAATCCTCGCCTCCGGCAAAGCCGACATGGTGGCGATGGCGCGCGCGTTCCTCGACAACCCGCGCTGGGTCTGGCACGCGGCCGAGCATTTCGGAGTCAGGCTGGACTATCCGCCGCAGTACGCGCGCGTGCAGCCGAGCCTCTGGCCGGGCAGCAAGCTGGCGCGTCCGCAGGGGGTACCGGCATGATCTTTTTCGAGCCGGACCAGCGCGACCGCACGCTCTTTCCGTGGGACCCGTTCAAGGGCGTGGTGGTGCCGCGGCCGATCGGCTGGATCTCGTCCATGAACAAGGCGGGGCGGGTGAACCTCGCGCCCTACAGCTTCTTCAACGGCGTGCTCAGCCATCCGCGCATCGTGAGCTTCTGCAGCGAGACCGAGAAGGACGCCGCCGCGTTCGCGATCGAGTCGGGCGAGTTTGCCTGGAGCATGGCGACCTGGAACCTGCGCGAAAAGATGAACGCCACTTCCGCAGGCCTGCCGCGCGGCCAGAGCGAGTTCGCGCACGCCGGTATTGCAACCGCGCCCTGCCGCCTGGTGCGCGCGCCGCGCGTCGCGGATTCGCCCGCGGCGATGGAGTGCAAGATGACGCAGGTCGTGCGCGTACTCGACGTGGACGGGCGCGAGACGGGCGGGGTGGTCGTCTACGGACAGGTGATCGGCATGCACATCGACGAGCGCTTCATGAAGAACGGCCGCTTCGACCTGGGCGCGGTGCGGCCGATCGCGCGCTGCGGTTACGACGAATACGCTGTCGTCGACGGCGTGTTCTCGATGAAGCGCCCGGAGAGCGGCGGCAATCCCCACGGTGGTGGCCTGGCCGCCTGACCTGGCGCAACGTCAGCGCGCGGCGGCGGTGTCCAGTTCCAGCTTCACCTGCGCTTTGCCCGGCGCCTTTGCCGTGCGCGCTTCGGTGCGCTCGGCCGGGATCGCCAGCGCCGATGTCATGTGGCTGGCAACGGCTTGCGCGCGGGCGCCGGCGAGCTGCGCCAGCGCCGCATCCGGCACCGGCGTGGTCTCGTTCAGCCGCTTGAGCAGCGCCTCGTAGAATTCCCGGTCGCTGCTGGCCTTGCCGATCAGGGCCAGTACCGCGCTGACGCGGTCCACCTCGCGGTTGCGCGACTTCGCGGTGTCTGCCGCGAACTTCGCCAGCGCATCCTCCGACTGGCGCTCGATGAACAGCGCTTCCAGCGCGCGCTGGGTCTTCGCGTCGGCGACGTTCACCGGGCCCGGCGCGGCGCCGGCTGCGGGAGTGCGCCCGAGGCGCGCAGCGACCGCGAGTTCGACGCCGAGCTGCTGAAGTGCTGCGCGGTCGGCGGGACCCGTCTCGCCTTCGGCCACGAGGCGGAGCTGCGGGCGCTTGGTGAGGCCCTCCGCCACATGCTTGAGCTTTTCCTGCTCGGGCGGCAGCAGCGCGGCGCGGCCCGGATCGAAGGCGATCGCCTCGAGGTTTTCGCCGCTGCCGCCGCCGAACAGCGCGGAGAGCGCGCGGAAGGGCGCGCTGACGATCTTGGCGATCGCGGTCCGGATCGCCTGCCAGACGAGGGGGCCGTAGCTGAATTTCGGATCGTTCACGTCGCCGGTCACCGGCATCGCCAGGTCGATCTTGCCGTCGCTGTCGGTGAGCAGCGCGACCGCGAGATCGAGCGGCAGGTTGACCGCTCCAGGCGACTCGACGCGCTCGCCAAGGGTGAATTTCTCCAGTACCACGCGGTTGTCGCCGGCAAGCTGGCCCTTGTTGATCTTGTAGCGCAGGTCGAGCGACAGGCGTCCGGAGTCGATGCGGCGGCCGGCGAAAGTGGCCGAGTAGGGCGACAGCTTCGGCATCTCCACGTTGCGGAAGATCACGCTCAGGTCCATGAAATCGGTCGGGCGGAACGGCTCGAGGCTGCCCTCGGCGCGCGCCAGGCCGTATTCGTCCACGCGGCCCTCCAGCTTGACCGAGGCGCGGCTCGCCGGGTCGGTGCTTGCACCCTCGACCAGCCCGTTCATCTCGTGCACTTCGGCGCCGAAAGGCAGTACCAGGCTCAGGTCGGTGAAATCCACGATGCAGTCCTGGAACCGGACCCGGTCGACGGCCACCGGGAACGGCGCATCGCGATCCGCGGCGGGCTTCGTCGCGCCGTCGCCGCCGGCGCCCGGGATCAACGCCTTCGCCAGGTTGAGGCTGCGATCCTTGAACACCACGATTTTCGCGCCCAGCCCCTCTAGCTTCGTCTCCTTGATCTTCAGCTGGTCCGGGGCGAGGCTGAGATTCAGGCCGCTGACCGTCAGCGCTTTCCACGCGAGCAGGCGCTCGCCGCCCTCCGCTTCGTTGACGAGGAAGTTGTCCACGCGCAGCGTACCGTCCAGCAGCAGGCCGGGCTTCCCGCCGCGCAGGCGGCGGGAAGCCTTGAGCTCGGCGGACAGCTCTCCGGAGGCAAGTTTGACGCGCGCGCGGGCGGCGACCGCGGGCTGCAGCGGCGCCAGGTTGATGCGATCCAGCTTTACGCGCAGCTCCGCCTGCGCGCCAGAGAGCAACGCTTCGCCGCTCGCGCTCAGCGAGCCGCCCTGCTCGAGGCGCAAGGCGGCGTCGAATTTGACCGGCGCCTGGCCATCGCTCGCGTAGCCGTGCACGGCGAAGCGCAGGTCGCGCACGTCGTAGGTCACGGGCCCGCCGAAGGAGAGATCGGAGATGGAGATGCGCGTGCCGTTCAGCGTCAGCTCGTCGAGCGTGGTGCGCCACGGCTTGTCTTCGGATTTTGCCTCCTGCGCCACCCCGCCGTCCGCAGGCGCGAAGAGCTTGAGCAGCGGCAGGTTACCGTCCTTTTCGCGCATCACGTGCAGCTCGCCGCCGCTGACGGCAATGCGTCCGACACCCAGCCGGCGTTCCGCAAGATCGAGCGTACCGTCCTCGATCGCGACCGTGTCGAGCGTACCGACCGGCTGCGCCGCGCCGGCTTTGCCGACCGACAGGCCCGCGAGATTCACCGCGATGCCTTCAAGCAGCGCCTGCGGCCCGTCGGGGCGCTCCTCGGCCTTGACCGAGAAGCCGACCGTAGCCTGTTTCGACGCCGCATGGATGGGCGTGGCGCGGCTGCCGTCGGTGAAATCGAGATCGGCAGCCGTGAGCTTGAGCGAGTCCAGCGTGGCCTGCCAGGGTTTGCCGCGCGCCACGTCCAGCCTGGCGCGGCTGCCCGCGACCTGTAGCGAGGAGAGCGTAAGCAGCGCGCTCTTCGGCCCCGTCGTGCCCAGTGCAACGCCGCGGCCGCTCAATTGGATTTCCTCCGCGGTGAGTTGCGTGGCACCGGCAGCGTAGCGGAAGTCGTAGCGTGCGCCGAAGTCCAGTTCGCCTCGCGGCTCGGCGAGGCCGACTCGGCCGCGCAGGAAGCGCCAGGCCGTCGCCAGCTTCGCTCCCGTGACCGCCAGTTCGCCCCGCGAGGCGAGCGGCTGCAGCGAGGCTTCACCGCGCCAGTGGATCGAACTACCGTCGTCGAAGCGCGCAGCCACCGTATAACCGCCGCGACTGTCCGGCAGCGTGGAGAGGTCGTGCACTTCCAGGTTGATCGAGGCGAGGGTCGCGCTTGCCGGCACGGCGATGGATCGGTCGCTGAAGGAAACCGAACCGTTGCTCAGCACGACGTGCCGGAGCACGACCCGCGGCGGCTTGTCCTGCGGCTTGGGCTCGGCCCGCGGCAGGCTGTCCAGCAGCGCGGTGAGATTGAAGCGGCCGTCCGGCGCGATGTCGGCGCGCAGGTCGAGCCCGTCGAGCGTGATCTCGGAGAATGTCCACGCCGCGCGCACCAGGCTGGAGAACGCGAAGCGCGCGAAAAAGCGCTTGACGCCGACGATCGGCGCGCCGCCGCTTTCGGCCAGCGCGAAATCCCCGATTTCCAGCGACAGCAGGAGCGGATTGACGCGCACGTCGCCGACACTCGCCTTGCGATGCAGTGTTTCCGCGGCGTAGTTGACGATGGCGCGCTTGATGAGCGGCGGCGCCACGAAAAAGCCGAGCAGGGCGTAGACAGCGAACGCGGCAAGCGCAATCGCCAGCGGCCTCGCATAGGGAATCTTCCTCCGCGGCGCGGATTCCATGGAGGAAACTATACAACTCCCCGGAAGGCCGGGGCTGTCCCGGCTGGAACCTAGGCGCCCGGGTCTATCTTCAGGTTGTCGCGCAACGCCCGCACGCCGACCACGCCGGCGGCGGTGGTTTCAAGGCGCTTGCGTTCCGCCAAGCTGTCCACGGTGCCCCAAAGGACTATGTTTCCGTCCGCTGCGGTGACGTCGACGCTGTAGGCGGCACCTTCGCCGGTTCCGAGCGCTTTCCTGACTTTCTGGGCGAGCGCCATGTCGGGATTGACGCGTTCGGCGGCGATCTGCTGCGCCATCGAGGGATCGATGACCGATTCCGAGCTGCTCGGCGAGTCGCAGGCCGCTAGCACAATAGCCGCGAGCATTGCGGGGTATATGACTGGGTAGCGTTTCATGGCGTGTTGGACTGGCTGCAACGCCGTTAGTTGCGGGCGTTTCGCAGGAATTTCAAGGCCGGATTTCAGGCCACTCGAGCGGCATCTTCGAGGCTTTGTCCTGCCTCCAGGCGCAGGTAGGAATCCTTCTCGTTGAATGCGACGCAGGCGGGGTCTCCGCCCCCGGCGACGATCTTCAATTGCGCATCCAGGAAACGGCGCAGGCGGGCGACGCCGCCGTCGCTGCCGGAGAGGTGTTCCTCGGAATGCAGCGTGATCGGCCCCTGCCCGGTCTGCGCCTCGTAGTCGCCGGGATATCGGCGGTGCTCGTCCTCGGTGAGTTCGTGCCAGGACTTGCCCGCCATCCTGGAGCGGAAGCGCCCGAGCTCGCCTTTCCCGGTGACGCGGCCGGCGACGTAAACGCGGAAATTCGTATCGTCGATCGGCAGCACCCAGCCGATCGATTCCACCTTGCCGTATTTGGCGACGCGCGGATTGGGCACCACGCGCAGCGTCGGCATCACCACCTCGGTGACGCGGCGGTGGACCTTGCCGCCCTCGGCGGGGCGCAGCGACTCGACCTTGACGCCGCGCGCGGTGACGTCGAATTTCACTTTGGGCATCGCGCCCATCTGCGCCACGAACTGCGCACCCGAGAACGAGCCGTGCAGCACGGGGACGTGGAAGGGATCGACCACGTTTTCCCAGTGCTGCAGCCAGTTGCAGGGAATCAGCGCCGGACCGCCGCCGCCGATGGAGGAATCGTCGGCTTCGACGAATTCCCCAGGGGCCAGTTCCTCCAGGCAGTCGTAGCGCGGCAGCATCGGCTTCTTCTGCGGCGGGCCCAGGTAGGCGAAGACGAGGCCATAGCGTTCCTCCACGGGGTACCAGGGCTGGCGCACCTTGTCGCGGGCTTTGCCGCCGTCTTCCTCGCAGGGTTGCTCCAGGCAATGCCCCCGCGTGTCCCACAGCCAGCCGTGGTAGCAGCAGCGGATGCCGCGCTCCTCGACCTTGCCGTAGTAGAGCGTGGTGCCGCGGTGCGCGCAGCGCGGATGCACGAGGCCGGGTTTGCCCTGCCCGTCACGGAAGAGGATGAGGTCTTCACCGAGGATCTTTACCTGTTTGGGTGTTGAACCGGCATCGCCTTTCATTCCGATGGGGTGCCAGTATCTCCGCAACAGTTCTCCCATGGGCGTGCCGGCGCCGACCTCGGCCAGCTCCTTTCGGTAGCTCCCTTCCTTCTTTCCGTACGCGGTTCCGGTATCCATTACGCGAAAAGAGTTTCCACCGCCGCGCGGTCGAAGCGGTATTCGTGGTTGCACATTTCGTTCCTAATTACCACTTCGCCCCGTTCATCGAGGATGGATTCGACTTCGTCGCGCCCCAGCCCGCGCAGCACGCGCTCCACGTTCTGCACGTCGAACGGGCAGTGGTATTCGACCGGATCGAGCGGAAAGACGCGCAGCAGTTCCCCGGGGAACAGCCTGACCAACAGGCCGTAGGGCTGCGCGTCGATGGTTTCCCGGAGCCGCAGCGTGGCTGCGAGATGCGTGACGCGGTTCCAGCCGTCCGGATCCTTCGCATCGGCGCCGGGCAGTTTTTCCAGCAGCAGCCCGCAGACCGCCGCATTTTCCCGATCTGCGCTTGCGTACAGGCGGAGGAACGATGTGAGCTGCTCGGATTGCGCGAGGTAATGCTCGAATATCTCCCCCAGCGAATCGCCCTCCAGCGGCACGAAGCTCTGGTAGATCTGGCCGCTGTCCGCATCTTCCAGCGTGACCGCGAGCTTGCCGTCGCCGAGTAGCTGGCCGGCGCGAGCGTCCGCATCCACATCGCGCGCATACTGCGCCATGCCGCGGATTTTCATCCCCGGGGTGCAGTCGGCGACCAGCAGTTTTACCGCGCCCGCGCCCTGCACCTGCAGCGTGATGCGGCCCGAGGCCTTCTGGCTGGCGCCGAGGATGGCGATAAGCGCGGTCGAATGGCCGAGCAATTCGGCGATGCGGGGCGGATAGCTGCGCCCCTCGGTCATGCGGCGCCACGCTCCCGTCAGGCAGACCAGCCTGCCGCGGATGTCCAGGTTCTCGAACAGGAATCTCTGGACGAAATCAGTATTCACGGCGGGCCTGCATTATTCGGCTTTGGCACCGGATGCGCGGATGAGTTCCGCCCACTTGGGCGCGTCGGCGAGGTAGTTCGCCATGAATTCGTCGGGCGTGTTGCCGATCGGCACCTGTCCCTGCTCGTACATGCGCTTCGTGACCTCGGGCTCGTTGATGATGACGCGCAGCTCGCGCTGCAGGCGTTCGCGCACCGCCTTGGGGGTGCCGCCGGGCATATAGACGCCGACCCAGATCGCCAGTTCCAGTCCCTTGACGCCCTGTTCGCCGAAGGTGGCGAGTTCCGGCATCGCGACCGAGCGCATCGGACCGGTCATGGCGATGGGCTTGATGGCGTTGGCCGCGATGCGCGGCTTGGCGCTGGTCGGGCTGGCGAAGGTGACGTCGAGGTTGCCGTTCTGCACGTCGACGATCGCGGGCACGTCGCCCTTGTACGGGATGTGATTCAGTTTCACGCCGTAGTCGCGCTGCAGGATCTGGCCGTAAAGGTGGCCCGAGGAGCCCACTCCCCAGGAGCCGTAATTGATCGGCCGGTTCTGCGCCTTCGCCCACTCGATGAACCCTTTGGCGTCGTTGTATGGCGCGTTGGCCGGGCCGACCAGCAGCACGCTGCCGTAGGAAAGCTGCGTGACGGGCGCGAGGTCCCTGACCGGGTCGTAGGGCAGCTTCGCGTACATCACCGGGTTGTTGACCGTGGTGGACATGGTGGTGACCATGAGCGTATAGCCGTCGGGCGCGCCCTTCAGCAGGGCCTGCGTGCCGATGATGGTGTTGGCGCCCGGAATGGCCTCGACCACGACCGGCTGGCCGAGCCTCGCCTGCAGGCGTTCCGCGATCACCCGTGTCAGCACGTCGATTGCGCCGCCCGCATTGAAGGGCGTGATCAGGTGGATGGGCTTGTTCGGGTAGTCTGACTGCGCCTGGGCGGTGCAGAAAATTGCCAGCATCGTAAGCAGCGGGAGCAAGCGTTTCACGGCCATAGGTTAGCATTCAGCAGGGGGAGATAAAGCGCCATGAATCGCCGGGAATTCGTCGTTGCCGCAGGAGCCTTGGGCCTGTATTCGATCTCCTACGGCCAAACCCTGGCACCCCGTTTTGCCGATATGCACGCGCATCTGGGTTTCGGCCGCCAACTCGGTTATCGCGAGCAGATGGAGAAGGGCGGCATGTTGCTGGTCGCGGAGTCGGTAACTTCCGAAGCAGGGCTGCTGCGCCCGCAGGGCGGTCGCCTGCAGATGACGCGGGAGGTGAGGTCCGGCGAGCTGCGCGCCATCTTCGACGGCGGTTTTTCGCGCCGCCGCCAGGTCATGGCAAGGGAAGGCCTGGTGGAGGTGAGCACGGTGCAGGCGCTCGAACGCGTGCTCGCGGAGCGCACGCCCGGTCTGGTCCTTGCCGCCGAAGGCGCCGATTTTCTGGACGGCGACCTTACCTATCTCGACAAGATGCGCGCGCAAGGGCTTGTCCACTTGCAACTCGTGCACTACTACCCGCGCTCGCTGCTCGGCGACATCTCGACGGAGCCGGCGACGCAGGGTGGCCTCACGGCGTTCGGCCTGGACGTGGTGCGTGCATGCAACCGCCTCGGCATCCTGGTGGACGTCGCGCACTGCACCAACGAAGGCATGGCGCAGGCGCTGGACATCGCGACGAAGCCGGTCGTCTATTCGCACGGCCACATCAGCGCCGGAATGCCGTCGCCTTCGCAGGGCGGCAGCATGGCGCGTGCCATCTACCTGCCTGTGGCGAACCGGATCGCGGAAAAGGGCGGCGTGGTCGGCATCTGGCCCGACTGGTACACCTATTCCAACCTCGACCTCATGGCCGACGCCATTGCGCGTGCCGCGGAGCAGCTTGGCGCCGCCCATGTCGGCATCGGTAGCGACATGCACGGCTTGACGCGCACCATCATGCCCGGTTACTCGGAATTTGCCGTACTGGAGGGCGAGCTCACGAAACGCGGCATGAAGGCGGCCGAAGTGGAAGGCATATTGGGCGGCAACTACATCAGGGTCCTCAGGGAGGCCATGAAGTCATGAAAAACCTGTAGCGGCGCCACTCATTCCAGAGTGCCAAATATGCATTGGAGCTCTCCTCGTCACAATCCCAGGTAAGCCTGCCGCACGCGGTCGTCGTGCAGCAGATCCGAGCCTTTGCCCCGCATCACGATGCTGCCGTTCTCCAGCACGTAGGCGTGGTTGGAGATCTTGAGGGACACCGCGACGTTCTGCTCGACCAGCAGCACCGTCATGCCTTTTGCGTTCAGCGTGTGGATGGCGCGCAGCACTTCCTGCACCACCAGCGGCGCGAGGCCGAGCGAGGGCTCGTCGAACATGATGAGTTCCGGGTTGCCCATCAGGCAGCGGCCGATCGCCAGCATCTGCTGCTCGCCGCCTGACAGCGTGCCGGCGAGCTGGGCTTCGCGTTCCCTCAGGCGCGGGAACATGGCGTAGACCTCGGAGAGCGTCTGCTTTGCTTTGGCGCGCGCGCGGGGCAGCAAGCCGCCCATTTCCAGGTTTTCGTGCACGCTCAGCGTGGGAAACACCTGCCGCCCCTCGGCCACCTGGCCGATGCCCAGGTCGCAGACGACATGCGATTCCCGGTTTTGAATTTCCTTATCGTGAAAAATGATTTTTCCCGAACGGGGCTTCTCGATGCCGGCAATGGTCCGGATCAGGGATGATTTCCCCGCGCCGTTGGCGCCGACGATGGCGACGATTTCGCCGCGAGGCACTTCGAGCGACACCCGGTCGAGCGCCTGCGCGTCGCCGTAGAACAAATCGAGGTCCTTGATGGAGAGCATCAGATGTGCCGGTTCAAACTACAGTCTCCTCGCCGAGATAGCACTCGAGTACCGCGGGATCGTGCACCACTTCGGACGGCGTGCCGCTGGCGATGACCTCGCCGTGATGCAGCACCACCACCTTCTGCGCCAGCGCCATCACCGCCCGCATGACGTGCTCGATGAGCAGGATGGTGAGCCCGTCGGAGCGGTTCAGGTCGCGGAACACTTCCACCATCAGGTCGCATTCGGTCGGGCGCAGGCCCGCCATCACCTCATCCAGCAGCAGCAGCCTGGGCCGCGTCGCCAGCGCGCGCGCCACTTCCAGCCGCTTGCGGTCGGGCAGGGTGAGCGA
>DATGGA010000044.1:0-7014 GCA_035308765.1 Burkholderiales bacterium
CGTCAGCGAGCAGCGCAAGGCGCGCGAAGCGCTCGCCGAGCGCGAGAAGCGCTTCCGCGACGTGCTCGAGGCCTCCGGCGAATACGTCTGGGAGACCGACCTCGCCTGGCGCTACACCTTCCTCTCCGAGCGCGTCGAGACGGTGCTGGGCTACGTGCGCCACGAAATGCTCGGGCGCGCGCCGCGCGAATTCATGCCGCTGGGCGAGGCGCAGGCGATGGAGGACTGGTTCGCGCAGCGCGCCGCGCACGCCGAGGGTTTCCGCGACCAGGTGCATCGCTCGCTCACCAAGTCCGGGCGCGTCATCTGGCAGTCGGTTACCGGCGTGCCGGTGTTCGACGCCGCGGGAAAGTTGACCGGCTACCGCGGCACCGGCGCCGACATCACGGCGCGCAAGCAGGCGGAGGAGCGCATCCAGTACCTGGCGACGCGCGATTCACTCACCGGGCTTCCGAACCGCGCGCTGCTCGCCGACCGCGCCGGCCAGGCGATCCTCGCCGCCGCGCGGACAAGAGGCAGCCTGGCGCTGCTGTTCCTCGACCTGGACCGCTTCAAGCTGGTCAACGATTCGCTGGGCCACGCGGCCGGCGACGCGCTGCTGCGCGCGGTAGCCGAGCGCCTGGGCGGCACGCTGCGGCGCGACGACACGCTGGCGCGCCTGGGCGGCGACGAATTCGTGCTGCTGTGGAACGGGCTCAAGGATACGCAGGATGCGGCCACGCTGGCGCAGCGCACGCTGGGCATCCTCGCGCGCCCGTTTACCATCGAGGGCCAGACGCTGAGCGTCAGCGCTTCCATCGGCATCGGCGTCTACCCGGGCGACGGGCGCGATTTCGGCGAGTTGCTCAAGAACGCCGACGCGGCGGCCAACCACGCCAAGGAGACCGGACGCAACAATTTCCGCTTCTTCTCCCCCGAGCTGAATGCGCGCGCGGTGGCGCGCCTCGGCATGGAAAACAACCTGCGCCACGCGCTCGCGAGCGGCGAGCTGACGCTGCACTGGCAGCCCGTGGTTTCCGCCGGCGTGGGCCGCGGCACTGGAAAGTACGACGCCCGCATCGTGGGCGCTGAGGCACTGGTGCGCTGGAACCATCCGCGCGACGGGCTGCTGATGCCCGACCGCTTCATCCCGGTGGCCGAGGAATGCGGCCTGATCCGGCCGCTGGGGCAGTGGACGCTGGAGCGCGCGCTGTCCCAGATCGGCGCCTGGCGCCGCGGCGCGATGAAAAATGCCTCGCCGGCTCCCTGGTTCGCGCTCAACGTGTCCGCCACCGAGCTGGCGCAGGGCGACGCCTACGTCGCGCTGCTGCGCGCGGCGCTGGAGGCCAACGGCGTGCCCGGTTCCTGCATCGAGCTGGAGGTCACCGAGCGCGTGCTGATGTCGCACCTGGCCGAGAACGTCGAGACGCTGCGGCGCATCGGCGCCCTGGGCGTGCGCGTGGCGATCGACGATTTCGGCATCGGCTACTCGAGCCTCGCTTACCTGCGCCAGCTGCCGATCGAGAAGCTCAAGATCGACCGCTCCTTCCTTCGCGAGCTGGACGCGCATCCCCACGATCCCGCGCGCGATGCTGACGCGACCATCGTGCAGACCATCGTGGCGATGGCGCGCGCGCTCGGCCTGCGTGTCGCCGCGGAGGGCGTGGAGAACGAGGCGCAGCTCGCGCGGCTGCTCGCCTTCGGCTGCGACGACTGGCAGGGCCACTATTTCAGCGCTTCGCTCGACGCGACGGGCTTCGAGCGGCTGGTGGCGCAGGGCGCATTGCGCGCGGCAGGCTGACGGCAAAGAGGAAGGCCATGTCCACGCACTACCGCTACATCATGCCGGTCGAGGAAACGCAATGGAAGTTTCCCGCCAGCGGCGAAGTCGCGTTCACCTGGGATTACGACGCCAGGTCGGACGAGCTGCTCAGGCTCTACTCCAAGGGCAAGAAGGAGCAGTGGGACGCCGAAACGCGCATCGACTGGAGCATCCCGGTCGACCCGGATGACCCGATGCGGATGGCGGACGAAGTGGTGCCGCTCTACGGCACGAAGATCTGGAACAAGCTGTCGGAAAAGCAGCGCGTCGAGCTTCGCTACCACAGCCAGGTGTTCAACCTGTCGCAGTTCCTGCACGGCGAACAGGGTGCCCTGGTATGCGCCGCGCGCATCGTGAAGGACGCGCCGCGCATCGAGTCGAAGTTCTACGCCGCCACCCAGGTGATGGACGAGGCGCGGCACGTGGAAGCCTACCGGCGCCTGCTGGCCGAGAAGTTCCGGTTCGTGTACCCGATCTCGAAGCCGCTCAAGACGCTGCTGGAACAGGCGCTGAACGACCCGCGCTGGGACTTCACCTATCTCGGCATGCAGGTGCTGATCGAAGGCGTGGCGCTGGTGGCCTTCCAGCGCATCCGCGATTATTCGAAGAACCCGCTGTGCCAGGCGGTGAACGCCTACGTGATGCAGGACGAGGCGCGGCACGTCGCCTTCGGCCGGCTCGCGCTGCGCGACTACTACCCGGAGCTGACCGACGCGGAGCGGCGCGAGCGCGAGGACTTCGTGATCGAAGGCTCCTATCACCTGCGCGACCGCTTCAACTCGCCCGAGATGTGGGAGCAGCTCGGTTTCGACGTCAAGCAGGTCATGAAGGAACTCGACGGCGCGGAGGGGCAGATCCGCTTCAGGAAGCGCCTGTTCTCGCGCATCGTGCCGACCGTGCGCGACATCGGCTTGTGGAGCGAGCGGGTGCAGAAGGCCTACACCGACATGGGCGGCATCCAGTACGCGGCCACCAACGCCCAGGAGATGCTGGACAACGACGCCAAGGTGGCGCAGGAGTTCGATCGCAGGATGAAAGAAGGCTTTTCCGTTCCCGCCAAGTGACCGCAGGACAATCACGCTGTGATTGATACCACTCCGCACATCATCACCTCGCTGCTGGCGATGGGAATGGCGCTGGCCTTCATCGTCGCCGACCGGAGTTCGCCCACCAGCCGCGCGCTGGCGCTGTTTCTCGCCTCGGTGGGCGTTTCCATCGGCGTCGGCTCGCAGATCGCCTATCCGCGGCACTACACCGGCGCGGTCGCCTGGTGGGACGGCGTGTTCGCGATTCCCGAGGCGCTGGCGTTTGTCTTCGCCTATGAATGGATCCTGCGCGTGCGGCGCACCATCCCTGCGGCGGGGCTGAAGACCCGGGGCCCGGACCGGCTGCTGCGAGTGGCGCAGGGGCTCGTGGGCTTCTACCTGCTGATGGCGTTGGCATTTCCGGTGATGCGCGTGGAGAAATTCCTCGGCGCGGGATTCCGCGAAGTGTTCATGGCCCATGAGCCGGAGTTCTGGATGTTCGCGCTGCCGTTGACGCTGTCGCTCGCGCTGGCGCTTTTCTCCGCGCTGATGATGCTCAACCGCCGGCCGGACCGCGCCGAGGTGACGCGGCTGCTTGCCTTCGCCGTCGCCGCGCCGTTCATGGCCTCGGGCGTGGTGCTGCCCAACAACATGGCGCCGGTGTCGACCGCGATCGGGTTGCTGATCTTCCTGGTGGGGGGGGTGCAGTACCACGTCACCCAGGGGCGGCGCGCGCAGTTCATGTCCAGGTTCCTGTCGCCGCAGGTGGTGGAGATGGTCGGCCGGCGCGGTCTGAAGAGCGCCACCGACGAACAGACGCTGGAGCTGTCGGTGGTGTGCTGCGACCTGCGGGGCTTTACGGCGTTCACTGCGGCAACCTCGTCGCAGAAGGTGATGCGCATCCTGCGCGAGTACTACGACGCGGTCGGCGCCGCTGCCACCGAGTGCGGCGGCACCATCAAGGACCAGGCCGGCGACGGCGTGCTGATCCTGGTCGGCGCGCCGATTTCCTATCCGGACCATGCGCAGCGCGCGCTGCGCCTGGCGGCGCGCATCCGGCGCAGCGGCATGGAAATCACCGAGCGCTGGTCGGACGCCGACCTGCGGCTGGGCGTCGGCGTCGGCGTGGCGAGCGGCTTCGTCACCGTGGGCGTGATCGGCGCCGCTTCGCGCCTGGAATACACAGCGGTCGGCCCCGCGGTGAACCTGGCGTCGCGCCTGTGCGCCGAGGCGGCGCACGGCGAGGTTCTGATCGATCCTCGCAGCATCGAACTGCTGGGCGAGGAGACGCAGCGGCCGGAGCTGCAGCCGGGGCAATCGCTGCAGCTCAAGGGTTTCCAGCAGCCGGTGCAGAGCTACACGCTGGCTGCGGCCTGATTTCTATTTCGACCATCGCGTCGAAGGTCGCCTGTCCCGCGGAAAATGCGAACAGATCGACCGCGGCATCCGGCAAGACCGGCGCCCCGGCCGTGAGCCGGTTGAGTCCCGGCCACCCGTCGCGCATCCAGACGGTGCCCGCGGGTATCTGGTCGGTAACGTGCGCTTTCGCCTGCAGATCGCCGCGGTCGTTGAAGATGCGGATTGCCATGCCATCGGCGATATCGCGCATTGCGGCATCGGCGGGGGAAATCCACAACGACGGCTCCGCTTCACGCCGAGCCAGCGTCGGCAGTTCCCGGCCATTGTTGTAAAAACTGTGGAAGTGCGTAAGTGTGCGTCCCTGCGTGAGCGCCAGCCGATGGGCGCGCGCAGCTGCGCCTGCTTGCGGGCCCTGCCTGAAGGTGTCCTCATGCGTCGGCAGAGGCGGCAGACCCAGGCGCTTGGCCTGTTCCGAGTAGAACTCGATCTTGCGCGACGGGGTATCGAAGTCCAGATCCGGATTGGCGACGTGCGACACGTTGAGTGCGCGTATGCCGCCCTGCGCGCGCAACGCCGCCACCGTTGCACGACCGGTGCAAGGATGATCGAGGATTGCATCCACCATGGCCTCTTCGGAAGCCCACGGATGAAAGTCTTCCAGCCCGAGCCGGTCAGCCAGCTCCTTCACGAACGCATGGAGCGAACGCGTCTCTCCGGGCGGCTCGAGCGCTCGCTCCATCAGGTAGAGATGCGTATGCGTCATCTTGCATCCCACTTCCTCGAGCCATGCGGTTCCCGGCAGCACGACATCGGCAAACTGGCGCGCAGTGTCGTTGAGGAACAGATCGTAGCTCACGACCAGGCCAGTGCGTTGCAGACCCGCCGCGACATCAGCGGCATCCGCAAACGAGGACAGCATGTTCGTGCCCATGAGCAGCAAAGTCTGGATGCGGCCCTCGCGCAAAGCCCCAGTTACTGCTGACATCTGGTTGGGGATGACGGCTCCCGGTCTCCGTCGCCCGGGCTCGATGATGCTCCCCAAGCCGCGGCCGTGAGCGGCGCTGCCGTGGCGCGGACCGAAGCCTCCGCCCGCGATGCCGACGTTTCCAGTCAGCGCCGGCAGGCATGCGATTGCACGCCCAGCCTGCCAACCATTGGCGCCCTTGTGCATCGAACTCCCGCCGAGCACGATCATCGAGGGTCGCGTATCGGCGTAGCGCCGCGCCAGCGCCACGATCCGCTCTGACGGAATGCCGGTGATTCCGGCGGCCCACGCCGGCGAATAGGGCTGCACATGAGCGGCGAGCTGGTCGAACCCGATCGTGTGGTTCGCGACAAACGCCGCGTCGTGGCGCTGCTCGGCACAGATCACATGCATCATCGCCAGCGCCAGCGCTGTGTCGGTGCCCGGCTTGATGATCAGTACGTCGTCAGACCGGGCGGCGGACCCGGTGCTGCGGACATCGATCGTCACGACGCGCGCGCCACGGCGCTTCGCCGCCATCAGGTGCCGGGCGGTATTCGGCTGGCTGGCCAGATTGGCCGCCCACAGGAGGATGAGCCGCGAATGCTCGCCCATGTCCTCCTTGGTGTTGGTCTCGAGCATGCCGGTGAGCCCGAGCCCGAACGCCCCCAGGCCCCAGCAGATCATCGTCGGGCTCCAGAACTGGCAGCCGTGGAAGTTCGCAAGGCGCGCGAGGAGCTGCGCGCTGATGCGCGTGCCGTAGTTTGTAGAGAAAGTGCCGTGGCCGGGCCAGATGCCGACACGCTCCGGCTGCGCCATGCCCGCGACGATCCGCTCGAACGCTTCATCCCACGCAGCCCGCCGAAACCCGTCGCTGCGCCGGTCGCGAATCAAGGGATGCAGGAGGCGCGCAGGATTGTCTATGACCTCCCGCGACGCCTGTCCCCGGATACACAGAAATCCCTGACTGTCCGGGTTGTCCTCGTCGCCTTTGACCCCCAGTAGCTTTCCATCGCGCACCTCGGCCAGCATGCCGCAAAGCGTCGGATGACAATTCATCGGACACATGGTGCGAACGATCCCGGAAGGGAGATCGGTCAACGGCGGCTCGCTGATTTGCGGGGCTGGGGCCATGTCAGCGCTCGAAAAGTTCGTCCACTGTGTAGCGCCTCGGGATCAGTTTCTGGCGGTAGACGTATTCGATCGCGACTTCCAGGTTGCGGCGGTTGGCTTCGAGTCCGAACGGACTGGCGTCATAGGGCGAATTTGAATTTTCATCCGCCATCTTTTTGCTGCGGGAAAGCAGATCAAAAACTTCGTCCACGATCGCCTGCTGCAGAGAATTTTTCACGCACACCAGATGGTTGACCTGGATGGCGCCTTTGCGCCGGCGCCAGTCGGCGGCCGCGGCGGCGGGATCGGGAATCACGCTCTTCAGCCGCTCATCCTGCGGCACCGGATCCGCAAGCACCGCGGCGTCGACTTCTCCCGCGAGCAGCATGCCCAGCGGCGTCTTGCCGGCAGGCGCGCGCTCGGTGCCCGGCGGATCGCGGTACTCGGCGACGTGCGCGTCCTCGAAGGTTACCCAGGTCACTTGCCCGAGATCGACCCCGTAGTCGTCGGCGAGCATGCCGCGGATCCAGGCGGCCGTGGTGACGGAACTGGAACGAATGGCGATTCGCCTTCCCTCCAGATCTTTCGGTCTTATTCCGGCAAGGCTCACCAGATAGGAATGCTGAAACCGCCCGAACATCACCGCGGGCAGCAGCCTGAGCGGCTTGCCGTAAGCCTTCGCCATCAGGAAGGTGACGATGGCGATCTCGGCGACGTCGAACTCGAGGTCCCTCACCACGCGCTTGAATGCT
>DATGGA010000045.1:0-9917 GCA_035308765.1 Burkholderiales bacterium
GGCGCCGCAATGCCCCCGCCCGCGATGACCTGGAGCTCAGCGGCCACGCAGGACAGCGCCACGCAAAATGTCGAAGCCGCAAGAAGGACTGCTCTCGATGCGCTCATATTCTCTTCCGTTAAAACGTTAGTGATTTCCGGACGGCTTGAATGAATGGCTAGCGCGCACTCTCCTCTTCACATCACCACATCTCATTCGCCATCTTTTTGCGTCGGACCAACTCTTTCTCGCTCGGCTCGGCACTCGCGAACGAACCGGGCTGGATATCGCCGCTTGGTACATAGGTACTCATCACAACGCCGGTGGTCGAAACCTGAGAGCGAACGAGCCGAAGCGCCGAAGGCTTGGCAGTTTCGCTGAAGAGGCGTTTGCCCCGCCCAAGCACCACTGGAAAAGTCCACACGTTGTACTCATCGATCAGTGAGGCGGCCTGGAGCGTTTGAATCAAATTGCCGCTGCCAATCATCTGCAGGTCGGGACCCGGTTGGGCCTTGAGAGCGATGATTGCCGAGACGACATCGCCGTGGAGCGGGGTCGAGTTGTTCCAGTGGAGCGTCGTCAACGTGCGCGAAGCTACATACTTTTTCGCCGCATTGAGCGTCTTCGCAATCGGGTGGTCATCCGGCTGATAAGGCCAGTACCCTTCGAATATCTGATAAGTCCTGCGCCCGAGCACCAGCTCGCGATCCTTGCCGTCGAAACCTGATGCTGAGATGTCCATGCTTTCGTCCCCGTAGCTGAACATCCAACCGCCAAGGGCAAAACCACCAGTGGGGTCTTCTTCCGGTCCGCCGGGTGCTTGCATGATTCCGTCAAGCGACGCAAACGTAGATACGATGAGTTTTCTCATGGAAACACTTCTGTCGTGAGGTGGGTCTTGGTCATGCGCACTAACGCTCCGGTTCAGCGGCGGGCCGCGCAGCGGACCGTCCGCTGCAACCGATTGTTAGGCCGCCTTCACTGACGCACATAGCGCAAGTGTGTGGCAGCTGGACCATCAAGAACCTTGTCAATGCGAAACTGCGGCCCGGGTTCGCGTAGGTTCTCGAAGAGACGCCGCCCACCGCCGAACAACACGGGCGCCAAGGCGATTTCCAGCTCGTCAACGGCACCCATGGTCAGGTACTGCTGGATCACATCGGCTCCACCCGCGATACGAATATCACGACTGCCTGCGGATTCCCGAGCCAGCTCAAGGGCACGCTCCGGCCCGTCATTAATGAAGTAAAAGGTCGTTCCACCCGGGCGGACCCAGGGTTCGCGCTTCGCGTGGGTAAGAATGTATACCGGTGTGTGAAACGGAGCATCCTCAGGCCAAGCGCGCTCGCCCTGGTCGAACATTCGCTTGCCCATGATGTTGGCACCGATGCGCTCCGTGGTGCTGCGAAGCAGGTCATTGACCGGGCCGGTCTCTCCCCCTGGTCCGAGCTTGAGGTTCTGGCGGAAGTACTGTTGGTTGAAGATCCAGGCCATCAGCGCACGCCACTTGGCGCCCCAGTTCTTGTACTCGGGCTTGTCCCAATTCTCCATGGTCATTCCTTCCGGTGCCATGTAGCCATCGAGGCTAAGCCCAATGTTGACGAATACTTTACTCATGATTCTCCTCTCTCCGGGAAAAGCCCCGACCGGGCTCTAATCGAGCTTGGCGCCACTTTCCTTGACGAGCTTGGCCCACTTGGCGACGTCGCCGAGCATGAACTGGCGGAATTCCTCGGGCGAGTTGCCGACCGGTTCGCCGCCGTCGGCGATGATGCGGTCGCGCACCTCGGGCAGCTTGAGGATCCTGACGAGTTCATCGTGCAGCCGGGTGACGATGGGTTTGGGCATGCTCGCGGGCCCGATCACGCCGTACCAGCCGACCACTTCGAATCCGGGCAGCGCCTCCGCCATGGCAGGCAGCTCGGGCATTGCGGCCAGACGTGCCGGCGCGGTGACCGCGATGCCGCGCAGCCGGCCGGCGCGCACCAGGGCATGGGCCGCCTGGATGCCCGCGAAATTGAACTGGTACTGCCCGGCCAGCAGGTCCGTCAGCGCCGGCCCCGTGCCCTTGTAGGGAATATGCTCGGCCTTGACACCGGTCATCAGCTTGTAGAGTTCGCCCGCGAGGTGCCCGCCGCTGCCGTTTCCGGCCGAGCCGAAGTTGAGCGCCCCTTTGTAGTTCTTGGTCCAGTCGATGAATTCCTTCAGGTTCGTCGGCGGCGACGACGGATTCACCACCAGCAGCAGCCCGGCGGCGGTGAGCTGCGTGATCGGCGTGAAGCTGTTCACCGGATGGTAGGGCAGGTGGGAATTCAGCGCCGCGTTTACCGTGTGCTGGTGGTAGGCGAGCAGCAGGGCGTAGCCGTCGGCGCGTTCGCGATCATTTCTCCGGCCAGCACGCCGGACGCGCTGGCGCGGTTCTCCACCAGCACCTGCTGCCCGAGCGCTTCGCCCAGCCGCACGCCCACCATGCGCGCCAGGATGTCGGTGGTGCCGCCCTGGGCCGCCGGCGTGATCAGGCGGATCGGCCGGCTCGGATAGTTTGAATAGTCCTGAGCGATTGCGGGACTGCAGAAAGACACCGTGAAACAGAACGATGCCGCCAGGCCGGCGATGAATTTCATGACTTTCTCCATGGGATCAGGTGCCATACCGCACCGGCGAGTTGAACTGCCGGAACGCGGCGAGCGCGCTGTAGCAGGCCAGCATGGCGGTCTTCGGATTGTCGGGAAACGGCACGCTCTCGAACTTCATGCTGATGCTGCCGGTGATTCCCCTGATGTTGATGTAATGAGTGTTGTACGTGAGCGCCGGATCGGCCACTACCTTCAGGCGCGTGCGGTCGAAGCCGATGCCGGCCATGGACAGCGCCGCGGCGATGTTCACGTTGGCGGGAAAATGCGGCACGCCTTCGCGCGCCGTGCCGTCGAACAGCGTCAGCGGGCCGTCCAGGCGGTCCAGATCGACATTCATTTTCTCCACGTAGGCAATGCCCTTCCATGCCGCCGGCGGCTTGGTTACCGCGATCTCGACCGAATCCACGCCAGCCACACACGCGGCCTTCAGCGCGTCCAGCCCGCCGATGCCGCCGGAGGGGACGTAGAGCAGCGCTTTGTGTTTGGCGGCAGCGGATTCCAGCCGCGCGCGCAGGGCATCGTCGCAGAGCGCGCCGCCGGAGAGAATCATCATGGCAATGCCGCGCTCGAGCAGCGGCTCGGCGCATTCGCGCACCGCATCGTGCGAAGCTGCCTCGATCACCATCGCCGGCTGCTTGTCCATGAGTGCAGCCAGGCTGGTGACGTAAGGCACCCGGTACGCGGCGGCCAGCGCCTTGCCGCGCGAGGTTTCTCTCCGGCCCAGGATCGCGGCCACCCCGGCCTCGCCCATGTCGCCGCGGCGGACATGCTCGAGAAACAGGCGCGCGATGGCGCCACCGCCAATGATGCCAATGCGCATGACCGGATCCTCCGGCGGGGAGTTTGGCGGACTACTTCAGGTTCTTCAAGTTCATCGCGACCATTTCGAGCTGGGTCGTGATCGAACGGTACTCGGGCTTTTCCTGCAGCCAGGCCATCGCGGCGACGACGCGCGCGCCGATCTGCGGGGCGGTCATGCTTTCGACGTTCTCGAAACGGGAAGCGATATCGGGCAAGCCGTTCGCCTGGGCGGTTTCACGGACCTGGACGAGCCGGCGCACGATTGCCGCGTGGTCCAGGTTGGTGGGCCACCGCAGGGTCTCGTTGCCGCGCTCTTCGTCTTCGCTCAAAATTGCTCTCGTTGTCCTGCCGGATATTAACCCCTTCCGCAGGTAAGTATTGAATTTTCATCATATTTTGCACTCATGGACGGACCCCGAAACTACTGCGCCCCAGGGTGCGCAGCGGCGCGGCGAGCTCGGCGAATTCGCACAGCAGCCGGCGCGTATGGCGGGGATCGATGATTTCCTCGATGTCGTAGCGCTCGGCGCCTCGCATGGGCGAGGCGAACTTGCGTATGCGCTGTTCGATCTCGGCGCGCTTGGCGGCGGGGTCGGCTGCCGCTTCGATTTCCGCCTTGTAGGCGGCTTCCAGCCCGCCGGCGATGGGCAGCGAACCCCACTCGGCCGAGGGCCAGGCCATGCGCATGCCGTAGCGCGATGAATTCTGGTGTAGCGCGCCGGCGACGCCGAACAGCTTGCGCACGATCACCGAACACCAGGGCACCGTTGACTGCAGGATCGCGCCTGCCGCGCGCATGCCGTAGCGGATCGTGCCCTCCCTTTCCGCGTCCGGCCCGATGAAGAACCCGGGCACGTCCACCAGGTGCACCACCGGCAGATGAAACGTCTGCGCGAGATCCACGAAGCGCGTTATTTTTTCCGAGGCGCGCGCAGTCCAGGCGCCGCCGTAATGCATCGGATCGCCCGCCATGACCGCCACCGGCCAGCCCGAGAGGCGCGCAAAGCCGGTGACGATCGAGCGGCCCCAGAGCTTGCCGATCTCGAAAAAGGAATCCTTGTCCGCGACCGCGGCGACGATTTTTCGCATGTTGTAGATTTTGCGCGGATCGCGCGGCACCGCTTCGATCAGCCAGGGGTCGGCACGCTGCGGATCGTCGTCGCAGGGTGCGCGCGCCGCGAATTCGTGCACCGAGCTTGGCAGGTAAGACAAAAACCTGCGCGCGCGCTCGAAGGCGTCGTCTTCGCTTTCCGCCTCATCGTCCACCGCGCCGTTGCGGGTATGGATGTGGCTGCCGCCGAGCTCGTTCTTTTCGAATTTGCCGTGGGTCCATTCCACCACCGGGGGACCGGCGACGAACATCTGCGATGTGCCCTTCACCATCACCGAGTAATGGCTTGCGACGACGCGGGCCGCGCCCAGGCCCGCAACCGAGCCGAGCGCCAGCGACACCACCGGAATCTCCGACAGGTTGTCGGTCCACCAGTCCCAGAGGAAGGCCTTGGGCATGGGCGAATGGCCCTGCAATTCCAGGTTCTTCACCGAACCGCCGCCGCCGGTGCCGTCCACCAGCCGCAGCAGCGGCAACCGCAGGTCGCAGGCCATGCGTTCCACCGCGAGCAGCTTGTTCTTGATGCCGCCATCATTGGCGCCGCCGCGCACCGTGAAATCGTCGCCGGTGATCGCCACCGGCCGGCCGCCGATGCGCCCGCGCCCCATGACCAGATTCGCCGGCGTGAAATCGGCCAGCTCGCCGTCAGCGCCGTACTGCGCGACGCCAGCGAGGCCGCCGATTTCGTGGAACGAGCCCGGATCGAGCAACCGGTCGACGCGTTCGCGCACCGTGAGCTTGCCGCCGTCGTGCTGGCGCCTGACCTTCTCCGCTCCTCCCATGCGCTTCGCGAGTTCCTCGCGGCGGCGCAATTCCCTGATTTCTTTTTCCCAGCTCATGGCAGTCAGAGTTTAAGCGCGATCAGGCCCGCGAGCACCGCGGCTGCGCCGACCAGACGTTCCTTCAGGTGCCCTTCCTTCAGCAGCCAGGCGCCGATCAGCGCGGCGAATATCACCGAAGTCTCGCGCAGCGCGGCGATGATCGCCACCGGCGCCCTGGTCATCGCCCACAGCGCGATGCCGTAGGAAAGGCCCGAGAGCGTCGCGCCGGCCAAGCCGCGCCACCAGTGCTGCCGGGCATGGCGCAGGAAGGCGCCGCGCTTGACGATCATCACGCCGATGCCGAACGGCAGGCCGAGGAAGACGAACAGCCACACCACATAACGGCCGGCGCCGCCCGAAACGCGGGCGCCCGCGCCGTCTGCAAGCGTATAGACGGAAATGACGAGCGCACTGAAGAGCGCCCATGCGGTCGCCTTGCGGCTCGCACCACCCCCGGCAAGGCCCAGCGAGAGCACGCCGCCGCAGATCAGCAGCACGCCCGTCCAGGCAGCGGGACTGAGGTGCTCGCCAAACCAGAAAGCGCTGGCGAGCGCGACCAGCAGCGGCGCGGAGCCGCGCATGATCGGATAGCCGTGCGAAAGGTCACCCGCCTTGTAGGCGCCGGCGAGCGCCGTGTAGTAGCCGAAGTGAATCGTCGCCGAGGTCGCGAGGTAGGGCCAGGAAGCGGGTTCGGGCGGGGCGACGAAGCACACCAGCGGCAGCGCGACGAGCGTGCCCGAGAGCGCCACCAGCGCGGTGTCCAGCAGCGGATCGCTTCCCGCCTTGAGCAGTGCGTTCCAGGACGCGTGCAGCAACGCTGCGCCCAGCACAGCGAAAGTGACGCCTGCCGTTAAATCCGGGCCGGTGAGTTCCAAGAGCGAAAGTCTAAGTTAAAATCCGGCTTCCCTCCTGGAGGAGAAATCTCGCAATGAGCGACGCGGCCCCGTATTCCGTTCGCGACGGCATCGCCGTCATCACCATGAACAATCCGCCGGTCAACAGCATGTCGGCGGCCAACCGCGTCCATGTCGGCGGCGCGCTGAAGAAAGCGGATGCCGATCCCGCCGTGAAGGCGATCGTGCTGACCGGCTCCGAGAAGGCGTTTTCCGGCGGCGCGGAGATCCGCGAATTCAACACCGAAAAATCGCGCGTTTCGCCGGTGCTGCCGGAACTGAACGACATCCAGGACGGGCTGAAAAAGCCGCTGGTGGCGGCGATCGGCGGCTTCGCGCTGGGCGGCGGCCTCGAGCTCGCGCTCGGCTGCCACTACCGCGTCGCGATGCCGAAAGCGCAGCTCGGCCTGCCCGAAGTCAAACTCGGCTTGCTGCCCGGTTCTGGCGGAACCCAGCGCCTGCCGCGCGTGGTGCCGATGGCGGAAGCGGTGCGCATGATGACCACCGGTACTTCAGTGTCCGGAGACAAGGCGAAGCAGCTGGGATTGGTGGACGACGTCGTGCAGGGGGATTTGCTGGAAGGAGCTTTGGCTTTTACCAGGGAATTGATAAAACTAAATAAAGGCCCGAAGCGAATTCGCGATCTTCCCGCCAAGATGGAAGGCGATCCGAAGGCATTTTTCGATGCAGTGCGCGCCGAAGTGAAGAAGGCCTCGCGCGGCTACCCGGCGCCGCTGGAAATCGTCGCCTGCTGTGAAGCGGCTGCGACCAAATCCTTCGATGAGGGCCGCAAGTTCGAGCGCGAGCGCTTCATGGTGCTGGTCGAAGGCAATGAATCCAAGGCGATGCGGCACATGTTCTTCGCCGAGCGCCAGACCGCCAAGATTCCCGACGTGCCGGAAGACACGGCGACCCGCCCGATCAAGAGCGCGGCGGTGATCGGCGCGGGCACCATGGGCGGCGGCATCGCGATGAATTTCGCCAACGCCGGCATCCCGGTGTCGATCATGGACGTGACGCAGGACGCGGTCGACAAGGGCGTGGCCAAGATCAAGGCCAACTACGCCAACACCGTTTCCAAGGGGCGCCTGAAGCAGGAAGAGATGGACAAGCGCATGGCGCTCATCCGGCCGACGACCAAGCTCGAGGACGGCAAGGACGCCGACATCGTGGTCGAGGCGGTGTTCGAGCGCATGGACGTGAAGCAGGACATGTTCAGGAAGCTTGACGCCGTGATGAAGCCAGGCGCCATTCTCGCCACCAACACCTCGACGCTGGACGTGAACGCGATTGCCGCGGTCACCAAGCGGCCGCAGGACGTGATCGGCACGCACTTCTTCTCGCCCGCCAACGTCATGAGATTGCTGGAAGTGGTGCGTGGCGCGCGCACGGCCAAGGACGTGCTCGCCACCACCATGAAGCTGGGCAAGGCCATCAAGAAAGTGGCGGTGGTCTCGGGCGTCTGCGACGGCTTCATCGGCAACCGCATGATCGAGAAGTACGGCCAGCAGTCGCTGTTCCTGCTGGATGAAGGCTGCTCGCCGCAGCAGGTGGACGCCGCAGCGTACAAGTGGGGCATGGCGATGGGCCCGCTCGCGATGGGCGACATGGCCGGCCTCGACATCGGCTGGGAAATCCGCAAGCGCCGCTACGTCGAGCGGCCGAACTTCGTGTATTCGAAGGTCGGCGACAAAATCGCCGAGCTGGGCCGCTTCGGCCAGAAGACCGGCAAGGGCTGGTACAAGTACAACCTGCCGGACCGCAAGCCCTTACCCGACCCGGAAGTCGAGAAGATCATCACCGACTACCGGAAAGAGAAAAACATCCAGACGCGCCAGATCTCCGACGAGGAAATCGTCGAGCGCCTGATCTACGCGCTGGTCAACGAGGCCGCCTACATCCTGGAGGAAGGCATCGCGCTGCGCGCTTCCGACATCGACATGGTCTACCTCACCGGCTACGGCTTCCCGCCCTACCGCGGCGGACCGATGTTCTATGCGGATACGGTTGGTTTGAAGAATGTTTTGAATTCAATTCTCAAGTTCCAAGCCGGATACCAGGGCGAAGTATGGAAACCGGCCCCATTACTCGTGAAACTCGCAAACGAAGGGAGAAAATTCAATGACTGACGCCGTCATCGTTTCCACCGCCCGCACGCCGCTGTGCAAGAGCTGGCGCGGCGCCCTCAACATGACGCATGGCGCGAAGATGGGCGGGCACGTGGTGCACGCCGCGCTTGAGCGCGCCAAGGTGGAACCCCAGGAAGTCGAGGACGTGATCATGGGCTGCGCCACGCCCGAGGGCGCGACCGGCGGCAATATCGCGCGCCAGATCGCGCTGCGCGCCGGCATGCCGGTCACCGTCTCCGGCATGACCGTGAACCGCTTCTGCTCCTCTGGACTGCAGGCCGTGGCGCTCGCCGCGCAGCGCATCCAGGCCGGCGAGGCCGAGATCTTCGTCGCGGGCGGCGTGGAATCCATTTCGCTGGTGCAGAACGAGGCCAACAAGCACCACGGCAAGGACGAATGGCTGTCGCGCCACAAGCCCGAGATCTACTGGAACATGCTGCAGACCGCCGAGTACGTCTCGAAGAAGTACGGCATCCCGCGCGAGGCCCAGGACCGCTACGGCGTGCTGAGCCAGCAGCGCGCCGCCAAGTCCCGCGCCGAGGGCAAGTTCAAGGACGAGATCGTGCCGATCACGACCAAGATGAAGGTGGTCGACAAAACCACCGGCACCGAGACGCTGAAGGAAGTGACCGCCGAGCACGACGAGGGCATCCGCGCCGACACCACCTACGAGGGCGTGTCGCAGATCAAGCCCGCGATCGAGGGCGGCGTGATCGCGGCCGGCAACGCCAGCCAGTTTTCCGACGGCGCCTCGGCGCAGGTGCTGATGAGCGACAAGCAGGCGGCCAAGCGCGGCCTCAAGCCGATGGGCATTTACCGCGGCTTCGCGGTCGCCGGCTGCGAGCCGAACGAGATGGGCATCGGCCCGGTTTTCGCGATCCCCAAGCTGCTCGAGCGCACCGGCCTCAAGATCGGCGATGTCGGCCTGTGGGAGCTGAACGAGGCGTTTGCGGTGCAGGTGATCTACTGCCGCGACAAGCTGGGCATCCCCGACGAGCGCCTGAACGTGGACGGCGGCTCGATCGCGGTCGGGCATCCCTACGGCGTCACGGGCTCGCGCCTGGCCGGCCACGCGCTGATCGAGGGCAAGCGCCGCGGCGTGAAATACGTCGTGGTGACGATGTGCATCGGCGGCGGCATGGGAGCGGCGGGGCTGTTCGAGGTGGTTTGACATGAAGTCTTTTTTCTTCCTGTTGTCGCTTGCCCTGAGCTTTGCAGCCGGCGCGCAGCAGTATCCGAACCATCCGGTCAAAGTCGTCATCCCCTGGCCGCCCGGCCAGGCGACCGATCTCGCCGCGCGCATCGTCGGCGAGAAGCTGTCGCAGCAGCTCGGCCAGCCGTTCATCATGGATAACCGGCCCGGCGCGGGCGGCGCGATCGGCACCGAGATTGCGGTCAGGTCGGCGCCGGACGGCTACACGCTGCTCGCGGCCTCCAGCGGCCCGATCTCGATCATGCCGAACCTGCAGAAAATTCCCTACGATCCGCTCAAGGACCTCGCGCCCATCAGCCTCATCGCGGCGGCGGCGTTCGCGCTGGTGGTGCCG
>DATGGA010000046.1:0-22501 GCA_035308765.1 Burkholderiales bacterium
GGAAGTGCTGGAGCTGTTCCGGATCGTCTTCAAGTCCATCCAGCGCCACTACAAGAGCGTGCGAAGCCGGGCCGGGATCGGCGGCGCTCAGCTCTGGGCGCTCGCGCAGGTAGCGGCCTGCCCCGGCATAAAAGTCGGGCAGCTGGCCCAGGCGCTTGCGGTGCACCAATCCACCGCAAGCAACCTGATCCGCGACCTGGAGGGATCGGGAATGCTCGCGAGGCGCCGCCAGGGTGAAGACCAGCGCATGGTCCGCCTGTATGCGACGAGCAAAGGGCTCATTGTTCTCAAACGCGCGCCGCGCCCCCTGATTGGCGTTCTCCAGCAGGCCCTGTCGGATCTCCCGACTAGCGATCTCGATGCCCTGCATCGCCATCTCGGCCTTCTGGTCGCCTCCATGCGCGGCACGGATCGCAGCGCCCGGGGAACGCCACTGTCGGAGCTGTAGGTCCATCGGCAGGATCCGAGGCTCCGGGGACAAGCGGCCGAATATAGGCGGGCCTTCAAATCCGGCACCAGTCGCCGATGATGGCCTCGTAGATCGCCACCGACTGGCGGATGCGTTCCATGTTGCAGTATTCGTCGGTCTGGTGCGCCATCGCCGCCTCGCCCGGCCCCAGCACCACCGTGGGCGCGCCGGCGTAGACCTTGCGCAGGTTGGCGGCGTCGGTCATGTAGGGCGCGGTGCGCGCCACGGGCGTTTCCCTGAGGATCGGCTTGCAGATCGCGAACACGCGCTGCACCCACGCCTCGTCCGGCTCGGTCCACACGGATTGCGAATCGGCGATTACCTGCAATTCCGCTTCGCCCAGTATTTTCTTCAATTTATTCATCAATTCTTCATGATTGGTACCCGGCACGGTGCGGATATCGACGCCGATTTTCGCCATGTCCGGCACCAGGTTGACGCCGCTGCCGCCCTCCACCGTGCCGACGTTCATGGTCGGCAGGCCCATCACCGGGTGCTCCTTCACGCCGAACTGGAATTCCTCCAGCCTGGCGATGGCCTTCGCCGCCTTGTAGATGGCGTTCACGCCGAGCTGCGGCATGGAGCCGTGCGCCGACACGCCGCTGAACGAAGCGTGGAACTTGATCGAACCCTTGTGCCCGACCATCGGGTAGTTGGAGGTCGGTTCGCCCACCACGATCGCGCCCGCCCTGCCCATGAGTTTCGGCAGCGCCGCGAGATGCCGCGAGCCGATGCAGCCGTTTTCCTCCCCGGCCGTGAGCACCAGGACCAGGCCCGGGGTGTTATTCAATTTCCTGGAAAAGCACAAAGACGCAACAATCATCGCGGCCACGCCGGCCTTCATGTCGGAAGAGCCGCGCCCGTAGAGCTTGTCGCCGTCGGCTTCCCCGGAGAACGGATCCTTCGACCACTTGCGCGTGCCGAGGGGCACGACATCGAGGTGCCCGGTCATGCACAGCGGCGCTTTCGCATCGGAACCGCCGATGCGCGCGATCACGCTGGTCCGGTCCTTTTCATATTCGGAATATTCGACCGAAAAACCCCGCTCCTCCAGCAAGCCCCCCAGCATGTGCGCGCAATCGCGCTCCCGGCCCGGCGGGTTGACGGTGTCGAAGCGCAGCAGGTCCCGGGTGATGCCGACGGCGTCGGTGGTGCTCATGCGGCGATCTTACCCCGCTGATCAGGCGGCTTTCGGCCGCTTCTTCGGCAAAGTGAAGATGAAACGGCTGCCCTGGCCGGGCGTGGACTCGACGCGGATGTGGCCGCCGTGCCGGTCCACCACCTTCTTGCAGATGGCGAGGCCGATCCCGGTGCCCGGGTACTGTCCCTTGTCGTGCAGCCGCTGGAACACCATGAATATGCGCTCGAAGTACTGCGCCTCGATGCCGATGCCGTTGTCCTGCACCGCGATCTCGAATTCGTTTTCCTTTTCGGAAGCGGATACGTGCACGCGCGGCTTCGCCTCGCCGTGGAACTTGAGCGCGTTGCCCGCGAGGTTCTGGAACAGCTGCAGCAGCTGCATCTCGTCGCCCCGCACCTCGGGCAGCGGATCGTGCGTGAGCTCGCCGCCGCTTTCCTCGAGCGCCGCGCGCAGGTTCGTTTTCGCGCGCTCGACCACCGCCTCCAGCTTCACGGACCTGAATTCCCTGCCCCTCGTGCCGACGCGCGAGTACGCGAGCAGGTCCTCGATCAGCTGCTTCATGCGCGAGGCGCCGTCCACGATGTAGGCCATGAACTCCTTCGCATCGCCCTCCAGCCGGTCGCCGTAGCGCTTGCCGAGGAGCTGCGTGTAGCTGGCCACCATGCGCAGCGGCTCCTGCAGGTCGTGCGAGGCCACGTAGGCGAACTGCTCGAGTTCCGAGTTGGAGCGCGTCAGCTCCTGGTGCGTCTGCCGCAGCTCCAATTCCGCCTCCTTGCGGCCGGTGATTTCGTCGTAGATGGCGATTTCGTACTGCGGCTTGCCGGCGGGCGTGCGCTCGACGGTGATGGTGAGCGCGACCCAGATGGCCGAGCGGTCCTTGCGCAGGTAGCGCTTTTCCAGCCGGATGGCGTCGATCTCTCCCGCGTAGAGGCGCGGCCGCTGCTGGTCGATCATGTCCAGGTCGTGCGGGTGCGAGATTTCCCTGCCCGTGAGGCGCAGCATCTCGGCCTCGGTGTATCCCAGGATCTCGCACAGCCGGCGGTTGACCCGCAGGAAGCGGCGGTCGAGACCTATCAGCGCCACGCCCGAGCCCGCCAGCTCGAAGCTGCGCCGGAAACGCTCCTCGCTCTCGCGCAGCGCCTCCTCCGCCTGCCTGCGCTGGGTGATGTCGGTCGCGGTGCCGACGATGATCCAGCCGTCCTCGGTCTTGAGCGCGCGCCGGCGCGCTTCTATCGGCACGATGGCGCCGTCCTTGCGGCGGTAGGCGCCTTCGACCGTGTTCGCGCTGCTGTCCTTGCCGGCGATCAGCGCGTCGTAGTCGCGCTCCAGCGTCCCCCGGTCCGCGCTGAAGAGGTCCATCGGCGTCATGCTGAGCATTTCCGCGCGCGTGTAGCCGACCAGTTCGCAGAAGGTCTGGTTGACGTCCACGTAGCGCAGCGTCTTGCGGTCGATGAGCAGGATCGCGTCGCCGGAGATGTCCATCGCGGCGCGGAAGCGGCGCAGGTCCTCGTCGTGACGCTCGCCGGCGTCGATCATGCGGTTCAGCTCGGCAGCCAGCTCGGCGACCTCGTTCGGCCCGGTCACGGGCACGCGGACGTTGCCCTTGCCCGCGGCGCGCAGGCGCACCGCGGCCGATATCTTCAGCATCGGCCGCACCAGCCGCGCGACCAGCGCGGCCACGGCGAGAAAGGCGACGCCGAGCACGACCGCCAGCAGGACGGCGGTCTGCAGCGCCTGCTCCCTCACTGGACCGAACACGCGGTTGGCGGAAACGCTGGAGCGCGCGTACCAGTCCGTGCCGTTCACCGGCGTGAAACCCCAGAGGCGGTCGGCGCCCAGCGTGCCGCGCGCGCGCGCCGTGCCCTGCTTCATCTCCAGCATGAGGCGGTGGATCTCGCTCTCGCCCGCGTCGCGGCCTATCCAGCGATGGGCCTCCACCGAGCGGCCGATCACGATGCCCTCGGAGGTCACCACGTCGTGCACCGTGCCCTTAGGCTCCCCCGGGATGGAGGAAAACGACACCCAGTCCTCCAGGTCGATGCCCATCGCCACCACGCCCGCCAGGCTGCCGGAAGGCGTCAGGACCGGCTGCGCCGCGGCGATCGTCCAGCGCTTCGAGATCTGGCCGACGAAGGGCTTCGAGATGCGGAACCGCGGGCGGGCCTTCATGGCGGGAATCAGCGTGTCGTCCGCGGCGCGCACCACGACTCCGCGCGGAGGCAGCGACGCGCCGCAGATGATGCGGCCCTCGAGATCGATGACCACGATGTTCGTCAGGTGCCCGTAGACCTCGCGCAGATCGGAGAGCTGCGGGTCGCAGTGCTCCGGGTCCATGGCGCGGACCAGCGGCCGCTTCGCCACCACCTCCAGCGCCCGGCGTTCCGTCTCCACGTAGCGCGCCGCGCGGTCGGCGGTGGTGACCGCCATCTGCATCGCCAGGCCCGCCGCCTGCTTCTCGTCCCCTTGCGCGGTGTCGTACAGCAGGTAGGCGATCAGGGCGATCAGCGGCGCCGCGACGATGACGACGAGCAGCGCGAGCTCGACGCCCACGCTGCGGCCGCGGATTTGCATGCCCCCCATAACGTCAATTCTGCGCCTACCAGGAATTGCGTGCAGAAAATGGGTTAATGTGCGGCTTGAATTTTCCGGAGCCCCCCGAAATGCGCGCCGCATCCCTCGTCCGCCGCACCGGCCTCGCTTTCATCCTCGCCGCCTCCGGTCCGCTCGCCCTCGCGCAGGCGCAGCAGGCG
Source organism: Burkholderiales bacterium (assembly GCA_035308765.1). GTDB lineage: Bacteria > Pseudomonadota > Gammaproteobacteria > Burkholderiales > SG8-39 > RBG-16-66-20. Next base: position 4,361 of record DATGGA010000046.1, read on the forward strand.
CCCTTCGAGCCCCATTCGGGCCAGCCGGGAAAGGATGTGGTCTGGGTGCCGACCCCGCAGGTCGTGGTGAACAAGATGCTGGACATGGCCAAGGTGACGCCCGAGGACTACGTCATGGACCTCGGCTCCGGCGACGGCCGCACCGTCATCGCCGCCGCCAGGCGCGGCGCCCGCGCCCTCGGCATCGAGTACAACCCCGACATGGTCGCGCTCTCCCGGCGCAACGCCGAAAAGGAAGGCGTCTCCGGCAAGGCCGCCTTCATGAAAGCCGACCTCTTCGAGACCGACTTTTCCCAGGCCAGCGTGATCACCATGTTCCTGCTGCCGGACATCAACCTCAAGCTGCGGCCGAAAATACTCGAGCTCAAGCCCGGCACCCGCGTGGTCTCGAACAGCTTCAACATGGGCGACTGGGTGGCGGACGAGCGCGTCACCCTGACTCCCGACGCCGGCTGCGACACCTACTGGTGCACCGCGCTGCTCTGGATCGTCCCCGCGCACGTCGCCGGCACCTACAAGCTGCCCCAGGGCGAACTCGTCCTCAGGCAGCAGTTCCAGATGCTCTCCGGCGCCCTGAGCACCGGCGGCGACACTTACGCGCTGGAGGGCGGCAAGGTGCGCGGCGAGGAAGTCAGCTTCAAGGCCGGCGGCAGGGAATACCGCGGCAGCATGAACGGCAAGAGCCTGGAGTTGCACTGACCATCGTCATCCCCGCGAAAGCGGGGACCCAGGTTTTGTTGGATAAGGGTCCTGCAGAACGGTGGAGCCGGTCTCCAGCAGGGACTTCAGGTTGGAGATGACCTTCGGCCAGCCGCCGGACACCGCCTCGATGAATTTCGAGGGCTCGCGCTCGATGGTGTGGGTGATGGAGAGCTTGACCGCCGATCCACTCGGTTCCAGTTCCATCGTGCAGAGCGATGCGCCTTCGGCCTCGAGCTCGGGCTTGTCCTGATGCTGCCAGCGGATCACCAGGCGCCGCGGCGGCTCGGCCTCGACGATCTCGCCGGCGTCGGTGACGCGGCCGTCGGGGTACACGTTCTTCCACGAGGATCCCGCCGTCCACCGGCTTTCGCAGTGATTGCCGAACCAGTACTGCTTCATGAACTCCGCGTCGGTCAGCGCCGACCACAGCCTCTCCGGCGTGGTGCGGATGTAGGTCACGTAGACAAAAGTCGATCTAGCCATTGGCTTTCTCCAGTCGTCGTTTCAGGTCGCCCAGCGCCTTGAGGCGCGGCTTTTCGAACTTGGCTATCCAGCGCTCGTAGATCTCCTGCAGCGGCACCGGATTGAGGAAGTGCAGCTTCTCCCGGCCGCGCCACACGGTGGCGACCAGGTTCGCCGCCTCCAGCAGATCCAGGTGCTGCGTCACGCCCTGCCGCGTCATGTCCAGGTGCTCGCACAAGTCGTTGAGGGTGCGGCCGTCGTGTGCGCGCAGCAGGTCCAGCAGCTTGCGCCGGCCGGGATCGGCCAGGGCCTTGAACAGCAGATCGGTGTCACGGCGGCGCTCGGTCACAGGCAAGTAGTCACTTGCATTAATTATAGGCAAGTATGAACTTGCCTGTCAACGGATGAGAAGAACCGTCGTCCCCGCGAAAGCGGGGACCCGGGTTTTGCCCTTACGCGACGGCCGCCATTCGCGCCGTTGTCGGCGCGCGCAGCGCGTCCATCGCCGCCACCACGCCGCCGCGCGCGTGCGGCATGCCGGCTTCCGCGAGCGCGAGTTCGATCGCGCCCAGCGCACCGAGCAGCATCGGCTCGTTCAGGTCGCCCATGTGGCCGATGCGGAACACGCGTCCCTGCAGCGCGCCCAGGCCGCGGCCGAGGCCGACGCCGTATTTTTCCGCCGCTATCGCGCGCACGCGGTCCGCGTCGTGCCCTTGCGGCGTCAGCACCGCCGTCAGAGAATCCGAAGCGGCCTCGGGGTCCAGCGAATAGATCTCGGGGCCCCCGCCGTGCGCGGAAACTGCGCCCCACGCCCGCACGCAGGCGCGCGTCGCCTGCGCGAGGCGCCGGTGGCGCGCGAACACGTTCTCCAGCCCTTCCTCCTCGATCATGTCGAGCGAGGCGTCGAGGCCGTAGAAGAACGCGATCGGCGCCGTGCCGCAGAAGCGCACCTGGTGATCGTCTTCCACCATGGTGCGCCAGTCCCAGTAGCGGCGCGGGTTGCGCGCAACCCGGGATGCCTCCCAGGCGCGCGCGTTGATCGCGGTGAACGACATTCCCGGTGGCAGCATGAGGCCCTTCTGCGAGCCGCCGATCGCGAGGTCCACGCCCCATTCGTCCATGCGGAAGTCGTAGGAGGCGAGCGAGGAAATCGTGTCCACCAAGTAGAGCGCCGGGTGGCGCACGCGGTTCATCGCCGCGCGCACCTCGGCCACCGGGTGGCGCATGCCGGTCGCGGTCTCGTTCTGCACCATCATCACCGCCTTGATCGCATGAGACCGGTCGGCGGCGAGCCGCTCGGCCACCGCGTTCGGGTCCACCGCGCGCCGCTCTGGCGCCTGTACGACCTCGACCTCCAGGCCGTACTGCCGCGCCGTGGTCGCCCAGTTCTCGGAAAAATAGCCCGCCTGGCACACCAGCACCCTGTCGCCGGGCGAAAAGAGATTGGCGATGCTAGCGTCCCACGCGCCGTGGCCCGAGGCCGCGTAGGCGATGACGAACCCCTGGCGCGTCTTCAGCACCCCTTTCAGCCGCTCCAGAGACCGGTCGCGCAGCGCGACGAACTCCGGCCCCGTGAAATCCACCGCGGGGCGCGCCATGGCGTGCAGCACCCGCAGCGGGATGTTGGTGGGACCTGGATGCATGAAGAACTGCCAGCCGCGCGCGACGCTCATCGCCATCTCCCTGGATCAAGCCGTGATCATACCGGCTCCCCGTTGGCGACGGCCGGAGCGTCATCGCCGCTGTCCGGATGCGGCGACAGGGCCGAATTTCGGCCGAACTCGCGTCCCTCGCCGATGTCGAATGCTTATCGGGCCTTCGATTTCGAAGGAGGACGTCATGTTATTCACGCTAGAGAGAGTGATACTGCTTTTCCTGATCACCGCGGTGCTTGCCTCGATCATCGCTTCCGCCGCGGAACCGTCGCGCGCCGCCAATGCGCAGCGGACCTATCAAAACGATCGCGCCGACTGCATGAGCGGCCGGGAGGGCCCGGACAAAACCGCCTGCCTGCGCGAGGCCGGCGCCGCGCTGAATGAGGCGAAAAGCGGCAAGCTCGCCGACCCGGATACCGATTTCGCGCGCAACCGGGTAGCGCGCTGCGCCTACCTGACCGGGCCGGACAAGGATTACTGCCTGCGCCGCATGAACGGCGAAGGCACCATCACCGGCAGCGTCGAAAGCGGCGGCATACTCAGGGAACTCGTGGTCGCCGTGCCCGCTTCCGGGGACGCCGCCGGCCGATCGAACTAGGCGGGCCCCGCAACGCCCGGCCGGAGATGTCCTCCGGCGGCAAACGGGACGCGCGATGGGGTAACCTTTCGCCTTCACCATCCGGGGAGGCGACATGAAAAAGCTCAGCCGCAGGGACATCCTGAAAGCAGGCGCGGGGGCTGCCGCGACCCTGGGCTTGCCGGCGATCGCCCGCGCCCAGTCGAAGGAAATCGTGATCCTCGGCCTGTGGGACCAGACCGGGGCCTTCTCCGACGTCGGCCCGCTCAACGACCGGGGCATGAAGATGGCGCTCGAAGAGCGCGGCATGCAGGTCCTCGGCCGTCCGATCAAATACATCACGCGCGACGGCGGCACGCAGGCCGGCACTTCGACCCGGCGCACCGAGGAGGCCGTGGACGGCGACGGCGCGAAGTTCGTCATCGGCCCCTGGTCTTCGGGCGTCGCGCTCGCGGTGTCCGAGGTGGCCAAGCGCAAGAAGGTGTTGCACCTGTTCAGCGGCGGCACCGAGGACATCTCCGGCGCGCGCTGCCACCGCTATTCCTTCCAGTGGGCGGCGAGCCCCTACACCGCGGCGAAGACCGTGGTGGATTCCTTCATGAAGGCGAATCCGAAGGCAAAGCGCTGGCATCTGCTGGTCGCCGACTACGCCTTCGGCTGGTCGGTGGAGAAGTACGTCAGGGAAGTCGGCAAGGCCCACGGCATCGAGTTCGTCGGCGCCGACCGGCATCCGCTGGGCGAGCGCGAGTTCTCCAACTACGTGCAGAAGGCGGCGGCCAACAAGCCCGACGCGGTGGCGATGATCAATTTCGGCGGCGACGCGGTCGGCGGCGCGCGCGAGATGTTCAACTTCGGCCTGACGCCGAAGATCCCGCTCATCATGACCTGGTCCTCGGGCGTGGAGGAGATCGTCCAGCTCTCGCCGGAGAACCGCGAGAACCTCTGGGTGGGCTCGAATTTCTACTACACCGCCGACACGCCGGGCGCGAAGGAATTCGTCAGGAACTACAGCGCCAAGTTCGGCAATCCTCCCGGCTACGCGCCCTCGGCCGCCTACTCCATGACGCGGCTGCTGCTGGCCGGCTTCGACAAGGCGAAATCCGCCGAGGTGCAGGACGTGGTCAGGGCGCTGGAAGGCATCGAGGTGAACGACATCGTCGGACCCATGAAAATGGACGCGGCCACGCACCAGAACATCCGCCCGTACTTCTTCATGCGCTGCAAGACCAAGGCCGCCATGAAGGGCCCGATGGATTTCGCGGACATCATCGCCACCGGCGACGCTCCGCTGCCCAGGGAATACGGGGCCTGCAAGGACATCGGCGGCTTCTAGGCGCATTCAGGAGCGGGTTCCGGCGGACCGATATTGAGCTTCATCGCCGCACAGATCCTCAACGGGATCGCGACGGGCATGCTGTACGCCCTGATGGGGCTCGGCCTGTCGCTGGTCACGGGGGTGCTCAACATCCCGAACTTCGCCCACGGGGCGCTGTTCGCCGTCGGCGCCTATCTATTGGCTTCGGTCGCGATATTTCTCGGAAATTTCTGGATTGCCCTCCTCGTCGCGCCGGTCGGAGTCGCGCTCCTGGGGCTGGCCATCGAGTACGCCGGCATCCGCAGGCTGTACGCCGCGGGGCACGACTACCAGCTGCTGTTCACCTTCGGCCTCGCGCTGATCCTGAGCGAATCCATCATCCTCGTCTGGGGGCCGATCGGCTCCAGCTACCTGCCGCCGGACATCCTGCGCGGCGGCATGGACCTCGGCTTCACCATGTATCCGAAGTACCGCCTGTTCGTGATGGCGGCCGCGGGCCTGCTGGTCTTCGCCGCCTGGCTGTTGCTCGAGAAGACGCGCTACGGCGCCATCATGCGCGCCGGCATCGAGAACAAGGAGATGGTGTCGCTGCTCGGCATTGACATCCAGTGGCTGTTCAGCGTCGCCTTCGCGCTGGGCGCCTATCTCGCCGGCATCGCCGGCGCGCTCATCGCGCCGATCCGCGGCCTCAATCCCACCATGGGCGTGGACATGCTGGGCATCGCCTTCGTCGTGGTCGCGCTCGGGGGCCTGGGCAACCTGCTCGGCGCGATCGTCGCCGGGCTGATCATCGGCGTCGCGCAGGCGCTGGTGGCGGCGTACTGGACGGAAGCTTCGACGGTGGTGATCTACGCGGTGATGGCGGCGATCCTTCTTGTCCGCCCCCAAGGTTTGTTCGGCATCCGATGAAACGCGCCCTGGTTTTTATTTTGATTGTCATTTTTTTACTGCCCTTCGCGGTACGTCCGGCGATTGCCTCGGAAATCTGGATCTTCGCCATCTTCGGCCTGGGCGCGAACCTGCTGCTCGGCTACACCGGCCTGCTGTCCTTCGGCCAGTCCACCTTCTTCGGCTCGGCGGCCTACGTCGCGGGCTGGCTGATGAAAGTGCACGGCGTCCATGCCTTCCTCGCGCTGCTCGCCGGCACCGGCGTGGGCGCGCTCTCGGCCGCGGTGGTGGGCTACCTCTGCGTGCGGCGCTCGGGGCTGTACTTCATCATGCTCACCTTCGCGCTCAACCAGCTGTTTTACTTCACCGCCTACCAGTGGACCAGCGTCACCGGGGGCGAGGACGGCATGCCCGGCGTGCCGCGCCCGGCGGCGTTCGGCATCGATTTCAAGGACCCGATGATCTACTACGCCCTGGTTTCGGGCTTGTTCCTGCTTGCGTTGTTCCTGATGAAAAGAATCGTCGAATCCCCCCTCGGCAGGATCCTCCAGGCCATCCGCGAGAACGAGGTGCGCGCCGAGGCGGTCGGCTACGCCGTGCCGCGCTTCAAGCTGCTCGCCTTCGTGATCGGCGGCGCCTTCTCCGGCCTCGCGGGGGTGCTCTACGCGATGCTGTTCGGCATCGTGCCGCTGGAGACGATCGGCTTCGTCTTTTCCGGCAACGTCATCTTCGCCACGCTGATCGGCGGCTCGGGCTCGCTCTACGGGCCGGTGATCGGCTCCTTCGTCTTCATCTGGCTCTCGGAATCCATGAGCACCATATGGGCGCGCTGGCCGCTGCTGCTCGGCGTGGCCTTCGTGATCGTGGTCATGTTTTTCCGAGGTGGTGTCGTTGAGGTTTTTGACCGGTTCAAAAAATGGCAATTCTCAAGACAGAAAACCTGACCAAGTCCTTCGGCGCCCTCACCGCCGTGAACGGCGTGAGCCTCGCTATCGAGGCGGGCTCGCTGCATTCCATCATCGGGCCGAACGGCGCCGGCAAGACGACCCTGTTCAATCTCCTGACCGGGACATTCGCGCCGACGTCCGGAAAAATACTTTTCGACCGGCAGGACATCACCGGCACGCCCGCCAACCGCATCGCGCACCTCGGCCTCGCGCGCTCCTACCAGCGCACCACCGTCTTTCCGGCCTTCAGCCTTTTCGACAACGCATGGATTGCCGCGTTTGCGACGGGGAAATCTTGGAATGGTCTGATGTGGAAGGCTGCGAATGAATACCCCGAGGTCTCGGAGCGGGCCACGCAGGCGTTGCGCGATGTGGGACTCGAAAATAAATCGACCCGTTTGGCGCGCGAAATCTCCCACGGCGAGCAGCGCCAGCTCGAGCTCGCGATCGCGCTCGCCGCCGCGCCGCGCGTGCTGCTGCTGGACGAGCCCGCCGCCGGCCTGTCGCCGGAGGAGAGCCGCAGGATGGTCACCCTGGTGCGCGCGCTGAAAGGGCGCTACACCATCGTGCTGATCGAGCACAAGATGGACATCATCATCCGCGTCTCGGACCGTATTTCCGTCATGCACTTCGGCAGCCTGATCGCCGAGGGCACGCCGGCGGAGATCCAGAAGAACCCGGAAGCGCGCCGCGCGTATCTAGGCGGGGTAGCCGCTTGATTCTCGAAGTAAAAAATATCGATACGTATTACGGCCTCGGCCATATTCTTCATGATCTGTCTTTAAAAGTAGGCAACGGAGAGGTCGTGGCCCTGCTCGGGCGCAACGGTGCGGGCAAGACCACGACCCTGCGCAGCATCGCCGGCCTCACGCCGCCGAAGCAAGGCTCGATCCTCTACAAGGGATCGGATATTTCCGCATTCAAGCCTCATGCGATTTCCCGCAAGGGCATCGCGATGGTCCCCGAGACGCGCGACATCTTCAGCTACCTCACGGTGAAGGAAAACCTTGCCATCGCCGGGCGCCGCGGCTCGCGCTGGCAGATGGACGCCGTGCTCGGGCGCTTCCCGGGCCTGAAATCGCGGCTGGGCAACAAGGGGCGCGAGCTCTCGGGCGGCGAGCAGGAGATGCTCGCCATCGCGCGCGCGCTCATGACCGGGCCCGACCTGCTGCTGCTCGACGAGCCCTCGCAGGGCCTCGCGCCGCTGGTGGTCAGCGCCGTCATGGACACCATCCGCGAATTGAAAAGCCAGCGCGTAAGCATGCTGCTGGTCGAGCAGAACGCCGAGATGGCCCTGCAGCTCGCCGACCGCGTCTACGTCGTCGACCACGGCACGGTGGTGTTCGAGGGCTCGCCCGCGGCGCTGCGCGCCGACGCGAACGTCACCGCGACCTACCTGGGCGTGGGCGTGCAAAGCGAGGGGGAAGACCGATGCGGAAGCTGAACGAACTCGGCGCGCGTGAAGCGGTGAAACTCCTCGCGGCGCGCCAGATCACCGCGGAACAACTGGCGCGGGCCTGCCTCGCCCGCATCGAGGAGCGCGAGAGCACTGTGGGCGCCTGGACCCATCTTGACCCGGACGCGGTACTGGCGCAGGCGAAGCAACTCGACGCCGGCCCGCTGCGCGGGCCGCTGCACGGCCTGCCGATCGGCGTCAAGGACATCATCGACACGGCCGACATGCCGACCGCCTACGGCTCGGCGGCCTACGCCGGCAACCGCCCGGCGGCCGACGCGGCGGGCGTGGCGCTCGCGCGCGAGGCGGGCGCGCTGGTCCTCGGCAAGACGGTATCCACCGAATTCGCCTGGTTCCATCCCGGCAAGACCGCCAACCCGCGCGTGCCGGAAAACGCCGCGCCCCACACGCCCGGCGGCTCCTCGAGCGGCTCGGCCGCCGCGGTCGCCGACGCGATGGTGCCGCTCGCCTTCGGCACCCAGACCGCGGGCTCCATCGTGCGGCCCGGCAGCTACTGCGGCATCGTCGGCTACAAGCCGAGCCACGGCACCCTCTCGCGCGCGGGCGTGAAGCCGCTCTCCGAGAGCCTCGACACCCTGGGCGTGATGGCGCGCAGCCCCGGCGACGCGGCGTTGCTGGTCGGCGCGCTGAGCGGGCGCGACCTGCTCCCGGCGCCGCTCGCACGGGGGTCACAATGGGCGCCGAAGCTCGCGCTGTGCCGCACCCACGAGTGGCCCGCGGCGCAGCCCGAAACCGCGGCGGCGCTGGAGCACGCGGCGACATCCGCCTCGCGCGCCGGCGCGGCGGTGAAGGACCTCGCGCTGCCGAAGGAATTCGCCGGCCTGCTGCAGGCGCAGATCGACCTCATGAACTACGAATCCTGGCGCTCGCTCGCGAGCGACCGCCTGCACCGCTACGCCGGCCTGAGCGGCACGCTGAAGAAACTGCTGGACGCCGCGGGCAAGGTCACGGCCGCCCGCTACGACGAGGCGCGCGCGCTCGCCGCCGCCTGCCGCGCGATGCTCGGCCCCGTGTTCGGCGACGCGGACGCGGTCCTCGCGCCCTGCGCTCCCGGCGAAGCGCCGCTGGGCCTCGCAGCGACCGGCGACCCGATCTTCTGCCGCATCTGGACCCTGCTCGGCGTCCCGGCGATGAGCGTTCCCTGCATCCGCGGCCCCAACGGCCTGCCGGTCGGCGTCCAGGTCATCGGCCGCATCGGCGACGACGCGCGCGCCATCGCGGTCGCGGAGTGGCTTTTTGATTTACCGAAATTTCTCACGCATACTTGAAGCGCCGCCATCGTTCCGGGAGAAACCATGCGCTCGCGCCTCGCCTGCCTGCTCGCCGCCGCTTTCACCTTCACTTCCGCGTCCGCCGCGGATCCGCTGCCGGCCGCGGCGCCGAAATCGGTCGGCATGTCCGCCGAGCGCCTGGCGCGCATCGGCGAAATGCTGCGCGCGGATATCGACAAGGGCCGCCTGCCCGGCGCCGTGATCGCGGTCGCGCGCCGCGGCAAGCTGGTCTACTTCCAGGCCTTCGGCTACCTCGACAAGGACGCGGGCACGAAGATGACCACCGACGCCATCTTCAGCATCGCCTCCATGACCAAGCCGATGGTCGCGGTCGGCGCGCTGGAACTCTACGAGCACGGCCTGCTGCAGATCGACGACCCGGTCTCGAAGTACCTGCCGCAGTTCGGCAAGCAGCAGGTCGCGGTGCTCAATACGAACAGCGGCGCCGGCTACGACACCGTCGCCGCCGCGCGCCAGCCGACGATCATGGACCTGCTGCGCCACACCTCGGGGATCATCTACGGCGGGCGCGGCGCGACGCCCGTGCACAAGCTCTATCCCGCCTCCTCCAGCTCCGCCGCGCTCGAGATGACCGGCGGCGAATTCATCGGCAAGCTCGCCTCGCTGCCGCTGCTGCACCAGCCGGGCGCGGTCTGGGACTATGGCTTCGGCCTCGACGTCGCCGGCCAGGTCATCGAGCGCGTCTCCGGGCAGCCGCTCGGCCAGTACCTGAGTGCGCAGCTCTGGCAGCCGCTGGGAATGAAGGACACCGGCTTCGGCGTGCCGCCGGAAAAGGCGAACCGCTACGCCAGGGCCTTCGCCAACGACCCGGACACCGGCAAGCCGCAGTTCGTGCTCGATCTTTCCAGGCCGCTCAAGTTCGAGTGCGGCGGCGGCTGCGCCGCCTCCACCGCGGCGGACTACCTGCGTTTCGCGCAAATGCTGCTCAACGGCGGGCAGCTCGGCGGCAAGCGCGTGCTCGGGAGGAAGACCGTGGATTACATGCTCTCCAACCAGCTCGCGCCCGGCGTCGTGAACCTGATCGGCAACGCCGATCCGACGCGCGCCGACATGGGCTTCGGCCTCGGCGTCGCGGTGCAGACCACGCCGGGCATCGTGCGCACGGCGGGCTCGGTCGGCACCTTCTCCTGGCCGGGCGCCTACGGCACCAACTGGTGGGCCGATCCGAAGGAGCAGCTCGCGGTGGTCTTCATGGCGCAGACGCCGGGCCCGATCCGCTGGCACTACCGCTACGTCATCAACGCGCTCGTCAACCAGGCGATCGTCGACTGAGAGCGGCTATTCGACGCTCCTGGCGAGACGGAAACCGGTGAGGTTGTCCCGGCTGTCGGCGGCGTTCTTGTTGCGCGTGGCGGAGCGGGCGAAGCGCGGCACGGTGCTCCAGGAACCGCCGCGGCTGACACGCTGCGCGCAGTCGCCGCTGAGCCACGCGGAGCCGTCCGCGGGCGCGCCCGCATAGCTCGCGTTCCAGCAGTCCTCGGTCCACTCCCAGGCGTTGCCGAGCATGTCGTAGAGCCCGAACCGGTTGGGCGCATAGCCGCCCGCCGGCGCGGTGAAGTAATGGCCGTCGGTGCATTCGTGCTTCTGGCCGAAGCCCCAGGTCTGGAAGCGGCTCTGGTCGGCCACGTTGGCGAACCGGCAGGCCTGGACGGGGTCGTCGCCCCAGTAGCGGGCGGTGACGCTGCCCGCGCGCGCCGCGTATTCCCATTCCGCTTCGCTCGGCAGCCGGTAGCGCTTGCCGGTCTTCTTCGAGAGCCATTGCGCGTACGCCCGCGCATCGTTCCAGCTGACGCACAGCACGGGGTGCGAATCCGCCTGCGTCAGGCCCGGGCTGCGCCAGCTGGTGGGTCCGCCGGGGGTTGCGGCGGCCGGGTCGGCGTAAATGAATCCGGAACAGCCCTGCGCGCGCGGATCGCGCTCGGCGTCGGTCTTGTATCCGGACTCGTCGGCGAAGCGCCTGAATTCGGCGACCGTCACTTCGGTGCGGCCGAGCGCGAACGGCTGCGCGATCGATACCTGGCGCTGCGGCCCCTCGTCGACGCCGCGTTCGGCCTCCGAGGCGGGCGAGCCCATGGTGAACTCGCCCGCCGGAATGACGACCATGCGCGGGCAATCGGCGCAGTCCTGGAATACGCTGCCCGGCCGCAGCGCTGCGCGCGGCGCTTCCTTCACGTTCGCCGCCGCCTGCGCCCTGGCCCGCTCCTCGGCCCGCGCCATCGCCTCGGCCTGTTTCTTCTCCGCAACCTTCGCCATGCGCCGCGCTTCCGCCTCGATCCTCAGCGCCAGCGCCTTTGCCTTGTCTTCCGCCTTCTTCGCTTCCGCCTCGGCGCGCGCCCTTTCCGCAGGATCTTCGGCTGGTTTCGCGCGTTCGGCTTCCTGGCGCGCCAGCGATTCGGCCGCGATGCGCAGCGCTTCGGCCTGGGCCGCCCGCTCCTGCGCTGCGCGGTGGCCGTACACCAGCGCTCCGGCGACGCCGGCGGCCAGGAGAATCGCCGCCGCGATCAGCGGCGCGCGCCTGCGCCGCGCCATTTTTTTCTTCATCTCTTCGACGGCGCGGGTATATTCCTCCTGCTCGCGCCAGGCGCGGTCCACCACCTCCCGCTCCGCCCGTTCGTCCTTTTCGGCCTGCGCCTTGTAGCGATCCTCCGCTTCCAGCCGCGCGAATTCCTCGGCGTCAATCTTGACGGTTGCGTCCGGATCGGGCGTCAAAGCCGGCACGGCGGGTTGCGCCGGGGGATCAGCGAGGCACGGGCATCGTGTCGCGCAGCACGATGGTGGATCCCCGCACTTCGAAATAGCCGCTCGTCTCCAGGTCCTTCATGACCTTGCTCACCATCTCGCGCGAGGCGCCGACCATCCTCGCGATGTCCTGCTTGGTCAGGCGCTTGGTCACGACCTTCTGGCCGTTCACGTTTTCCGACATGTCGAGCAGCAGCCGCGCCACGCGGCCGTAGACGTCGAGCATCGCCAGGCTGCCGATCTTGCGGTCGGCCTCGCGCAGGCGCTGCACCACCACGCGCAGCACCGCCAGCGCCACCTCGACATTCTCGACCAGGCATTTCTTGAACACGCGCTTGGTGACCGCCAGCAGCTCGCAGGGCTCGATCGCGACCACGGTGGCCGAGCGCGGGCTGTCGTCGACCAGCCCCATCTCGCCGAAGAACTCGCCCGGGCCGATCAGGCCGAGGATCACTTCCTTGCCGTCGGCCTCGCCCATCATCACCTTGAGCCGCCCGGAAACCACGATATAGAGCGAATCGGTCGGGTCGCCGGCGTGCATGATCGTCGAGCCGCGGGACACGCTGCGCCGCGTCACCATCGTGGCCAGCGCGCGCAACTGGGCCTCGGGAAAACTGCCGAACATCGGCACCGATTTCAGTACCGTCGTCGAAACTGTCGTGGATGCTGAGGCCATGCTGTCCCTGGCTTCCCCTGGAAACTGCGTCGAGTCATGGTAGCAAAACCTCTACCTTCCCGATCCCGGCGGCCTGCCACCGTTAAGTACTTCACGAACGCTCCGAGAAAGCCGGGCGCAATCCTGCCGCCTAGCCGGCGTTGAAGATGTCCTCGGGCAGCAGCGCCGAGACGGTGACGTTGGGCACGTCTACCACGTTGGAGACGCGCAGGTCCACCGCCACGCTGCACAGCACGTAGGCCTGCTCGCGCGTCCAGCCGCGCTCCTGCAACAGCTTGATCATTTCGAGCACGGCGTTGCGTGCCGCGAGCGAAAGGTCGCAGTTCTCGTTGCGGCCCTCGGCCGTGATCGGCATGCCCATGGTGGCGATGAAATTGCGCGGCATCGCGTGCTTCGGGTCCTGGAAGAAGCCTGGGTGCGCGAAGCGCGGCCAGACGATGTTCTTGGCTTTTGCTTCTCCCTTGTGCAGCTTGAAGCGCACCTGCGCCGTGGCTCCCATCTCGATCGCCGTGCCGCAGCACTCCGAATCGCCCTGGGCATAGTGTCCGTCGCCCACCGAATACAGCGCGCCGTCCACCGCCACCGGCACGAACAGCTTCGATCCCTTGGTGAGCTGCTTCACGTCCGCATTGCCGCAGTTCTCGCGCGGCGGAATCGTGCGCAGCCCCTCCTCCGCGACCTTGCCCTGCGCCGGCACCGCGTGCGCCGGCGTCGGCGGGAACACGCGGCCGCCGCGCGCAAGCAATTCCATTTCCCTTGCATTCCATTTTTTCAGCTGCTCATGCGACGGCGCCACCCCCGCCGTCCCCATGAACGCGCCGTTCGGAATCCGCACCCCGGGCAGCTGCGGCGACGTCGCGTACTCGGGCGTGATGTCCCAGTGCGCAACGAAGTGATAGTCGAACAGATCCGGCAGGAACCCGCCGCCCGGCGCGAAGCGCGTCCAGCCGTAGCGCTCCGGCACGATGTCCAGGTACTCGATCTCCAGCAGATCGCCCGGCTCCGCGCCCTTCACGTACACCGGCCCCGTGAGCGGATGCGCCACCGTGCGCTCCAACTTCTCCAGATCCTTCGCCGTCGTCCCGGCATGGATCTGCAAATCGTTCGCATCCCGCGTCTCGAGCGTCACCTCCTCGCCCGGCTCCGCCTCGATCACCGGCGCGATGTCCGGATGCCAGCGATTGTGGCCCTTATGCGATTCGTCTCGCAAGCGCTTCTTGCGGTCGATCTCGATGTTTTTTGCCATCAATCGATGCCACAGATAGACCAGATCAGTGGCTTAAAGTATTAGTCGAGCCTTGGGAATAGCGTACTCATGACATTGTCGATCGCATGTCGTAGTCCCATCTCTATGGACCAAAATTTTCCACCGATTAATCTAGAGACTTGACGCACAAGACGACACCCCCGTTTGTTCTAACCCGCAGCAACGATCGCTGGCCGAGAGAGAGGATCACCTTTTGGTAAGGCTTCAACTATATTCTTGAGATCTTGATCATCTCTAAAATTCTCAAAAACAGGCCAACGCGAAAACTCAAAGCGAAAGGTCCTATCCAGCGCCATTTCCTTTTTAACAGCTTCTTCGAGTTCACGTTTCTTACCCAGCAACGCATAAATTGCCGCCTTTGTCCTATTGTTTTCCGCAAAGGCTAACGTCTTCTCAAGACGCCCTTCATTCGCTTTGCCTTTGTTTTTCCTACACGCAAGCTCAAAATTCACTATTAAAATTGTTGCGTCTGGAGAAAAACTGATTGCAGCAAGCCTCTCGCGTGCAACCTTCTCCGCATCATGGAATGCGCCCTTTTTAATCAGAAAATACGGCAACAACACATCCACATCACCCTTCGACTGCGCATCCTCCTTGGTAAGTTCAGCAATCGCATTGTCAAACTTTCCCTGCTCACTCAGCAAATCGACCCTCATCCGAATTCGGACGCGGCGCGTTAGCCGCATAGACCACCGATTCAATAGTTCCTCCGCTTCCTCCAGTTGACGAATATCAATCAATGCATCAAAAAGTGTTTGCACTGCAGCACCATGAAAATCACCCTTCAATGCCTCTCTCAACACCTGAATAGCCTCCTTGTCCTGTCCAAGGATTTTGCGCTTGAGTTTCGCGACAATGACGGCGAGATCTTGATTTTTGCTCATGTCGTAAGCCTCTTCAGCCTCCGCGATTGCGCCAATAACATCAACGGCAGGTTTGCATTTTCCGATTGCCTGCAATCGCAACTCATCGAAATCAACCCATATTTCCGGGCTATTCCTAAGATTGCAATCCTTTAAGTCTGACAAAAATCGATCAACAATCGCCACATCGTCCTCTCGATCGAGAAGATAAAGGCGCATATCGAGAAGCCCATAGTTCCTGGGATTCATCTTTGAAAGTCGATCCACAATTTCCCGCAATAAATTTTTTCGACGCGATTGATCTCGCTCGCCTTCTTTAATTGTGTCGAATAACGCGCTCCAGCACGCATTCCCCGCGGAAGGATCAAGAGAAAGGCCCTTTTCCGCATTTTTATGCGCCGCGCTATAGCATCCAGCTCGTTCGTCGCCATAGCGATTTTGTGCCTCGCTCAAATACAACCTCGCTTTCCGCTCATAGGAACGAACGAAGAACGGATGCACGCCCATAGCGCGGTCGACTTCAGAAATTTTGTGTTCAAACTTCGGAACAAATTCCGACTTCCTCAGATAGTGACTTGGTGAATAGGGCTCTAATGCAATCAACTCATCGATTGTGGCAATTGCCTCCTGTCGCTCATCCAATCGGGCATGTGCCGTAACAATCAATCCGAGCACGCCACGCTTGGCTGCGTGCCCAAGACTTTCGAGCGCGGCCCGCCCCTTCGCAACTGCCTCGCGATAGTGTCCAGACGAATTAAGATTTTGAATTTCCGACTGCGTGATCAACTCATCATCGGAGAATTTTTCTCTGCTTCCGTGGAGAAATTCCTCCTTCTCTGGATGAGAAATCAAATCCATCAAAGCAGATCTCTTCGAGCGCCGAATCAACTGATCTCCTGCTTTTTTTAGGATGGCTGAGTTTGTCTTCAGCGCGCTCTGATCACTTATTAGACGCTCAACGATTTGCGACGGACGCCGCGTTACTGAACTTGTGGAGAACGGCATTACCTCTCCGTCATTGAACCCAGCGTAGAGTTCGGCAAATAGCTCATCGAACCCTTCGATCTCAACAAAATAGGTCCGCTCCTTCCATAGAAGCTTACGCAACTCTTCCGATATTTCCGTATCTGGACGCAGACACCAATAAATACCACCCTTGAAATACTCCTCGTTCTTGAGTAGGGCCAAAATGCAATCCATTATTGACCGGTCACCCCCAGCGTAGCCAACAACAATCAATCCATAATCTCGCGCGAATTCAGAAAATTTAGCGCGCATATTTTGCTCAAGCGATTCTGTTTCACGCATAGTCGACTTGAGATCGTCAAAAAGATAGTCGCCATGGAGTTTTATTATTTTGGGTCGCTCCGAAGTGACCGTCACACTGTTAATTGACGAATCGTGGGCGCATACAATCGGCCGCTGGTCTGAGTAGAGATAGAACGCTTCATTAACTAAATCATCAAAATTCGTGGTGAAGATAGTGTCAAAGTAATTTTGTTTCACAAGCGAGATCAAATACGCGTAGCCGAGCGACGGTGTCTTGCTAGACACTTCCCTTTCCACGAACATCCGACGCTGACGCTGAAGATCGAATCTCTTCTCAAATAGTGACGAATATTCTTTGGTAGGGTCATACCATTCGCCACAATTGTCCTTTAGGTATCGTCTTTGCTCTTCTATTTCAGAAAGATTCGACGGACACAGTTCTCGGCGCCATTGGGAAGTCAGTTCAGTGGCCGATCTGACTCCGGAACTGATCGAACAACCAGCTCCCAGCAAAAGAGTGAAGTTCGGATTGTTGTCGGTTCTCGTGGATATAAATCGAGATAGATCTCCGATAGATCTCTTCTTGGCAGCCAGTTGCTTTTCCAAATCTCGCGTATTCATTCGCCCCCCCTTCGCTAAAAACGCCGTCAGAAGCCCAAGTAATACTTCAATAAGTACTCAAAACTATACGCGAGAGTCGTCAACGCACGACAGCGCAACGAACGTTGTGCACTACTGGACGGAAAGATAACTTGAGGCTATAGGCTTGAGCGCATGGATCGGCGCGCAGCCTAGGAAAATCGCGAAGTTCGCTTAACTGATTTTAAGAATGAGGAGCAACTAGAAAACTAGAAATCCAGACGATGGACTTGTTGACGAAAGCTAGTCAGTGAAGCGAGACGAACTATACCCAGAATAATTTCTATCGCAAGCTTGCGTTGATCTTTTCCAGCATCCCCTGCCCCGGACAAAGCTCCTTCGCCCCCAGCGTGTTGAATGCCGTCGGGAAGGTATTGAGGTGGGCGTGGAGATCTTCGGAGTCGGGGTGGAGGTAGAGCAGGCCCGTGAGGACTTCGCCCTTGGCCGCGTGCGCCTGGATGTTGGTCATGGCATTGATGCGGTCGGTGGGATCGTACTCGGGGTGGGTCTTGCGCAGCTTGATGACGGTGCCGTCGTGTTGCGGCACTTCGATGACGCTGCCTTCGCTGTAGTCGATGTTGATGGCTTCGCGGTTGGGCCAGAAGTCGAGGCGGTTGACGGCTTCGTTGTGCTCGCGGATGTATTCGTAGCTCTTGGTGCTGCCAGCGTGGTTGTTGAAGGCGACGCAGGGGCTGATGACGTCGATGAAGGCGGCGCCCTCGTGCGAGAGGCCGGCCTTGATGAGCGGCGTGAGCTGCTTCTTGTCGCCGGAGAAGGAGCGCGCGACGAAGGTGGCGCCCATGATCAGCGCCAGCGACACGGTGTCGATCGCGGCGTCCTTGTTGATCGCGCCGCGCTTGGCCTTGGAGCCGGCGTCGGCGGTGGCGGAGAACTGGCCCTTGGTGAGGCCGTAGACGCCGTTGTTCTCCAGGATGTAGAGCATGTTCACGCCGCGGCGCATGACATGCGCGAACTGGCCGAGGCCGATGGAGGCGGAGTCGCCGTCGCCCGAGACGCCGAGGTAGATCAGGTCGCGGTTGGCGAGGTTGGCGCCGGTCAGCACCGACGGCATGCGGCCATGCACGCTGTTGAAGCCATGCGACTGGCCCAGGAAATAGGTCGGCGTCTTCGACGAGCAGCCGATGCCGGACAATTTCGCCACGCGGTGCGGCGGCAGGTCGAGCTCGAAGCAGGACTGGATGATCGCCGCGCTGATGGAGTCATGGCCGCAGCCCGCGCACAAGGTCGAGACCGCGCCCTCATAGTCGCGATGGGTGAATCCGAGCTTGTTGGTGGGCAGCTTCGGATGATGCAGCTTGGGCTTGGCGATGTAGGTCATACCGTTTTCCTCAGCGGCGTCACGTTGAGCGCCG
>DATGGA010000047.1:0-6148 GCA_035308765.1 Burkholderiales bacterium
TGTCCGGGCGCCCCCCGAGGTTGGCGAGCACCGCGCCGATCTGCTGCTCCGCCCCGGAGACCTGCTGCCGCGCCTCGTCGAGCGCGCTGGAGGCGCGGTCGTACTGCGACTGCGAGGCGATCCCAGACGCGAGCAGCCGCTGCTGGCGCTCGAACTCGCGCTGGCGGTAGGCGAGCGTGTCCTGCGCCGAGCGCAGTTCGGCCTGCCGCTGGCGGTAATTGGATTTCAGCGCGTCGATCTGCAGCCGCGCGGCGGCGAGCTGCGCCTCGGCCTCCTCGGCCGCGATTCGGAACGGCGCATCGTCCAGCCGGAACAGCAGGTCGCCCTTCTTCACGCGCTGGTTGTCGCGCACGGCGACCTCGCTGACGCGCCCGGCCACGTCGGCGCTGATGGCGACGCGCGCCGCCTGCACGTTGGCGTCGTCGGTCGATTCGTAGCGGCCGGTGGCGAAAAAATACCAGGCCGCGCCGGCGATCAGGGCGATCGGCGCGAGCAGCATCAGCGGCACGCGCAAGCGCTGCATCAGGGTCACGACGCCGCCCTCGCCGGTTTTCGCGCCGCGTTGCGCGGCTTCTCGAGCGAGGCGAGATTGGCGCGGATGCGCTCCAGCTGTTCCACGAACAGTTCGCGCTGGCGCTTGCCGATCCCGGCGAAGGCTTCGCCGCGGGTCAGGTCCGCGAGCTGCCAGATTTCCTCGACCAGCGGCTTCGCCTTGCTGCGCAGGAACAGGCGCCGCGCGCGCCGGTCCGCGGGGTCGGCGCGCCGCTCCAGCCAGCCGTCCGCCTGCATGCGGTCGAGAATCCGCACCAGATTCATGGGTTTGATATCCGCGAGCTGCGACAGGCGCCGCTGGCTGATGCCTTCGTTCTTGGCCAGGTTCACCAGGGCCTTGCACTGGTCCAGCGTCAAGGCGTGCTCCCGCGCATGCTGCTCGAAGCGCTGCACGTACAGGCGGCTCGCGTCCTTGAGCAGAAAACCGAAGCTTCTCCGGGGATCCATGGCGGCGCGCAGGCGTATATTATCGGACGTTATTATAACATATGTGATTATCAGCGCCACCAGGGCTAGAATGGGCGCCGGAGACCCGATTGAACGCACCCGAGCACCGTCTGTGCGTGGCCCCGATGATGGACTGGACCGACCGGCACTGCCGCTACTTCCTGCGCCAGGTCTCCTCCAGCGCCTTCCTCTACACCGAGATGATCACCACCGGCGCCCTGCTCCACGGCAACGTCGGGCGTCACCTCGCCTTCAGCGCCGAAGAACGTCCGCTGGCGGCGCAGCTGGGCGGCAGCGAGCCGGAGGAACTCGCCAGGTGCGCGAAACTGGTCGAGCAGTACGGCTACGACGAGGTGAACCTGAATGTCGGCTGTCCCAGCGAACGCGTGCAGCGCGGCGCGTTCGGCGCCTGCCTGATGGCCGAGCCTGAACTCGTCGCCGATTGCGTGCGCGCGATGCGGGATGCCGTGAAGATTCCGGTCACGGTCAAGCATCGAATCGGCCTGAACGCGATGGAGGATTTTTCTTTCATGGAAAGATTCGTCAACGCGGTCTCGGCGGCGGGTTGCCGGACTTTCATCGTCCATGCCCGCAATGCAGTCCTGAAAGGCCTGTCGCCGAAGGAAAACCGGGAAGTGCCGCCGCTCAAGTACGACTACGTCTATCGCCTGAAGCGGGATTTTCCCGCGCTCGAGATCGTGCTCAACGGCGGCCTGGCAAACGCAAAGCCCCATCCGGGCGTCGACGGCATCATGCTCGGCCGCGCGGCCTACCATGATCCCTGGGTACTGGCGGATGAAGGAAAGACCCGCCCGGGCGTAGTGAGGACCATGCATGCGTATGCGTCAAAACAGTCTTCCCTGCGGCACGTGGCCAGGCACATGCTCGGCCTGTACCACGGCCACCGCCGCGCGCGGTTGTGGCGCCGGATGCTGTCGGATTCGGCGCGCCTTTCGCAGAACGATCCGGCCCTGCTGCTGGAAGCCATGGAAGCAGTAGAATCGCCGGAATTCCCGGAGGTCCCCGATGAGCGCCGTACTCAAGCCCCGCAAGTCTCGATCAGTTAGCAACCCGTCAGTCAAGGAGCGCGTCAGCAAGGAAGAGTGGCAGCTGCGCGTCGATCTCGCCGCCGCCTACCAGCTGGCCGCGATCTTCAAGTGGACCGACCTGATCTACACCCACTTCTCGGCGCGCCTCATCGGCGACGACGAATTCCTCATCAATCCCTACGGCCTGATGTTCGAGGAGATCACCGCCTCGAACCTGATCAGGATCGACCATCACGGCAAAATCATCGACGATCCGCTGGACCTCGGCTACAACGAGGCCGGCTTCGTGATCCACGGTTGCATCCACGAGGCGCGGCCCGAGGCGCAGTGCGTGATCCACACCCACACGCGCGCCGGCGTCGCCGTGTCCGCGATGAAATGCGGCCTGCTGCCGATCAGCCAGCACGCGATGCGCGTCCAGCGCTCGGTGACCTACCACGACTACGAGGGCATCGCGCTCGACATGGACGAGCGCGAGCGCATGGCGGCCGACCTCGGCAGGAAGTCCAAGGCGATGATCCTGCGCAACCACGGCCTGCTCACGCTGGGCGAGTCGGTGCGCGAGGCCTTCGAGCTGATGTACTACCTCGACTGCGCCTGCCAGATCCAGGTGGACGCGGTGGCCGGCGGCATGGACAACGTGATCCAGATGAGCAGGCAGGCCGGCGACTCGGCCGCGAAGCAGTTCGACCGCCCCGGCCGGCCCTCCTCGCACAAGGACTGGCCCGCGCTGCTGCGCCTGCTCGAGCGCAAGGGCAGCAACTACGCGTCCTAGTGACGCATCCTGCTGACGCGAGCTAGGCTGGAGAAGGCTTAGCCGCGCGCGGTGACCCGCAGGGTGGTGCCGCTCCCGGGCGTCGACTCGACCCACAGTCGTCCGCCTGCTGCTTCGGCGCGGTCGTGCATGAGCGTCACACCGGTCCCCTGCTTTTGCTGCCATTCAGGAGCGAACCCGTTGCCGTCGTCGCGGATCATCAGCGCCGCCAGTCCGCCCTCGCACTCAAACTCCATCTCGACCCTGCGGGCACGGGCATGCTTGGTTACATTGTGCAACGCCTCGCGCGCGATCCACAACAGCGCGCGGACAGTGCGCCCGTCAAGATTGCCTGCGAGATTGCCTCCCACGACATCGACGGTTATTCCGCTGTGCCGCTCGAACTCCTCGGCGCAGGAGCGAAACCTCTCCAGCACCTTCTGTGCACCCTCGACCGCCTGCGGCTGCATCGTCCCGGTAACGTCGACGATTGCGCCGTGCATGTGCGCACCCACGCCGTCCTTGCGCGGCACGGCGCGGCCGATGCTCCGCAGGGTGTGAATCTTTCCGTCGGCGTGGATCATGCGCTCGATGCTGTCCCATGAGCAGTGCTTCGCATAAGCATTCTTGATCGTGGCTCTGGCGCGCTCCCGGTCGGCCGGATGGACGCGCGCGAAATAAGCTTCGAACGAGTCCCCGGACTGCGCCGGATCGATACCGCAGATGCGGCGGAATTCATCGGACCAGACGACCCGGCTCGACCCGCCGCCCCAGCTCCAGGAACCGACGTGCGCCAGGGCCTGCGCATCCCTGTATGCGTCGATCTGCTCGCTCAGCGCATGCGTGCGCGACTCCGCCGCCTGTCCAAGGGCTTGCCGCGAATCCTGCAGCAGCTGGTATGCATCGGCGCGGTAGCGCAACAGCGCCCAGAGGACCAGCGTGATCAGCGCTCCGGCACTGGTGAACGCCTGCAGCATCAGCAGCGCCTCATTGAGCGAGGACGCCTGGAACGGGCCAAGCCCGTTCACGGTGCACCAGATCGCCCATCCGTTCGCGGCCAGGACGGTCAGCGTGACGGCACGTTCACTGAAGCGGCACGCCGCCCAGACAAAGAACGGCATCGCGAGAAACGCGAGCGCCCGCGTATCGTTTGCCTCGGGACTGCGCGCGAACACCGCGAGCAGCATGGCGACGAGGAGCGTGCCGAACAGCGCCAATTCCGGCGCGCCGGCGCGGGTTTCGCCACCGCGTGTGCCCCGTGCCCAGGCCAGGATGCAGGGAGTGACGAGCAGGATTCCTGTCGTGTCGCCCTGCCACCACGTATACCAGTTGCCGGCGAACTGCGCATCGGCCGCCGCGCCGGTCAGATAGAGGCTCGAGACGCCGACGGTGGCCGCGATTGCGCTTCCAAGCGCCGCGACGGCGGCGAACACGAAGACCTTCTCGGGTTGCGTGAACTCGGCGTTGCGGTCGGTCAGGCGGCCGGCGAGCCACGCGATGCAGACGCCCTCGAGGGTATTGCCCGTCGCGATGCCGAGCGCCGCCGGGATCGAGAGATCGATGCTGTAGTTGGTGAGCACCGCTCCAAGCCACACGCCGGGCCAGGCGCGCGCACCCCAGAGCAACAGCGCAGCCAGCGCGATGCCCGAAGGCGGCCACACCGCGGTCGCGTAACCGGGCGGAATCGCGAACACCAGAGACGCTTTCGCGGCAGCGAAATAGCACAGAGCCAGCGCGCCAAGCCTGGCCCAGTGTGGAAGTACGAAACCTCTGATTGCTGCGGCCGGCATATTGCCTCCGACGTCCACTGACTGACGCATTCTGCTGCGCGGGTGCCCGGCACGACAGGCAATTCACCCCGGTTGCGTGATCGACTTTGCGTTTGGGCCCAAATAGATGGAAAACCCGGAGAAAAATCACGGCAATGCAGCGGCGTAGTCTGTCGCCTGGCGGCGACAGCCCGTCGCTACGCCGGAGTTTTCGCGGCCTGCCGTTCTCCCGGCAGGTTGAGCACCGTCGCGATGGTCAGCACCAGCGCGATCACCACGCTGTAGAACACTGCCGAGGCATGGTTGTTGTCCAGCAACCAGCCGAACAGCACCGGCGTCAGCATCGAGCCGACGTCCAGCCCCGAATAGACGAAACCGTAGACCTTGCCGGTGGAGCCCGGGGGCGTGGTCGCGCGCACGATCAGGTCGCGCGAGGGGTTGGTCATGCCGCCGCAGAACCCGACCATGGCGAAAAACAGCGGCACCAGCGCCGCCGGCGGCCAGGCGGAGGCCAGCACGAACATCAGGCAGGCGCTCGCCGCCATGCCGCTGACCGCGACCAGGTCGTGGCGCGAGGTGCGCGTCGCGACGAAGCCGCCGGTGAATATTCCCGCCGCCGCGCCGAGCAGGTACGAGGTCAGCGCCGCCGAGGCGAGCGACGCGCTGGTGCCGTAGAGCGCGATCATGGTCGCGACGCCGAAGGTCTGGATGGCGATGAAGCCGACGGAGACCAGCAGGAAATAGCTGAAACACATCAGCACGGGTGTGGAGGCCAGCACCTTGAGATCCGCCGCCAGGCCGCCCTGTGCGCCGCTGCGGCGCGCATCCGCGGGCTCGACATAGAGCGAATCGCGCTGCGTGATCAGGAATGCGATCACCACGGCGCCCGCGGCCGCCGCGCCCAGCAGCGCGCCGCGCCAGCCCGCCGCGCCCACCATCGCGATGGCGTAGGTCGGGGCCGCGGCATAGCCGAGGAATCCGGCGATGCCGTGCCAGCTGAACGCGTAGCCCAGACGCCGCCGGTTCACCCGCGCATTCAGGATCGAAAAATCGCAGGGATGGAACACGCTGTTGCCGAGGCCGCCGACCAGCGCGGCCACCAGCAGCATTTCGTAGCGGTGGGCGAAACCGGCGATCAGCGCGCCGGCCGTGCTCAGCGCGAGACCGAAGAACAGCACGCGGCGGGCGCCGAAGCGGTCCACCGCGAAGCCGGCGAGCGTCTGGCAGACGCCCGACACCGTGTAATAGAGCGCGACCGTGCCGCCCAGCGCGGCATAGGACACGTCCAGGTCTTCCTTGATCAGCGGGAACACCACCGCGGTGGCGATCTGGAAAAAGTGCGACAGCCCATGGGCCAGGGCCACCAGCCCCATGATTTTTATATCTTGATGTATTGCTTCCGAGTCGTTCACAAAATCCTCTTAACAAACCCCACGACAGCCCGCAAAACCTTCTCCGGCTGGTCCTTGTGCGGCGAATGGCCGCACTCGGGCAGCTTCAGCAGCTCGCAAGGCCCGCCAACCTGGCGCTCGATCGCATCCAGCTGCGCCATGCTGCCGTATTCGTCCTCCTCCCCC
>DATGGA010000048.1:0-5829 GCA_035308765.1 Burkholderiales bacterium
CGATCTCGCCGTGCGACCGGCGATGAAACCCACCATCGGTTTCTTAGTCTTGGAATGCTTAATGAAGTCCGCCGCGTCCTCCTCGGCCGCGCCGCCGATCTCGCCGATCATGATGATCGATTCCGTCGCCGGATCGGCGAGGAACATCTCCAGGATCTCGATGAACTCAGTGCCCTTGACCGGGTCGCCGCCGATGCCGACCGCGGTGGACTGGCCGATGCCGAGCTCCGTGAGTTGGCCTACCGCCTCATAGGTGAGGGTGCCGGAGCGCGACACGACGCCGACACGGCCCTTGAGATGGATGTGGCCCGGCATGATGCCGATCTTGAGTTCGTCGGGTGTGATCACGCCGGGGCAGTTGGGCCCAAGCAGCAGCGTCCTGCGTTTTTCCTTCTTCATGCGTTCGCGCAGGTGGACCATGTCGCGCACCGGGATGCCCTCGGTGATGCAGATCGCCAGATCGAGGTCGGCTTCCACCGCCTCCCAGATCGCGGCGGCGGCAAAGGGCGGCGGGACGTAAATTACCGAGACGTTCACGCCAGTTTTCGCTTTTGCGTCCTTTACGGACGCAAAAATCGGAATGCCCTCGAAATTCTCGCCGGCTTTCTTCGGATTGACGCCCGCCACATAGCAGTTCTTGCCGTTGGCGTAGGCGCGGCTGGTCTGGGTGTGGAACTGGCCCGTCTTGCCGGTGATCCCCTGCGTGACCACCTTGCTGTTCTTGTTGATCAGGATGCTCATGACCGGGCCCCTTTCACCGCGGCGACCGCCTTCTGCCCCGCCTCTCCCATGTTGCCCGCGGAGATGATCGGCAGGCCGGAGTCGACGAGGATTTTCTTGCCGAGATCCTCGTTGGTGCCCTTCATGCGCACCACCAGCGGCACCGAGAGCTTGGTTTCGCGTGCCGCCGTGACCACGCCCGCGGCGATGGTGTCGCATTTCATGATGCCGCCGAAGATGTTGACCAGGATGCATTTCACCTTCGGGTTGGAAAGCATGATCTTGAAGGCCGCGGTCACCTTCTCAGCCGTAGCGCCGCCGCCGACGTCGAGGAAGTTCGCCGGCTCGCCGCCGAACAGCTTGATGGTGTCCATGGTCGCCATGGCAAGGCCCGCGCCGTTCACCATGCAGCCGATGTTGCCGTCCAGCGATATGTAGGACAGGTCGTATTTGGAGGCCTCGATCTCGAGCGGATCCTCCTCGTCGAGGTCGCGCATGGCGACGATGTCGGGATGGCGGAACAGCGCGTTGTCGTCGAAATTGAGCTTGGCGTCGAGCGCGATCACCTTGCCCTGGCCGGTCAGGACCAGCGGGTTGATTTCCGCCAGCGAAGCGTCGGTTTCATCGAAGCACTTGTAGAGGGCCTGGAGCAGTTTTACCGCTTCCGGCCTTGAAGCTTCCGGGATGCCGATTTTTCCGGCCACTGCCGAGGCGTCTTTTTCCGGCAAGCCCGTTCCGGGATCGATGAAAACCTTGTGGATCTTCTCCGGCGTCTTCGCGGCGACTTCCTCGATGTCCATGCCGCCCTCGGAGGAAGCCATCAGCGCCGCGCGCTGCGTGACGCGGTCCACCACCATGCCGATGTAGAGCTCCTTCTCGATGTCGGCGCCCTCTTCGACCAGCAGCCGGCGCACTTTCTGCCCGCCGGGGCCGGTCTGGTGGGTCACGAGCTGCATGCCGAGGATCTGCTTCGCCTTCTCGCGCACTTCATCCACCGATTTTGCGACCCTGACGCCGCCGCCCTTGCCGCGCCCGCCGGCGTGGATCTGCGCCTTCACCACCCAGACGCTGCCACCGAGTTTCTTCGCCGCCTCCACCGCCTCGTCAACGCTGAAGCACGGAAATCCGCGCGGCGTGGCCATGCCGAATTTGCGGAACAGTTCTTTGCCCTGGTATTCGTGGATTTTCACGCGGCTTTCCCCTAGCGCATCGAGCGGGGGATATTAGCATCGGCCCCCTTGCTAGAATCATTGACATGCGTCATGTCCTCGCCCTCGACCAGGGCACCACCAGCTCGCGCGCGATCATTTTCGACGACACCGGCAGACCGGTCGCTTCCGCGCAGCAGGAATTCAAGCAGCACTACCCGCAGCCGGGCTGGGTGGAACACGATCCGGACGATCTCTGGCGGTCGCAGCGCGACGTCGCGCGCGCGGCGCTGCGCGATTCGGGCCTCGAGGCCGAGAGCATCGTCGCCTGCGGCATCGCCAACCAGCGCGAAACCACGGTGGTCTGGGATCGGCAGACCAGCCAGCCGATCTACCCGGCCATCGTCTGGCAGGACAGGCGCACCGCCGCGCGCTGCGCGGAACTCAAGGAGGTCGGCGCCGAGAGCCTGGTGCGCGAGCGCACCGGCCTGGTGCTCGACCCCTACTTTTCCGGCACCAAGGCAGCGTGGATCCTGGACCACGTGCCGGGCGCGCGCCGGCGCGCGGAACTGGGCGAACTCGCCTTCGGCACGGTGGACAGCTGGCTGATCTGGAACCTCTCGCACAGCAAGACACACGTCACCGATGCCAGCAACGCCTCGCGCACCATGCTGTTCAACATCCACATGGGCGACTGGGACCCGGAGTTGCTGCAGCTGATCGGCGTGCCGCGGGCGATGCTGCCCGACGTCTACCCCTCGTCGCACACCTTCGGCATGATCGCGCCCACGGTGCTGGGCGCGCCGATACCGATCACCGGCGTCGCGGGCGACCAGCAGGCTGCGCTGTTCGGCCAGGGCTGCCACTCGCCCGGCATGGCGAAGAACACCTACGGCACGGGCTGCTTCATGCTCATGAACACGGGCGAACGCGTGGTGCAGTCCGCCAACGGTCTGCTCAGCACCGCCGCAGCGACGGTCGGCCGCGCGGTCGATGCGCGCGACGCCGTCAAGGAATACGCGCTCGAAGGCAGCGTCTTCATCGGCGGCGCTGTAGTGCAGTGGTTGCGCGACGAGATGAAGTTCTTCGAATCCGCCGCCGACATCGAAAAATTGGCCTCCGAGGTGCTCGACAACGGCGGCGTCTACATCGTGCCCGCCTTCGCGGGGCTCGGAGCGCCGCACTGGGACCCGCACGCGCGCGGCGCCATCGTCGGCCTGACGCGCGGCTCTTCACGCGCGCACCTGGCCCGCGCGGCGCTGGAATCGATCGCCTACCAGAGCGCCGACCTGCTGGAAGCGATGCAGAAGGACTCGGGCCAGAAACTGACCGAATTGCGCGTGGACGGCGGCGCTGCGGCCAACGACCTGCTGATGCAGTTCCAGGCCGACATCCTCGGCGTGCCGGTGGTGCGGCCGAAGGTGCTCGAGACGACGGCGCTGGGCGCGGCATATCTCGCGGGCCTCGCGACGGATGTCTGGAAATCGCGCGAGGAGATCGCCGCGCAGTGGCAGATGGATCGCCGCTTCACGCCCGGCATGCCGCGCGAAGAAGCCGCTGCGCTGCTCGCGCGCTGGCGAGAGGCCGTGAAACGCTCGCTGGGCTGGAGTCCCTAGGCCAGAGCCGCGGCGACGCGCTCGATCACGCCCGCCCAGGCGCCGGGCGACGCCTGGCGAAATATTCTCACCGACGGATACCAGGGGCAGTCCTCCCGGTCGAGGAGCCAGCGCCAATCGGCCGAGTAGGCGGCGATGAGCCACGTCGGCAAGCCCATCGCTCCGGCGAGGTGCGCGACCGAAGTGTCCACCGAGATCAGGAGATCAAGGTTGCTGGCGAACGCCGCCGTGTCGGCGAAGTCGCGGATACCGGCAGTCAGATCGATCATTTTCAGGCCGCCCGGCGCGGCGGCAGCCTGCCGGCTGGCCTCCCCGACTTGCAGGCTGTAGAAAGCGATGTCGCGCGCCGAAGCGAGCGGCGCGAGCGCTTCCACGGGAATGGAGCGGTTGTGGTTGTTCCTTTGCTGCGGCCGCCCGGCCCACACCAGCCCAACGTGGCGGCGCGCACCCCGCGCGAGGCGACCGCGCCATTCGCTCGCGCGCTGCGGATCGGCGCGCAAATAGGGTCCGCTCCACGGAATCGTCTGCAGCGATGTTTCGAACACGTTCGGCAGGCTCATCAGCGAAAGCTGCGCGTCGAACGGGGGAAGCGCATCGCCTTCCGGGACCACGCGGGAAACGCCCGCCAGGGTACCGAGCAGCGGCGCGAGCGGACGCTGGCATTCGAGCACGAGCTTTCCGCATCGAGCGGCTGCGAGAGTCGCGTAACGCGCGAACTGCAGGGCGTCGCCCATCCCCTGTTCGGCATGCAGGAGGAGCGTGCCGCCATCCAGGTCCTCGCCCTGCCATTTTCTGCCCGAGATGCGGGGCGCGCCGAGCGCATTTACTTTCCAGCGCCATTCGTGTTCCTTCCAGCCCTCGACCAGACGGCCGACGGTCAGCAACTGCAGGGCGCGGCTGAAGTGCGCCTCGGCCAGCTCCGGATCGCACCGGATCGCCGCATCAAAGCTTGCCAGCGCTTCGCGATGCCGGCCGAGCTCGCGGAAGACGTTGCCGAGGTTGTTGTGCGCCCCGGCATCGCCCGGGTTCTGCTGCAGGTGGCGCTGATAGCCGGCGATCGCGCTCTCGGCCTGCGCTGGGTCGGAGGTGATGGCAGCGAGGTTCTGGTTGGCCTGCGGCAGGGACGGATCGAACTCGAGCGCGCGCCGATAGCTCGCCACTGCAAGGTCCAGCTTGCCCAGCATGTGCTGCACGCAGCCGAGGTTGTTGTGCGCTTTCGCGGATTCGGGCGCCAGATCCAGCGCGAGCAGGTAGCTCGCTTCCGCCTCGGCGAGCCGGCCTGCCGCCTGGTAGAGACGCCCGAGCGTGTAATGCGATGCGGCGGCCTTCGGGTCGGCTTCCAGGGCGCGCCGCACCCAGCGATGCCCTTCTCCGAAATCGTTGTCGTCGGCGGCCAGCGCCGCCATCAGGACCGCTGCCTCTGCGTTGCCGGGATCTGCCGCCAGCACTTCCCCCGCGCAGCGCCGTGCCTCGGCGGATTCGCCCGCGTCGCGGTGGCGCGCTCCGGCCTGCAGGCGCTCGCGCGCTGCGTCTTCGTTCAAGGCCGGACCGCCGGCGTCTCGAGCCTCATGCCGCGCGCGCGCCACATCAGGTACAGCTCCAGCTCGACAAGTTCAGGCGAGCCGTACTCGTAGGGCTCTGCGCGCACGCCGATCATGCAGTTGCGCAGCCGGCGCTCGAGCGAGCCCACGCCCTGCCACTCGAGCCGGTAGATCGGGTAGCCGGTCGGATGCGCCTGCGGCACCGGATTGCCGGCGAGCGATTTGCCCCAGTTGTCGTCGTGGCACTGGCTGCAGGCAAGGTTCAGCTGTCCCACGCGGCGGGTGAACGCCGCGCGACCCGCTTCGAGGAACGGCCTGGTTTTCTCCGAAATCGGGATCTCTATCGGCAGTCCGCGCGACTGGCGCGCGACGTAGGCGCTCAGCGCCAGCAGTTCGCGCCCCTCGAGCTGCAGGGCAGGCGCTTTCTGGTGTTCGGTGCGGCAGAGGTTGATGCGCTGGTCCAGGTTGATCAGTTTGCCGGCGGACGGATCGAATGCGGGGAAACGCGCAGCCACCCCTTTCATGCTGCCGCCCGCCTCGCCATGGCAATCGGCGCAGGCCTTGCCGGTGGCCCCCGCCTTGCGGTTCCACGATTCCTCGCCGTCGAGCACCCAGAGCATCGCGGGATTGGTGGCGTCGTCGTCCTGCATGGCGCGCGTTTCGCGGCCCATGAACTCGTAGCCGGAACGGCGATCGGAAAGCGGGATGTCCGCTCTTGCGGCCGAACTGAAAATCAGAACCAGAACGAGAAGACGCGCGGTCACTCTACCGTGATCGCCGCCGACTCGCTCGCCGAGAACAGAT
>DATGGA010000049.1:0-7367 GCA_035308765.1 Burkholderiales bacterium
GCTGTTCGCTTCAACGCTCATGCGAAAGCCCGCGGTGTGGCACCTTTCGAGACCTAACCACGCGCACCAATGGACGCCGCGTGACAGACTGCGCTATGCAGTCGGCAATTCGCGCGGCGCCATTGAGCTTGGTACGTTAGACCTCAGAACCGAACCACTGGCCCACACACAATGTCAACCCAACACCATCGCGTAACGCTTGTATCGCTTCCTCCAGAGTCGAGAATTGCCAAAGCCTACGTATCGACGAATCTCGCTGATGCCTACTCGATCGAGCTTCCATCCGGAGCGTCAACCAATCCCGAACTGTTGGCGAGGTTCATCTTCTCCCACCAAGCACCGTGGATCAGCAGCCTCATCGCGGTCCGAGATGCGATCGTCGGCAGGTTCGGCCTCAAAACTGCCAAGCAACTCACTTCACTTGGTGCGGAGAGCAAAACAGGTCGTGTCGGCATCTTCAAGATCTACGGCACCAGTCCGACCGAAATTGTCCTTGGCGAAGACGACAAGCACTTGGACTTCAGGCTCTCTGTCCTCTGTTCCAATCAGCCGTCGCCAGGAGGCAAACGTCAACTGACTTTGTCAACCGTGGTCCATTGCCACAACCGCCTGGGTCGTCTCTATATTCTTGTCATCGCCCCGTTCCACCGCTTGGTCGTTCAATCCAGTCTTCGTAGTGCCGCACGAATCGGCTGGCCGTTGGCCACGGAGGCGTGAGCTAAACCCCCAGTCGCCATGCGTTGCCCACTGAGGTCTAACCCTTCCATCGGGGGAACTTTGCAGTGCCACTCGACGCGGGCGTTAGTAGTCCTACACGCCGGGCTTCTTGCCGAAGCGCTTGCGGTACTCGTCGGCCAGTTCGGCGTCGGACTTGTAGTCCGGCGCGCGGAATATCTGGCGCTTGAAGGACTGGAAGTGCCAGTTGGCGTCCTGCACCTCGCTGTCCCAGTATCGCCAGGCGAGGTCCAGGTTGCGCGCCTGGTCCATCTCGAAATAGAGCTTGGCGCGCGCGTCGGCGAACAGGTAGAGCTTGCCGTCGATGATCTTGAAGACGTCCGCCGAAGCCGGCACCGGCACGGCGTAGGCCATGTGCTGGGCGCAGAAGGCGCCGAACTGCGGCACGTAGCGCTCGGGGCTGCTGATGAACTGGCGCCGGTTCTCGTCGCTGGCGAAGCGGTAGGTGAGGTCGCGGTGCCCGGTCTTGATGTCGGCGCGCCCGAGCACTGCCTTGCCGGCGCTGAAATAAGCGACCGGGTCGCGGCCGCCGAGCATCAGGTTGGCGTCGCCGCCTTCCGAAACGACGTTGACCGAGCCGCTGCAGGCGGACAGCGCCGCCGCGGCCACCACCACGCTACCCAGCCACGGAAGCCCGTAAGCGAGGAAGCGGATCACCGCCGGATCACGCCGGTTTGGGTTCGGCCATCGGCGCGCCGCCCGCCATCATCTGCTGGCGCGCGGTCTTGAGGATGTCCGCGACCTCTGAGTGGCCGAGGCGCAGCGCCAGCTCGACCGGCGTGTCGCCGTCCTTGGTGGTCACCGTCGGGTCGGCGCCGTTGCGCAGCAGCAGCTCGACCATGCGGCCGTTGCCCTTCATCGCCGCGTAGGCGAGCGCCGTGTAGCCGTTGTCGTGCAGCATGTTTGAGTCGAAATTCATCGTCAGCACCTTCTGCGCGTAGACCAGATTGCTCTTCTCGATGGCGTAGAAGAGCGCCCTCACGCCCTCAGGGCTCTTCTCCTTGGGCTTGGGCTCCAGGCCCGTGGGCATCAGCTTCACGAAGTAGTTGATGAGCGAGATGCCGACCATCGCCACCAGGGCGAGAACCACCGGAATCTTGGAGATCTGGATGTATTCCGAAATCTGCTGGTCCAGGTTCGCGGCCAGGATCAGCAGCACCACGGCAAGGAAGAAGAAGAACCGCAGGTAGAAGAACAGGCCGAGCACGATGCCGCAGCCGAGCACGCCCAGCAGGTAATTGCGGCTGATGCCGTGTTCCTCGAGCACCTCGGGCGGCAGCTGGGCGAGGACGGCGGCCATCACGATCAGGCCGAACAGCAGCACCTCGCGGATCCGCATCCTGGTCAGTAGGTCGTCTTTTTCGACAGTCTTCTGTAATGCCATGTCTTTCCCCCCGGGGATGGCGGCGAATCCGAGACCGCACCCCGGATTCTCCTGTCTGTGGGGCGCGCTTGCAAGCGCGGGATTCAAAAGGCGGGACGTGTAGAATTTCGCACCATGTCCAAGGCATTCGTGCGCGAGTCCGAGGACGACGGCGAGGGGCCGCGGGCCGAGCCTGCGCCGCCTCCGGCGAAGAACTACATCTCGCCGGCCGGCTATGCGCGGCTCAAGGCCGAATTAAAGCAGCTGGTCGAGACAGAGCGCCCCGAGGTGGTCCGCACCGTGTCCTGGGCCGCCAAGAACGGCGACCGCTCCGAGAACGGCGACTACCTCTACGGCAAGAAGCGGCTGCGCGAAATCGACCGCCGCGTGCGCTTCCTGATCAAGCGACTCGAGGCCGCCGAGGTGGTCGATACGGCGGGCAGGGACAGCGACCAGGTATTCTTCGGTTCCTCCGTAAGGATCGAAACAAGAGACGGCGGGCAACGCACCGTCACCATCGTCGGCGTCGACGAAGTGGATTCGGCGAAGGGGCGGGTGTCGTGGATCTCGCCCGTCGCGCGGGCGCTGCTCAAGGCGCGCGCGGGCGACCGCGTGACGCTGAAGACGCCGGGCGGGCCGCAGGAGCTGGAAATTCTCGACGTGCGCTACGAACCGATAGACTAGGAAAACGCGATCGGAGAGCAAGGCATGAGCATCGCAAGGGAATTCCGCGAATTCGCGGTCAAGGGCAACGTCATGGACTTGGCGGTGGGCGTGATCATCGGCGCCGCCTTCGGCAAGATCGTGGGCTCGCTGGTCGAGGACGTGATCATGCCGGTGGTGGGCGTGCTGCTGGGCGGGCTTGATTTCGGCGGCCTCGCCTTCAAGATCGGCTCGGCGACGCTCAGGTACGGCAAGTTCCTGCAGACCTGCCTCGATTTTCTCATCATCGCCTGGGCGATCTTCCTCATCGTCAAGCTGATCAACCGCCTGAAGCGCGAGGACGCCGCACCCGCGCCGGCCCCCGCCGCGCCGCCGCGCGGGGAAGCGCTGCTGGAAGAAATCCGCGATCTGCTCAAATCCCGCTGATCAGGATGCGGCAAGCTGCCTCGGCCGGTAGATGGCCGTGTGCAGGACATGCGCGACAGGCCGCGCGCCGTCGCTCAGCACGAGGACATCCAGTTCCACGAACAGGTGCCCCTTGCGTTCGTAGTTTCCCGCCACGCGCGGGCGCGCCGCCAGTGTCTCGCCGACGCGGGCGGCGCTGAAATTCCGCACCACGCTGCCGACGTGGATCCACGGCCCGAGCAGCACGTTGCGCAGCAGCGCGAGATTGCACATCCGCAGCACCGTGCCCGGATGCACCAGGCCTTCGCGCGCATACAGTCCGTCTGTTTCGCGCACGTCGCGCAGGTAGCCTTCGGCGAGTTCGGCGCTTATCTCCAGCGGGACGGTGCCCAGGCATCCGCCCGGCGGCAGCGTCGCAGGGCTCGCCGCGGCTCGGCTCTCCATTTCCGGCAGCCTGCCGGGCAGGTAGCGGTCCAGGGATGGCGCCGGAGCGGATTCCGCTGCAAGGCGCGCCGATCCCGTCGCGCAATTTTTGCCGCGCGAAATGACTTCGATCGCGAGCGCGTCGCCATCTTCGCGGCCCGCGACCTCCGCGATTTCTCCGTCATAGACGGGATTGCTGAATCGGCACTCCGCCGTACCGCGCTCCAGAAAGGCGCAGCCCCAGCGCGCCACCGGCAGGTGCATCATGTAGGCATAGACGTCGACGCCCGGCACCAGCGCGCCCGAAAACCCCAGGCGTTGCGCCACCGCGTCGTCGTGGATCTTGTTTTCCGAACTGTGGGCGGTGTTGTAGGCCTGGACGCGATAAGCATTCATGCCGCAAAAATACACTATTTGCGCAGCAGCATTACACTGGGAACATTCTCCAAGATCCGGGCCTGCCGCGATGACCCTGACGTTCCGCAAGCTTCATCCGCACTTCGCCGCCGAGGCGAGCGCGGTCGACCTTCGCAACGTCGCCGATCGCGCGGCGCTGGACGAGATCCGGGCCGCGATGGACGAGCACGCCGTCCTCGTGTTCCGCGACCAGCCGTTCGCCGACGACGAGCAGCTTGCGTTTGCGAAGCGCTTCGACGGCGTGCTGCATACCAAGACCGGCGCGGCGGTAGTGAAAAGGAACCGCTTCGGCAACGAGGCGCTCACCGACATCTCGAACCTGGATGAAGGCGGCGCGCTCCTCAAGGCCGACGACCGCCGGCGCGCGTATTCGCTCGGCAACCGCCTCTGGCATACCGATGCCTCGTTCCAGGATCCGCCGGGGCGCTATTCGATGCTTTCGGCGAAGGTGGTCCCGCCCGTGGCCGCCGACACCGAGTTCGCCGACATGCGGTCGGCGTATGAAGCGCTGGATGAAGAAACCAGGCGCAAGATCGAGGGCTTGCGCGCGCACCATTCGATCGCGTATTCGCGCCAGGTGCTCGGCTTCGAGTTCTCCGCGGAAGAGCAGGAAAAGCTGAAGGGTGCGGCGCACCCGCTGGTGCGGACGAACCCGCGCACGCGGCGCCGGTCGCTCTACCTCGCGTCGCACGCCTCGCGGATCATCGATTGGCCGATTCCCGAGGGGCGGCTGCTATTGCGCGACCTCATCGAGCACGCGACCCAGCCGCGCTTCGTCTACCGCCACCAGTGGCGCGTCGGCGACCTCGTGATCTGGGACAACCGGGCCACGATGCACCGCGGCCGGCCCTTCGACGATGCCAGCCATCGCCGCGAACTGCGCCGCGTCACTACGCTGGACGTCGA
Source organism: Burkholderiales bacterium (assembly GCA_035308765.1). Classification (GTDB taxonomy): domain Bacteria; phylum Pseudomonadota; class Gammaproteobacteria; order Burkholderiales; family SG8-39; genus RBG-16-66-20. Next base: position 4,913 of record DATGGA010000049.1, read on the forward strand.
CGCGCCTCGCGGCTGAGGCGCCGGGCGGGACGCCTCAGCGGAAATCCCCGGCTTTCATCACGGAGAGCTTCTTTGGGTCGATGTGGCGGCGTAGCGCGTCGCGGATTTCCGCCGGGGTGAGCGCTGCGATGCGCTTCTCGAACTCGATGTCCCAGGCGAAGGTGCGGTCGATGAACAGGTAGCTGGCCAGGCGCGCCGCGATGCCCTGGTCTTTCGAGCGCGCCACTGCGCGCGCTTCGAGGAAGCCCTTCTTGGCCTCCGCGACTTCGGCGTCGGTGAAGCCGTCGGCCAGCGCTCGATCCAGTTCCTCTCGGATCGCGCGCTCGACGCGCTCCTGGTTCTGCGGCGCGTAGATGGACGAAACGTTGAATGCGCCCGAGGCATCCAGCGGGCTTGCGCTCAGGGAACTGTAGGTGCTGTAGGACAGGCCTTCCTTCTCGCGCACGCGCGCCGCCAGGCGCGCGCTGCCCGTGCCGCCGATCAGGTAGTTGCCGAAAATCAGCGCCGGAAAATCCGGATCGTCGTCGCGCAGCGGCAGGCCGACCCCGCCGCGCAGCACCGCGTTCGCCTTGTCGGGCGTGGGCACGGTCTGCTCCAGCGGCGAGACGTCGAAATAACGCGACGCGATGCGCGCGTAGGGCGACGGGTTCTTCCAGCCGCCGAACAGTTCCTCCAGCAGCTTCTGCAGCGCATCCGGGTCGAAGTCGCCCACCGCGACGAACTCGGCGCCGGTGGCGCCGACCATGTCCGTGTAGCAGCGCTTCGCGTCCTCCAGCTTCGCTTCCTTCAGCCCCGCAGTCCGCTCGTCGATGGATTCGGTGTACAGCCAGTGGCCGCGCGGGTAGGGGTAGAGGTGGCGCGCGAGCCGCTCGCCCGCGATGGACGCCGGATCGCCGCGCTGCGCCTCGGTACCGGTGAGCGCGGCGCGCCGCAATTCCTCGAACTCGGAGGCCGGGAACGCGGGCTGGCGCAGCACCTCGGCCACCAGGCGCAGCGTTTCCTCCAGCTGCGGCCGGCGCACTTCGATGAACGCTCCCTCGATGCCGGCCGACACGTTCGCCTTGAGGCGGTCGAAGGCATCGTTCAGTTCGGCGCGCGTGTGCCTCTGCGAGCCGCGCATCAGCATGGCGCTCGCAAGGCTGCAGGAGGCGCCGCGGTTCATCTTCGACTGTTCGTCGCCCCAGTACAGGTTCAGCTGCGCGGTGACGGTGCCGCCGCGCGATTTCTTCGGCAGCAGGGCGACCTTGATGCCGTTGGCGAGCGTGCGCCGGATCACGTGCGACTCGATGTTCGCGGGCGAAGTGTCGAAGGCCGCACCGGCGTCGACCGACTCGCTGCTACGGTAGCCGTTCAGCACGGCGCCCAGGTCCGGCGCCGCCGGCACCGTGACGCGGTCGGGCTGCGCGGTCGGCACGAAGATCCCGAGCACGCGGTTGGAGGCCTTGAGGTATGTGTCGGCGGCGCGCTGCACGTCCGCGGTAGTCACCTTGCGCACGCGGTCGCGGTACAGGTAGAACAGCCGCCAGTCGCCCATGGCGGCGAATTCCGGCAGGTAGCGCAGCATGAGCGAGGAGTCGAGCTGCGCCTTTTCCATGTCGTTCAGCAGCGAGATCCGGGCGCGCTCCACCTCGGCGTCGGTGATCGGCTCGCGGCCGGGGCCCTCCAGCGCCGCGAGCAGCGCGTCGCGGGCCGGCGCGAGCGGCGCGTCCTTCGCCAGCGTCTCGCCGAAGCTGGCGTAGCCCGGGTCGTGCAGCATGCGCTCGCTGCTCCAGGAGTCGCTGGCAAGGCCTTTCTGCACCAGCGCCCGGTGCAGCCTGCCGGTGGGCTCGGTGCCGTAGATCTGCGCCAGGACGTCGATCGCCGGGTACTGCGGGTCGCCGGCGGCCGGCACATGGTAGAGCGCGGACACGATCTGCACGTCGCCCGCGCGGCGCAGCGTCACTTCACGCTCGCCGTCCTGCGCCGGCTCGACGGTGTAGAGCGCGGGCAGCGGGCGCGCGGCGCGCGGGATGGGGCCGAAATGGTTCGCCGCCAGCGCGAGCGCTTCCGCCTCGTCGAACTTGCCGGCGATGGTCAGCAGCGCGTTGTCGGGCTGGTACCAGGTGCGGTAGAAAGCCTGCAGGCGCTCGATCGGCACCAGCTCGATGTCGGAGCGGTAGCCGATCACCGGGTTGCCGTAGTTATGCGCCATGAAGGCGAGGCGCAGCATGCGCTTGCCGAGTACGCTGCCGGGGTTGTTCTCGCCCATCTCGTATTCGTTGCGTACCACGCTCATCTCGCTGTCGAGGTCCGACTTGCGCACGTAGGAATTGACCATGCGGTCGGCTTCCATGCCGAGCGCCCAGTCGAGGTTGTCCCCGGTCGCCGACAGCGTTTCGAAATAGTTGGTGCGGTCCTCGGCGGTGCTGCCGTTGAATCGCGCGCCGCGCTTCGCCAGTTCGGCCTTGATGTCGCC
>DATGGA010000050.1:0-22792 GCA_035308765.1 Burkholderiales bacterium
CTCCTGATCGCAATCACGGTTCCCCTCGTTGCCGGCGTGCTTTCCGGCTGCCTAGGAGTTGCCGCCGTGGGCGTGGGCGGCGCGGTGGTCTCGGCCGTGGACCGGCGCACCACCGGAGCCCAAGTCGATGACGAAGGCATCGAGTTGCGGGCAGGCAACCGGGTCGGCGACCGCTTCGGCGACAAAGTCCACGTCGACATCACTTCCTATAACCGCAGCGTGCTGATCACGGGCGAAGTCCCCGACGAGAACGCCAAGTCCGAAATCGAGAAAATAGTGATCGGCACGACCAACGTGCGCAGCGTTACCAATGACCTGCAGGTCGCCGGCGGGTCGTCGCTGTCGTCGCGGGCGAACGATGCCACGATCACGGGCAAGGTGAAGGCGCGTTTTCTCGACGCGAACCAGTTCAATGCGTTTCAGGTCAAGGTCGTGACCGAGGCCTCGGTGGTCTACCTGATGGGCATCGTGACCGAGAGCGAGGCGGCGGCGGCGGTGGAGGTCGCGCGCACGACAGGTGGCGTGCGCAAGGTGGTAAAGGTGTTCGAATACTGCAAGCCGACCGACGCCGTCTGCGCGCCGCCCGCCAAGCCCAAGGGCGAGGAACCGAAAAAATAAACACGGGCCCTCGCCTGGGATTCGAAGCGAAAGTTCGTTCTCCCGCCGAAGCCGCGCGCTGGGCCGCGGATCTGGCGCGGCCGCTGGTGTTCACCAACGGCGTTTTCGATTTGCTGCACCGGGGCCACGTGACCTATCTCGCGCAGGCTCGCGCGCTGGGTGCCGCGCTGGCTGTCGCGCTGAACGGCGATGCGTCGGCGCGCCGCCTCGGCAAGGGCGGCGGACGCCCGGTGAACGGGCTCGAGGACCGCATGGCTCTGGTCGCGGCACTGGAAGCAGTGGACGCGGTCACCTGGTTCGACGAGGACACGCCGGCGGCGCTGATCGAAACGCTGCGCCCGGAAGTGCTGGTCAAGGGTGGCGACTGGCCAGCGGAGAAAATCGTCGGCGCCGCGGAAACGCTGCGGCGCGGTGGACGCGTGGTGTCGATCCCCTTCGAATACCAGCGTTCCAGTACCGCGCTGCTGGAAAAAATCAGGAAATCCTGAGCTCGAAACAGAGGGCGCCCGGCGTCGGCGACGCGAGGTAGGGGCCCGTTTCCCGGAATCCGAGATCGCGGTAAAGCGCGATCGCGGTCCCAAGCTTGGGCAGCGTGTCCAGCACCACGCGCGCGTAGCCCAGCTGCTTCGCCGTGTCGATCACCGCGACCGCCAGCCGCCGGCCCAGTCCGCTGCCGCGATACTGTTCGCGCACGTACATCCGCTTCATTTCGCCGGTCCCGGCGTCAATGCGCCGCAGCGCGACGCAGCCGGCGGCCGTATTCCCGTCCCGGGCGATCAGCATGGCGCCCCCGGGCGGCGCATACGCGCCGGGCAGCGCCTCGAGTTCCTGGTCGAAGTTCTGGAACCTTAGCGCTTCGGCGACCAGGCCCGAGTATTCGCCGAACAGGATGCGGGCGTCCTCGATATCCTGCGCCGCAGTCGCCGGAAAGATTTTCAGCACCAAAGCATTCTACAATTCGGGCTCTCCCCCATGCGCCTGCACCAGCTCAAGATCGACTTCGCCGCAGAGCAGGACCGCCTGCTGATGCTGATCGCGGCGAGCGAGAAGGTCGAGGTCCGCATGTGGCTTACGCGCAGGTTCGTGAAGCTGCTCTGGCCGCTGCTCGTCAAGCTCGCCGAAGAGGCCAGCCCGCGCATCCGCACCCAGCCCAATCCCGAGGCGCGCAAGGCGCTGCTCAACATAGAGCACGAACAGGCCGTGTCCAAGGCGAACTTCGCCAAACCCTACGACGACAGCGCCCGCGCCACGCCGCTGGGCGCCGAGCCGCTGCTGCTCGCCCGCATCCAGACAGGCCATGACCCGAACGGCCATCCGGTGGTCGCCATGCATCCGCCCGAAGGCCAGGGCGTGACCCTGACCCTCGACCCCGTACTGCTGCATTCCGTATGCCGCCTGCTGCAGGCGGCGGTGAAGAAGAGCGACTGGGACATGGAGCTCAAGCTTCCCGGGGTGGAGCCGCAGGAGGCGACGCCCGAGCGCAGCCGGTGGACGATCAACTGAGGCATCGCGCATATGGATCTCGCCGCATCGATGCAGGAACGATTCGGGGGATTGCTGCCCGATCTGATGGGAATCGTCTTCACGGATGTCACGCCAGAGAAAGTGATCGCGCAGCTGGCGGTGCGCAAGGAACTGTGCACCATCGGGGACAACCTGCACGGCGGGGCGATCATGGCTTTCGCCGACACGATGGGCGCGGTGGCGGCGATCCTCAACATGCCGCAGGGGTCGCGCACCACGACGATAGAATCGAAGACCAATTTCATCGGCGGCGCCGCGCTCGGCACGCGCGTCATCGGCGAATCGGTCCCGGTGCACAAGGGACGCACCACGGTGGTCTGCCAGACCACGATCAGGAGCGAGGCTGGGAAGCTGTTGGCCCTGGTAACGCAGACGCAGCTCGTGATCCCCGCCTAGGGGTATAATTCAGCCCCTTAGTTTTCAGGGGCTTACGTCATCAGTTCAGGTTTTGAAAAACTCGGTTTAATCCCGCCGCTGCTGCAGGCGGTCAAAGATCTCGGCTACGAGCAGCCGAGTCCCATCCAGGAGCAGGCAATCCCCCTCGTTCTCGAGGGCCGCGACCTCATGGCTGGCGCCCAGACGGGTACCGGCAAGACGGCCGCTTTCGCGCTGCCCACGCTGCAGCGCCTCGCGCCGCTCGCGAGCACTTCGGCATCGCCCGCGCGCCATCCGATCCGCGTGCTGGTGCTCGCGCCGACGCGCGAACTCGCGATCCAGGTGGAAGAAAGCTTCCGCGACTACGCCAAGCACATGCCGATCCGCACCGCGATCGTCTACGGCGGCACCGACATGAACGCGCAGATCGCGCAGCTGCGGCGCGGCGTCGAAGTCCTGGTGGCGACCCCCGGCCGGCTGCTGGACCACGTGCACAACAAGACGGTGATGTTCAACCAGGTCTCGGTGCTGATCCTGGACGAGGCGGACCGCATGCTGGACATGGGCTTCATGCCAGACATCAAGCGCATCATCGCGCTGCTGCCGCCGGTGCGGCAGAACCTGCTGTTCTCGGCCACCTTCCCGGATGAAATCCGCAAGCTGACCAAGACGCTGTTGAAGAATCCTGCCGAAGTGCAGATCGCGGCGCGCAACGCCACAGCGGATTCCGTCACCCACGTGATTCATCCATGCGCGCGCGAGAAGAAGCGCGAACTGCTTTGCCACCTGATCCAGACGCGGGGCCTCAAGCAGGTGCTGGTGTTCACCGGCACGCGCATAGGCGCCAACCGCCTGGCGCACCAGCTGCGTGCGAATCACATCCAGGTCGACGCCATCCACGGCGACAAGACGCAGGCCGAACGCGAAGCCGCGCTGGAAGCCTTCAAGAACGGCAAAACCACGGTATTGGTCGCCACCGACGTCGCGTCCCGCGGGCTCGACATCGAGAGCCTGCCGCAGGTCATCAATTTCGACATCCCGCATTCGCCCGAGGATTACGTGCACCGGATTGGCCGTACCGGGCGGGCGGGCTTGACGGGCGAAGCGATCTCGCTGGTGGCGCCGGAAGACCTCGAGGCGCTGGCGGCGATCGAGAAGCTGATCAACAAGAAGCTGGAGCGCGTGCTGGTCCCGGGATTCGCGAATGCGGGCACCATGGCGACGATGGTGAGCGAGTCCGGCGAACAGACGCAGCGGCACAGGGGCGGCGATTCGGGACGGTCGCGGCAGGGATCGCAACGCCGAACCGAGCACCGGCCGCCGCAGGGTTCCCCGCAACCGCACAACAGCAGTCCGCAGCAGACCAGGCTCCAGCAGAATCCGCAGGCCAGACCGCAGCAAAAAGCCCACGATCCGATTTTCTCCCGGCCTTACGTACCGGCGGTTGTAACCGTGGGACCCAAGGCGGCGCCCGCCGATGCGCACGCCAAGCGGCGGGAGCGCCCGGTGGCTGCGCTGCTCGGCGGCCTGAAGAGGGCCTAGCCCGGCTAGTAGGGCAGCGGCACCTGCGGCTTCAGAGGCTGCAGCACGCTCCGAAATTCTTCCTGGATGCGCGACAGCGCCTGCGGCGTGTCTCCCTCGAAACGCAGCACGATCACGGGCGACGTGTTTGAAGCCCGCGCGAGGCCGAAGCCGTCCTTGAATTCGGCGCGCACGCCGTCGATGGTCAGCACGCGGCTCGCGCCGGAGAACGGCTTCAGGTCCTGGAGCTTCTTCATGATGGCCTGCGGTTCGCCCTCGGCGAGCTTCCAGTTCAGCTCGGGGGTGGACGGCGCATCCGGCAGGCTTTCCAGCATGCGGCTCGGGTTCCGTTCCTTCGAGAGGATTTCCAGCAGCCGGGCGCCGCAGTAGATCGCGTCGTCGAAGCCGTACCAGCGCTCCTTGAAGAAGATATGCCCCGACATTTCGCCGGCGAGCGGCGCGCCGCTGGCCTTCAACTTCGCCTTGATCAGCGAATGCCCGGTGGTCCAGATCGTCGCGCGCCCGCCGTGGCGCTCGATCCAGGGCGCGAGCAGGCGGGTGCATTTCACGTCGTAGATGATCTCGGCGCCAGGATTGCGGGACAATACGTCCTTGGCGTAGAGCATCAGCTGGCGGTCGGGAAGGATGATCTTGCCGCCCTTGGTGACGACCCCCAGGCGGTCGGCGTCGCCGTCGAACGCAAGGCCGATTTCGGAATCGCCCCGGCTGACGGCGAGAATGAGATCTTTCAGGTTGTCCAGCTTGGAAGGATCCGGGTGATGGTTCGGGAATTTGCCGTCCACTTCGGAGAACAGCTCGACCACCTCGCAGCCCAGGCGCCGGAACAGGCGCGGCGCGATGATGCCGGCGACGCCGTTGCCGCTGTCTATCGCCACTTTGAACGGCCGCGCGAGATTCACATCGTCCGCGATGCGGTCCATGTAGGCATCCAGGACGTCTGCCCGGGTTCGCTTGCCGCTGCCGGATGCCGAGGTGCCCGCTTCGACGCGCCGGCGCAGGTCCTGGATTTCATCGCCTGACAGAGTGTCGCCGGCGACAACCGTCTTCAGCCCGTTGTATTCCCCGGGATTGTGGCTGCCCGTCACCATCACCGCGCTGCGGCAGCCGAGGTGGTGAGCGGCGAAATAGGTAACCGGCGTGGGCACGATGCCGATGTCGATCACGTCGGAGCCCGCCGCGTTCAAGCCGTCCATGAGCGCGGTCGAGAGTTCCGGGCTGGAGAGCCGGCCATCGCGGCCCACCGCAAACACGGGCGCGCCACGCTCGCGGCCCAGCGCGCCGATCGCCCGTCCGATCTCGCGCACGACCGCGGCCGACAGAACTTTGCCGGCGATGCCGCGAATGTCGTAGGCGCGGAATATTTCTGCGGGAATTCTCACGGGGCGGAGAGAAATTCGAAGACGCGTCGCGCAAGCCAGCGGTTGCGGCCGGGGAATCCGGCATGGCCGCCAGTGCGCGGAAATTCTAGCACCACGTTCGGCGGCGTTTCGGCGAGCGCATCGAGCGCGGCCTGCGGCATGAACGGATCGTTCCGCGCATTCAGCACCAGCGTCGGCACGCGGATCCGGCCGAGCCACGGGCCGCTCGAGGATCGCGCCCAGTAGTCGTCGGCGCCGAGAAAGCCGTGCAGCGGCGCGGTGACGCTGTCGTCGAATTCCCAGAACGTGCGGGCATGCCCGACGCGCTGGGCATCGACCGAAATTATTTTTCCTTTTATTTTTTCAAAAGTCTTCCGCTTGAGCGTCTTTAGGAACATCCGGGTATAGATCTCACGGCTCAGGCCCCGGTCCAGTGACCGGCCGGCGGCGGCGAGGTCGAGCGGCGCCGATATGGCGACCGCCTTCGCCAGGTCCGATCCGGCGCCCTGTTCCCCCAGCAGTTTCAGGAGCGCGTTGCCGCCCAGGGAAATCCCGACGGCGTGGCGTGCCTCCAGCCGGCGCAGGATCCAGCCGATCTCGGCGCTGTCGCCGGAATGGTAGGCGCGCGGCAGCCGGTTCAGTTCACCCGAGCAGCCCCGGAAGTGCGGCACCACGCAGCGCCAGCCGCGCTCCAGGGCCAGCGCAGCGATGGCTCGCGCATACGGGCTGGCGGAACTGCCCTCCAGGCCATGGAACAGCGCAATCAGCGGGCCGTTGCCGGAACCGGCCCAGTCAAGGTCGATGAAGTCGCCGTCAGGGGTATCCCAGCGCTCGCGCCGGTAGGAAATCCGCGGCGCCGGCGCCAGCGCGGCGAACACGGTCTGCAGGTGGCCGCCGGGCAGCCACCAGGGCGCCGTATAGGAACCCGCCTCGGAATCCGCCGCGGGCTTCAATGCAGGATCTTGGGCGATGACGCGGGCGCGGGTTCCGCGGCGGGCGGCTCTCCGGCTGCAGGCGAGGCGTGGTGCAGGATCATGCGCCAGCCCGCGGCGGTACGCAGGTAGATATTGGTCGCCATCATCGGTGGCCGCGCGTGCTGCTCGCCGGAGACGGTTATGTTCTCGTGCACGCTGTGCACCGCGAGCATGACTCCCGGGATCACGACCTGCTGCGTGGTCCGGACGCGCATGCCGGGTCCGCCGGCGAACATCTGCCGCCACGCCTCGCGCACCTGTTCCTGGCCCGCGAGCCGCTGGCCCGCCGGGTGCACGCAGACGATCTCCTCGTCCTCAGACCACACCGCCATCATCGCCTCGAGGTCGCAGCGCTCGAGCGCTTCGTAGAACGCATTCTCCGCGTCCTGGGCCGTGGGGAAGATTTTCGCGCTCACGAAAGAGCCTTGATCTCCTGCATCACCCGGTCCACCGACATATCGTTCATGCACTTGAAATGGCCGAGCGGGCAAATCCGCTCGTAGCAGGGGCTGCATTCGATCTTCAGCCAGACGACGCGGGCGGCGGGCGACATGGGCGGTGTGTGCTCCGGGCTGGATGAGCCGAACAGCGCCACCTGCGGCGTGCCGGTCGCGGCGGCGACGTGCATCAGCCCGGAATCGTTGCTGACCACCATTGCCGCGCCGGCGATCAGGTCGATGGCCTCGTCCAGCGTCGTTTTTCCCGCGAGGTTCCTGCCGGGGATCCGGTCCGCTTCCTTCATTTCCGATGCGGATCCAAGCACGACGATCTGCGAGTCCAGCCTCGCGGCCAGCTCGCGGAAATAGGGCCAGCGCTTGGCCGGCCCGTATTCGGCGCCCGGACAGAAAACCGCATAGCGGCCCGCAATGCCGAATTTGGCCGCCGTTGCCGCTATTTTTTCTTTCGAAAAAGATAATGAGGGAAAAGGCAAGGGAAGGGCCGGCTCGGTGCCCGGTTCTTCCGCGAGGCGCGCGTAGTGGAGCGTCATCGGCTCGCGCGGCCCGCCCGGCTTGTGGATCCTGTTCAGCAGCCCGACGCGCGACTCGCCGAGGTAGCCGGTGCGCAGCGGGATGCGCGCAAACGACGGCGCCAGAGCGGATTTCATCGTGTTGGGCAGAACGTAGGCCTGTGCATAGCCGCGTTCCTTCAGCCTGCGGCCCAGGCGCCAGCGATCGCCGAGTTGCAGTTCACCGTGGCGCAGATCGGCTTCGATCACTTCGTCCACCTCCGGCATGCGCCGCGCCACCGGAGCCACCCAGGGCGGCGCGAGCGCGTCGACGCGGGAGCCGGGATACTTCGCTAGGAGGCGCGCGAGCAGCGCCTGCGCCATCAGCATGTCGCCGATCCAGTTGGGCGCAACGACGAGGATGCGCGGCAGGCTAATGGCCCTTCGGCGCTGCGCCCTTGTACAGGTATTTCGTGCCGCAATACGGGCAGAGCGCCTCGCCGTGCTTTACCACGTCGAGGAACACGCGCGGATGCCGCGCCCACAACGGCGCGCCCTGCAGCGGGCAGTGCAGCGGCAAGTCCTTTTCCGTGAGCTCGACCTGCCGCGCGGTATCGGTGCTCATTTCCTGCCTTTCTTCATCGGCACCGGCGTCAGCCAGTGCTTGTGCTTGCGGTCCTTGCCGGTGACCACGTCGAAGAATGCCTTCTGCAGAGCTTTGGTCACCGGGCCTGCCTTGCCGGCGCCGATGACGCGGCCGTCGAGTTCGCGGATCGGCGTCACCTCGGCCGCGGTGCCGGTGAAGAAGCACTCGTCGGCGATGTAGATGTCGTCGCGCGTCAGCCGCTTGGCCATGACCTTGTAGCCCAGGCCCTCGGCCAGTTCGATGACGGAAGAGCGCGTGATGCCGGTCAGTGCCGAGGTGAGCTCGGGTTCGATGATCCTGCCGTCCTTGACGATGAATATGTTCTCGCCGGCGCCTTCCGCGACGAAGCCGTCGACGTCCAGCAGCAGGCCTTCGTCGTAGCCGTGCTGCGTCGCTTCCAGCGTCGCCAGAACCGAGTTCGGGTAGGTGCCCGACATTTTCGCACGCGCCATCGTCACATTGACATGATGGCGCACGACCGAGGCGGTCTTGACGCGGATGCCCTTGTTCAGCGCTTCCGGCCCGAGGTAGGCGCCCCAGGGCCAGGCCGCGATCGCGACGTGTACCTTGGCGCCGACGGGCGACACGCCCATCTTTTCCGAGCCGTAGAAGGCGATCGGGCGGATGTAGCAGGCTTCATGGCCGTTCGCCGCCACCACGTCGATTTGCGCCTGCATCAGGCGCTCGATGGTGTACGGGATCTTCATCATGTAGATGTGGCCCGAGTTGATCAGTCGCTGCGTGTGCTCGCGCAACCGGTAGATCTGCGTGCCGCTGACAGTCTTGTACGCGCGCACGCCCTCGAACACGGCGAGGCCGTAGTGCAGCGAATGCGTCAGCACGTGCGTGGTCGCCGAGCGCCACGGCGCCAGCTTGCCGTCGTACCAGATCCAGCCGTCGCGGTCCGCCATGGAAAGCGCCGCCGGTGCCTTCTTCGCCTTCGCCATCGATGCTCCTTGTGCGTGAGAGGCTATTCTAATCACAAAAACAGGCTAAACTATTAGCAAGAATGTTAATACTTAAACGACCATGGACCTCGACGACATCTTCAGCGCGCTAGCGTCCGTGCCGAGGCGGCAGATCCTCGCCTTCCTTTCGCAGACCGCGCTCTCCACCACCGACCTCGCCGGGCGTTTTTCTTTGAGCCCGCCGGCGGTGTCGCGCCATCTTGCCGTGCTGCAGCGCGCCGGCCTGGTAGTGAGCGGGCGGCAGGGCCAGCGCGTGCTGTACCGCCTCAAGCGTGACGCGCTGCTCGATGCGCTGGCGCGCTTCGCCTCCGAAGTGGACGGCCCGTTGCGGCGCGATACGCAGTCCGCCAGGGCGCCGCGCGAAGCGATCTAGTGCTAGGCTTTGCCGCCGGAGGCCCGATGAACAACGAGAAGATCACCGTACGCAACACGGAGAGCGGCAGGACCATGGAAGTCGTGGTCTTCAACAAGCGCGTCGAGGCGATCGAGGTGGTGATCGGCGAAGGCATCCACAACATGAAGTGCGTGCTGACGCCGACCCGCAACGGCCTGGCCTATGCCGGCAGCATCATGGGGCGCGAGATCGTTTACGAAAAAAGCCGGGACAAGGTCAAGGCCGATCTGGACCTGGCCAATCCGAACCTGCGCAAACCCAGGGCGCGCTGAGCTACCGGTAGGCGGAAAAGACCGCGTCCCACAGGTTTCGCACCGCGGCGGATTTTGCCGCGACCTGCTCCGGCGGCACGCGCGCGTACTGTGCGCCGTTCAGGCGCAGCGCGCGCTGCAGGCGCCTGAATTTCCGGTAGGCGCTGCGGCAACCTTCCGCGAGGTCTGCCGGAATGAGCTTGAGGGCAGCGGCCATGCCCAGCAGCGCGATGTTGCCCAGGTTGCGCGTCAGTTCGGGGTGCCGGTGCGAATGCGCGAGCACCAGGAACTGCACCGCGAACTCGATGTCGATCATGCCGCCGCGGTCGTGCTTGAGGTCGAACAGCCCGGAGCGGTTCGGGTGCGCGGCGTGCAGCTTCTCGCGCATCGCGAGCACCTCGCGGGCGAAGCCGGCCGCATCCCGCTCGCGCCGCAGTATTTTTCCCCGGATCCTTTCGAATTCCATGCCGACGGCCCTGTCGCCCGCGCAATAGCGCGCGCGGGTGAGCGCCTGGTGCTCCCAGGGCCAGGCGGCGCGCTCCTGGTATTCCTCGAAGGCGGCGATCGGGGACACCAGCAGGCCGCTCGAGCCCGAGGGTCGCAACTGCAGGTCGGTCTCGAACAGCGTGCCGGCGGAAGTGCGTACGGTGAGCCAGTTGTTGTAGCGCTGCGCGAGGCGCGCGTAGTTCACCGCGGCGCGCTCGTCGGGATCGTCGTAGACGAAGATGATGTCGAGGTCGGAAGCGTAGCCGAGCTCCTTGCCGCCGAGCTTGCCGTATGCGATCACGGCGAAGCGCGGCTGATCGCGGTGCCGGCCGGGGATCTGGCTCCAGCAGACGGCGAGCGAGCATTCAAGCAGGATGTCGGCGAGGCGCGAGAGGTGGTCGGCGAGCACTTCCACTGTAAGCAGTCCCGCGAGGTCCTGCGCGAGCAGCCGGAACAGCTGCGACTGGTGCTGCTCGCGCACCACGTTCATCTGGCGCTCGACGTCGCTGCCTGCCGCCGCGAGCGATGCGCGCAGCCCGAGCTCGAAACCGGGCCAGTCCGGCGCGGCATATAGGAGCCGGTCGTCGAGCAGTTCGTCCAGCAGCAGCGGATGGCGCGTGACGTAGTCGGCCGCCCAGCTGGAGGCGCCGATCATGCGCGTCACGCGCTCCAGCGCCTCGGGCCGCTCGGCGAGCAAGGCGAGATACGCGGCGCGCCCCGCGATCGCTTCCATCAGGTCAACGCCGCGTGTCAGCGTCGCCCCGGGATCGGGCGTCGCCGCCGCCGCGCGCGCGAGCGCGGGGACCAGCGCGTCGACGCGGCGCCTGGACTCGTCGGGCAACTGCGCGTAGCGCTGGCTCGATCGCAGTAAAGCGAGGCGCGGATGGTCAGGCCAGGGCTGGGGCTCGATATCCGCGCCGGGTTCCGCGAACACTGCCTGGAAGTGGCGCGTCACCGCGTTTCGATGCTGGTCGAGTACGCGAAGGAAAGTATCCCAGGCGCCGAAGCCAGCCATTTGCGCCAGCCGCGCGCGATCCTCCGGATCCACGGGCAGTTCATGGGTCTGCGCGTCGTCGACATACTGCAGCCGGTGCTCGACGTTGCGCAGGAAGACATACGCCTCGGCGAGCTCCGTCTTCGCTGTGTCGGGAATCAGCCTTTTCTTCGACAGGAGATCAAGAACCTGCAGCGTCGGCCGGGCGGTGAGCTCGGGATCGCGGCCGCCGCGCACCAGCTGCAGCGCCTGCGCGATGAACTCGATCTCGCGGATGCCGCCGGGACCGAGCTTGACGTGCTCGGCGAGCTCGCGCCGCGCCACGTCGCGCCGCACTTCGGCGTGCAGGCGACGCATCGCCGCCAGCGTCGCGTAGTCGAGATACTTGCGGTAGACGAAGGGCCGCACGATTGCCATGAGTTCGTCGTGGCGAATGCCGGCAACGCCCGAGGGTGTTCCTGCAACGCCTGAGAGCGTTCCTGATATCGGGCGCGCCTTGATCCAGGCGTAGCGCTCCCATTCGCGCCCCTGGGCGACGAAATAGGCTTCGAGCGCATCGAAGCCGCTGACAAGCGGCCCCGAGTCGCCGTAGGGCCTGAGGCGCATGTCGACGCGGAACACGAAGCCGTCCTCGGTGATGTCGTTCAGCAGCGCAATCAGTTTGCGTCCGATGCGCTCGAGTCGCTGCGGATCGCCGGCATCCGGGTGGACGAATACCAGGTCGATGTCGGACGACACGTTCAACTCGCCCCCGCCGAGCTTGCCCATGGCGACGACGATCAGTTCCTCCTCCTTCAGCCAGGCGAGCGCGGCGCGAATAGTGAACTCCGCCAGCGCGCTCATGGTCGAACAGACTTCGGCGAGACGTGCGGCGGGCATGCCCGCGCCGTCCAGGTCGCGCGCCATCGTACGCAGCAGCACGCGCTCGCGCAGGCGCCGCAGCCGTCGCTTGAACGAGACCTCGTCGTCGTCACCCGCGCCCGCAAGCGCCCGCGCCATTTCGGCAGCGCTGAACGGTTCGCGCGCGCCGCGCGCCGTGTCGGTTTCCGCCACCAGTTCCGGATGCGCGGCAAAGCGCTGGATGGCATGGCGCGAAAGGGCGATTTTCCGAATCAGATCCGGCATTTACGGATAAAATGAGGATTGAGGTTGCCAAAGAGGATATAGGAGTCGCAACAGGCGCGATGCGAACCCGGCTCAAAATCCCGCTCAGCAAGCTTCTCCGCGCGCTCGAAGTCCTCGCGTGGACGGCTTACTTCGCTTTCGCGATCGTGTTTCTCGCGCTGCGCTACTGGGTGCTGCCACACGTGGAGCAGTATCGTCCCGACATCGTCGCCGCGATTTCGCGCGCCATCGGCCTGCCGGTGAAGATCGGAACGCTCGCGACCGACTGGCAGGGCCTGCGGCCGCGGCTGTCGATATCCGACGTGCGCGTCTACGACAAGGACGGACGCGAAGCGTTGGTGCTGCCGGTGGTGGAGAACGTGGTGGGATGGCGTTCGCTCATCGCGCGCGAGCTGCGGCTGCATTCCTTCGTCATCGATGGGCCGAAGCTCGCGGTGCGGCGCGACGCGAAAGGCGACCTCTACGTCGCCGGCATCCGCATTTCCGACGACAGGGGCGACGGCAAGCTCGCCGACTGGATCCTGAACCAGAGCGAAATCATTGTTCGCGGCGCCGAGGTCGAATGGCTCGACGAGAGCCGTGAGGCGCCGCCGCTCAAGCTGTCGGCGCTCAATTTCCGCCTGCAGAACGACGGCGATGAGCATGCGGTCGGCTTGTCGGCGCGCCCGCCGCGCGAACTCGGCCCCGGCCTGGAAGTGCGCGCGGCGCTGGACGGCGGCAGCGTCAAACAGCTGGCGACGTGGAACGGGAGCATGTTCGCCGAATTCGGCTACACCGACCTTGCCGGCTGGCGCCCCTGGGTGGACTACCCGCTCGATGTGCGCCGCGGCGAGGGGGCGCTGCGCTTGTGGGCGACGCTCTCCAGCGGCAGGGTCACGCAGGCGACGGCGGACGTCGCCCTGTCGAATGTTTCGGCGCGGCTGGCGAAGGACCTGCCGGTGCTACAGGTGTCCGCGGTGCGCGGCCGGATGTTCGGCAGGGAGACCGTGCGCGGCTACGATTTCGGCGTGCGCAATCTCTCGCTCGCGAGCCCGGGCTCGCCGCAGATGAGCGCCACCAGTTTTCGTGCCGTCTGGGAACCCGCGAGCGAGACCTCGCTCGTGCAGCGCGGCGGGGTCACCGCCAACCTGATCGAACTGGCGCCGCTGGTGCACCTGGCCGAGTTCATGCCGTTTCCCGCCGACCTGAGAAAACTGCTCGCCGAGCTGGCGCCGCAGGGCAACCTGCTGGATCTGAAGTTCGACTGGACCGGGGAGCTCCCGGACCGGGCGAGCTTTACCGCGAAAACCCGGTTTGCCGGCCTGACCATGAACGCGTGGCGCAGCATCCCCGGGTTCACCGGCCTGTCCGGTAATCTAGACGCCACCGAAAGAAAAGGCACGGTCAACCTCGACTCGCGCAAGACCGAACTCGATCTTCCCAAGGTGTTTCCCGAACCTCGCATCCGGCTCGATGCCCTGGAAGGTCAGGTCGCCTGGGAGCGTATCGGCGCGGGTGCGAACGCTGGCGTCGCGGTGCGCCTCGCCAACCTGGGTTTCGCCAACGAAGATCTCGCCGGCTCGGCCTACGGCAGCTACATCTGGAGCGGCGAAGGACGCGGCGTGGCCGATCTCACCGCGCAGCTCAGCCGCGCCGACGGCAAGAGCACGGCACGCTACCTGCCGCTCGGAACGGTGATGGGCGAGCGCGTGCACGACTGGGTCGCGAAGGCGGTGGCCGGCGGGCAGGCGAGTGATGTACGCATGCGGCTGAAGGGCAACCTGGACGATTTCCCTTTCGTCGATCCGGGGAAAGGACAGTTCCAGGTCACCGCCAGGGTTGCGGGCGGGGTGCTCGACTACGCTCCCGGCTGGCCGGGCATCGACGAAATCGAGGCCGACCTGACGTTCGAGCGCGACAGGATCGACATCGTCGGGCGCGGCAGCATCCTGGGCGTGAAGCTCGCCAACGTACACGTGACCCTGCCAAGCATGCGCGACGAGAATCCCCGCCTGCTGATCGACGGCGCAGCCGAGGGGCCGACCACGCTGTTCCTTGAATACATCAAGGAAAGCCCCGTCCGGCGCATGCTGGCCGGGCTCACCGACCCCATGGCCTCGCTCGGCCGCGGCAGGCTGCGCCTGCGCCTCGACCTTGGGCTGCACGACATGGCGACGAGCAAGATCGAAGGCGAGTACCAGTTTTCCGCCAACACCATCACGGTGGATCCGCGGCTGCCACCGATCGAACGTGCCAGCGGCCGCATCAACTTCACCGAAGCCTCGCTCTCGCTCCACGACGTGCGCGGCCAGCTGCTCGGCGACCAGATTCGGCTCTCGGGCGGCACCAAGGCCGACGCCACCGTCGTCGTGGTCGCAGAGGGCAGGGCGACCGTCGACGGCATACGCCCGCTGTTCGACAATCCGTGGCGCAAGCGGCTGTCCGGCAGTTCGCGCTATACCGCCACTGTCACGGTGAAGGAAGGCCGCGCCCACCTCAGCTTCGAGTCTCCTCTCGAGGGCCTTTCGAGCGCGCTGCCGGCGCCTCTGTCGAAGACCGCGGGCGAGACGCTGCCGCTGCACATCGAAGTGTTTCCTGGCGAAGGGCGCGATAGGGTCTCCGTCGCGCTCGGACCGCCGGCCGGACGCATCGTTTCGGCGGAATTCCTGCGCGCCGTTCAGGCCGGACCTGGCACCGTGCAGGGCGGCGCCAACGCCGGCCAGGCCGCGACGATGCAGGTGCTGCGCTCGCTGGTAACCTTCAACCCGCCCCCCGGCGAGACGCCCAGGATTCCGGAACGGCGCGGCATGACGCTGCGCGGAGCGCTGCCGGCGCTCGATCTGGACCGCTGGCTGCCGCTGCTCTCCGAGGGCGGCGCCAGTACGGACGGCGTCAGTTACGAATTCAAGGTCGGCGTGCTCGATGCGCTCGGCAAGCGCATGCGGGCCGTGACTATGCAGGGGGTGACCGAAGGCAACGGCTGGTCGGCGACCATGACCACGGCGGAATTCGCAGGCGACGTGTCGTACCGCTCCGAGGGCGGCGGCAGGCTGGTGGCGCGTTTTTCGCGCTTCTCGCTTCCCGAGGATTCCCCGGGCGCCCGGCCTGGCGAGGAACTGAGGGACCTCCCTGCGGCGGACATCATCGTAGACAACTTCACGCACCGAGGGCGCAAGCTCGGGCGCGTGGAGGTGCAGGCGCGCCACGAGGGCAGCGACTGGCGCATCGACAAGCTCGCGATGACCAATGCAGATTCGGCGCTCACGGGAACCGGCCTGTGGAAGCAGGGCGAAGGCGCGCGCACCTCGCTCGCCTTCAAGCTGGACGTAAGCGACGTCGGCCAGTTCCTCGACCGGATCGGTTCCCCGGACCACGTCAAGGCCGGGCACGGCAAGGTGGAAGGGGCGGTGAACTGGAACGGCGATCCCCTGACGCTCGATTATGCGACGCTGGGCGGCAGCCTGAAGATGCAGGTGGAGGACGGGCAATTCCTGGAGATCGAGCCTGGCGTCGGGAAACTCGTGTCGCTGATGAGCCTGCAGATGTTGCCGCGGCGCCTGACGCTCGATTTCCGCGACGTATTCTCCAAAGGCTTCCAGTTCGACAGCATCGAGAGTTCCATGGCGATCGAGCGCGGCACCATGGCAGTCAAGGAATTCCACATGCACGGGCCGGCCGCCGACGTGCAAATGACCGGCCAGGTGGACCTCTCCCTGGAGACGCAGAACCTGAAGGTCAAGGTGATCCCGCAGTTCGGCGACTCGGCTTCGACGGTCGTGGGGATTCTGAATCCGGTCGTAGGCGTGGCCACGCTGATCGCGGGGCGGATCCTCAAAAATCCGCTCGGGCGGATATTCTCCTACGACTACACGGTGACCGGAACGTGGGCTGATCCGAAAGTGGAAAAAGTGGTGCCCCCGCCGTCGCCGCCGGGCCCGCTGGAGGGGTCCGGAATCTCGAACCGGTAATGGGAACAATTCAGGCAACAATGCGGGGGATAATGCGCTGATGGATGCCGACGTTCTTCTTGCCACTGCCGACGCCTGCCTGCTGGCCCCGTTCGACCTCGAGGGCCGCAAGCTGGCTGCGGTGTTCGGTTCACTAGCCGCGCGCAAGCTCGATTACGCCGACCTTTACTTCCAGTACACGCGTTCCGAGGGCTGGAGCTTGGAAGAGGGCATCGTCAAGTCCGGCAGCTTTTCCATCGAGCAGGGCGTGGGCGTGCGCGCGATCTCGGGAGAGAAGACGGCTTTCGCCTATTCGGACGAAATCAGCTTTTCGGCGCTGCAGGACGCAGCGAAGGCGACGCGGGCCATCGGCAACGCCGGCGGCTCGAAAAGCGGGAAAATCGCCGTGAAGAACAGGGCGCCGCAGCGCTACCAGCCGCTTGACCCGCTGGCATCCCTGAGCGCGGACCAGAAAGTAAAGCTGCTCGAGAAACTCGAGCAGGCGTGCCGCGCCATCGACCCGCGCGTCACGCAGGTCATGGCAAGCCTCGGCGGCGAGTACGAGGTGGTATTGATTTCCCGTTCCGACGGCGTGCTGGCGGCGGATGTGCGCCCGCTGGTGCGGCTTTCTGTGCAGGTGATCGCGGAGGCGAACGGCCGGCGCGAGATGGGTTTTGCGGGCGGCGGCGGGCGCACCGACTATTCGCATTTCACGGACGAGGCCCTGCAAGGCTATGCCGCCCAGGCGGTGGGCCAGGCGCTGGTCAATCTCGAATCGAAACCCGCGCCCGCGGGCACGATGACCGTGGTGCTGGGGCCCGGCTGGCCGGGCATCCTGCTGCACGAGGCGATCGGCCACGGCCTCGAGGGCGATTTCAACCGCAAGGGCAGTTCCGCGTTCTCCGGCAGGCTGGGCGAGCGCGTCGCCGCGCGAGGCGTCACGGTGGTGGATGACGGTACGCTGCCCGACCGGCGCGGCTCGCTCACCGTGGACGACGAAGGCAATCCGACGCGGCGCACCGTGCTGATCGAGGACGGCATCCTGCGCGGCTACATGCAGGACAGCCTGAATGCGCGGCTGATGAAAATGCCGGTCACCGGCAACGCGCGGCGCGAATCGTTCGCGCACATGACCATGCCTCGCATGACCAACACCTACATGCTCGCCGGCGAGCGCGACCCGCATGAAATCATCAGGAGCGTGAAGAAGGGCCTGTACGCCGCCAACTTCGCCGGCGGCCAGGTGGACATCACCAACGGCAAGTTCGTGTTCTCGGCCTCGGAAGCCTACCTGATCGAGAACGGCAAGATCACGCAGCCGGTCAAGGGCGCGACGCTGATCGGCAACGGGCCCGACGCCCTCACGCGTGTCAGCATGATCGGCAACGACATGCGCATGGATGGCGGCCAGGGTACCTGCGGCAAGGAGGGACAGAGCGTGCCCGTGGGCGTGGGACAGCCGACTCTCAAGATCGACGGCCTTACTGTGGGTGGCACGGCTTGAGCGGTTTGCCTTCGAATGAAGTTGAATTTTTCAGGAATGCCGAAGAAATAGCGGCACAAATCCCGGATGGCGCGTTTCTCGGCCTGCCGCCCGATTACTCGATGCCGTCGATGGCGGTGGTACACGCACTGATCCGCCGCAACGCGAAGGACCTGAAACTGCTCGGCGTCCCGGTGCTGGGCCTCTCCGCCGACCTGCTGATCGGCGCGGGCTGCGTCGCGGAGGTCGAATCAAGTGCAGTGTCTCTTGGCGAAGCCGGCCTCGCGCCGCGCTTCACCGAAGCCGCCGAGGGCGGCGAAATCCTGGTTCGCGACGCCACCTGCCCAGCTATCCACACCGGATTGCAGGCGACGGAAAAGGGCGTGCCGTTCATGCCTTTGCGCGGGGTGCTGGGTTCCGATCTCCTGAAGCGCAGAAAAGAATGGCAAGTCATCGAAAACCCCCTGCAGGAGAATGACCAGATCCTGATCGTTCCCGCCATCCAGCCCGACGTCGCGCTGTTCCACGCGCGCTGGGCGGACGAGGCGGGCAACGCCTGGGTCGGCCGGCGCAAGGAACTGGCAACCATCGCGCACGCCTCCCGCCGGTGTTTCGTCACCTATGAGGAAATGCGGCCAGGCGACATGCTCGAAGACGAACTGCTCGCGCCGGGCGTGTTGTCGTCCGTGTACGTCAGCGGCGTAGCGCAGGCCGAGCGGGGCGCGTGGCCGCTATCGGTCGCCGAACTGTACGGCATTGATGACGCACACTTGACCCTGTACGCCAAGACTGCGAAAACGAAGGAAGGCTTCCGGGACTACCTGGAAGAGTTCGTGTGGCACCGTACGCCAAAGAAGAACTCCTCGCCTGCGCTCTCGCGCGGCTGATCGGCGACGCGGGCCACGTCGCCGTGGGCGCGGCCTCGCCGATCCCTGCGACGGCCGCTTTTTTCTCGAAAGCTTCCTACAACAAGAAGCTGAGGATTTCCCTGCTGCACAAGCGCGCCGGCAATCCGTTCACCGAAGGCTCGCGCGAGCTCTTCGATCTTGCCGGGCAGGGCCGCATCGATGTGTTTTTCCTTGGCGGCGCGCAGATCGACGGCGACGCAAACATCAACCTGGTGCAGGCCGAGGACAAGCGCTTTCCCGGCTCCTTCGGTTCGGCGTTCATGTATTTCGCCGCCGGCCGGACGATTCTCTTCCGCGAGGAGCATTCGAAGCGCGTACTGGTGCCGAAGGTGGATTTCATTTCCGCGCCCGGCTGGAGTGCGCCGGAAGTGGAGCGCCGCGGCGGGCCGCAGGCCCTGCTCACGGGCAAGGCATTGTTTGCGTGGCAGAAGGACGAGCGCCGCTTCCGGCTGGAGAGCGTCCATCCGGGGACTTCCCTCGAGGAAATCCTGGATTCGACCGGTTTTGAATTCGATCGCGGTCCGGACGCAAAGGTAACCCCAGTGCCGTCGGCCGGGGAGCTGGCGCTGCTGCGGAGCGCCGTTGCAAGTCAAATCGCGGCGAACTATCCTGATTTCGCACAGCGCGTCTGGCCTTGATTTTCCGTCCGTCTTGGGATTAAGTTTCGCTAGGCGCTGTTGATCGAAAGAAGAGGCGTTGACCGAAACTTTTGAGGGAGGCATCCAAATGATCCGACTGTCCATTAACGGCAAGACTTACGATATCGATGTCGAACCGGAAACCCCGCTGCTGTGGGTGATCCGGGAGCAGGCCGGCCTGACCGGCACCAAGTACGGCTGCGGCATCGCCCAGTGCGGCGCCTGCACGGTTCACCTGGACGGCGTGCCGATGCGCTCCTGTGGGATTCCCGTCAGCGCCGCGGTCGGCAAGAAAATCGCCACCATCGAAGGCCTGGCGGCGAACGGCAAGCTCAACAAGGTGCAGCAGGCCTGGCTCGCGCACGACGTGCCGCAATGCGGCTACTGCCAGTCCGGCATGATCATGGCGGCGACAGCGCTGCTGCAGAAAACGCCGGATCCGACCGACGCGCAGATCGACGCGGCGATCACCAACATCTGCCGCTGCGGCACCTTCCAGCAGGTGCGCGAAGCGATCCACGCGGCCGCCAAGGCATAGGGAGAAAACCATGAACCATGCTCCCCGGATTTCCCGCCGTACCTTCATCGTCACCAGCGCCGCCGTCGGCGGCGGGTTGGCGATCGGCATCAACCCCTTCGGCGGCAGCGCCGTGGTGCGCGCCGCGGACGGCTCGCCCGAGATCGGCGCCTGGGTGGTGATCCGCCCGGACGACACCGTCGTGATACGCATCGCGCGCTCGGAGATGGGCCAGGGCTCGCTTACCGGCCTCGCGCAGATGGTGGCCGAGGAACTCGAGTGCAATTGGAGCAAGGTCACCTGGGAATATCCGACCCCGGGCACCAACGTCGCGCGCAAGCGGATCTGGGGCGATTTCGGCACCGGCGGCAGCCGCGGCATCCGCACCTCGCAGGATTACGTGCGCAAGGGCGGCGCGGCGGCGCGCATCATGCTCGTCCAGGCGGCGGCCGACGAGTGGAAAGTGCCGGCCGCGGAATGCACGGTGTCCAACGGCGTGATCACGCACAAGGCCTCGGGCAAGAAGACGACCTACGGCAAGGTGGCCGAGGCCGCGGCGAAGCTCGAGGTGCCGAAGGACGTGCCGCTCAAGGACCCGAAGGACTGGAAAATCATCGGCAAGCCCTTGAAGCGGCTGGACACCCCCGACAAGCTCACCGGCAAGCAGGTCTATGGCGCCGACCTGAAGATGCCGGGCATGCTGAATGCGGCGATCAAGGCCTCTCCGGTATTCGGCGGCAAGGTGAAAAGCGTGGATCCGGCGAAGGCCGAAGGCATGCGCGGCGTGAAGAAGGTGGTGCGTGTGCGCGACAACGCGGTGGCGGTGGTCGCCGACACCTGGTGGCACGCCAAGACCGCGCTCGACGCGGTGCAGATCGAATGGGACAACGGCGGTAGCGGCAAGGTCACCAGCGCCAGCATCGACGCGATCCTCAAGGACGGGCTCGATGCGACCGACACCTTCGTCCACAACAAGAACGGCGATTCCAAAGCCGCCATCGCCGGCGCGGCGAAGAAGATCGAGGCGGTCTACGACTATCCGTACCAGAACCACGCCTGCATGGAGCCGATGAACGCCACCGCGCTCTACACTGCCGACCGCTGCACGGTCTGGTGCCCGACGCAGAACGGCGAGGCCGCGCTCGCGGCCACCGCCGAAGCCTCGGGGCTGCCGGTGGCGAATTGCGACGTGCAGAAGGTGCACCTGGGCGGCGGCTTCGGACGGCGCGGCATGACCGACTACGTCGGCCAGGCGGTGCTGATCGCCAAGGAGATGCCGGGTACGCCCGTGAAGCTGCTCTGGTCGCGCGAGGAGGACATGGCGCAGGGGCGCTACCACCCGGTGATGAAGGCGCGGCTGACCGGCGGGCTGGATGCCAACGGCAACCTGGCGGGATTGGAGATCCGCCTGTCGGGGCAGTCGATCCTGGCTTCAGCGCGGCCGGAAGGCCTGGACAAGGGCAAGGACCCGTTCACTTTCCAGGGCTACTGGCCGACCGGCGAGCATTCGCTCGAGTACAGCATCGCCAACCTGACGATCGACCATGCGATGCGCAACCCGCACGTGCCGCCGGGATTCTGGCGCGGCGTGAACATCAACCAGAACGCGATCTTCCTCGAGTGCTTCATGGATGAACTCGCGCTCGCGGCCGGCATGGATGCGCTCGAATTCCGCCGGAAGCTGATGGCCGACCGCCCGAAGTCGCTCGCCGTGCTGAACGCAGTTGCGGAAAAAGGCGGCTGGGGCAAGAAGGCCCCCGCCGGGCGCAGCCGCGGCCTCGCGCACTTCCGGGCTTTCGGCAGCTACGTCGCGGCGCTGGCCGAGATCTCGGTCAAGGACGGCACCAAGATCAAGGTGCACAAGATCGTCGCCGCCACCGACACCGGCTACGCGGTCAACCCGGCGCAGATCGAGCGCCAGATCGCGGGCTCCTTCGTCTACGGCCTCTCGGCGCTGTTCATGGAGGAGTGCACGGTGAAGGACGGTGCGATCGTGCAGTCGAACTTCCACGACTACAACTCGATGCGCATCGCGCAGATGCCGCAGGTCGAATCCCACATCATGCCCTCGGGCGGTTTCTGGGGTGGTGTGGGCGAGCCCACCATCTGCGTCGCGGCGCCGGCGGTGCTGAACGCGTACGCCGCCGCCACCGGCAAGCGGATCCGCTCGTTTCCGCTCAAGAACCATGGCATAGAGATGGTGTGAAGGGGTTTGTTTTCGCACTGCTATGCGTTCTTTCCGGAAGCGCACTATCGGACGATGAAATACGGGCCGCGCTGTCCGGCGCCAAGGGCGATCCCGGGCGGGGCCGGGCGATCGTGGTCAACCGGCAGCTGGGGCTGTGCCTGCTCTGTCACAGCGGTCCGTTCCCCGAGGAGCGGTTCCAGGGCACGATCGGGCCGCAGCTAAATGGAATCGGCGCGCGCTTGTCGGAAGGCCAGATCCGGCTCAGGATCGTCGATCCCGGCCGGCTCAATCCGGCGACCATCATGCCGGCCTATTTCCGCAGCGAGGGCCTGACGCGCGTCGCACCGGGTTTCCGCGGCAAGCCCGTGCTGACCGCGCAACAGATCGAGGACGTGGTGGCTTTCCTGAGCTCTCTGAAATGACGACCCGGAGGGATTTCCTCGTTCTCGCCTGCGGCCTCGCTGCCGGGGCTGCGCATGCCACGGAGGACGCGATGCAGGAGGCGGTCCGCAAGGTGACGGGCGGCAAGCCGCTGCGCAAAGGGAGGGTCAAGCTCGATGTCCCGCCGCTGATCGAGAACGGCAATTCGGTGGTGATGACGGTCACGGTGGACAGCCCGATGACGCCGGCCGATCACGTGACGGCGATCCACCTGTTCGCCCCGAGGAATCCGCTGCCCAACATGGTGAGCGCTTATCTCACACTGCGGGCGGGACGGGCGAAGGTCATGACCCGGACGCGCGTGGCGGACAGCCAGACGCTGCTGGCCGTCGCCGCCCTGAGCGACGGCAGCTTCTGGTCCGACAGCGTCGAGGTCGTGGTCACGCTCGCCGCCTGCACGGAAGAGGTGAAATAAAAATGGCCGGGGAGGAGCGCTGAACATGGCGCGTACGATCGTCAACGTTCCCCCGAAGGCGCAGCGGGGACAGAT
>DATGGA010000051.1:0-55145 GCA_035308765.1 Burkholderiales bacterium
GGGAAAAGAGGAAATTCAGTTCGCGCTCGACAAAGCCGTGGCGCTCGACCATCTCGCGGATGAAGGCGTGCACGTCGTCGCGCTTGCCGTAGGGCGTCTGTTTTGGCGGCGCGCAGAGCACGGGCGGCGCCGCGCATGCGAGCAGCAGCGCCGACAGGAAACAGCAGACGAGCCTCATGCGCCGTACTTCATCCGTCGCATTTCATCCGATCTGCAGCTCCCTGACCATGCGGCGCAGTTCTACCACTTCCCCGGGCGAGGCGTTATTGCCGTAGCGCAGCGCGATGTATAGCGCGGCGATGCGGCGGATAGCCTCGTTGGCGGACGGCAGATTGCTCGCAGCCCGCTCCGAGTAGTCGCGCGGGCCTTCCTGCGGCAGGCGCACCAGGCCCCTGGCGCCCAGCTTGCGGCAGAAAAGATTCCATGAAGCCTGTACCGGGTCAGGCCGTGCGACCCGCCGCAGCATCCAGGCAAACAGGACGAGCACGAAAGCGCCGAGTACCGCGAGCAGCGTCGAGGCGAGTCCCAGCCAATCGGCGTCCCGCATGCCGAACCAGGACATCAGTTCGCGCTGCCGGTCCGGGTTGTAGCCAAGCACCAGCAGGTTCCACTGGCTGGTGAGAGCCTCCCAGTTGTTGCGCAGCGTCCGCAGCCATTCCAGATCGGAACGCATCAGCAGCGGCAGCGAGTCGCTTGCCGGCACCGAGCGCGCGAGGCCGTCGTCTACGCGCATGGGCACCGAGAGCGCGGTCGGGTCCACGCGGATCCAGCCGCGGGCGGGCAGAAATACCTCGGTCCAGGCGTGCGCGTCGGACTGGCGCACGGTGAATTTGCCATCCACCGGATTAAGGTCGCCGCCCTGGTACCCGGTGACGACGCGCGCCGGCACGCCGGCAGCGCGCATCAGAAACACGAACGCGGAGGAAAAGTGCTCGCAGAACCCCTGCCGCGTGACGAACAGGAACTCGTCGATGGAGTCGCGCCCGAGCAGCGGCGGCTCGGTTGTGTACTGCAGGCGCTCGCGGCGGAAATAGTCGATCGCGCGCGCCAGTACCTCGGTGTCGTCCTTCGATGCGTCGCGCCAGCCCTCGGCCAGCGCGCGCGCGCGCGGATTGAAGCCCGGCGGCAGGCGCTGCGCGCGGCGCAGGTTGCGGCTCGCTTCCGCCGCATTGGGCGTGCCCTCGACCACCGAAGCCATTTCGTAGCGCATGCGCGCGCGCACCGGCTGCAGCGTGACAATCTGCCCGTCGTCCAGATAGCGTGCTCGTTCGGGAAGGCTCGCCGGAGCTTCGAGCGCGAACAGCCAGTTGCGGTTGTGCGGCTCGAGCAGTACCGCGTACTCGAACCGGGTGCCGTCGCTCGGCGGCTGCAGGTCGGCGAAGCCGGGCGATCCCAGGCGCCAGGTGCGGCCGTCGAAGTCGACCATCACCGGCCCGCGCCAATACAACGAACGCCGGCGCGGCGCCTCGCCCTGGAACTCGACGCGGAACGCGATGGCGTCGGACAGCGTCAGCTGCGAGAGGCTGCCGGGGGTCATCGAGTCGGACAGCCCGCTCATGCCGGCGTAAGCGTCCTGCGGCAGCCCCCACAGCGGTCCCTGCACTCGCGGAAACAGCAGGAACAGCGCCAGCGCGGCCGGCACCGCTTGCGCGAGCAGCCGCCGCGCGGTGCGCAGGTTGGCGAGCGGCGCGCGGCGCGGTGCGGCGAAGCCCACCAGCGCCAGCACGCTGGTGCCGACGGCGGCGAACATGCCGATCGCCGTGGGGATCGACTGCGTGTAGAGGAAATTGGTGATGGCGAGGAACCAGGTGAGGAACACCACCGCTGCGGCATCGCGCTGGTTGCGCGATTCGAGCAGCTTCAGGCCCGAGAACAGCACCAGCAGCATGATCCCGGGCGTGCGGCCGAAAATGGCACGATATTCCAGCCAGACGCCGGCCGAAGCGAGCAGCGCGACGGCCAGCAGCATCCAGCTCGAGGGCAGCAGGCCGCGGCCGCCGCGCGTGGACAGCGCGGTGGCGCGCCAGCCGTACAGCGCCAGCGTGAGCAGCGTCAGCCACCACGGTGCGCGCAGCGCGTGCGGCACCACTACGATCAGCAGCCCTGCAACCAGAACCAGCAGGTCGCGCCCGTCGATCGGGCGCGCCGCCGGCGCAAGCGGCGCGGACTCGATCGCTGCAGGCGCGCTGCTACTCATGCAATGCCAGCGCCCCCAGGCATGCGGCGCGGTGCGAGCCACCCGTGCCGGGGGCGAGTTCGGTTCCGGGCAGGCGCAGGCCGTAGCGTGCCCCGGCGCGCTCGGCCGCGAGCACCCAGCCGGCGAGGCGCGACAGGCGCTGCTCCAGGCCGAGCGATGCCGGCAGGTCCCGCAGGTCGAGCCAGAGTTCTGCGACCGCGTCGCCGGCAAACTGCTTGGTGAGCATGTCGTCGCTTCGCGCGTGCAGGGTGTCGCTTCGTGCCGCTGACTTCCATGCGACATGGCGCGGCGAATCGGAGGGCTGGTAGGCGCGCAGGCCGGAAAAATCGTCGCTGCCCCGTGCGTGGGCGCGCGCGCCGCCCGCCTGAGCGCTGGAAGCAACAGGGGGCAGGGTGCTCGCTTCAGGCTGCGGATAGACGAGGCACCGGCTGTCGGGTTCGACATAGCTCCAGGCGCGGAACAGGCCGAGCGGAAAGCGCGTCTCCAGCATCACGCGCCCGAGCGGCAGCCAGCCCCGGCGTTGCGCCGGGACCGCGAGCATCGCATCGGTCGCCGAGTCCGCCGCGATGTCGACGGTCGTCTGCGCGCCCGAGGCTGCGTGGCGCAACAGGATCTCGGGCCGGTCGAAGCCGCTGGTATTCGAAAGTCCCAGCCGGAACTGCGCCCCTTCCCCGGCAAACACCGGATCGCAGCGGCCGGCGCGCACCGACAATTGCGCCAGGTTGCGCGCGGTCTGCACCATGCCGGCGATCCCCATGCCCGCAAGCAGGAAGGTGAGGGCAAAGCCGAGCGACAGCGCGTAGTTGATCGAACCCACCAGCAGGATCGCCAGCGTGCCGCCGAACAGCAGTCCGAGCCGGCTCGGAACGATGTAGACGCGGCGATGGCCGAGCACGATCGCGCCGCCGCCGCTCGCATTGCGGGGCGCCGGATGCCCGTAGAACCTGCCCGTCAGCTTCGGATCCGAGCGCAGGGGAAGCGCCACGTCAGCTCTTCGCGCCGTCGTACTTCCATGGCCCCTGCCACATCGCGTTCACGGCGTTCGGATACTCGGCTTGTCCGAGGCTGCCGTTGTAGCGGCCGAGGGCACGGAAAAAATCGCCTTTTTCGAGATCGAGGTAGTAGCGCAATATGACGCAGCCATAGCGCAGGTTGATCCGCAATTTGAACAGGTCATCCCGGGGTCTCTTGAATACCTGCGTCCAGAACGGCATCACCTGCAGGTAACCGCGCGCGCCGGCGCGGGAAACCGCGTATTTGCGAAAGCCGGACTCGACCTGCATCACGCTCAGCACGAGCTGCGGGTCGAGCCCCGCACGCGTCGCCTCCCACTGGACCGTTTTAAGCAGATTGATCCGGTCCTTGCGGTCGGGAATCCGTTTCTGCAGGCGGTTCGACATCTCGAAGATCCATTTGTGGGCGTCGTCCGGGTTCTTGAAATTGAAGAACGGCGTCGCCTGGTCCGCGATCTGGGAACTCAGGGTCGCCAGCACCACCGGGTCTATCGGCTCGTTGCGCTGCTCGCCCGCGTATGCGGCGGACGCAGGCAGCAGGCACGCGAGCGCGAGACGGGCGATCGCCGCCGTCCGTGTCACGAAGCGAATTTTTCCTTGAGGAACTGCAGCGTCGAGGCGAACGGCGCGTTTTCCGCCGCCGCCTGCGTGCGGCCCTTGTATTCGATGGTGCCGGCGGCGAGACCCCGGTCGGATATCACCAGGCGGTGCGGAATGCCGAGCAGGTCCATGTCCGCGAACAGCACGCCCGGGCGCTCGTCGCGGTCCTCGAGCAGCACATCGACGCCTGCGGCGGTCAGTTCCGCGTACAGCTTTTCGGCCGCTTCTCGCACCGCTGCGCTCTTGTGGAAGCCGATCGGCACCAGGCAGGCCTCGAAGGGTGCGATCGGGCGCGGAAACACGATGCCGCGGTCGTCGTGGCCCTGCTCGATTGCGGCCGCGGCGATGCGCGTGATGCCGATGCCGTAGCAGCCCATCTCCATCGGCCGCGGCTGCTGCTTGTCATCGAGGTAGGTGGCCTTCAGCGCTTCGGAATACTTGGTGCGCAGCTGGAAGATGTGGCCCACCTCGATGCCGCGCAGGATTTTCAGCGTGCCCTTGCCGTCCGGACTCGGGTCGCCTTCGACAACTTTGCGAAAGTCCTGAATGTATTGAGATGGGAGTTCGTTATGATCCCGACCCCAATTTACGCCCCTCAGATGGAATCCGGCCTCGTTTGCGCCACATACGAAATCACTCATCGTCGCAACGGTTCGATCCAGATACAGCGTAAGCAGTTCATTCGTTATGGGGCCGATATATCCCGGTCGACATTTGAGGGCATTCTCGATTTCGTCATCCTTTGCGAATCGAAAGTTCCCGAGAATCTTCTGAGTCTTCACTTCA
Source organism: Burkholderiales bacterium (assembly GCA_035308765.1). Lineage (GTDB taxonomy): Bacteria > Pseudomonadota > Gammaproteobacteria > Burkholderiales > SG8-39 > RBG-16-66-20. Next base: position 4,597 of record DATGGA010000051.1, read on the forward strand.
TTCAGTTCGTGATCACCTCGAAGCAAAATCATCACAAAACGACCGATGATTGCTTCTTTTGGCACATCTTCCCGTATTACTGCGATTGCTTTGACGGTTTTTGCGAGTGGGACGTTGAGAAGAGCGGCCACGTCTTGGCACTTCGTCTTGCCGGGGGTTGCGACCTTCGTTTTTTGCTCCGTAGGGGCCTGTCTGGCTTCCTTCGGGGCAATGGCTTCGGCCAGCTCCACGTTCGCCGCGTAGTCGGATTCCGGGCACCAGGCGATGGCGTCCTCGCCCGAATCGGCGAGCACCTGGAATTCGTGCGACCCCGTGCCGCCGATGGCGCCGGTGTCGGCCGCCACGGCGCGGAATTTCAGCCCCAGGCGCGTGAATATGCGAGTGTAGGTGTCGTACATGCTGCGGTATTCACGCTCGAGATCCGCGTAGTCGGCGTGGAAGGAGTAGCCGTCCTTCATCACGAACTCGCGCCCGCGCATGACGCCGAAACGGGGCCGGCGTTCGTCGCGGAACTTGGTCTGGATCTGGTAGAAATGGACCGGAAGTCTGCGGTAGCTGCGCAACTCGGCGCGCGCGATGTCGGTGATCACCTCTTCCGAGGTCGGCTGGATGACGAAATCCCGTTCGTGGCGGTCCTTGAACCGCAGCAGCTCGGGCCCGTAGGCCCCCCAGCGGCCCGACTCCTGCCATAGTTCTGCCGGCTGCACCACCGGCATCGACAGCTCGCAGGCGCCGGCGCGGTCCATCTCCTCGCGCACGATGGCCTCGATCTTGCGCACCACGCGCAGGCCGACCGGCATCCAGGTGTAGATGCCTGCGGCGAGGCGCCTGACCATGCCGGCGCGGATCATCAGCTTGTGGCTGACGAGTTCGGCGTCCGAAGGCGCTTCTTTGACGGTCGAAATAAAGTGGCGGGAAGTGCGCATTCGTGCGTCGGTCCGGCGCGTTGAAATTGCGCGTTGGCTGTGGAAAAATGCGAGAGGAATTCTAGCTTAGGTGGTGCAGCCATGCTCGACCGTGACGGCTACCGGCCAAATGTAGGCATCCTCCTTCTCAACGCGCGCAACGACGTGTTCTGGGGCAAGAGGGTCAACCAGCATGCCTGGCAGTTTCCCCAGGGCGGCATCAAGTCGGGCGAATCCCCCGAGCAGGCGATGTACCGCGAGCTGGAGGAAGAGGTGGGGCTGAAACCCGAACACGTCCGCATCCTCGGCCGCACCCGCCAGTGGCTGCGCTATGAAGTGCCGGACAAATGGATCCGGCGCGACTGGCGCGGCACCTACAAGGGGCAAAAGCAGATCTGGTACCTGCTGCGCATGGTGGGGCGCGACTGCGACGTCAAGCTGCGCGGCAACGGCAAGCCCGAATTCGACGCCTGGCGCTGGCACGACTACTGGGTGCCGGTGGAGGCGGTGATCGAGTTCAAGCGCGAGGTCTACCGCCAGGCCCTTACCGAGCTGCACCGTTTCCAGAACGCCGACCGGCGCCGCCGGCCCCGGCCCGGCGCGGCCGAGCCGGTCACGGAGGTGGGGCGCTGAACCTCCAATAGCCGCGTGCTATCGGAGCGATGCGAGCAAACGATTTGCCGGGACGGCCCGCAGGCCGTAAGTTCGCTGTTCCCTCATTCCCTCTGACAGGAGCGCCACATGCAACTCAAAGGATCCAAGACCCACGACAACCTGAAGGCGGCGTTCGCGGGTGAATCGCAGGCCAACCGCAGATATCTCTATTTCGCGGCGAAGGCCGACGTCGAAGGCCAGAACGACGTCGCAGCGCTGTTCCGCTCCACGGCCGAAGGCGAAACCGGGCACGCGCACGGCCACCTCGAATACATGGAGCCGGTGGGCGATCCGGCCACCGACAAGCCGATCGGACCCACCAAGCTGAACCTCGCGGCGGCGGTCGCCGGCGAAACCCACGAGTACACCGACATGTACCCCGGGATGGCGAAGACGGCGCGCGGCGAAGGTTTCGCCGAAATTGCCGACTGGTTCGAAACGCTGGCCAAGGCGGAGCGCTCGCATGCCAACCGCTTCCAGAAAGCCCTTGATCAGCTGGTCGACTGATGCCGCAGATCTCCCCCGGGAGCCTGCTGCCACTCGAGGTCTATGCCCGGGAGCGCGGTGCCTACCGCTCCCGGGTGATCGCCCACAAGAAGCTGCGCACTGTGCACGTGGGCGAGCACGTGACGCTGATTTTCGAGGACGAGGTCACGGTCCGCTACCAGGTGCAGGAGATGCTGCGCATCGAGCGCATCTTCGAGGAAGACGGCATCCGCGGCGAACTCGAAGCCTACAATCCCCTGATTCCCGATGGCGCCAACTGGAAGGCGACCATGCTGCTCGAATATCCCGAACCCGAGGAGCGGCGCCGGCGGCTCGCCGGGCTGAAGGGCGTAGAGGATCGAACCTGGGTGGAAGTCGCGGGCTGCGCCAGGATATTCGCGATCGCGGACGAGGATCTCGAGCGCGAGAACGAGGAAAAGACCTCCGCAGTGCATTTCGTGCGCTTCGAACTCGACGGCAAGTCGCGCCAGGCATTGAAGCAGGGCGCCGGCCTGACGGTCGGCGTCGATCATCCGAACTACCGCGCCAGCGTGACCATCGCCCCGGAAGTGCTGGCTTCGCTCGCCGGGGACTTGTCTTGAGGGCTCGATTGCTCCTGGGTGCCGCGGCGCTGGCGCTCTGCGGCTGGGCGACGCTGGCCGCGGCCCAGGCCCAGCAATACGAAAGCGAATGGGAAAAGAAGCAGAAGGAACTCGATTGGAAGGAGATCGAGTTCAGCCTGCCCGCCCTGCCCGCGGACAAGGACTTGATCGAGTTTTCCGTGAGCGCCGTCAACAACTTCAAGTTCTTCGTCGACGCGAAATCGATCTCGGTAGGCAGCGACGGCGTGGTGCGCTACGCGATGGTCGCGCGCAGTCCCGCCGGGGCCGAAACCGTGAGCTTCGAGGGCATCCGCTGCCGGAGCGGGATTTCCCGCGTCTACGCCTATGTCAGCGGCGGGGCCTGGAAGAGGTACGACTCGGATTGGCGGGAGATCGAACCGCAGGGCATGGTGCAGCGCTGGCACAACGTATTGCGCGACGAGTACTTTTGCCCGAAGGGCTTCACGATCGAGAAGCCGGCCGAGGGAGTGGACGCATTGCGCCGCGGCGGCCACCCGATGGTGCGGCGCTGGTAGGGCACCACCCAGCTCCGGTCACAGCAGGACCAGATTGTCGCGGTGGATCAGTTCCGGCTCGTCGACGTAGCCGAGCAACGATTCGATCTCGCTTGAGGGCCGTCTCATGATCAGACGGCTTTCGGCCGCGGAATAATTCACCAGGCCGCGCGCGACTTCGCGGCCCTGCGGATCCTCGCAGGCGACCACGGCGCCGCGCTCGAATTCGCCCGAGACCCCGGTCACGCCGATCGGCAGCAGGCTCCTGCCGCCGCGCGACAACGCCAGCACCGCGCCCGCGTCCAGCGTCAGGCGTCCGCCCAGAGTGACGTGGTCGGCGAGCCACTGCTTTTTTGCCGCGATCGGCAGGGTGGCCGACCTGAGCAGCGTTCCGATGCGTTCGCCCCGCGCGATGCGCAGCAGCACGTCCGGCTCGTGTCCCGATGCGATCACGGTATGCGCACCGCTTCGCGCCGCGCGCTTCGCGGCCAGCACCTTGGTGAGCATGCCGCCCTTGGCGAGCGCCGATCCGGAGCCACCGGCGAAGGATTCGAGTTCGGGATCGCCCGCTTCCCGCTCCTGGAGCAGACTCGCCGTCGCCACTTTGCGCGGGTCCGCATCGTACAGGCCGGCCTGGTCGGTGAGGATGATGAGCGCCTCGGCTTCCACCAGGTTGGCGACCAGCGCGCCCAGCGTGTCGTTGTCGCCGAACTTGATTTCGTCCGTGACCACGGTGTCGTTCTCGTTGATGACGGGAATGACGCCCAGATCGAGCAGTGTGCGCAGCGTGGAGCGGGCGTTCAGATACCGCTGCCGGTCGGCCATGTCGGCGTGCGTCAGCAGCACCTGCGCCGTCTTCAGGCCGTGCTCGCGGAAACTGGTTTCATAGCACTGCACGAGGCCCATCTGGCCGACGGCCGCCGCTGCCTGCAGCTCGTGCATGGCTTGCGGGCGCCGTGTCCAGCCGAGGCGCTGCACGCCCTCGGCGATGGCGCCGCTGGAGACCAGCACGCAGCGCTTGCCGAGGGCCCGCAGCTGCGCAATCTGTGCCGCCCAGCGCGCGATCGCCGCCGCGTCCAGGCCGCGGCCCTGGTTGGTGACGAGCGAGGACCCGACCTTGACCACCAGCGTCGCGGCACCGGCGACAAGGCTAGGCTGCACGGCGGCCTTTCTTTTTTTCGTTCTGGAAGAGGAACTCATACGCCTGCGCCGACAATTCCCTGCAGCCCTTGCCGCTGATGGCCGAGATCTGGAACCAGCGGCTTTTCCAGCGCAGCGCGCGCACGATCTGGCGCGCGCGCGCTTCCGCTTCCCCGGCGTCCGGCAGCATGTCGATCTTGTTGAACACCAGCCAGCGCGGTTTTTTGTAGAGCGCGGCGTCGTATTTTTTCAATTCGTTGGCGAGCGCACGCACGTCCTTCGCCAGGTCGGCGCCGGTCGGGTCAGCCTCCGGCCCGGGCGGCGCCAGGTCCACTAGGTGCAACAGCAGGCGCGTGCGCGATAGATGGCGCAGGAACTGGTGGCCGAGCCCCGCGCCCTCTGCCGCGCCCTCGATCAGGCCCGGGATGTCGGCAATGACGAAGCTCGCGTCGTTCTCGACACGCACCACGCCCAGCGACGGGTTGAGCGTGGTGAACGGATAGTCGGCGACTTTCGGCCGCGCCGCCGACACGGCGCGGATGAAGGTGGATTTGCCGGCATTGGGCAGGCCCAGCATCCCGACATCGGCAAGCACGCGCAGTTCGAGCGCCAGCTCACGGCTTTCGCCGGGCTCGCCGCGCGTGAACTGGCGCGGCGAGCGGTTGATGCTCGACTTGAAATGCAGGTTGCCGAGGCCGCCCTGGCCGCCTTTCGCCAGCAGCGCCCGCGCGCCGTCCTTGGCCAGGTCGGCGATCAGCGCGCCGTCCTCGGTGTCCCTCACCAGGGTGCCGACCGGCATGCGCAGTTCGACGTCTTCGCCCTTGCGCCCGTACTTGTCGGCGCTGCGGCCGGGTTCGCCTTGCTCCGCCCGGTGGATGCGCGCGAAGCGGTAGTCCACCAGCGTGTTGATATTGCGGTCCGCGACCGCCCAGACGCTGCCGCCGCGGCCGCCGTCTCCGCCCGAGGGGCCGCCGCGCGGCACGAATTTCTCGCGGCGGAACGCGGCGCTGCCGTCGCCGCCCTTGCCGGCGTGCACCTGGATTTTCGCTTCGTCGATGAATTTCATGGCGCAGTTCCGTGTCCCTGCAGAAACAAAAAAGCCCTATCGACTCCGATAGGGCTTTTCGCGGAGTCGGGTAGGCGGCTAGGCCGGGAGGATGCTCACGGTCTTCTTGTTGCCCGAGCCCTTGACCGCGAACTCGACCCTGCCCGCGACGCGCGCGTACAGCGTGTGGTCGCGCCCGATGCCGACGTTGACGCCCGGATGCACCACGGTGCCGCGCTGGCGCACGATGATCTGGCCCGCGTTCACGGTCTCGCCGCCGTAGGCCTTGACGCCGAGACGCTTGGCATTGGAATCGCGCCCGTTGCGCGAACTGCCGCCTGCTTTTTTATGTGCCATGGATGTTTCTCTCTCGTGTGCTTATTGTCGCCTAGGCGCCGACGATTTCGTCGATGCGCACTTCGGTAAAGCCCTGCCGGTGGCCCTGGGTCTTGGCGAAATGCTTGCGGCGGCGCAGCTTGAATATGCGCACTTTCTCGCCGCGGCCCTGCGCTACGACGGTCGCCTTGACGGCCGCACCGGAGACGAACGGCGCGCCGACCTTGACGCCCTCCCCTTCGCCGAGCATCAGGACGCGGTCAAAGGACACCGTGGCGCCGACCTCGGCCGCCAGCAACTCAACCTTCACCTGCTCGCCGGATTTCACCCGGTACTGCTTGCCGCCCGTCTGGATCACTGCGTACATGGCTGAACCTATGCTGAAATAGTATGCAAAGACTTGGAATTATAGGGGATTTCGTGGCCTCAGGTCAAAGGCTGCTGTGCTATTTTGCGTCCCCTATGGAGAATCTTCCATTCCTCGCGCCGATCGCGGCCGGCATGCGGCGCGTCGATGCGGTGATTCGCGCCCGGCTCGGTTCGGACGTGGCGCTGGTGCGGCAGGTCGCCGAATACATCGTCGGCGGCGGCGGCAAGCGACTGCGGCCGGCTCTGGTGCTGCTCTCCGCCGGGGCTTCAGGCTATCCGCGCGCCTCCGGCGAAGAGCGGCACTATGAGATGGCTGCGGTGGTCGAGTTCATCCATACCGCTACGCTGTTGCACGACGACGTGGTGGACGGCTCGAAACTGCGCCGGGGGCGCAACACGGCGAACGCCGAATTCGGCAATGCCGCCTCCGTGCTGGTGGGGGATTTCCTCTATTCCCGCGCCTTCCAGATGATGCTGGGCGCCAATAACATGCGGGTGATGCAGGTGCTCGCCGACGCCACCAACATGATCGCCGAGGGCGAGGTGATGCAGCTCATGAACTGCCACGATCCGGCGGTGGGCGAGGTCAGCTACCTGGAAGTGATCCGGCGCAAGACGGCCAAGCTGTTCGAGGCGGCGGCGCGCCTCGGCGCCGTGCTGGGCGCCGTGCCTGCGGCGCAGGAGCAAGGGCTGGCCGAGTACGGCATGCGTCTCGGCACCGCTTTCCAGCTGATCGACGACGTGCTCGATTACTCCGGCGACGCCGACGCCATCGGCAAGTGCCTGGGCGACGATCTCGCCGAAGGCAAGCCGACGCTGCCGCTGATCCGCGCCATGGCGAGCGGCTCCGCGGCGCAGGCGGCCGTGGTGCGGCAGGCGGTTCTCGAGGGCGGCAGGGACGCGTTTCCGCGCGTGCTGGAGGCGGTCATCGCGACCGGCGCGCTCGAATATTCGCGCGGCGTCGCGGTGAGCGAAGCAGAGGCTGCGCGCGGCGCGTTGCAGAGCCTGCCCGCCTCGGAATACAAGGATTCTTTGCTAGAATTGGCGTCCTTCTCGGTTGTCCGTCGGTCGTAAGCAGTCACGTTTCGGGGTGTAGCTCAGCCTGGTAGAGTACTGCGTTCGGGACGCAGGTGTCGCTGGTTCGAATCCAGTCACCCCGACCATTTCCCTCGTTCCTTCATAATGTCCGCATGGGTCGGCTGATATTTTTTGCGGTGGTCGTGATCGCCGTCGTCTGGCTGCTGCGCCGGGCGGTGTCGGGACCGCCCTCTGCCGGCGGCAAGCCATCACAAGCGGAAGGCGTGCCCAGTGGCGACCTGGTGAGTTGCGCCCACTGCGGGCTCAACCTGCCCATGGCCGAGGCGCGCAACGCCGGCGGCCGCCATTATTGCAGCGAGGAGCACCGGCAGCTGGGCCCGCGGGACGGCTGATGCAGGACACGCCGCGCTATGCGGGCCTGTTCGGGCGCGACGAAGGCACGCCGGACTCGTTCTGGATTTCGCTGCGGTATTTCAATATCTACCGCATGGCGGTGGCGGCGCTGTTCCTCGGCATCACGCTGTTCTACGGCGATTTGCTGAACCTCGGTTCGCACCAGCTGAACCTGTTCCGCCTGGTGAGCGTGGCCTACCTGATCGCGGGCGCGATGTTCCAGAGCCTGCTGCGCTACCTGCGGGACCTTTTCAATCTGCAGCTTTCGCTGCACCTCGGCGTTGACATCCTCGCCATTACGCTGCTCATGTATTCGAGCGGCGGCATTCACAGCGGCCTGGGCGTGATGCTGCTGATCGCGCTCACTGGCGCCGCGCTGGTGGCGCCTTGGCGCCTGTCGCTGCTCTACGCGGCGCTGGCCGCGATCGCGCTGCTGCTGGAGCAGAGCTACTGGGTGCTGCGCTATGACGTCCCGACCGCGAACTACCTGCAGCCGGGGCTGCTCGCCTTCGGCTGCTTCGCGAGCGCCGGCGTGACCGGCTGGCTGGCGCAGCGCGTGGCCTCCAACGAGAGCCTGGCGCGGCAGCGCGGGCGCGCGCTCGAGACGCAGTTGCGCGTCAATCAACTGGTAATCGCGGACATGCAGGACGGCATCCTGGTGCTCGACCGCGACGGCCGCGTGGTGCAGCACAATCCGCAGGCGCAGCGCCTGCTCGGCGTCGGTTCGCTGCAGGGGGCGGAACTGGCGCGGCTGCTGCCGGGGTTCGCCGAGCGCTGGCGTGCCTGGCGCGCCGGCGACGCGGCCGCGGCGCGCGCCGATCTTGAGCTGCGCGGCCGCGGCCTGCGGTTGCGGTTGATGGAAACCGGGGCGGGGGAGGATCTCGCCGTGCTGTTCGTCGAGGACACGACGCGCTCGCGCGATGAAGCGCAGCAGCTGAAGCTGGCGGCGCTCGGCCGGCTGACGGCGAACATCGCGCACGAGATCCGCAACCCGCTGTCGGCGATCAGCCACGCGGCCGAGCTGCTGAACGAGGAAAATCGCGGCCGCGACCGGGAGCGGTTGACGCGCATCATCAATGACAACGCGCAGCGCCTCGATCGGCTGGTGTCGGACGTGCTGCAGCTCAACCGCCGCGACCGCGCCGCCGCCGACCGAGTCGCGCTCAAGGCCTGGCTGGCCGCATTCATCGACGACTTCGCCGCCAACGAATCGGTGCCGGCGTCGCGCATCGGCTTGGAAACTGCGCGCGAGGTGACGATCGAGTTCGACCGCGAGCATCTGCGCCAGGTGCTGTGGAACCTGCTGCGCAACGCAGTGCGGCACGCAGGGCAGGGGCCGGGCAGCGTGCGCATCGTGCTGAACGCTTTCGGCGATCAAGTAGAATTCAACGTGATCGACAACGGCCCCGGCGTCGCGCGGGCGATCCAGGGGCAGCTGTTCGAACCCTTCTTCACCACCGAAAGCAAGGGAACCGGCCTGGGGCTTTATCTTGCCCGCGAGCTGTGCGCCGCGAACCGCGCGGCGCTGGAATACGTGGACGACATGCCAGGAGCGCATTTCAGGATTCTCTGCCGTGAGGCGCCGGCCGCATGAATCTCACATGAAGAAGAACGAGCGGCCCAGCCGGTCCGGCGAACGGGGCATCGGCGTGCGCGGCCATCGCGTGCTGGTGGTCGACGATGAGCCCGACATCCGGGAACTGCTGGAACTCACGCTCACCAAGATGGGCCTGGGCGTAGATTCCGCCGGCAGCCTGGCGCAGGCGAAGGAGTGCCTGCACGACGCGCGCTACGAGTTGTGCCTTACCGACATGCGCCTGCCAGACGGCGAAGGTCTCGAGCTCGTGCGGCATATCGCGGGGCTGACCGGCGACCTGCCGGTGGCGGTGATCACCGCGCACGGCAGCGCCGAGAACGCGGTCGCGGCATTGAAAGCCGGCGCCTTCGACTACGTCTCCAAGCCGGTCGGCCTTGAGCAGCTGCGTGCGCTGGTGAAGGCGGCGTTGTCGCTGCCCGGGCGGGGCGAGGCGGTCGCTGCCGGGCCACGGCTGCTCGGCGACAGCGCGCCGATGCGCGAGGTGCGCGACATGATCGCGAAGCTCGCCCGCACCCAGGCGCCGGTGCATATCTCGGGCGAGTCGGGCAGCGGCAAGGAGCTGGCGGCGCGCCAGATCCACCTGCTAGGCGCGCGCCGCGACCGGGCCTTCGTGCCGGTCAACTGCGGCGCGATTCCCGAGAACCTGATGGAGAGCGAATTCTTCGGCTACCGCAAGGGCGCGTTTACCGGCGCGCTTGCGGACCGCGACGGCTTTTTCCAGGCGGCCGACGGCGGCACGCTGTTTCTCGACGAGGTCGCGGAGTTGCCGCTGCCGATGCAGGTGAAGTTGCTGCGCACGATCCAGGAAAAGCGCGTGCGCAAAGTCGGCGCCACCCAGGAAGACGCGGTCGACGTGCGCGTCATCAGCGCGACGCACCAGGATCTCGCCGCGCGCGTCGAGGCGCACAGCTTCCGCCAGGATCTCTATTACCGCCTGAACGTGATCGAACTCAAGATGCCGGCGCTGCGCGAGTCGCGCGAGGACATCGCGGTGATTGCGGCGGCGATCCTCGAGCGGCTGGCGCGCCAGGCCGGGACGCCCGCGGCGCGCCTCTCGGCGGCAGCGCTGCAGGAGCTGGCGGCCTACGATTTCCCTGGCAACATCCGAGAACTGGAGAACATCCTGGAGCGCGCCACCGCCCTCTCCGGCGCCGAGGAGATCACGGTGGGGGCGCTGCGGCTGCGGCCCCTTGCCGGCGACGAGCCGCATCACGGCGCATCCGGCGAGCCCGGCGCGATGCCGCTGCCGGAATACTTGGACCGCATCGAGCGCGAAGCGATCCTGGCCGCGCTGGCCAAGACCGGTTTCAACCGCACCGCGGCGGCCAAGCTGCTGGGCCTCACCTTCCGCACGCTGCGTTACCGCATGCAGCGGCTGGGGATCCGCGAACGTGAGCAGGACGGCCATTGAGCCCGGCCGTTCAGGGCGATGGCGGGTAGGGACTGGATCGCGGCGGCGCGGAGGGTGCCGTCGCCAAACTGCGACAGCCGTCCGCCGCGTACCGAGATCTCGCTGCTCGTGCTGCATTCGATCAGCCTGCCGCGTGGCGAATATGGCGGCAACGCCGTCGAGCGGCTGTTCTGCAACCGGCTCGATCCCGCCGCGCACCCTTCTTTCGCCGATCTTGCGGGCCTGCGCGTCTCGTCCCATTTCCTGATCCGCCGCGGCGGCGAACTGCTGCAGTTCGTCCCGCTGCAGGGGCGCGCCTGGCATGCCGGCGCTTCGCGCTGGCGCGGCCGCGAGCGCTGCAACGACTTCTCGGTCGGCGTCGAACTCGAGGGCGTCGACGACGGCAGGTTCGAGGCCGCGCAGTATGAATGCCTGGCGGCGCTGGTCGGGAAGCTTCAAGCTGTCCTGCCCTTGCGGGAGGTCGCGGCGCACAGCGATGTCGCCCCCGGCCGCAAGTCCGATCCCGGGACGCACTTCGACTGGGCGCGCTTCTTGCAGCAGCTGGCGCGCGCCGCCTAAGCCGCACCCCCCGCAACCCCTACCTGTAGGGCATGCACCGCGAGCGAGCACCGTATATTGCGGTGCGGTAACGCGGGCGGGCTTGCAAATTCCAAGCTGCGTGGTAGAGTGCCCCCACAACTATTAGTTGCCAATCAACAGTTCAGCACTACATATTGTGGTTTTGCGCTAGGTCGTAACGGGGCTGTCATTCCCCGGTGGCTATGAAAACGATACCGCGCAGGGCCCGCGACACGGGGAGACGGGAGATGCAGATCGCGCAGCAGGGAACGGCAGCGAACACAGCCATCGGCGTGGACGTTTCCGAGCCTAGTAGCACTGTGCGACGCTCGCCCTACGCCGACTACAAGATCATCCGGCGCAACGGCGCCGTGGTCGGCTTCGAGCCGGCCAAGATCTCGGTGGCGATGACCAAGGCCTACCTCGCGGTGGGCGGCAGCCAGGGCGCCGCTTCGGCGCGCATCCGCGAACTGGTGGCCGAGCTGACCGAGAGCGTGGTCAACGCGCTGATGCGGCGCCAGCCCCAGGGCGGGACCTTCCATATCGAGGACATCCAGGACCAGGTCGAACTGGCGCTGATGCGCGCGAGCCAGCACGATGTCGCGCGCTCCTACGTGCTCTACCGCGACGAGCGCGCCCGCGCCCGCTCGCAGGAGAAGGCCGCGAAGGAAGCGCGCAGCGCGGTACCGGTGCTGCAGGTGGTGGAAAACGGCGAGCGCAAGCCGCTCGACCTCGCGGCGCTGGACCGGCTGCTTGCCTCGGCCTGCGCGGGCCTGGAACCCGGCGCCTCGCCCGCGGCGATCCGCGAAAGCACGCTGCGAGACCTCTATGACGGCGTGCCGATGGAAGAGGTGCGCAAGTCCTCGATACTCGCCGCGCGCGCGCTGATCGAAAAGGATCCGGCCTACGGCTACGCCACGGCGCGGCTGCTGCTGCACACCATCCGGCGCGAAGTGCTCGGCGAGGAAGTGGGCCAGGCGGAGATGACGGCGCGCTACGCCAGCTACTTCCCGCAGTTCATCGCGCGCGGCGTGCAGGCCGAATTGCTCGACCCGCGACTGGCGAAATTCGATCTCGCGCGGCTGGGCGGCGCGCTCAGGGCGGAGCGCGATCTGCAGTTCGGCTACCTCGGACTGCAGACCCTGTACGACCGCTATTTCCTGCATGAGCGCGGCGAGCGCATCGAGCTGCCGCAGGCCTTCTTCATGCGCGTGGCGATGGGCCTGGCGCTGAACGAGAAGCGGCGCGAAGAGCGCGCCATCGAGTTCTACGACGTGCTCTCGACCTTCGATTTCATGAGTTCGACGCCGACGCTGTTCAACTCGGGCACGCTGCGCTCGCAGCTCTCAAGCTGCTACCTGACCACGGTGGCCGACGATCTCACCGGCATCTACGACGCGATCAAGGAAAACGCGCTGCTGGCGAAGTATGCCGGCGGCCTGGGCAACGACTGGACGCCGGTGCGTGCGCTGGGTTCCCACATCAAGGGCACCAACGGCAAGTCGCAGGGCGTGGTGCCCTTCCTCAAGGTGGTGAACGACACCGCGGTCGCGGTCAACCAGGGCGGCAAGAGGAAGGGGGCGGTCTGTTCCTACCTCGAGACCTGGCACCTCGACATCGAGGAATTCCTCGAGCTGCGCAAGAACACCGGCGACGACCGCCGTCGCACCCACGACATGAACACGGCCAACTGGATTCCGGACCTGTTCATGAAGCGCGTCATGGAAAACGCGGAGTGGACGCTGTTTTCGCCCTCCGACGCGCTGGAACTGCACGACACGGTGGGCCGCGCCTTCGAAGCCGCGTACCTGCGCTACGAAGACAAGGTCGCGCGCGGCGAGCTCAAGCTGTTCAAGAAGGTTCCGGCGGTGCACCTGTGGCGCAAGATGCTGTCGATGCTGTTCGAAACCGGGCACCCCTGGATCACGTTCAAGGACCCCTGCAACCTGAGGAGCCCGCAGCAGCACGTCGGCGTGGTTCACAGCTCCAACCTCTGCACCGAGATCACGCTCAATACCTCGGATGACGAGATCGCGGTCTGTAACCTGGGCTCGGTCAACCTGGTCGCGCACATGACGACTAAGGGCGACGGCAAGGTCGCGCTGGATTTCGACAAGATCCGCAAGACGGTGCATACCGCGATGCGCATGCTCGACAACGTGATCGACATCAACTACTACGCTGTCGACAAGGCGAAGAATTCGAACCTGCGCCACCGCCCGGTGGGCATGGGCATCATGGGATTCCAGGACTGCCTGCACATGCTGCGCATTCCCTACGCCTCCGAGGAGGCGGTCGAATTCGCCGATCGCTCGATGGAGATGGTGGCCTACTGCGCCTACTGGGCATCGACGGAACTCGCCGAGGAGCGCGGGCAGTACCCGACATTCCGCGGCTCGCTGTGGGACCGCGGCATCCTGCCGCAGGACACGCTCGACCTGCTGGCGGCCGAGCGCGGCGGCTATGTCGAAGTGGACCGCTCCTCGGCGCTCGACTGGGAGCCGCTGCGCGCGCGCATCAAGCAGTACGGCATGCGCAACTCCAACTGCATCGCGATCGCGCCGACCGCGACCATCGCCAACATCATCGGCGTTTCCGCCTCGCTCGAGCCGACCTACCAGAACCTGTACGTGAAATCGAACCTGTCGGGGGAGTTCACCGTCACCAACGAATATCTGGTGTCGGACCTCAAGCGCGCCGGGTTGTGGGACGAGGTGATGATTTCCGACCTCAAGTACTTCGACGGCAACCTCGCGCGGGTCGACCGCGCGCCAGCGGAACTGCGCCGGCTCTATGCGACCGCCTTCGAGGTCGAACCGAAGTGGCTGGTAGAGGCGGGTGCGCGGCGCCAGAAATGGATCGACCAGTCGCAGTCGCTCAACATCTACATGGCGGGCGCCTCGGGCAAGAAGCTGGACGAGACCTACAAGCTGGCCTGGATCCGCGGCCTGAAGACCACCTACTACCTGCGGGCGATGGGCGCCACGCACGCCGAGAAATCCACCAGCAAGGCCGGCGCGCTGAATGCCGTTCCTTCCGGCGGCGGGATCACCGAGTCTGCGTCGGCATCGACCACCGAGGAACCGAAGTTCTGCGCCATTGACAACCCCGATTGCGAGGCCTGCCAGTAATGTTGAATTTCGAAAAAGAGGGCAAGACCACGGCGCTGTCCGGTCTGGGCATGCCGTCGTCGGCTGGTTTTGTTCCCGCGGCGCCGTCCGCCGCGGGTACCGCCTTCCGCCGCATCAAGGTCGAAGACAAGAGCATCATCAATTCCAAGGCCGACGTTAACCAGCTGGTGCCGTTCAAGTACAAGTGGGCCTGGGAGAAGTACATCGCCGCCTGCGCCAACCACTGGATGCCGCAGGAAGTGAACATGAGCCGCGACATCGCGCTGTGGAAGGATCCACAGGGCCTGACGGAGGACGAGCGGCGCCTCGTGATCCGCAATCTCGGTTTCTTCGTCACCGCCGATTCTCTGGCGGCGAACAACATCGTGCTCGGCACCTACCGCCACATCACGGCGCCCGAGTGCCGCCAGTACCTGCTGCGCCAGGCTTTCGAAGAGGCGATCCACACCCACGCCTACCAGTACATCGCCGAGAGCCTGGACCTGGACGAGGGCGCGCTGTTCAACGCCTACCACGAGGTCGCCTCGATCCGGGACAAGGACGAGTTCCTGATCCCGTTCATCGACACGCTGACCGACCCGGCGTTCAAGACCGGCACGCCGGAAGCCGACCAGAAGCTGCTGAAGAGCCTGATTGTGTTCTCCTGCCTGATGGAGGGACTGTTCTTCTACGTCGGCTTCACCCAGATCCTCGCGCTCGGCCGGCAGAACAAGATGACCGGCGCGGCCGAGCAGTACATGTACATCCTGCGCGACGAGTCGATGCACTGCAATTTCGGCATCGACCTGGTGAACCAGATCAAGCTCGAGAACCCGCAACTGTGGACGGCGGAGTTCCGCGAGGAGCTGACGGCGATATTCCGCAAGGCGGTCGAGCTGGAGTACGCCTACGCCGAGGACACCATGCCGCGCGGCGTGCTCGGGCTGAATGCGCCCATGTTCAAGGAATACCTGCGCTTCATCTGCAACCGCCGCTGCCAGCAGATCGGCCTCGACGTAATGTTCCCGGGGGCGGGCAACCCGTTTCCGTGGATGAGCGAAATGATCGACCTGAAGAAGGAACGCAACTTCTTCGAGACGCGCGTGATCGAGTACCAGACTGGCGGCGCCCTTAACTGGGAATGAGGCTACACAGGACATGACCATGCACCGAGTGACCGCCTGCAAGGCCGAGGACGACTACAAACTCTGGATCCGCTTCGACGACGGCCTAGAGGGCAGCGTGTTCCTCGGCAACCTGCTCGAGATCGGCGCCTTCAAGCTGTGGCGCGATGTGCGCGAGTTCGAGAAGGTGAGCGTAGACCCCGAATCCGCCACAGTGACCTGGGAGGGCGGCATACGCCTCGACCCCGAAATCCTGTACCAGGACCTTGCCGCGCGGGGTGGGCGGTGAAGGTCGTCGTGAATTCAATGCGCCTGGCGATCCTCGCCCGGCGTTTGAATAGTCCGGGCCGGTGCGGCCGGGCTTTCTTTCGCAACTACCTCTAAGGAGATTGTTATGGCGAAGAAAAAAGCGAAAAAAGGCGGCAAGAAAAAGAAAAAGAAGAAAGCATCAGGTAAGAAGAAATCGTCCAAGAAGAAGGCATCAAGAAGGGTAGCGGGCAAAAAAAAGAAGGCCGCGAAAAAGAAGAAGTCCAAGAAGAAAAAGACGGCGGCCAGCAAACCCGCAAGACCCAAGGCCAGCACCGCGATGACGGCGCAAGCAGGAATGCCGTCCGCCGCTGCGAGTCACGGCGCGAGAACAGCGCTGAATCCAGCGGCCGCGTGGCCGTTTCCGACCGGATCCCGGCCGTAACCGGGAACCGATCGGGCATGCGGCGGAGGGCGCAAGCCTTCCGCCCGGCCTTTGAAGCACTCCGGACCGCCTTGGTCCTCCAGCACAACTCGGAGTCCAGGGTCGGTCCGCGAGGCTTCCAAACCGGGTCGGCCCCTCACTGCCGACTGCGCGCCGATGCTCCAATTTACCCATCCTTACAAAGCAGGCAGATCATCGGAACCAATTTAAATACAGTTGGTTTCGTCTGCTCTGGGGAGTTGCTGCGGAGCGGAAAAATGGTTGACATTTTAGAGGCGTCCACGCTATGATTCGGCCTGTTGCGCCGCACCATTTACCACTGAACCCCAGCGCCCGGCCACGCCGTGCGGGGAGCCAGGAAGGCCCCCGGGATGTGCGCAAGCGGAGCGCCCAAGTTTCTGGGGGCCCGCGCACCACCCCCCCCACCCCGTCGTCCAACCCTCCAGCGAGGCGGTTGCGGCTGATCGGGGAAGGTGTTCAGCCGGCGCAGAAGGTATGGAGGTTGAGAATGGAACCAACGGATTTCGCAATCAGGCTGCCGGGGCTTGCCGGCGCGGTGCGCCTGTATTCCGCGGCGCGTACTC
Source organism: Burkholderiales bacterium (assembly GCA_035308765.1). GTDB lineage: Bacteria > Pseudomonadota > Gammaproteobacteria > Burkholderiales > SG8-39 > RBG-16-66-20. Next base: position 21,155 of record DATGGA010000051.1, read on the forward strand.
TGCTCGCCCTGTTCGGACTGGCGGTGGTGCTGGCGGTCATGTTGCCGGCGCCGCGCGAGTTCCTGCTGCGCCAGGTCGCCCTGTGGACGGACGCCTGGGAAAGCGACGTCGGCAACATGACCGCCGGCACGATCCAGTCCGGCCCTGAAAGCGCCGCGTTGCGCGAGCAGCGCGCCGTCACCGATTTCATCGCCAAGCGCTACCGCGTGGCCTCCGGCGCGATCGCCGGCTTCGTCGCCACCGCCTACCGCGCAGGCACGGAGTCGAAGGTGGATCCGCTGCTGATCCTCGCGGTGATGGCGGTCGAGTCGCGCTACAACCCGGTCGCGGAGAGCACCATGGGCGCCAAGGGCCTGATGCAGGTGATCCCCAAGTTCCACGGCGACAAACTGCAGGAGCTCGGCGGCGAAGCCGCGCTGCTCGACCCGCACGTCAACATCCAGGTCGGCGCCCAGATCTTGCGCGAATACCTGCGCCGCTACGGCGAAACCGAGACCGCGCTGCAGATGTACGCCGGCGCCTTCGACGAGCCGAACTCGGGCTATGCGGTCAAGGTACTCGCGGAGCGCGCGCGTATGGAGCAGATGCTCAAGCAGATGCGCCGCGAGCCTTCGGCCTGACCTTTCCTGCAGCAGAGCGTCCCGCAATAAACCGCTCCAGGCGCAGCGCCGCCTCTTCCAGGTCCGCCATCGCGCGGGTATAGGCGAAGCGCACGTAGCGCCGAGTACCGTTGGCGCCGAAATCCACCCCCGGCGTTGCCGCGACGCCTTCGCGCTCGAGCAGTTCGAGCGCGAAGCGCTTCCCATCAGCCGGACAGCGCGCATAGACGTAGAAGGCGCCGTTAGGCGCCGCTGGAACCTGCAGGCCGGCGCGCACCAGTGCCGGAACCAGGAAATCCCGCCTGCGCTGGAATTCGAGCCGGCGCCGTTCCAGGATTTTCAGGGTGGCAGGCAGGAAACAGGCGAGCGCCGCGTGCTGCGCCACCGACGGCGCGCAGATGTAGAGGTGCTGCGCGAGTTTTTCGAAATCCCGCATCCGTTTCCCGGGCAGCACGACCCAGCCCAGCCGCCACCCGGTCATGCAGAAATATTTCGAAAAGCTGTTCACGATCACCACTTCCCCGGGCAGCTGCAACCCGGTCGCCGGGGCTTCGCCGTACACCAGGCCCTGGTAGATCTCGTCAACGATCAGCACGCCGCCGCGAGCGGCGATGAAGCGCGCGATTTTCGCCAGTTCTGTTTTTGAAATGACGGTCCCGGTCGGGTTCGACGGCGAGCCAAGCAGCAGCCCCCTGGTGCGGCGTCTCCAGGCCAGGCGCACCATTTCCAGCGTCGGCTGGAAGTGCGCCTCCGGCATCACTTTCAAGGGTCGCGCAACCCCTTCGAAGGCGCGCACCATGTGGCGGTAGCCGGGATAGCCGGGATCGGGCACCAGGATCTCGTCGCCGGGATTGACGTACAGCGCCAGCGTCAGCAACAAGCCTCCTGACGCCCCGGATGTAACGGCAATTCTCGAATCTGAAATCTGAATGCCAAAACGATTCCGGTAGTGCTCCCCGATCGCCTGCCGGAGCGCGGGCAGGCCCAGCGTGGCCGTGTACGCAGTGCGGCCGTCGCGCAGCGCCCGCACGGCGGCTTCCACCACCTGCGGCGCAGCGGTGAAGTCGGGCTCGCCGATTTCCATGTGGATCACGCGGCGGCCGGCGGCTTCCAGCGCGTGGGCGCGCGCCAGCACGTCCATCACCACGAAGGGCTGGATTTCCGCGGTGCGGCTGGCGGCAAGCAGGCGGGGCGCGTTCTTCAAGGCACTCGAGGAGCAAATGCGGGGGGCGGGGACGATTATACGGATATAATTTTCCCCCGATTTTAGGAGCGGAATGTGGACGAGGAATTGAGGAAAAACGCCCTCGAGTATCACCGCTTGCCGCGCCCCGGCAAGATCGCGATCCTTGCCACCAAGCAGCTCACCAACCAACGCGATCTCGCGCTCGCCTATTCGCCCGGCGTGGCGGTCGCCTGCGAGGAGATCAAGCGCGATCCCACGCAGGCGGTGCACCTTACCTCGCGCGCCAACCTGATCGCGGTGATCACCAACGGCACCGCGGTGCTGGGACTGGGCGCGATCGGTCCGCTCGCCGCCAAGCCGGTGATGGAGGGTAAGGCGGTGCTGTTCAAGAAGTTCGCCGGCATCGACTGTTTCGACATCGAGATCGACGAGCGCGACCCCGACAAGCTGGTCGAGATCATCGCCGCGCTCGAGCCCACCTTCGGCGGCATCAACCTCGAGGACATCAAGGCGCCGGAGTGCTTCGTCGTGGAGCGCAGGCTGCGCGCCCGCATGAAGATCCCGGTGTTCCACGACGACCAGCACGGCACCGCGATCATCGTCGGCGCGGCGTTCCTGAACGGCCTCAAGGTGGTCGGCAAGGACCTCGACAAGGTGAAGCTGGTGGCCTCGGGCGCGGGCGCCGCGGCACTTGCCTGCCTGGAACTGCTGGTGAAGATGGGCCTGCCGCGCGGCAACATCATCGTCACCGACATCAAGGGCGTGGTGTGGAAGGGCCGCAAGGAGGAGATGGACCCGGACAAGGAGCGCTTCGCCATCGACACCAGGGCGCGCACGCTGGATGAAGTCATCGCCGGCGCCGACGTGTTCCTCGGCCTGTCGGCAGGCGGCGTACTCAAGCCCGCGATGCTGAGGAAGATGGCCGAGCGGCCGCTGATACTGGCGCTCGCCAACCCGGAGCCTGAAATCCGGCCCGAGCTCGCCAGGGAGGCGCGCCCGGATTGCATCATCGCCACCGGGCGGGGGGACTATCCAAACCAGGTAAACAACGTCCTGTGCTTTCCGTTCATCTTCCGTGGTGCGCTGGATGTCGGCGCGACCACCATCACCACCGAGATGGAACTTGCGGCCGTAAGGGCGATCGCGGAATTGGCGCAGGCGGAGGCTTCCGACGTGGTGGCGACGGCCTACGGCGGGCAGGACCTGAAATTCGGCCCGGAATACCTGATCCCGCGGCCTTTCGATCCGCGCCTCATCGCCAAGGTGGCGCCCGCGGTCGCCAGGGCGGCCATGGAATCCGGCGTCGCGACGCGGCCGATCGCGGACCTGGACGCCTACCGCGCCTCGCTGACGCAGTTCGTGTACCACTCGGGCCTCATCATGAAGCCGCTGTTTTCGGCGGCAAACGCCTCGCCCAAGCGCATCGTGTATGCCGAGGGGGAAGACGAACGCGTGCTGCGTGCGGTGCAGATCGTGATTGACGAAGGCCTGGCCAAGCCGACGCTGATCGGCCGTCCGCAGGTGATCGAGCAGCGCATCGAGCGCCTCGGCCTGCGCATCCGGGCGGGCAAGGACTTCGTGCTCACCAATCCGGAGCAGGACCCGCGCTACAAGGAATACTGGAAGGCCTACCACAAGCTCACGGAGAGAAAGGGCGTCTCGCCCGAATACGCGCGCGTGGAGATGCGGCGCCGGAACACGCTGATCGGCGCGATGATGATGCGCAAGGGCGAGGCCGACGGCATGCTCTGCGGCACCTTCGGCACGCACTCGCTGCACCTGCACTACATCGAGCAGGTGATCGGGCTGCGCCCGGGCGTGCGCCACTACGCGGCGATGAACGCGCTGATCCTGCCCGACCGCACGATATTCATCTGCGACACCTACGTGACGCCGGATCCTGACGCCGAGCACATCGCCGAGATGACCATCCTCGGCGCCGAGGAGGTCCGGCGCTTCGGCATCGCACCCAAGGTGGCGCTGCTATCGGCGTCGAACTTCGGCTCGGTGGACCTGCCTTCGGCGCGTAAAATGCAGCAGGCGCTGGCGATCCTCGCCGAGCGCGCCCCGGAACTGGAAGTCGAAGGCGAAATGCACGGCGATACCGCGCTCTCGGACGAGATCCGCCAGAAGGTCTTTCCGCACTCGCGCCTGAGGGGAGACGCGAACCTGCTCGTGATGCCGACGCTGGATGCGGCCAACATCTCGTTCAACCTGCTCAAAATTGCGTCCTCGGAAAACGTCACCATAGGCCCGATCCTGCTGGGCGCGGCGCGTCCGGTGCATATCCTCACGCCCTCGGCCACCGTGCGCCGCATCGTCAACATGACCGCGCTCATCGTCGCCGACGCCAACGCGCCCCGCGGCCAGGAAGCGACGCTGTTTTAGTGAAACCCGTCCAGTGAAACCTGCCCGATGAAAGCGCGAGCCGGACTGGTGCTGACGGGAGGCGGCGCGCGCGCCGCCTACCAGGTCGGCGTGGTGAAGGCGGTTCGCGACATCCTCGGCAACCCGGTCAAGAACCCGTTCCCGATCCTCTGCGGCACCTCGGCGGGCGCCATCAACGCGACGACGCTCGCGGTGTTCGCCAACGACTTCAGCCGCGGGGTGGGCAACCTGCTCGAGGTGTGGGAGAACATGCACTGCCATCACATCTACCGCACGGATCCGGGCCACATCATCCGCAGCGGCGCGCGCTGGCTGGGCGCGATGCTGCTGCTGTCGCGCCACAACCCGGTCTCGCTGCTGGATAGCGCGCCGCTGAAGGAAATGCTCGAGCGCACTCTGCAATTCGAGCGCATCCAGGACCACATCGACTCCGGCGCGCTCTACGCCGTCAGCGTCACCGCCTCCGGCTACACCACCGGCCAGAGCGTGTCGTTCTTCCAGGGCGGCTCGGGCCTCGAAGGCTGGGAGCGCAACCAGCGCATCGGCGCAGCGGTGTCGCTCAAGCTCGACTACCTGCTTGCCTCCAGCGCCTTGCCCTTCATCTTTCCCGCGGTCAAGGTGCACCGCGAATATTTCGGCGACGGTTCGGTGCGCCAGATCGCGCCCATCAGCCCGGCCCTGCACCTGGGCGCGGACCGCGTGCTGGTGGTCGGCACCGGCCGCCAGACCCCGGAACAGGCGCGGGCGCGCTCCAACGTCTATCCCTCGGTGGCGCAGATCGCGGGCCACGCGCTCAACTCGATCTTTCTCGACGGGCTGTCGGTGGACCTGGAGCGCCTGGAGCGCATCAACCGCACGCTCAAGCTGATCCCGCCGGAGAAGCTGGCCGACGCCAACCTGCCGCTGCGCCCGGTCAAGGTGCTGTTCATTTCGCCGTCGCAGCCGCTGGAGCGGATCGCGGCGCGCTTCGTGCACGAACTGCCGCGCACCGTGCGCTTCATCCTGCGGCCCACCGGCGCGCTCAACCGCTCGGGCTCGAACCTCGTGAGCTACCTGCTGTTCGAGGAATCGTTCTGCCGTACCCTGATCGACCTCGGCTACCAGGACACCGCCGGCCGGGAGCAGGAAGTCAGGGCATTTTTCGAGGACGGGGAAGCTTAGCCATGGCCGACCAGAACCCGCAGGATCCCTTCGAGATGTTCCGCCGGCTGTGGGGGCCGCTGGGCGTGCCCGTGCCGGGCCTGACCATGCCGACGCTGGACCCGCAGGAAATCGACAAGCGCATCCAGGAGCTGAAATCGGTCGAGGGATGGCTGTCGATGAACCTGAACATGCTGCGCGGCGCGATCCAGGGGCTGGAAATGCAGAAGGCGGGGCTGAACGCGATGCAGCAGGCGATGAACATGACCATGCCGCAGGATCCGAACAAGAAACCGTAACCAGGAGACATACAGATGGCCAAGGCAGTCCGATATCACAAGCAGGGCGGTCCGGAAGTGCTGCAGCTCGACGACATCCAGGTCGGCGATCCGGCGCAGGGCCAGGTCCGCATCCGGCACACCGCGATCGGCGTCAACTTCGTCGACACCTACCAGCGCTCCGGCCTGTATCCGATGCAGGTTCCCGCGGTTGCCGGCAACGAGGGCGCCGGCGCCGTGGAAGCCGTCGGCCCGGGCGTGACCGACCTGAAAGCGGGTGACCGCATCTGCTATACCGGCCTGCCCGGCTCGTATTGCGAGCAGCGCCTCGTACCGGCGGACCGCATGGTGAAGCTGCCGCAGGGCATCAGCGAGGAACAGGCGGCGTCGATGCTGCTGAAGGGCCTCACGGTGCACTACCTGATCTTCTCCACCTATGCGGTGAAGAAAGGCGAAACGGTGCTCTGGCACGCCGCTGCCGGCGGTGTCGGCCTGATCGCCTGCCAGTGGCTGAAGGCGCTGGGCGTCACCACTATCGGCACCGCGGGCTCGCCGGACAAGCTGGCGCTCGCCAAGGCGCACGGCGCCGAGCACGTCGTCAACTACTCCACTGAAAACTTCGTCGAGAAAGTAAAGGCCATCACCGGCGGCAAGGGCGTGCCGGTGGTGTACGACTCGGTCGGCAAGACCACCTGGGAGGGATCGCTGGACTGCCTGCGCCCGCGCGGGCTGATCGTTTCCTTCGGCAACGCCTCCGGGCCGGTCGCACCGGTGAACCTCGGCATACTGGCGAGCAAGGGTTCGCTCTACGTCACGCGGCCGACCCTCGCCACGCACATCGCCAGCCGTGCCGATCTGGTGGAGCGTTCCAACGCATTGTTCGACATCGTCAAATCCGGCAAGGTGAAAATAGAGACCACCGGGAAGTACAAGCTCGCCGACGCGGCGCAGGCGCATCGCGACCTGGAATCCCGCAAGACCACCGGATCGGTCGTCCTGATCCCCTGAACGAGCCGCCGCGCGGGGAACTGAGCGTCGACTGGCTGCGCCGCCGTTTCGCGACTGCGGCGCCGGCCCGGGAAAGCCTTTACGGCGACGAGGGTCCCCGCCCGGCGGCAGGGACGCTGAAGCCTGCCTCGGTGCTGATCCCGATCGTGGCGCGCGAGCCCGAGTTCACGGTGATCTTCACGCAGCGCGCCGCGCATCTCAGGGACCACTCGGGACAGGTGAGTTTTCCGGGCGGGCGCGCCGCCGCAAGCGACGCCTCGGCCGAGGCCACCGCGCTGCGCGAGGCGCAAGAGGAGATCGGCCTCGATCCGGGCCGCGTCGAACTGCTCGGCCGCATGCCCGAGTACCACACGCGCACCGGCTACCGCATCACGCCGGTGGTCGGCGTGGTGGCGCCGCCGGTCGAATTGCGGGCCGATGCCAGCGAAGTGGAGGAAATCTTCGAAGTGCCGCTCGTCTTCCTGCTCGATGCCGCCAACTACCAGCGCCAGTCGCGCGAGTGGCAGGGCGAACTGCGCTGGTTTTTCGCGGTCCCATACAAGGGCCATTACATCTGGGGCGCGACCGCCGGCATGCTGGTGAATCTCTCGCGCCATCTTGCGCAAGGTAGACTCTAGAGACCATGGGAGTCATCGCCATCGTCGCCGCGCTTGTCCTCGAGCAGTGGCGTCCGCTCGGCAACCGCAAGGCGGTGGCCGCCGCGCTGCTGGCCTGGAGCGACTGGCTCGAGCGCAGCTTCAACGCCGGCGAATCGCACCACGGCAGGATCGCCTGGCTGATCGCGGCGCTCGTGCCGGTGGCGGCGGCGGCCGCGCTCTGGGCGCTGCTGCTGTGGATGAGCCCGGTCGCCGCGCTGCTGCTCAACATCGGCGCGCTCTACCTCACTCTGGGCTTCCGGCAGTTCAGCCATTCCTTCACCGGCATCCAGGCGGCGATGCGCGACGGGGACGTTGACCGCGCACGGGAGCTGATCGGCGCCTGGCGCGGCCAATCCGCGGCGCACCTGAGCCGCGAAGAGGTGATCCGGCTTTCGATCGAGGAGGGCATCGTCGCCTCCCACCGGCACGTGTTCGCCGTGCTGTTCTGGTTCATGCTGCTGCCGGGCCCAAGCGGCGCGATCCTCTATCGCATGGCCGCGTTCCTCTCCAGGCGCTGGGGCGGCAAGGGCGAATTCGGCCGCTTCGCGCGGCGCGTGCTGTTCGCCCTGGAATGGCCGACGGCGCGCCTCACCGCGGTGGCCTTCGCCGTGGTCGGCGATTTCGAGGACGCCGTCTACTGCTGGCGCACGCAGGCAGGCGCCTGGCCGGAGGCGAATATGGGCGTCGTGCTCGCCGCGGCCGCCGGCGCGCTGGGCGTCAAGCTCGGCATGCCGCTCGCCGAGTCCGACGGCCTGCACGTACGCCCCGAGCTCGGCCTGGGCGAAGCCGCCGACCTGCCCCTGCTCGACAGCACGGTCGGCCTGCTCTGGCGCGCACTGGTGGTGTGGGTGTTCCTGCTCTTCGTACTCGCGCTGGCGCGGGTTTTCTGAGGCGGCGCCGGCGGCTCAGGTCCTGAAGGAACCGCATTTCCAGCACTGCGCGAACTGCGCTCCCGAGGTTTCGCCGCAACTGCCGCAATTCCAGTCCGGTCCGCTGACCGGGGGGCGGCGCAGCACTTCCTCCGCCCGCGCCACGTCCCGGTCGCGCAACACCCAGAGTTCCGACTGGCATTCGGCGGGAGGCAGCTCTCCCATCGCCGAGGACAGCATTTCGCGCCTCACCTCCGTCTCGATGCCTTCGGCCTCGAGAAGGTTGCGGGAGTGGTGGGTCAGGACCAGGTTGTGGGAGGCGAAAACCCTTTTCATCACAGATGGAACAGCGCGTCCGATTTGGCGGCGCAGATGAAGTCGTTCTCCGACAGGCCGCCGATGGCATGCGTCGAATATTCCACGCGGCACTTGTTGTAGCCCACCAGCAGGTCGGGATGGTGGTCTTCGCGGTGCGAGACCCAGGCGAGCGCGTTCACGAAGGCCATGGTCTCGTGGTAGTTCTTGAACGGGTAGAGCTTGACCAGCTTGCCGTCCTCGACGATCCAGCCCTTCAACAGCTTCAGCATGTCCTTCGTCTGCTGCGGGTTGTAGGGAACCGTGCCGCCTTCGCAGGGTTTGCAGTGCTTCGTTACGAGATTATTCATGCGGCCCTCAATCTGGCGATGCGCGTCGCAGCCGGCGGATGCGAGTCGTAGAACGCCGAGTGCAGGGGGTCGGGTGTGAGCGTGGAGGCATTGTCGTGATAGAGCTTGACGAGCGCGCTGATGAGATCCTTGGCATTTGCATGCTGGGTCGCGAACTCGTCTGCTTCGAACTCGTTCTTTCGCGAAAAGATTTTCGCGACTGGCTGAACGAAGTAGAGAAAGATCGGGGTCACCAAGATGAAAAGCAACAGTGCGATCGCCAATGATGGGGTCTGGATGCCGAGCCCATTGTAGAACCATGGGCTGTCGACCAACGCGCCGAGTGCCGACATGAGTGCAAAGATAGTCAGCCATCCGATCAACATACTTTTGACGACGTGTCTTAGTTTGAAATGGCCGAGCTCGTGCGCCAGCACGGCCTCCACTTCCTCGGGTTGCAATCGTTGTATCAGAGTGTCGAAAAGTACAATCCGCTTCGTTGCGCCAAATCCGGAAAAGAACGCATTGCCATGCGCCGAGCGCCGGGATCCGTCCATGACGAAGAGCCCTCGTGAGCGATAGCCGCACCTGTCAAGCAGCTGCTGTACTCGCTCGACCAGCGCCGGATCTTCGATCGGAGAGAATTTGTTGAAAATCGGCATGATGAGCCTAGGCGCGATGAACTGGATAAATATCGAGTAGCCGACAATCACGATCCAGACGTACAGCCACCAGAGCGTACCGGCACTCGTCATGAGCCAAAGCACCACAAGAAGAAGGGGGACACCCAGTACTGTTGCCAGCGCCGTCGACTTCAGCAGGTCCAGTACATAAAGTTTCCACGTCATCTTGTTGAAACCGAACCGCTGTTCGAGGACGAAAGTTCTGTACAGGTCGAGCGGCATGCTCACCGCGCCCTGGAGGAGGAAGACACTGAGTATCAGGGCTGTGCCGTGCGCAATGGAATCCATCGACCAAGCGCGCGCCCATTGATTGGCGAACAATTGCAGCAGGCCCCCGATTGTCAGTACAAGTACCCAGACGACACCGACAGCCATTTCCACTGTGCCAAGTTTCACCTTTGCGACAGTATAGTCGGCGGCCTTCTGGTGCGCCGCAAGAGGAATCACGCCGGCGAAGGAGTCGGGCACCGCGTCGCGATGCGCGAGCACGTAGCGCGACTGGCGCCTGGCCAGCCACAGGCGCGTGGCGGTCGCGAGCGCGAGCGCGGCGAGGAAGACCCAGGTGAAAGTGCTGTTCACGCCGTGAGAGAATAAGGCATGGCTGCCGCATCTAACAACCCCGACGCCAACAACCTGATCTGGATCGACATGGAAATGACGGGCCTCGTGCCCGACACCGACCGGATCATCGAGATCGCGGTGCTGGTGACCGATTCGCAGCTGAACCTGATCGCCGAAGGCCCGGTGCTGGTGGTCAAGCAGCCCGACGAAGTGCTGGCGGCGATGGATTCCTGGAACCGCTCGGTGCACGGCAAGTCGGGCCTGGTGGAGAAGGTCAAGGCGTCGCGGCTGGATGAAGCCGCGGCGGAGCGGCAGACCATCGAATTCCTGTCCAAGCACGTCCCGGCGGGCGTTTCGCCCATGTGCGGCAACTCGATCGGCCAGGATCGCCGCTTCCTCGCGCGCTGGATGCCGAAGCTGGAGAGTTTCTTCCTCTACCGCAACCTGGACGTCTCGACGCTGAAGGAGCTGGTCAAGCGCTGGAAGCCGGAGCTGATCAAGGAGATGATGAAGCTAAAGCAGGGCAAGCACGAGGCGCTTGCCGACATCTACGAATCGATCGAGGAACTTAAGTACTACCGCAGGACGGTAATGACTATTTAAGCAACCTCGACGATCACTTCGATCTCGACCGGAATTCCCATGGGGAGGGAAGCCATCCCCACCGCCGAGCGCGCATGCTTGCCGGCTTCCGCGAACACTTCGACGAACAGGTCGGAGCAGCCGTTGATGACTTTCGGGTGGTCGGTGAATTCGGGCACCGCGTTCACCATGCCGAGCACCTTGACCACCCGCTTCACTTTGTCGAGAGTGCCCAGTTCGGCTTTCATGACCGCGAGCAGGGCGAGCCCCACGGCGCGCGCGTGCTGGTATCCCTGGTCCGCCGAAAATTCTAGCCCAAGCTTGCCCTTCACGGATCCAGGACCTTTGCCTGCCAGAAAAAGCAGGTTGCCGGTGCGGACCGCATTGACGTAGTTCGCCATCGGCGGCGTTACGGGCCTCAGGATGATGCCCAGTTCCTTCAGGCGCTTTTCAGCGCTCATTCGAGCGGTACGACTTTGCCCGGGTTCATCAGGCCTTCGGGGTCGAAGACCTTCTTGATGTCGCGCATCAGGTCCATCATGTCGTCGCCCAGTTCCATGCGCATCGAGCCCATTTTGCCCATGCCGACGCCGTGCTCGCCGGTGCAGGTGCCCTCCATCTTCAGCGCGCGCTCGACGAGCCGCTGGTTGAATTTCTTGGCGAGCTCGGTCTGTTCGGGCCTGGCCGGGTCCACCAGCAGCATGAGGTGGAAATTGCCGTCGCCGATGTGGCCCAGCAGCGGCACCGGGTTGATGTAGTCCTTCACGTCCGCCATGGTCTCGGCCACGCATTCGGCGAGGCGCGAGATCGGCACGCAGACGTCGGTCGAAACCGCGCGCGCGCCGGGCCTGATCTGGAGGCAGGCGAAGTAGGCGTCGTGGCGCGCCTGCCAGAGCTGGGTGCGTTCCTCGGGCTTGGTTGCCCAGACGAAATCCCTGCCGCCGTTTTCCTTCGCGATCGCCTGCACCGTCTCGGCCTGCTCGACGGCGCTGGCCGCCGAGCCGTGGAATTCGAAGAACACGGTGGGCGCGACGCGGTAGCTGGTCTTCTTGTATTTGTTGATGGCATCCACGGTCTTGTCGCAGACGATGTCGCAGCGCGCGATAGGCACGCCGGCCTGGATGGTCTGGATCACGGTGTTGGTGCAGCCGTCCACCGAGTCGAAGGCGCAGACGGCCGCCGACATGGCTTCCTGGACGGGGTAAAGGCGCACCGTCACCTCGGTGATGATGCCGAGCGTGCCTTCGGAGCCGACGAACAGGCGCGTCATGTCGTAGCCGGCGGCGGACTTCTTCGCCCGGCGCGAGGTCTGGATGACGCGGCCGTCGGCCAGCACCACCTTCAGCGACAGCACGTTCTCGCGCATGGTGCCGTAGCGCACCGCGTTGGTCCCCGAAGCGCGCGTCGCCGCCATGCCGCCCAGCGTCGCGTCGGCGCCCGGGTCCACCGGGAAGAACAGGCCCGTGTGCTTGATATGCTCGTTCAGCTGCTTGCGCGTCACGCCGGCCTGCACCACCGCGTCGAGGTCCGATTCGTGCACCGCCAGCACCTGGTTCATCTGCGACAGATCGATGCAGACGCCGCCCCTGACCGCGAGGATGTGGCCTTCGAGCGAGGTGCCGACGCCGTAGGGGATCATCGGCACGCGGTGCGCGCGGCAGATGTTGGCGATGTCGCGCACTTCTTCCGTGCTTTTCGCGAACACCACCACGTCGGGAAGCGCGTAGGGGAAGTAGGACTCGTCCTTGCCGTGGTGCTCGCGCACCGCGTGCGAGGTGGAGACGCGCTCGCCGAGCAGGGCCTTCAGCTCGGCGACGACCGACCGATCGAATTCGCGGGCTTTATTCATGATTCATTTTAGCTTTATCTCGCCCTCGAACGGCACCTTCACGCCGAGCGACGGGATCTCGAGCGTGACCTTGGCGGCGAAGGTCTCGTCGCCGCCAAGGCGCGGCGATCCGGGTTTTCCCTCCAGCGCTTTCTGCACCGCCTGCTCGATTTCGCGCTGCGAGTTTATGCCCACCATTTTCAGGAACTTGCGGATGCTGAGATTGAAGGTTTCCTGTTCCATCAGTGCCTGCCTCCTAGGATCCTGTTCGCCAGTTCCTTGCCGAGCTCGACGCCCCATTGGTCGAAGCTGTTGATGTTCCAGAGTACTCCCTGGGTGAAAACTTTGTGCTCATAAAGCGCGATCAGCCGGCCGAGATTGATGGCATCCAGCCTGTCCAGGCGGATGGCGCTGGAGGGGCGGTTGCCCGGGTACTGGCGGTAGGGCGGCAGCGATTTGCCCGCCGTGCCGAAGGCGAGCGCCTGCGCCTGCGCTTCCGCGTTGGCATCGACCACCGGGTCCACGCCCGCCACCACGAAATCCGCCGGGACCACCTGCGTGCCCTGGTGCAGCAGCTGGTGGAAGGAATGCTGGCTCACCGTGCCCTCGGCGCCCCAGAGCACCGGCGCCGTCGCATAGCCGGTCTCGCGCCCCTCGCGGTCTACGCGCTTGCCGTTGGATTCCATGTCCAGCTGCTGCAGGTAGGCGGGCAGCAGCCGCAGCGCGTGGGCATAGGGCAGCACCACCTGCGTGGCCGCGCCGAGAAAGTTCACGTTCCAGACCCCGATCAGCGCCATCAGCGCCGGGGCATTTCTTTCCAGGGGCTGGTTCAGGAAATGTTCGTCGACCGCGCGCGCGCCCGACAGGAAATCCGCGAAGGCCGCGGAGCCGATCGCGCACATGGCGCCGAAGCCCGCGGCCGACCAGACCGAGTAGCGGCCGCCGACCCAGTCCCACATCGGCAGGATCTCGTCGGCACCGAATTGTTTCGCGCCTTCCTGGTTTGCCGTTACTGCATAAAAGGTTTTGCATCCCAGGCGCCGCGCAGCGACCGCATTGGCCATCGTTTCCTGCGTCGTGAACGTCTTCGACACGACGACCACCAGCGTGCTCCCTGGATCGGCACCCGCGAGCGCGCGCTCCAGTTCCAGCGGGTCGGCGTTGGCGACGAAGCGTACGTCCAGCGTGCCGTCGCCCAGCGCGTCGGCCACCAGGCGCGGCCCGAAACCGGAGCCGCCGGTGCCGAGGTTGACGATTCTTTCGAAGGGTTTTTGCTCGCGTATTGTTTTTGAAAGGCGGAACATCTTTTGCAAAGCCGACTTCACCTCTTCGGGCGCGCCTTCGCCAGCCCTCAAGGCGGTGTGCCAGGCGGCGCGCCCTTCGGTGGCGTTGATCTTGCCGCCCGCGAACAGCGCCGCGCGCCATTCCTCGAAGCCGCGCTCGGCGGCGAGCTGCGCGAGCAGCTTGAGCGTCAGCGCGCCGACGCGCTGGCGCGAGTAGTCCAGCCGCAGGCCGGGCATGCCGGCGACGAAACCGGACGACCTCGCCGGGTCGCTGGCGAAAATCTCGGCCAGCTTCGCGCCGCGCCAGTTCTCGGCGTGCGCTTCGAGCTTTTTCCATGCCGGACAGTCGATGGGCGAGCGGGTATTCATCCTGGCCCGTAACGATACAGGCGATAGCGCTCGCCCCTGTCGCCGGGCCGGCTGGCCTCGACCAGCTTGCGCCAGCCCGGTCCGGGCGACGGTTCCTCGCGCGGGTTGCCCTGGACGATCAGGTAGCGGCAACGGGGGGCCGCGGCGCCGCGCGCCGCCTCCGCCGGTTCGGTGCGGATACCGGCGTGGTAGCTGAGCGCGGCGCGCTGCGGCGCCGCGAGTTCGCTCTCCGCGATGCAACCCGGCGCCGCGGGCAGGGCGGCCTTGATCTGCAGCGCGACCGGGCGGTAGCTCTTGATGTGGTCCGCCCACGGCAGCCACAGCATGGCGAAACTACCCCACAGCAGCGCGACTCCCGCCGCCCAGCGCGTCACGCCGCGCGTCGGCGACGGCGAGGCGAAGAAAACGAGGTAGAGCCAGCCCGCGGCCAGCGCCAACGCAACGGCGAAATGCAGCGGCTCGAACTGCGGCTGGTAGCCGGGGGCGCTGCGGAAGAAGTTCTTCGCAATCCGCGGCAGCGTGCCGCTCTGCATGGCGAAGTAGCCGAGCCAGATCAGGCCGGCGAAGAAGGTGAAGGTCATGACGCCGAACCAGTCCAGCGAATTGGCCGCGCCGCGCCGCAGCCGCGCCACGCCGTGCGCGCCCAGCAGCGCCAGCGGCGCGAGCAGCACTATCACGTTGATGTCCTGCCGCGGCCCCAGCCAGGCGACCGCCAGCAGCCCGAGCAGCGCCGCGGCGAGCGGCACGAACACGCGAGGCGAGCGCCATTCGCGGCGCAGCGTCCACGCCGCCCAGACTGCGACCGGCCATGCGGGCCAGGCGAACCAGCTCGCGGTGGAAAGGTAGTAGCGCAGGTTGTCGCCGAAATCGCCGCGCGGCAGCGTCGCCGCCTGCCACCATGCCTGCGCCAGTTCGGGGGAGCGCAGCCACAGCGCCAGCGGCCAGGACAGGGCCAGGACCGCAAACACCGCGGCCGCCGCAAAGAGGAATTGCGGCGCTTTCGCGCTGCGCCAGTCGTCGCAGACCACATGTGCGAGCAGGGCGACCGTACCCAGCATCGCCGGCACCAGGGGCCCGGTCGAGAGGAAAGCGACGCCCAGCGCGGCGCCGAAGCCCAGGCCCGCCTTCACCGGCTGCCTTTTTGCGTGGACCAGGAAAGCGAGCGCGGCGCAGAGCGCGGCCAGGGACGCGAGGTCCGGCACCGCCTCGTGCGCATGTGCGATCAGGCCGATCGAGCCGACCAGCAGCAGAGTGGCCGATGCGCCGGCGCCGCGGCGCACAAGGACTTCGGAGCCTGCCGGCGCCGAGTGGCGCGCGGCGAGGTACAGGAACCACAGCGCGGCCATCATCGACACGCCGCTCGCCAGGCGCACCGCGTTATGGAAGCCGAGCGCCCAGCCCAGCGTCCTGGCGAAGGCGAGCGCGATCCAGTGGTAGAACGGCGGATCCTCGAGGTACGGCTCGCCGGCCAGCCGCGGCACTGTCCAGTCGCCCGTGAGGTGCATCTGGTGGACGATTTCGATGGTGATGACATCGAACGCGCGCCACGGATCGTGGCCCACCAGGCCAGGCGCGACGAACGCGAGGCCGATCAGGACGAGGACAGCGTGTGACGGAGGGAGCGACAGCCGGGGAAATGCGCGGGGTAGCATGGCCCCGAAGACCCGGTCTGGGTCTTCTCCTTCCGGTCAGGCGGGCTTTTTCTTGGTGTAGCGGCGCTTGAACTTCTCGACCCGGCCGGCGGTGTCCATGATCTTGTGCTTGCCGGTGTAGAACGAGTGCGATTCCGAGGACACCTCGACCTTGATCACGGGGTACTCCTTGCCGTCGGCCCATTTCATCTTGTCGCGGCCCTTGGTGTCGATCACGGCGCGGGTGAGAAACGAATGGTTGGAGGCGGTGTCGAGGAAGATCACCGGCTGGTAGTCGGGGTGGATGCCTGGTTTCATGATGGCCTGCCGCTGAAAAGGCGTGGATTATACATAAAAATCAACCCCTTCTCATGGAATCGAAGAACTCGGAGTTGGTCTTGGTGGCCTTCACCTTGTCGATCAGGAATTCGGCCGCTTCGAGCTCGTCCATGGGGTAGAGCAGCTTCCTCAGCACCCAGATCTTCTGCAGCAGTTCCTTGGGGATCAGCAGCTCCTCGCGCCGGGTGCCGGAGCGGTTGACGTTGATCGCCGGGAAGATGCGCTTCTCGTGCATGCGCCGGTCGAGGTGGATTTCCAGGTTGCCGGTGCCCTTGAATTCCTCGTAGATCACGTCGTCCATGCGGCTGCCGGTGTCGATCAGGGCTGTCGCGATGATGGTGAGCGAGCCGCCTTCCTCGACGTTCCTCGCCGCGCCGAAGAAGCGCTTGGGCTTCTGCAGCGCGTTGGCGTCGACGCCGCCCGTGAGCACCTTGCCGGAGGCCGGCTGCACCGCGTTGTAGGCGCGCGCGAGCCGCGTGATGGAATCGAGCAGGATGACGACATCCTTCTTGTGCTCGACCAGCCGCTTGGCCTTCTCGATCACCATTTCGGCGACCTGCACGTGGCGCGAGGCCGGTTCGTCGAAGGTCGAGGCGACGACCTCGCCGCGCACCGAGCGCGACATTTCGGTCACTTCCTCGGGCCGCTCGTCGATCAGCAGCACGATCAGCGCGACTTCAGGGTGGTTGGCGACGATGGCGTGCGCAATGTGCTGCAGCATCACGGTCTTGCCGGCTTTCGGCGGCGAGACGATCAGGCCGCGCTGGCCTTTGCCGATGGGCGCGATGATGTCGATGATGCGGCCGGTGATGTTCTCCTCGGCCTTGATTTCGCGCTCGAGCTTGAAGGCCTTGTCCGGATGAAGGGGGGTAAGGTTCTCGAACAGGATCTTGTGCTTGACCGCGTCGGGCGCCTCGCCGTTGACCTTGTCCACCTTGACGAGCGCGAAGTAGCGCTCGCCGTCCTTCGGCGTGCGGATCTCGCCTTCGATGGTGTCGCCGGTGTGCAGGTTGAAGCGGCGAATTTGGGAAGGGCTGACGTAGATGTCGTCGGTGCTCGCGAGGTAGGAGGTATCGGGCGAGCGCAGGAAGCCGAAGCCGTCGGGCAGCACTTCCAGGGTGCCGTCGCCGAATATGGATTCGCCCTTCTTCGCCTGGTTCTTGAGCATGGCGAAGATGAGGTCTTGCTTGCGCATCCGGTTGGCGCCCTCGACCCCGTTGTTGGTGGCCGTTTCGAGCAGTTCGGAGACGTGCAGGTTCTTAAGTTCTGAGAGTTGCATGAGATTCACAGTGATGCGGCATGAATTGAATGGAATGCGGCCGGTACTGCTGCCGTTTTTCTTTCTAGAGGAAGATGCGCTTGACCCTGCGCTCGGGTGGGGCTCGCTGCGCCGTCGTCCAATCCGGCGCAGCTACGGCTACAGAGTAGGGTTTTTAGATATTGCTGTCAAGGAAAGCGGTGAGCTGGGATTTGGAAAGCGCGCCGACCTTGGTCGCCTCCACGTTGCCGTTCTTGAACAGCATCAGGGTGGGGATGCCGCGGATGCCGAACTTGGCCGGCGTGGTCTGGTTCTCGTCGACGTTGATCTTCGCGATCTTGAGGCGGCCGCCGTATTCCTGGGCCACGGCCTCGAGGATGGGGGCGATAGACTTGCAGGGGCCGCACCATTCGGCCCAGTAATCCACCAGCACCGGCACTTCCGACTTCAGGACCTCCGGTTCGAAACTATCGTCCGTCACATGCTGAATACCTGAACCGCTCATGGCACCTCATTTGGGGGTAAGACAGGAAGCCGTATTATGAGGCCGGGCCGAGGTGCTGTGCTAAAGTATTGATTCCAATGCCCTTATAGAGACCATGGCTTACATCGTCACCGAGCCCTGCATCAAGTGCAAGTACACCGACTGCGTCGACGTCTGCCCGGTGGACTGCTTCCGGGAGGGGCCCAACATGCTGGTCATCGACCCCGGGGAATGCATCGACTGCACCCTATGCGTGGCCGAGTGCCCGGTGGAGGCCATATTCGCCGAGGACGACGTGCCGGAAGCCCAGCGCGACTGGATCCCGCTCAACAGGGACCTGGCGGCGCAATGGAAGCCGATCATCGAGCGCAAGCCCGGACCCCCGGATGCCGACGCATGGGCCAAGGTAACAGCCAAAAAGCATCTTTTGGAACGCTGATCGGACTGTTGTTTTTCAGCGCCGCGGCCTGCGACTGGTGTTTGCGCAGCACGTGGCGCCGGCGGTGAAAAAAAATAGCGAAACACCGGTAACTTCGGCGTCATTTCGCTGTTCTAAGCTGCTGCTCATGGAACAGCCAGAGCTCGCATTCACCGCCGTGTTCCTGAAGGGCAGGCACGGCTACACGGGTTTCGTCGAAGAACTGCCCGGCGTCAACGCGCAGGGCCAGACCATCGACGAGGCGCGCGTCAACCTGCAGCGCCTGGCCGCGGTCGTGTTCAACGAGGAGCGCCTCCAGTCCGAGGAGCTGCTCGAAGGCAAGGAAGTGGTGCGCGAGCGTTTCCGGATCCTCCTGCCGAGGATCTGACGCCGCGCCGCGCCGGCGCGGCAACCGGGTTACATCCGCTTACAAGCCCGGATTTCGCCCCCGGCCCGGGACAGGTTATAAATGGGCCAGGGAAGGCGGAAAATAGACCATGAAGCGAACAATAATCTGGGCGATAGCGCTTGCCGTTGTCGCCGCGGCGGTAGCGGGCGGCTACTACGTTTACCAGTCCCGCTCCGGCGACAGTTCAGCGAAGGCTGGCAGAGGCGGCAATTCCAAGGGCGGCCCCAGCGTGCCCGTGGTCGCGACCGCGGCGACCACGGCCGATGTCCCCGTGCTGCTCGACGGCCTGGGCTCGGTAACGCCGATCGCCACGGTCACGGTGCATAGCCGCGTCGACGGCGAGCTGGTCAAGCTGGCGTTCAAGGAGGGGCAGGTGGTGCGCGCCGGCGACCTGCTCGCCGAACTCGATCCGCGCCCCTATGCCGCCGCGCTTGCCCAGGCCGAGGCGCAGCTCGCGCGCGACCAGGCGCTGCTCAAGAACGCCGAGCTCGACCTGGCGCGCTACAAAACCCTGTTCCAGCAGGACTCGGTCGCCAAGCAGCAGCTCGATACCCAGGAGTCGCTGGTGCGCCAGACCGAGGCCACGGTGCAAATGGACCGGGCGGCGGCCGACACCGCCCGCCTGCAGCTGACCTACAGCCGCATTACCGCGCCGGTCGGCGGGCGGCTGGGCCTGCGCCAGGTGGACCTGGGCAACGTCGTGCACGCTGGCGACGCCAACGGCATGGTGGTGATCACGCAGCTGCAGCCGATCACGGTGGTATTCACCATTCCCGAAGACAGCCTGCCCGCCGTGATGAAGAAGCTGCAGGCGGGCGAGAAACTGCCGGTGACGGCGTTCGACCGCGCCGGCAAGACGCAGCTCGCCGCCGGCGCGCTGCTGACCGTGGACAACCAGATCGACCCGACGACCGGCACGGTCAAGCTGAAGGCGCAGTTCACCAACGACGACCTCGCCCTGTTCCCGAGCCAGTTCGTCAACGTGCGCATGCTGGTGGACACGAAAACCGGCGCGACGGTGATCCCGGCCGCGGCCGTGCAGCGCGGCACGCCGGGGACCTTCGTCTACGCCGTGGACCCGGGAACCAAGGAGGTCAGCGTGCGCAAGGTGAAGCTGGGCCCGGCGCAGGGCGAAATGATTTCCGTCGAGGAAGGCCTCAAGCCCGGCACGCTGGTGGTGGTCGACGGCGCCGACAAGCTGCGCGAAGGCGCGGTGGTCGAAATGGTGGTGCGCGACACTTCGCCGCCCAAGGAAGGCGCGCGCCGCAGCAAGGGCGGCAAGGGCGCCGATGCCGGCACGCCCGAAGAGCGGCAGAAACGCTGGCAGGAATTGAATGCGCGCATCGACAAGGGCGAATTTGGAGAAGAAATAAGAAAGCTCCCCGAGGAAGAGCGCAAACAGCGCATGCGGGAGCTGCGCGCCAAGAAACAGCAGTGAACCCGGGCGCGCAGTGAACCCTTCCCGCCCCTTCATCCTCCGGCCGGTGGCGACGTCGCTGTTCATGCTCGCCATCCTGCTGTCGGGGATCGTTGCGTATCGCCTCTTGCCGATCTCGGCGCTGCCGGAGGTGGACTACCCGACCATCCAGGTGGTGACGCTGTACCCGGGCGCGAGCCCCGACGTGATGACCTCGTCGGTCACCGCGCCGCTCGAACGCCAGTTCGGGCAGATGCCGGGGCTGAACCAGATGTCCTCGACCAGTTCCGGCGGCGCGTCGGTGATCACGCTGCAGTTCAGCCTGGAACTGAGCCTGGATATCGCCGAGCAGGAGGTGCAGGCGGCGATCAACGCCTCGGGCTCTTTCCTGCCCTCGGACCTGCCCATGCCGCCGATCTACAACAAGGTGAATCCGGCGGACGCGCCCATCCTCACGCTGGCGGTGATGTCGAAGACCATGCCGCTGCCCAAGCTGCAGAACCTCGTGGACACGCGCCTCGCGCAGAAGATCTCGCAGCTGCCCGGCGTCGGCCTGGTGGCGATCGCCGGCGGCCAGCGGCCGGCGGTGCGCATCCAGGCGAACCCGCAGGCGCTGGCCGCCTACAACATGTCGCTCGACGACCTGCGCACCGCGATCGCCGCGGCGAACGTCAACCAGGCCAAGGGCAGCTTCGACGGCCCGGCGCGCGCTTCGACCATCGACGCCAACGACCAGCTGAAGTCCGCGGACGAATACCGCAATCTGATCGTCGCCTACAAGTCGGGCCGGCCGATACGGCTCACCGACGTGGCGGTGGCGGTGGATGATGCGGAGAACGTGCGCCTCGCGGCCTGGGCCAACGAATCAGCCGCGATTCTGGTCAACATCCAGCGCCAGCCCGGCTCGAACGTGATCGAGGTCGTGGACCGCATCCAGAAGCTGCTGCCGCAGCTGCGCGCCTCGCTGCCGGGCTCGGTGGAAGTGACGCTGCTGTCGGACCGCACCACCACCATCCGCGCCTCGGTGCGCGACGTCAAGATCGAGCTGGGCATCGCCATCGCGCTGGTGGTGATGGTGATTTTCCTTTTCCTGCGCAACGCCGCCGCCACCGCGATCCCTAGCGTCGCGGTGCCGCTGTCGCTGGTCGGCACCTTCGGCGTGATGTACCTGGCCGGCTTCAGCATCAACAACCTGACGCTGATGGCGCTGACCATCGCCACCGGTTTCGTGGTGGACGACGCCATCGTCGTGATCGAGAACATCGCGCGCTACATCGAGCAGGGCGACCCGCCGCTGGAGGCCGCGCTGAAGGGCTCCGAGCAGATCGGATTCACGATCATCTCGCTGACGGTGTCCCTGATCGCGGTTCTGATCCCGCTGCTCTTCATGGGCGACGTGGTCGGGCGCCTGTTCCGCGAATTCGCGATCACGCTGGCGGTGGCCATCCTGATCTCGGCGCTGGTGTCCCTCACGCTCACTCCCATGATGTGCGCCCGCTTCCTGCACCACGTGCCGGAGGAAGAGCAGGGACGGCTGTTCCGCGCGACCGGCGCCTTCTTCGAGCGCGTGATCGCGGGCTACGGCACGATGCTCGACTGGGTGCTAGAGCGCCAGCGCGCCACGCTGTGGGTGGCCCTGGGCACGCTCGGTCTGACGGCACTGCTCTACATCTTCATCCCGAAAGGCTTTTTCCCGGTGCAGGATACGGGCCTGATCCAGGGCATTTCCGAGGCGCCGCAGACCATTTCCTACGCCGCGATGGCCGAGCGCCAGCAGGCGCTCGCGCGCGTCGTGCTGCAAGACCCCGCGGTGGAGAGCCTGTCGTCCTACATCGGCGTCGACGGCGTCAACACCACGCTGAACAGCGGCCGCATGCTGATCAACTTAAAGCCGCTGGAGCAGCGCGACACGAACGCGGTCGGCGTGATCCGCCGCCTTCAGGAGCGCATCGCCAGGGTGGAAGGCATCACGCTCTACATGCAGCCGGTGCAGGACCTGACCATCGAGGACCGCGTCAGCCGCACGCAGTACCAGTTCACGGTCGAGGACGCCAATCCGGACGAGTTGTCGCTCGTGGTGCCGAAACTGGTCGAGCGCCTGAAACAGCTGCCGCAGCTGGCGGACGTCGCGAGCGACCTGCAGGACCAGGGCCTGCAAGCCTACGTGGACATCGACCGCGACACCGCGGCGCGCCTGGGCGTCACCACCGGCGCGATCGACAACGCGCTCTACAACGCCTTCGGCCAGCGCCTCATCTCGACCATCTTCACCCAGACCAGCCAATACCGCGTGGTGCTGGAGGTGCCGCCCGAAGACCAGAGGGGGCCGGCGGCGCTCGACAGCCTGTACGTGGACACGACCTCCGGCGGGCTGGTACGGCTGAACACCGTGGCGCGGGTGACCGAGAAGTCCACGCCGCTGGTGGTGAACCACCTGAGCCAGTTTCCGGCGGCGACCGTCTCCTTCAATCTCGCGCGCGGCGCCTCGCTGGGCGGCGCGGTCGAGCAGATCAACGCGGCGGCGCGCGAGATCAATCTGCCGGTCAGCGCGCAGCTGCGCTTCCAGGGCGCGGCGCTCGCCTTCCAGTCCTCGCTCACCAGCACGCTGCTGCTGATCCTCGCCGCGATCGTGACCATGTACATCGTGCTGGGCGTGCTCTACGAGAGCTACATCCACCCGGTGACCATCCTGTCGACGCTGCCCTCGGCCGGCGTCGGCGCGCTGCTGGCGCTGATCGTCTCGGGCAACGACCTGGGCATCATCGCCATCATCGGCATCATCCTGCTGATCGGCATCGTCAAGAAGAACGCCATCATGATGATCGACTTCGCGCTGCACGCCGAGCGCAACGAGGGCAAGAGCCCGCGCGAGGCGATCCGCCAGGCCTGCCTGCTGCGTTTCCGGCCGATCCTGATGACCACCATGGCGGCGCTGCTCGCCGCGCTGCCGCTGATGCTCGGCGCCGGCGTCGGCTCGGAGCTGCGCCACCCGCTCGGCGTGGCGATGGTGGGCGGCCTGCTGCTCAGCCAGGCGCTGACGCTGTTCACCACGCCGGTGATCTACCTGTGGTTCGACCGCTTCGCCCGCCGGGAGGCGGCCGCGTGAACATTTCCTCGCCCTTCATCCAGCGCCCCGTCGCCACCACGCTGCTGACCATCGCGGTGGTGCTCGCCGGCGCGGTGGCCTTCCGCACGCTGCCGGTGTCGCCGCTGCCGCAGGTGGACTTCCCGACCATCTCGGTGACCGCGGCGCAATCCGGGGCGAGCCCCGAGACCATGGCGGCCACCGTCGCCACGCCGCTGGAGCGCGCGCTGGGGACCATCGCCGGGGTCACGGAGATCACCTCGACCAGTTCGCTCGGCCAGACGCGCGTGGTGCTGCAGTTCGACCTCAGCCGCGACATCGACGGCGCGGCGCGCGACGTGCAGGCGGCGATCAACGCCGCGCGCACGCTCCTGCCCACCGGCCTGACGAGCAATCCGACCTACCGCAAGGTGAACCCGGCGGACGCGCCGATCCTGATCCTCGCCATGACCTCGGAGACGATGACCCAGGGCCAGATGTACGACGTCGGCTCGACGATCCTGGCACAGAAGCTCTCGCAGGTGGATGGCGTGGGGCAGGTCACCGTCGGCGGCAGCTCGCTGCCCGCGGTGCGCGTGGAACTCAACCCCTCGGCGCTCTACAAGTACGGCATCGGGCCCGAGAACGTGCGCGCGGCGATCACGGCGACCAACGTCAACCGGCCCAAGGGATCGCTGGAAGACGGCGACCGGCACTGGCAGATCCTCGCCAACGACCAGGCGAAGACGGCCGCCGAGTACATGCCGGTGGTGGTCGCCTACAAGAACGGCGCGGCGGTGCGGCTGACCGACGTCGCCGAGGTGGTGGACTCGGTGCAGGACCTGCGCAACGCGGGTTCCGCCAACAGCAAGCCCTCGGTGCTGCTGATCATCAACCGCCAGCCGAACGCCAACATCATCGAGACCGTGGACCGCGTGAAGAATCTGCTGCCGGTGCTGCGCGCCTCGATCCCGAGCAGCGTCGACCTGGACCTGGTGATCGACCGCACGCCCACCATCCGCGGCTCGCTGCGCGACACCGAGCGCACGCTGCTGGTCGCCATCTTCCTGGTGGTCCTGGTGGTGTTCGCCTTCCTGCGCGACTGGCGCGCGACGCTGATCCCCAGCGTGGCGGTGCCGGTGTCGCTGATCGGCACTTTCGGCGTCATGTACCTGTGCAAGTACAGCCTGAACAACCTGTCGCTGATGGCGCTGATCATCGCCACCGGCTTCGTGGTGGACGACGCCATCGTGGTGCTGGAGAACATCGCGCGGCGCATGGAGCACGGCGAGCCGCCGCGCCAGGCGGCGCTCAACGGCGCGAAGGACGTCGGCTTCACCGTGCTGTCGATGAGCCTGTCGCTGATCGCGGTGTTCATCCCGATCCTGCTGATGGGCGGCATCGTCGGCAGGCTGTTCCGCGAGTTCGCGGTGGTGCTGTCGGTGGCGATCCTGATCTCGCTCGTGGTGTCGCTGACCACGACGCCGATGATGTGCGCCGCGCTGTTGAAGAATAAAAGCGGAAACAATCCCGGAAAGCTCTACCGCTGGAGCGAAGGCGTCTTCAACTCCGTGCTGCGCGTCTACGAGGTCACGCTCGCCTGGGCGCTGCGCCATGGGCCGCTCACGATCCTGATCCTGTTCGCGACCATCGGCCTGAACGTCTACCTCTACTCCGTCGTGCCCAAGGGCTTCTTCCCGCAGCAGGACACCGGGCGCCTGATCGGCGCGATCCAGGCCGACCAGGGCATTTCCTTCCAGGCGATGCGCGGCAAGCTCTCGGACTTCATCGAAATCGTGCGCGAAGACCCGGCGGTGGAGAACGTGGTCGGCTTCACCGGCGGCGGCGGCTTCGGCGGCCGCAACACGGGCTCGATGTTCGTCTCTCTCAAGCCGCTGCCGGTGCGCAAGCTCTCGGTGGATCGCGTCATCGCGCGCCTGCGCGTCGCGCTGTCCAAGGAACCGGGCGCGAACCTGTTCCTGTTCCCGGTGCAGGACATCCGCATCGGCGGCCGCCAGGCCAACGCGCAGTACCAGTTCACGCTGCTGGCGGACGATCTCGACGTCTTGCGCGTCTGGGAGCCGCGCGTGCGCGCCGCGATGACCGAGCTGCCCGAGCTGGTGGACGTGAATTCCGACCGCCAGGACAAGGGCCTGCAGACCTCGCTCGTGATCGACCGCGACACCGCGTCGAAATTCGGCATCACGCCCAACGTGATAGACGCGACGCTGAACGACGTCTTCGGCCAGCGCCTCGTTTCCACCATTTACAACCCGCTCAACCAGTACCGGGTGGTGATGGAGGCCGCGCCGCAGTACTGGCAGAACCCCGACGCGCTGAAGAGCGTCTACGTCACCGGCACGCCCAGCGCCGTCTCCCCCAGCGTGGCCGCCGCTCTCCTCGCCGCGGCCGCCCCGGGCACCCCCGCCGCCATCAACACGGTCAGCACGGCGACGAGCGTGCAGGTGCCGCTGTCGGCGTTCAGCCACTACGAGACCACCAATACGCCGCTGGCCATCGCCCACCAGAGCCAGTTCGCCGCGGCGACGATCTCGTTCAACCTGCCGCCCGACGTGTCGCTCTCCAAAGCGACCGACGCGGTGAACGCCGCGCTCGACCGCCTGGCGATGCCGACCAGCATCCACGGCACCTTCCAGGGCACCGCGCGCGCCTTCCAGGCCTCGCTCGACAACCAGCCCCTGCTGATCCTCGCCGCGCTGATCGCCATCTACCTGGTGCTGGGCATACTCTACGAGAGCCTGGTGCACCCGGTCACGATCCTGACGACGCTGCCCTCTGCGGGCGTGGGCGCGATCCTCGCGCTGATCGTCTTCGGCTCGGAACTCGACATCATTTCGCTGATCGGCGTCATCCTGCTGATCGGCATCGTCAAGAAGAACGCCATCATGATGATCGACTTCGCCGTCGAGGCGCAGCGCGGCCGGGGTCTCGCGCCCGAGCGGGCGATCTTCGAGGCCTGCATGGTCCGCTTCCGCCCGATCATGATGACCACCATGGCGGCGCTGCTCTCGGCGGTGCCGCTGGCGATCGGCTTCGGCGAGGGCGCGGAGCTGCGCCGGCCGCTCGGCATCGCCATCGTCGGCGGCCTGATCGTGAGCCAGATGCTGACGCTGTATTCGACGCCGGTGGTCTATGTCTACCTCGACCGCTTCGCGAGCTGGATCAAAAGCTTCCGGGGCAATAGGGCATTGCGACTGAAAACGCCATGAAACGATTCCTGATCCTGGTTTTGCTGCTCTCCGGCTGCAACGTCGGCCCGGACTACGTGCGGCCCAAGGTTGAAACGCCCGCGGCTTACAAGGAAGCCGGTGAATGGAAGCCGGCGCAGCCGCGCGACGCCGAGGCGCGCGGCAACTGGTGGAAGATGTACGGCGATCCCGAGCTCAATGCGCTGATCGCGCAGGTGGACATCTCCAACCAGACCATCGCCGCGGCCGCGGCGCAGGTCCGCATCTCGGCGGCGATCACCGACCAGTCGCGCGCGCAGGAATGGCCGGTCGTCACCGGCACGCTGTCGAGGACGGAATCCAAGCCTTCGTCGACCACCGGGCCGATCATCGGCAACGTCACCAGCAAGCGCATCATCGATTCGCTGCCGCTCGGCGTCTCCTGGGAGGCCGATCTCTGGGGCCGCGTGCGCCGCCTGGTGGAATCTGGCGAGGCCACCACCCAGGCGAGCGCCGCCGACCTGGTGAACGCGCGGCTGTCGGCGCAGGCGACGCTGGCGCAGACCTACTTCCAGTTGCGCACGCTGGACGCGCAGAAAAAGCTGCTGGATGAAACCGTCGCGGCGCTGGAGAAGTCCCTGGAGCTGACGCGCAACCGCTACGCCGTCGGCGTCGCCGCGCAAGCCGACGTCGTCGCCGCCCAGGCCCAGCTGCTGGCGGCGCGCGCGCAGGCGGTCGATCTCGGCGCGCAGCGCGCGCCCCTCGAGCACGCGATCGCGGTGCTGCTGGGCAAGCCCGCCCCCAGCTTCTCGATCGCATTCGCGCCGCTCGCCGCGACGCCGCCGCCCGTGCCCGCCATCGGCGTGCCCGCCGAGTTGCTCGAGCGGCGCCCCGACGTCGCCGCGGCCGAGCGCAACATGGCGGCGGCCAACGCGCAGATCGGCGTCGCCAAGGCGGCGTTCTTCCCCACCGCGACACTGGGCGGCACCTACGGCTACCAGACCGCGAACCCGGCGGTCTGGTTCACCAAGCCGAGCCTGTTCTGGTCGGTCGGGCCGTCGCTGGCGCTGACGCTGTTCGACGCCGGCCGCCGCTCCGCGGTCACGGACCAGGCGGTCGCGACCTACGACCAGGCCGTGGCCACCTACCGCGGCACCGTGCTGCAGGCCTTCGCCGACGTCGAGGACAACCTCGCGGCGCTGCGCATCCTCGAGCAGGAGGCCGCGATCCAGGCCGAGGCGGTGAAGGCCGCCAACCTGTCGCTCGATCTAACCCTCAACCAGTACAAGGCCGGCATCGTCACCTACCTGCAGGTGGTCGTCGCCGCGACAGCGGCGCTCGCCGCCCAGCAGTCGGAGGTGGTGATCCTCGGCCGGCGCATGGCCGCGAGCGTGCTGCTGGTGAAGGCCCTGGGCGGGGGCTGGAACCCGCGCTAGCGCTTCAAAACTTGCCGAAGCTGAATTCCAGGATCGCCTTCACCGTCCAGCGGTCCGCCGCGTCGTTCAGGCCGCGGCCGATGGCGAAGTGCAGCGGCACCGGCGTGCGGTCGGTCTCGATCGCAACGTAGAGGGTCTGCGGGCGTTCGGCGTTGAGCGCGCTCCGGCCCAGCGGGCCCAGTTCGGCGTAGTACTCGAAGCCGAGCGCGATTCCCTCGGCCACCGTGCGCGCGACCTTCAGCGACGGATTGAAATCGGGCCGGCTGCTGCTTTCCGGGCCGTTCAGGTCCCAGTCGAGCACGGGGTTCGCCGCGACCAGCCAGTCGCGGTTCTTCCAGCCGACGATCGGGCGCAGCTCGAGCGTGCGCGTGGCGGGCTCGAAATTGCGCGTCAGCCACGCGTATTCGCCGTTCAGGCCGGCGAACCAGCCTGCTTCGCCCTCCGCCGGGCGCAGCGGCAGCCATTTCAGGCGCAGCTTCGGCCCGCCGAAGAGCACGCCGCCTTCGTCGTCGCGCGTGTAGGGCAGGTAGAGGCCCGCTTCCAGCGTTTCGGTCAGGCCCCAGGAAAACTCCGGCGTGACGCGCACGGCGTGGTCCGGCGTTACTTCCCCCGGGAATTCCGGGGCGCTGCGGCCGCTGGGCGTGGTGTTGACGTGCAGTTCCAGGCCGAATTCGCCCGGTTTGTTGATGTCGTCGGTGTAGACCTGGATCTCGTCGGGCAGCACCGCGCGCGCGGGCAGGGCGGCCAGCGTCAGCGCGAGCGCGGCGGCGAGCTTCTTCACGGCATCAGTCGTAGAGCTTTTCGCGCGCCTTGCCGCGGAACACGCGGTAGGAGAGCACGTTGTAGCCGACGATG
This sequence comes from Burkholderiales bacterium, assembly GCA_035308765.1. Lineage (GTDB taxonomy): Bacteria > Pseudomonadota > Gammaproteobacteria > Burkholderiales > SG8-39 > RBG-16-66-20. Next base: position 49,710 of record DATGGA010000051.1, read on the forward strand.
AAAGGCAGCACGATTGCCACCCCCCACAGCACCACCTTGAGCGATGCCGGGTGCGAGGCTTGCCAGATGCCGATGCGGTCCATCACCACCCACGGGAAGATGCTGTAGGCGAGGCCGAGGAAGGCCAGCACGAAGATCAGCACCGCGTCGGCGAACGGCGCCCACTCCGGCGCTTTCTCGTTGCGCCGCAGTTTCCCGGTGACGTACCAGAGGCGCAGGCCGGCGGCGAAGGTGGCCGCGGGCAGCAGCATGAGCCAGAGCGTGTCCGGGAAGGTGAACCATTTCGCGCGCACCGTCTCGCTCACCAGCGGCGTGCCGATGCTGACCAGCGCGACGCCGAGCGCGACCCAGGCGAGGCCCCAGCGCGCCCAGGCGAAGGCTTTTTTCTGCAGCGCGCCCTCGGTCTTGAGGATCAGCCAGGTGGCGCCCAGCAGCACGTAGCCGCCGCACAAGGCGGCGCCCACGGTGGCCGCGAACAGCCAGTAGCCGAAGCCCGGCGCGAATCCCGTGAGGTAGCGCCCGAGCATCACGCCCTGGAAGAACGAGGCGAGGAAGGAGCCGGCCCAGAACAGCCAGTTCCACAGCTCGCGGTGCCAGCCCTCGGCCTTCATGCGGAATTCGAAGGCGACGCCGCGCAGCATCAGGCCCACCAGCATCGCCACCGCCGGCAGGTAAAGCGCCTGCAGCACGATGCCGTGAGCGACGGGAAAGGCGACCAGCAGGATGCCCACGCCCAGCACCAGCCAGGTTTCGTTGGCGTCCCAGAACGGGCCGATCGAATTCACCATCAGGTTCTGCTCGCGCTCCTCGGCCGCGGGCAGCAGCATGCCGACGCCGAGGTCGAAGCCGTCCAGCACCACGTAGGCGAGGATCGCGATCCCCATCAGCGCGGCGAAGATCAGCGGCAGGTCGGCGTTCATGTGAAGGATGACGCTCGCGTCATTGGGTCCCCTTGCCGGCCATGTGCGTGAGCACCACCATGTAGGCGACGAACATCAGGCCGTAGGTGAGGATGTAGAGCGTGAGGCTCGCGCCCAGCTGCGCGCCGCCCACCGTTCCCGATGCATCCGCGGTGCGCAGGATGCCGCTCACCAGCCAGGGCTGGCGGCCGATCTCCGTCACCAGCCAGCCGCAGAGCGTGGCGATCCAGCCGGAGAAGGTGAATGCCGACAGGCACCACAGCAGGAATCTTGGTTGCGTGTTCTTCCTGACGAGCAGGAAGACGGAAAGCCAGGAAATGCCGATCATCAGCACGCCCAAGCCCACCATGGCGCGGAAGGCGAAGAACACCGGCGCCACGGGCGCATGTTCCGTGTAGATGTCCATTCCCTTCACTTCGGCGTTCGGATCGTGCCGCAGGATCAGGCTGGCGAGCCCGGGCACCTCGACCGAATAATCGTTGCGCTTTTCCTTCTCGTTCGGGATCGCGAACAGCACCAGCGGCACGCCGTTCCCGGTTTTCCAGATCGCCTCCACCGCGGCGATCTTCGCCGGCTGGTGCTCGAGCGTGTTCAGGCCGTGCGCGTCGCCGACGAAAACCTGGATCGGCGCCAGCACCGCGGCGAGCACGATGCCGGTGCGCAGCGTGAGCTTCGCCGCCGCGTCGTCGGGCGCCTTGAGCAGGCGCCAGGCCGACAGCCCCGCCAGGACGAACGAGCTGGTGAGGAAAGACGCCGTCAGCATGTGGGTGAAGCGGTAGGGGAAGGAAGGATTGAAAATCACCTTCAGCCAGTCGCCCGCCACCAGCACGCCGTCCAGCACGACTTGGCCGGCGGGCGTCTGCATCCAGGAATTGAGCGCGAGGATCCAGAACGCGGACAGCGTGGTGCCCACCGCCACCAGCACGCAGGAGGCGATGTGCAGCCAGGGCGGCACGCGGTTCGCGCCGAACAGCATCACGGTGAGGAAGGTCGCCTCGAGGAAGAACGCGGTCAGCACTTCGTAGGCGAGCAGCGGACCGGCGACGTTGCCGACCTTCAGCATGTAGCCCGGCCAGTTGGTGCCGAACTGGAACGACATGGTGATGCCGCTCACCACGCCCATGGCGAAGGTGAGCGCGAACACCTTGGTCCAGGCGCGGAAGATCCCGAGCCAGGCGGCGTCTCCGCTGCGGGCGTAGCGCAGGCGGAAATAGAGCAGCAGCCAGGCCAGCCCGATGGTCAGCGACGGAAACAGGATATGGAAAGCGATGTTGAGCCCGAACTGGGCCCGGGCGAGCAACAGCGCTTCGCTGCCGTCCATGGAACCCAATTATGCGCCGGCGTAAGGAAGGGCGGGGTCCGGCGACTTACCGGTGGATTGCCCCTCAACCCAAGGAAAAAGGACCCCCCATGAAAAAGACCCTCGCCGTGCTCGCCGCCGCTGGCGCCGTTTTCTCCCTGCCCGCGCTGGCCCAGGACAAGATGGAAAAGATGGACAAGATGGAGAAGAAGGGCGACGCCATGAAGAAGGACGGCATGATGAAAAAGGACGAGATGAAGAAGGACGGCATGATGAAGAAGGATGAAATGAAGAAGGACGACATGATGAAGAAGTAATCTAAACTGCGGCCGGATGGCCACGGCCGCGCTCTCCAAGCCAGAACTGTTCATGCGCCTCGCCGCCGGCCATGCGGCGGGGATAACCGTGGTCACGCCCAACCGGCGCCTCGCGCAGGTGCTGAAGGCGGAGTTCGACCGCTTTCAGGCGGGCAAGGGCCTTGCCGTCTGGGAAGACGCCGACATCCTGCCGCTGGAGGCCTTCATCCTCCGCGGCTACGAGGATGCGCTGTACGCGGACGCAAGCAAAGAACTGCCCATGCTGCTGTCTGAGGCCCAGTCGCGCGCGCTGTGGGAAGAGGCGATCCGCGCCTCGCGCTGGAGCGGCGCGCTGCTGGACGTGCCGCAGACCGCGGCCAGCGCGCAGCGGGCCTGGCAGACCGCGCAGGAATGGCGCATCGCCGGGGCGCTGGAGAAATTCGATGGCACCGAGGACACGCGCGCTTTCGCCGACTGGGCCCGGGCCTACCAGCGCCGGCTGCAGAAGGACGGCCTGGTGGACGCGTCGCTTCTCTGGGATTTCGAATTCAGGAAGCCGGAACTCCTCGTCGCCTACGCCTTCGACATCGTTCCGGAGCAGGTGAAGATTTTTTTGAATCAGTTCGAATTCCTGGACTGCAGTCCGGAAAAAAGGCAAGGCCACGCAGTCAAGACCTCGTTCGCTTCGCCGCGCGAGGAGCTGGAAAGCGCGGCGCGGTGGGCGCGCGCGCGGCTGGAGGAGGGAAAAAAACATATCGGCGTGGTGGTGCCCGACCTCAAGCTGCGCCGGCGCGAGGTGGCGCGCGTGTTCGGGCGCGTGATGGGTTCGCCGCCGCCGTTCGAACTCTCCATCGGCGAGCCGTTGACGGGCTACCCGCTGGTCGAATTCGCGCTGTCGCTGCTGGAATTCTGTCATTTCGAAAGCGGCTTCGAAACGGTCAGCCGGCTGATCCGTTCGCCGTTCCTCGGCGGCGCCGAAGCCGGGATGGCCGCGCGCGCGCGGCTGGACGTTCGGCTGCGGCGCGAAGCGGATGCGGAAATTTCTCTTCCGAAGTTGATCGGACTTGTCGGCGAGAATCTGGATTTGCGTCCGGTTTTTGAATCCTTGTTTGGAAAATCAAAGGAAGGCAAACCTCTCTCGCCCCACGACTGGGCCCGGCATTTCACTGCGCTGCTCGATGCGGCGGGCTTTCCGGGCGACCGGCCGCTGGATTCGGCGGAATACCAGGCGCGCGCCAAGTTGAACGAGCTGCTGGCCGAATTTGCGCGCGTCGGCGCGGTCAAGGAAAAGTTTTCGGCGAGCGAGGCCGTTGCCCATTTGCGCCGCCTCTGCTCCGAGGCGCTGTTCCAGCCCGAGGGAGTCGGCGGTACGGGCGCGCCGGTGAAGGTGCTGGGCCTGCTGGAATCCGCCGGCATCGAGTTCGACGCGCTGTGGGTGAGCGGGCTCACCGACGGAGTCTGGCCGCAGCACGCGCATCCGGATCCCTTCCTGCCGGTGGCGCTGCAAAGGAAGGCCGGCATTCCGCAGGCGTCGGCGGAAGCCTCGCTCGCTCTCGACCGCCGCCGCACCGAGGGCTGGCTTGGCGCCGCGGACCAGGTCGTGTTCTCCTGGGCGCGGCGCGAAGAGGATCGCGAACTCGCACCCAGCCCCCTGATCGCGCAGGTACCGGAGGGCGCGGTCGAGCTGCCGCGGTTCGCGTCGTACAGGGATGTGCTTTTTTCTTCCCGTGCTCTCGAATCCTTTGAAGATGAAAGGGCGGATCCACCAGCATCAAAAGCGGTCAAGGGCGGCACCCGCGTGCTCGCCGACCAGGCTGCCTGCCCGTTCCGCGCCTTCGCGCGCCATCGCCTCGCCGCCGAAGCGCTGGATGCGCCGGAGCCGGGGCTGGACGCGATGCAGCGCGGACAGCTGCTGCACGCGCTGATGGCCGGCATCTGGAGGGAATTGAAAACCAGAGGTGGTTTGGATGGAGATGTTTCCGCGGTGATTTCCAGAAGCGCGGAAAAAGCAGTCAAGGATCTGGAAATCGAAGGGCGCTTCGCCGAACTCGAAAAGCAGCGACTGGTCCGCCTCGCGCGCGACTGGCTCGAGATCGAGCGCGGGCGCCCGCCGTTCGAAGTCGTGCAGATAGAACAGAAACGGACGCTCGAAGTGGGCGGCCTGTCGTTCAGCGGCCGCATCGACCGCATGGACCGCCTTCTGGAAGGTGAAATGCGCGGCACGCACGCGATCATCGACTACAAGACGGGCAGCCGGGTCACGTCCAGCGACTGGCAGGGACCGCGCCCCGACGATCCGCAGCTGCCGATGTACGCGATCACCGCAACGGAAGATCTCTCGGCGCTCGCGTTCGCGAAGTTGCGCGCGGGGGACATGAAGTTCTCCGGGTTTTCTCTGAATGAAAAAGAAATTCCGGGCGTCAGGGCGGCGAAAAACTGGGGCGGCCTGGTCGCGACCTGGAAGGCGGAACTGGAATCTCTCGCTTCGGGCTTCGCCGCGGGCGATGCGCGCGTCGATCCGAAGCGGGGGCTCACGACGTGCAGAAACTGCGACCTGCAGCCGCTATGCCGCGTGCACGAACGGCTCAGCGCCCTCGGGGAAGAGGAGGGCGAAGAATGATGCTAGGCGGAGCCTCTCGGTTCAGGAAGATTTTTCGCCACGAAGTTGTCCACCGCGGTGAGGATCTCCGCGATGTGCACGCGCGCGAAGGGCGTGGACTGGATCCACGCCGCGTAGAGCTCGCCCTCGGGCTTGACCAGCAGCAGCGCGGGTTCCGCGAACAGCATCGGCTCCTTCTGCTGCGTGGCCGGGTTGATGCCGCGCCCCTCGGAGATGTAGAGGCCCGCGCGGCGCGCGTCCTCGACGTCCAGGCCGTAGCCGACGCGCAGCTTCTTCAGGCCCCAGTCCTTGACCGCCTTC